>NZ_QTNQ01000018.1:32500-64783 GCF_018424695.1 Vannielia litorea
CAAACTCCGAATACCCGGAAGTACTAGATGGCAGACACACGGCGGGTGCTAACGTCCGTCGTGGAGAGGGAAACAACCCTGACCTACAGCTAAGGCCCCCAATTCATGGCTAAGTGGGAAAGCAGGTGGGACGACCAAAACAACCAGGAGGTTGGCTTAGAAGCAGCCATCCTTTAAAGATAGCGTAACAGCTCACTGGTCTAGATAAGTTGTCCTGCGGCGAAGATGTAACGGGGCTCAAGCCATGAGCCGAAGCTTAGGATGCGCATAGCGCATGGTAGCGGAGCGTAGTGTGACATAACTCCACGCCTTTCATACATCCTCCGGGGTGTATCGAAGGCAAGGAGTTTTCTGTGAAGCCGGCCTGTGAGGGATCCGGTGGAGAGATCACTAGCGAGAATGATGACATGAGTAGCGACAAACAGGGTGAGAGACCCTGTCGCCGAAAGTCCAAGGGTTCCTGCTTAAAGCTAATCTGAGCAGGGTAAGCCGGCCCCTAAGGCGAGGCAGAAATGCGTAGCCGATGGGAACCACGTTAATATTCGTGGGCCAGGAAGATGTGACGGATTTCGAAGGTTGTTCATCCTTATCGGATTGAATGGGCAGCTTAGAAGTTCCTGGAAATAGCCTTCCATCAGACCGTACCCTAAACCGACACAGGTGGACTGGTAGAGAATACCAAGGCGCTTGAGAGAACGATGTTGAAGGAACTCGGCAAAATACCTCCGTAAGTTCGCGAGAAGGAGGCCCGGGTTCAAGGCAACTTGGATCCGGGGGCACAAACCAGGGGGTGGCGACTGTTTACTAAAAACACAGGGCTCTGCGAAGTCGCAAGACGACGTATAGGGTCTGACGCCTGCCCGGTGCCTGAAGGTTAAAAGGAGGAGTGAGAGCTCCGAATTGAAGCCCAGGTAAACGGCGGCCGTAACTATAACGGTCCTAAGGTAGCGAAATTCCTTGTCGGGTAAGTTCCGACCTGCACGAATGGCGTAACGACTTCCCCGCTGTCTCCAACATCGACTCAGCGAAATTGAATTGCCTGTCAAGATGCAGGCTTCCCGCGGTTAGACGGAAAGACCCCGTGCACCTTTACTACAGCTTCACACTGGCATCAGGCACAGCATGTGCAGGATAGGCGGTAGGCTTTGAAGTGGGAACGCCAGTTCCCATGGAGCCATCCTTGAGATACCGCCCTTGCTCTGCTTGATGTCTAACCGCGGTCCGTTATCCGGATCCGGGACCCTGTGTGGCGGGTAGTTTGACTGGGGCGGTCGCCTCCCAAAGAGTAACGGAGGCGCGCGAAGGTTGGCTCAGAGCGGTCGGAAATCGCTCGTTGAGTGCAATGGCATAAGCCAGCCTGACTGCGAGACTGACAGGTCGAGCAGAGTCGAAAGACGGCCATAGTGATCCGGTGGTCCCGAGTGGAAGGGCCATCGCTCAACGGATAAAAGGTACGCCGGGGATAACAGGCTGATGGTGCCCAAGAGTCCATATCGACGGCACCGTTTGGCACCTCGATGTCGGCTCATCTCATCCTGGGGCTGGAGCATGTCCCAAGGGTACGGCTGTTCGCCGTTTAAAGAGGTACGTGAGCTGGGTTTAGAACGTCGTGAGACAGTTCGGTCCCTATCTGCCGTGGGTGTAGGATACTTGAGAGGAGTTGCCCCTAGTACGAGAGGACCGGGGTGAACGATCCACTGGTGGACCAGTTGTCGTGCCAACGGCAGTGCTGGGTAGCTATGATCGGAAAGGATAACCGCTGAAGGCATCTAAGCGGGAAGCCCCCCTCAAAACAAGGTATCCCTGAGGGCCGTGGTAGACCACCACGTCGATAGGCCAGAGATGTAAGCGCAGCAATGCGTTCAGTTGACCGGTACTAATTGCCCGATAGGCTTGATTTGATCCAGTAACAGCAAGGCCTGCTACTGATTGAAAGCCGTACTACACACACAGTGCTTGACTTGGATGATGGTTTCTTTCTCGGTTTGGTGGTCATAGCGCGAGCAAAACACCCAGCTCCATCCCGAACCTGGCCGTTAAGTGCCGTAGCGCCGATGGTACTGCGTCTTAAGACGTGGGAGAGTAGGTCGCCGCCAAACCTAGTAAGAAACCGTCCTCCGTATCTCTCGAAACGATGACCAGCGCGAAAGTTCGAACGTAGCAGTCGCGCACCAAAGTGTCGCGGGGTGGAGCAGCCCGGTAGCTCGTCAGGCTCATAACCTGAAGGTCGTAGGTTCAAATCCTACCCCCGCAACCAACTTTCCCAGAATTTCAGCCCTACCACAGAGACGACCGGCTCTGTTTTTTGGTGTTCGTCAGGTGGCTCGACCGCGTCGCTATCGCTGCTGATGCCTCCGTGCTTGGCGCTTTGTTCGCAAGGCTTCGCCCTTGGGCCACCGTCACAGGAAATTGCACAGGCTACCCTCTGGCGCTTTTCGAAACTTCTGCCAGAGTGCCGCTCTGACGGTCACTTGGACCGTTTTTCACAAATGGAGATACCCATGAGACGAGTTGCTTTCGGCGCTCTTCTCGCCGCGTTCGCGGCCTTTCCCGCCCTCGCCGAGGTCGAAATGATCGACACGGATGGCGACAGTATGGCCTCTTTCGACGAGATGGCCGCTGTTTATGACGCGTTCACAGAGGAACAATTTTCAGCCCTCGATACAGATGGAGACGGCCTGCTTAGCGATGAGGAGCTTGTCGTAGCGGTGGAGGCCGGCACGTTGGAGACCCTCGGAGACTGACCCGGGCGCCAGACAAAAAAGGGGGCCGCGACGCATCTGCCGCGGCCCCCGATCTCGGAATGCTCTGAGTTCACTCTGTGTATTCGGCTATCTTGGCGCGTGCCTCGTCGATCAGCGCCTGGCCGTCGATACCCTTGGCGTTCATGTCAGCCACCCACTCTTCGTAGATTGGCTCGGCAAGCTCGCGCCATTCGGCGGTCGCGTCCTCGTCGAGGGTGATGATGTTGTTGCCGAGGTCGACGGCGATCTGACGCGACGGGGCGTCGGAGGCTTCCATGGTGTCACCGGCAAACATCGAGAACTCGAGGCCGGAGTTGTCGTCGATTACCTGCTGCAGGTCTTCGGGGAGGCTCTCGTACTTCTCCTTGTTCATCGCGAGAACGAAGGTGAGCGTGTAAAGAGAAACGTCCTTGAACTCGGTATGGTTCTCCACCAGCTCGGCGACCTTGAGCGAGGCGGTCACCTCCCAAGGAATGGTGGTTCCGTCAATGACGCCTTTAGAAAGCGCTTCGGACACCGCCGGAACAGGCAACCCAACTGGCGTGGCGCCAAGCTTCTCAAGCAGGATGTTCACCGTGCGCGAGCCGCCCCGGATTTTCATGCCTTCCAGGTCCGACGGCACTTCTATGGGATCTTTCGTGTGGAACATGCCAGGTCCGTGCACCCAGGTCCCCAGGATGTGGAGATCCTGAAACTCGGTGTCCTTCATGTGCTCTTCGAACATTTCCCAATAGGCGCGGCTGGCGGCCTTGGCCGTGGTCACCATGAAGGGCAGTTCAAAGACCTCGGTGCGCGGGTAGCGCCCGGGGGTGTAGCCGACGACTGTCCAGACGATATCCGCTGAGCCGTCAATCGCCTGGTCCATCAGCTCGGGAGGCTTGCCGCCGAGTTGCATCGAAGGGTAGTGCTCCACCTTGATCCGGCCATCGGACTGTTCCATTACGTCGGCAGCCCATTTGTCGAGCACCAGCTTGGGTACGTTGGCCTGCGGTGGCAGGAACTGGTGCATCCGAAGCGTCACCTCCTGCGCAAATGCACTCGTGGCACTCAAGGCAGCCAGCGTAACGCCCCCCACGGCCCCCAAAATCTTTCTGCGATCCATCCTCACATTCCTCCCTTTGGTGTGACGGCTTTGCATTATATTGCCGATCCTGCCCTATATCGCATTATCGATCCAGCAGAATTATCGATAATACTCGGGAAGCTGCAAACAAAAACGCCCCGCGCATGGCGGGGCGTTTCCGGTGAGACGATCTTGGGTTACTGGGAGTATTCGTCGATCTTGGCGCGGGCCTCGTCAATGAGCGCCTGCCCATCGATCCCCTTGCTCTCCATGTCGGCGATCCACTCGGCGTAGACAGGTTCCGCGAGCTCTTTCCACTCTTCGGTGCCTTCGGCGTCGATCGTGATGATATTGTTGCCTAGTCACCCGGAACTGAATTTGCCATCATTGATTTGAGACAAATCAGGGGGCGAGCATGCGTGGACGGGCATCAGTTGCGATAGACCTCAGCGATGAGGAGCGGAGTTTTCTGGAAGCGCAGTTGCGCAGGCACAAGGCGGAGCGGTCGCTTTCGGATCGGTGCCGGATTGTGCTGCGATGCGCAGATGGGTTGACCAGCAAAGAGGTCGCGGCGGAACTTGGTCATGCCAAGCATACAGTCGGGAAATGGCGTAGGCGATTTGCCGAACATCGCATAGAAGGCTTGTCGGACGAATATCGTGCGGGCCGTCCGCGCACAATTTCCGACGCGCAGGTTGCCGAGATCATCAAGCAGACGCTGGAAACGACACCGAAGGACGCAACCCATTGGTCAATTCGGTCAATGGCGGCCGAGACGGGATACTCGCATACGACCATCCGTCGCATTTGGAACGCGTTTGGTTTGCAGCCACATCGCTCGGAGACGTTCAAGCTATCCACCGACCCGCTATTCGTGGACAAGGTGCAAGACGTGGTGGGACTGTATATGTCGCCACCCAACCGGGCTATCGTATTGTGCTTGGACGAAAAGTCCCAAATCCAGGCGCTGGATCGCGAGCAGCCCGTTTTGCCAATGGCACCCGGTGTCGCAGAGCGTCGCACCCATACCTACCTGCGCAATGGGACAACATCACTCTTTGCCGCGCTGGACATCGCGACCGGGGCTGTCGTGGGCAAGTGTTACAAGCGGCACCGCGCGACAGAGTTCCTGGACTTCCTCAAGGAGTTGGACCGCAACCTGCCCGAAGGGCCGGACGTGCATCTGGTGATGGACAACTATGCCACGCACAAGACGCCGAAGGTGAAAGCATGGTTGGCCCGCAGGCCGCATTGGCAGGTGCACTTCACGCCGACATCAGCCAGTTGGCTGAACCAGATCGAACGCTGGTTTGCGGAACTCACTCGAAAGCAAATCCAGCGTGGTGTGCACAGATCCGTCGCTGAATTGGAGGCTGACATCATGGCCTTCATCGATGCGCATAACGATAATCCAAAACCCTACAGATGGGTCAAATCAGCCGACGAAATCCTAACCTCCGTCAAACGCTTCTGCCTCAAGACAATGAACCGAACTTCGATTCCGGGTGACTAGATCCTCCGCAATCTTCAGGCCGGGCGCATCAAGCTCATCCATCATCTTCCCGGCCCAAGCCGAGAACTCGGCGCCGGAGTTGGCATCGAGCGCGGCCTTGGCTTCATCCGGAAGGCTTTCGTACTTTTCCTTGTTCATCGCCAGCACAAAGCCGAGCACGTAGAGCGCATTGCCGGTGAACTCGGTGTGGTTCGTCACAAGCTCAGAGGACTTGACGGCAGTTGTGACTTCCCAAGGGATCGTGGTTCCGTCGATCACGCCCTTGGAGAGCGCTTCGGATACGGCCGGAACCGGCATACCCACGGCAGTCGCGCCAAGCTTTTCGACGAGGTTGGTCACTAGTCGGGAGCCGCCGCGAATCTTCATGCCCTGCAGGTCTTCAGGGGCCTCCACCGGGTCTTTGGTGTGGATCAAGCCCGGGCCGTGCACCCACGTGCCGATGATGTGCAGGTCCTTGAACTCGGTGTCCTTCATGTGCTCTTCGAACATGTCCCAGAAGGCCATCGAGGTTGCTTCTGCGGTGGTCGCCATGAAGGGCAGCTCGAATACCTCGGATCGCGGATAGCGGCCCGGGGTGTAGCCGATCACCGTCCAGACGATGTCTGCCACGCCATCCTTGGCCTGGTCCATCAGTTCGGGCGGGGTGCCGCCGAGCTGCATGGAGGGGAAGTGCTTGATGGTCAGCGTGCCATTAGATTCTTCTGCAACCTTGGCCATCCAGGGCTCAAGGATCTGCGAAGGGACGGAGGCCTGCGGCGGAAGCATCTGGTGCAGGTTCAGCGTTTCCTGCGCCTGTGCCTGGGCGGTGAAACCCACCGAGACGAGCGCGGCGGCCCCTGCGATATTGAGAAAATTGCGGCGAGTTTTCATTTGATCCTCCCAGAAACATGAAAACATGAGATCGGAGCAGATCGTTGCACAGAGGCCCTTTGCGGGCCATGAGATATTGCGCCGCCTTGATCAAATTTTTCTTGAGGTCCAAAAGCAAAGCGCCCCGCCGAAGGGGCGGGGCGCTTGCCGTTCTTGTCGATTCGGCTCAGCTTGCCGCAGCGACGGCCCGCTTGGTGAGCACGCCAATCAGGTGAGCCCGATACTCGGCCGTTCCGTGCAGGTCGCTGATGAGCCCGTCGGCGGAGTGCGAGAGACCAGAGACAGCATCGGCAGAGAAGTTGCCCGCAAGCGCCTCTTCGGCCTCTGTCCAGCGAAACACACCGTCTTCGCCAGCACCCGTCACGGCCACGCCAACCCGGTCGCCGTGTTTGGCCACGAAGACGCCCACGAGGGGGAAGCGCGAGGCCGGTTGTTCGAACTTCTGGTAGTCTGAGGCCTCGGGAACCGGGAAGTCGACGCCGACGATGATCTCACCCTCTTCGAGCGCCGTGGTGAACAGCCCGTCGAAGAAGTCATCCGCCGCAATCTCGCGGCTGTTGGTGCGGATGGTCGCCCCGGTGGCCATGCAGGCCGAAGGGTAGCAGGCTGCCGGGTCGTTGTTGGCGAGGCTGCCGCCGATGGTGCCGCGGTTGCGCACGGCAGGGTCGCCGATGAGCGAGGCCAGTTTGGCAAGGCCCGCAAAGCTGCCCTTGGCTTCCTTGGCGACGGTCCCGTGAGTGGTACCGCCGCCAATCTTCATCGTGCCGCCATCCGACGACACGCCTTTCATCTCGGCGATACCGGTGAGAGACACCAGCTTTTCGGGCATGTTGAGGCGCTGCTTGAGCGTGGGGATCAGGGTTTGCCCGCCCCCCAGTGCCTGCGCCCCTTCACTCGACAGGGCCGCAACGGCCTCGTCGATGGTGGAGGGCTTTTCGAAGTCGAAGTCATACATGTTCGTGTCTCCTCAACCGTTCATCGCTGCCCAGACCCGGGCGGGCGAGAGCGGCATGTCGATATGTTTCACATCCTTTCCGGCGCGCTGCAATGCATCGCACACAGCGTTGACCAGGGCCGGCGGGGAGCCGATGGCCCCGGCCTCGCCGCAGCCCTTCACCCCAAGCGGGTTGTGAGTGCAGGGGGTCTGGCAGGAGTGATCCACGATGAAGTTTGGCAGGTCGGCTGCGCGGGGCATGGCATAATCCATGTAAGAGCCCGAGAGCAGCTGGCCGTCATCGTCGTAGGCGCAGTTTTCAAGCAGCGCCTGGCCGATGCCTTGGGCAATCCCGCCGTGCACCTGGCCCTCCACGATCATCGGGTTGACAACGTTGCCGAAGTCATCCGCCGCCGCGAAGGCCAGAACCTCCACCTTGCCGGTGTCCGGGTCCACCTCGACCTCGCAGCTGTAGGCGCCGGAAGGGTAGGTGAAGTTGGCCGGATCGTAGAAGGCGGTTTCTTCCAGCCCCGGCTCGATGTCTTCGAGCGGGTAGTTGTGGGGCACATAGGCCGCGAGGGTCACATCGCCCCAGGCCACCGACTTGTCGGTGCCCGCAACGGTGAAGGCCCCGTCCTTCAGCTCGATGTCGCCCTCGGAGGCTTCCATCAGGTGCGCCGCGATCTTCTTCGCCTTGGCGATGATCTTCTCGGTTGCGCGCACCATGGCCGAGCCACCCACCGCAAGCGAGCGGGAGCCATAGGTGCCCATGCCCATCGGGGTGTTGGCAGTGTCGCCGTGAACGATCTCCACCTGGGAGGCGTCGATGCCGATCATGTCGGCCACCACCTGCGGGAAGGCGGTTTCGTGGCCCTGGCCGTGGCTGTGCGAGCCGGTCATTACCGAGATCGAGCCGGTGGCGTTCACCCGCACTGTCGCGCTCTCATAGAGGCCCGCACGGGCGCCGAGCTGGCCAACGAGGTTGGAGGGCGCGATGCCGCAGGCCTCGATGTAGCAGTTCACACCCAGCCCGCGCAGCTTGCCGCGGGCCTTGCTCTCTTCGGCCCGCGCCTCGAAGCCGGCGAAGTCGGCCACCTCGATGAGCTTGTCCATCGTGGCGTTGTAGTTGCCGGTGTCGTACTCCACGGCCACCGGCGTGGCATAGGGGAATTCGGTGATGAAGTTCTTCCGGCGCAGCTCGATCGGGTCCATCCCGATCTCGCGGGCGGCCTTGTCGATCACCCGCTCCAGCTGGAAGGTCGCCTCGGGGCGGCCTGCGCCGCGATAGGCATCCACCGGCACCGTGTTGGTGAAGACGGCCTTCACGTTCACGTAGATCAGCGGCGTCTTGTAGTTGCCCGCCATCAGCGTGCCGTGCAGCCACGTTGGCACCGAAGGCGCGAAGGTGGAGAGATAGGCCCCCATGTTCGCGTAGGTCTCGGTGCGCAGGGCGGTAAAGTTGCCCTCGGCATCCAGCGCCAGTTCGATCTTGGTCACGTGGTCGCGGCCATGAGCGTCGGTGATGAAGGCCTCGGAGCGTGAGCAGGTCCATTTGACCGGGCGCTTCACTTCCTTGGCGGCGAAGGTGCAGAAGGCCTCTTCGGCGTAGTGGAAGATCTTGGTGCCGAAGCCGCCGCCCACGTCGGGCGCCACAACCCGCAGCTTGTGCTCGGGAATGCCCAGCACGAAAGCGCCCATTAGAAGGCGAATGACATGCGGGTTCTGAGAGGTGGTGTAGAGCGTGTGATCGCCCGTCGCGTCGTTGAAGTCACCAACGGCCACGCGGGGCTCCATCGGGTTGGCGACGAGGCGGTTGTTCTTCAGCTCCAGCGTGGTGACGTGGTGTGCGGATTTGATCGCGTCATCCACCGCCTGCCGGTTGTCTTCGACAAAGCCCCAGTCGTAGCAGAGGTTGCTTGTCAGGTCGTCATGCACCTTGGGCGCGCCATCCTGAACCGCGGCCTTCATGTCGATCACCGCCGGAAGGTCGGTGATATCCACGTCGATTGCCTCTGCGGCGTCGCGGGCCTCTTCGAGGCTTTCGGCCACGACGGCGGCAATCGGGTCGCCCACGTGGCGCACCTTGCCTTGGGCCAGCACCGGATGCGCCGGCTCCTGCATCGGCTCGCCGTGGCGGTCTGTCACCTGCCAGCCGCAGGGAAGGCCGCCAATGCCTTCGAAGTCCTTGCCGGTGAAGATGCGGACAACGCCCGGCATCCCCTCGGCGGCCGAGGTATCCACGCTGTTGAGCGTGCCATGTGCCACGTCGGAGCGCAGGAAATACACGTAGGCCTGGCCATGAATATTGATGTCGTCGGTATACTTGCCTTTGCCGGTCAAGAACCGCACGTCTTCGCGCCGCTTGGTGCTGGCGCCAATGCCACCGTCTTTGGGCATGTTCTTTTTCCTCCCTTGGGGTGCCGGACTGAAGTCCGATATTTCACTCTTTGTCTCGGGCCCTAATCCAACGTGCCGCGCTAAGTACGAACACGAGCGACAAGAGCAGGCCCGGCAATTTCACAGCTTGCAAATGCTGTGGCGCGGGTTCGATCCAATCGGTCACCGCGCTCCAACCCATCTGGATCGCGATTGCTAGACAGACGATCAAAGCCAGCCCGAGAAGTCTCATCCGCCCTCGCTACCTCACTCAGCGGCAACCGCGCTCACGTCCTGCCCGCTGGCTGCCATGATCGCTTTGACGATGTTGTGGTAGCCGGTGCAGCGGCAGATGTTGCCCTGCAGGTAGTTGCGGATTTCCTGCTCGCTGGGTTTGGGGTTGTCCTTCAGCAACGCGGCTGCAGACATCACCATGCCGGGCGTGCAGAAGCCGCACTGAAGCCCGTGATGGTCCTGAAATGCCTGTTGGATGGTGTTGAGCGAGCCGTCTGCATTGGCTTGGCCCTCGATGGTGCTCACCTCGGCGCCATCGGCCTCCTGGGCAAACATGGTGCAGGCCTTCACCGCCTCGCCGTTTACATGCACCACGCAGGCGCCGCACTGGCTGGTGTCGCAGCCCACGTGGGTGCCGGTGAGGTTCAGCTCTTCTCGCAAAAACGAAACGAGGAGGGTCCGCCCCTCCGCTTCGCCGGTCCGGGATTTCCCGTTGACCGTCATTGTTACCGTTGCCATTGCAATCCTCCCTTATTGGTAATTCCTGGCTTGTTTTCGCTTGGGTCGGGGAGGGTCAGCTGCCGGTCAGGCGCTTGAGCCACCCTTTCTTTTCTGTCGGCGCATCTTCCGCCGGATCTTCCTCGCCCTCGGGCGGGCCCTCGATGGCCGTCTGGAAGTTCTGGAAGAACTGGTCGGCCATCTTCTTGGCGAAGCCGTCGATGATGCGGCTGCCGAGTTGGGCCAGCTTGCCCCCCACCTTCGCCTCGACCTTATAGGTCAGCTCGGTGCCTTCGGGCACTTCCTTGAGTTCCACATCGGCGCCGCCCTTGGCAAAGCCTGCCGCGCCACCTTTGCCCTCGCCCGAGATCGTCAGGCTGTGCGGCTCGTTCATCTCCGAAAGCGTAACGGCGCCCTTGAAGGTGGCCTTAACCGGCCCGACCTTCTGGACCACGGTGGCTTCGAAGCCCTCTTCGGGAGAGCCCGACATCTCGGTGCAACCCGGCACGCAGGCCTTGAGGACGTCGGGATCGAGAAGCCCTTTCCACACAGTTTGCGGATCGGCCTTGATCACGCGGCTGTCGCTGAGTTCCATGAATCACCTCCCTCGATTGATGAAGACCCTAGGAAGGGCGCGCCGCCGCGCCTATTCGACCAAAGGCTTGGTCCGGGTTTCACGGTGCGTTTTCGGGGGGGAGTGTCACCCGCCCCCGACCAATTGGCAAGTGACTGCCGCGCCAGGCTTGGCTAGTCTCGTGTCATGGAAAAAATGGATCGCGATACCCCTGCCGACGCGTTCACCGGATGGGCCCTGGTGGTGGATGACCACCCGCTCTTTTGCGACGCGCTCGTGCTGACACTTACGAGCGTTGCCGCCTTCCGCGAGGTGCGCACCAGCGACAGGCTGGAGGTTGCCCTGTCGATGCTGGGCGAAAGCCTGCCAGATCTCGTTGTGCTTGATCTCAACCTGCCCGACGTCTCGGGGCTCGATGGGTTGATCCGCCTCAAGGCGGCGGCCCGTGGCGTGCCGGTCATCGTGGCCTCCTCGATGGCCGAGAATCAGGTGATTTCGGCGGCCCTCAAAGCAGGCGCTTCGGGCTTTGTGCCCAAGCACAGCCCACGCAGCACTTTCCGAGAGGCCCTGGCGGCGGTTGCGCGCGGAGAAACCTACCTGCCCGCCGATTTCGTCGAGGCCGAGGGTGAAGAGGGAGATGCAGGCGATGCTGTGGAGCGGCTCTCGACGCTGACGGCGCAGCAGTCCCGCATCCTTCAGCTTATCTGCCAGGGCAAGCTGAACAAGCAGATCGCCTATGATCTCGACATTGCCGAGACGACGGTGAAGGCCCATGTCACCGCCATCATGCGCAAACTTGGGGTCCAGAGCCGGACACAGGCCGTGCTCGTGGCCGGGCAGGCCAGATTCTCGGCCGTATTGCCAAGCGCGCCGGTCTCCTCCTAAATTGATTCGCCGTCGGCGTGGAGCTTTGAGCCATGCCGACACGCGGGAGGAGCCATTGTGAACCGGACCAGTGACGCCCAAAGGCGCCATGCCCTGCTGCACCTCGGGCCGCAGGTTTCCGAAGCTTTTGCGACTGATCCTGATCCCGTGTCGGTGCTGGCCGAAGAGCTTGGCCCTGGCCCATTCGCACTCGTCTGCCTGTTCGTGAGCCCTGCGGGTGACTTTCATGAAATTGTTTCGGCGGCCCATGGGCGGTTCGGAGGGGCGCAAGTCATGGCCTGCACTACGGCTGGCGAGATAGGCCGGGCGGGATACGTGGAAGGGCGGGTCGTCGCCGTAGGGTTTCCGACCGGCACATTCTCAACCGCCGCAGTGATGATCGAAGAGTTGAGCCGTCACGACTCGCAGGCCTTCGCGGACAGGCTGGTGCGTGAGCGGCTTGCCCTGGCCGAAAGTGCGCCTGATCGTCCCAACGCCTTCGCTTTCCTTCTCGTCGACGGGTTGTCTCTGAAGGAAGATATCCTCGCCGCCGCACTATCGCCCGCGCTGGGTGGCATTCCAATGTTTGGCGGCTCAGCGGGCGACGGGGTGGATTTTGCCAACACCCGTGTCGCATTGAATGGTGTCGTCGCCCAGGATGCTGCCGTTCTGGCGCTTGTGCGCACCGCGCTCCCGATTCGTGTCTTCTCGATCGATCATCTTCTGCCGACTGAAAACCGGATGGTGGTAACCGAGGCAGACCCGAACGCCCGGATCGTCAAATCCATAAACGCCGAACCTGCCGCGCGAGAATATGCGCGCATCGTCGGCAAGGATCCCGAGCAGCTTGATACCTTCACTTTCGCGGCCCACCCGGTGGTGGTGCGCATCGGTGGGGAGCATCATGTGCGTGCCATTCAGCGCGTGACGGAGGCTGGCGAGCTACAGTTCTTTTCCGCGATCGACGAGGGGATGGTTCTGACCGTCGCGGAGAAGCAGGATATCGTCAGTCACCTGGAGGCCGAGCTGACGGCCTTGGCCACAGAGGAGACCCCGCTTTCGATTCTGGGCTGTGACTGCTTGCTTCGGCGCATCGAGGCAGAACAGGCGCAGGTTGCGCGCGGTGTGTCCGATACGCTGTCGCGTCACAGGGTTGCAGGCTTCTCTACCTACGGTGAGCAATTCGGGCCACTGCACGTGAACCAGACAATGACAGGGGTTGCCTTCTATTCGCCCGAAGAGGTGACCTAGGGCATGTTGGTCAATCCCGAAGACAGCCTCGAGCGTCAGAACGAGAAGCTGCTGCAAATCGTCGATTCCCTCATGCGCCGGGTCGAGCAGAAGAACGAGGAGAGCGGTCTCGCCTACGCCCAGTTCGAGCGGGCGGCCCTGCTGGAGGCGCAGGTCCGCGAGCGCACCATGCAGCTCGAGCGGGCGCTGGACCTGTTGCAGGCGTCCAATGCCAGCCTCGCCAGCGCCAACAGCTCTGCCGAAGCTGCACGCTCCAACCTTGCGGATGCGATCGAGACGGTGGCCGAGGGGTTTGCCCTGTTCGACGCCTCTGAAAAGCTGGTTCTTGCCAACAGCCGTTTCTGCAAGGCGCTTTCTGACGTCAAGCCAAGGCTCGTGGAGGGCCTGAGTTTTGCCGACTACGTGCGGCTCGTCGCCGAGAGCAGGGATTTTGCCCTACCTGCGTCCGAGAGTGCAGATGACTGGTGCGCAAAACGGATGCGCCGCCACCGCGACCCGCATTCGGTGTTCAACGTGGCGCTGGCGCGGGACCGTTGGCTTCAGGTGTCCGAGCACCGGACCGCATCGGGCGGCACGGTGATCCTGCAAACGGATGTCACGGCGATTTTCCGGGCCGAGCGCCGAGAACGCGAGCGCCTGCAACACGGCCACGCGCAGATGTTGCAGGCTACGCTCGATCACCTCACCCAAGGTGTTGCCATTTTCGATGCACAAGCTCGCCTCGTGGGCTGGAATGATCGGCTGGGGGAGCTTTTTGATGTCGACCTTCCCGAAGAACTGCTCGGTGCAGGCTTCGTGGAGATCAGTAGCCAGCTTGGCACGCAGGCCCAGTTTTCCGACGGGCTGACACTCGACAACCTCATTGAGTGGGCCGCGCGCCGGAACAGGCGCGCGCCGCTGAGCTTCGAACTGAAAACGTCCAGCGCCCGGATGCTTCAGGGGTTCGCCCAGGAGATGCCGGACCGCGGCTTCGTTGTGTCCTTCACAGATGTCACCGCCGAACGGCAGGCGGCGAAGGACCTGAAGGACATCAACGAACTGCTTGAGCAGCGAGTGGAAGAGCGCACCCTTGAGCTGGAAGACGCGCTGAAGGAGGCCGAACGGGCGAATACGTCCAAATCTCGTTTCGTCGCAGCCGCCAGTCATGACCTGATGCAGCCGCTCTCCGCCGCCAAGCTCTTCCTGTCATCTTTGGCGGAGGCGGCGGGCGAGGGGCGTCCGGCTGAGCTCGCCGACAAAACTGCCCAGGCGCTGGGCAATGTGGAAGAGATCATCACCGCCCTGCTGGATATCTCGAAGCTCGACCTCGGTCGCGCCAGTTTCGAGGTGCAACCAGTTCCATTGCGGGCCATCTTCGAGCCGCTGCGCCACCAGATAGAGCCGCTGGCCCGGGCCAAGGGGTTGCGCCTGCGTATTGTCGACAGCGAGCAGACCGTGAGGTCGGACCCGGCCTTCCTGCGCCGTATCTTGCAGAACTTGCTCACGAACGCTGTCAACTACACCGACCGGGGCAAGGTGGTGCTCGGGGTGCGCAGAAATGGCGGCTCCGCGCGGATTGAGGTGTGGGACACGGGCCGCGGTATCCCCGAGAAAGACCAGTCCCTGGTGTTTCAGGAGTTCCGGCGGCTGGGGGATGGCGGAGGCGACGGGCTCGGGCTGGGCCTGGCCATTGTAGAGCGGGCTTGCAAGGGGCTGGGGCATCCGCTTTCGCTCTGGTCTGCGCCGGGGCAGGGCAGTTGCTTTGCGCTGAACGTGCCCCTTGCAAAACGCGCGAGCACGCCCCTGTCACGCCAGGTGCAGGCCGAGCCGGACCTGAGAGAGAAGGCCCCGCTGGTGCTGTTGGTGGAAAACGATGCGGCCCTGGCGCGTGCGATCGGCATGATGATCGAGGGCTGGGGGGCCCACGTGCTGCACGCGCATAACGCCGAAGAGGCGCTGGAGTTGCTCGCCGAGGTGCAGCTCAAGCCCGATGCGCTGCTTCTCGATGAGCAGCTCGGGCGCGGCATGACGGGCACCGAATTGTATGGCCTGCTCTCGGGGCGCTTCGGGCGGCTTCCGGCCAAGGTCATCTCGGCTGACCGCTCCCGGCAGTTGCGGGAGGCCTGCGCCACGCTCGGCCTCGAACTTCTGGGCAAGCCGATAGACCGCGAGCGGATCGGCGCATTTCTCGCAGGGCTCTAGGCGCCCCTTGTCAAATGCAATAATTTGAATATATAGACATCAACGAACAGGACGGCGCCTGCCCTGCGAATGTGCAGCGCCCAGAATCGGAGACGTCGAACCAATGGAAACAGAGTTCACACCCTATGCATCGCTGGGCGGAGGGCTGCTGATCGGGCTGGCCGCCGTGATGCTCATGGCCACCCTTGGCCGCATCTTCGGGGCCACCGGCCTGCTCGCGGGCTTCATCCAGCCCGACAGCTCCTCAGAGTTCTCATGGCGCGCCGCGCTGCTCGCAGGCATGGTCTCGGGCCCCGCGCTCTACCTGGCTTTCACCGGCAACTGGCCCGACATCCAGGTGCCCGTCTCCACGCCGATGCTGGCGCTGGGCGGGCTGATCGTGGGCCTTGGCGTCACCTACGGCGCGGGGTGCACCTCGGGCCATGGCGTCTGCGGCATGGCTCGGCTCTCGCCGCGCTCGATCGTGGCCACCCTCTCCTTCATGGCGGGCACGGCGGCGACCGTTTACGTCATCCGCCACGTGATCGGAGGCTGAACAGATGAAGAAGCACATTGCCATCTACCTCATCGGCCTGATTTTCGGCCTCGGCATCTCGATCTCCGGCATGGCCAACCCGGCCAAGGTGATCAACTTTTTCGACGTTGCCGGCACGTGGGATCCGAGCCTGATCTTCGTGATGGGCGGTGCCGTGACCGTGGCCTTCATCGGCTACCGGATCGTCTTCCGCCAACCCTCCCCGCTCTGGGGCAAGGGTTTCAGCCTCCCCGGCACGCGCCAGATCGACGCGCGCCTCATCGGCGGCAGCCTGGTCTTCGGCATCGGCTGGGGCATCGCGGGCTTCTGCCCCGGCGGTGCGCTGCCCGCGCTGGGCACCGGCCGCACCGAGGTCATTATCTTCGTCGTTGCCCTGGTGGCAGGCATCCTGCTCGCCAAACAGCTGCAAAAACTCACCGCGCGAAAGAAACCCGAGGCGGCAAGGGCCTGAGCGCCCGCCCGCCCGAAATGGAGGTTCACATGAGCGACTATCCAATCGACACCACCGTCAAACCCGAGGTCGAAGCCTTCTTCGACCCGGCCACCAACACCATCTCCTACGTGGTCAAGGACCCGTCGAGCAATCATTGCGCCATCGTCGATAGCGTGATGGACATCGACTACGCTGCCGGGCGTATCACCTATGACAATGCTGACGAGATCATCGCCTACGTCCAGAAGAACGACCTTACGGTAGACTGGCTGATCGAAACGCACGTTCACGCCGACCACCTCTCGGCTGCGCCCTACATCCAGCAGAAGCTGGGCGGCAAGATCGGGATCGGAGAGCACATCAAGACGGTGCAGGACACCTTCGGCAAGGTCTTCAACGAGGGCACCGAGTTTCAGCGTGACGGCTCGCAGTTCGACGCGCTCTTTTCTGATGGAGATACCTACAAGATCGGCGAAATGGATGCCGTGGCCCTCTACACTCCCGGACACACCCCGGCCTGCATGGTGCATGTGATCGGTGACGCGGCCTTCGTCGGCGATACGCTCTTCATGCCGGACGGTGGCTCGGCGCGTGCAGACTTCCCCGGCGGCGATGCTGGCGTGCTGTACGACAGCATCATGAAGGTGCTCGCCCTGCCCGACGAAATGCGTCTCTTCATGTGCCATGACTACGGCCCCAACGGTCGCGACATCAAGTGGGAGACCACGGTGGGCGAGGAACGCGAGCACAACATCCATGTCGGCGGAAACAAGACGAAGGAAGACTTCATCAAGTTCCGCACCGAGCGGGATGCCCAGCTCGATATGCCCAAGCTCATCATTCCCTCTTTGCAGGTCAACATGCGCGCGGGCGAGATCCCGACCGACAAGGACGGCAAACCGATGCTCAAGGTGCCGCTGAACGGCCTTTGACCTGACTTTGCGCCGCAGGCCCGCCCTGCGGCGCACCCCTTCCAACCCCCGTTGCGAGGAGCCCTTTCGGCCTTCTCTCGGCGTCCATTGCCAATGGGAGGCACCGCATGGACCTCAAGAAGATCACCGACACCTTCTCGGTGTCCCCGCAGATCAGCCCCGACGATGCAAAGGCTCTCGCTGCGAAGGGCTTCCGCTCGATCATCTGCAATCGGCCGGATGCCGAAGGTGCAGACCAGCCGAGCCATGAAGAAATCGAAGCCGCGGCCAAGGCGGCGGGGCTGGAGTTTCGATTCCTTCCCGTGACGCCGGGCATGGTCACCGATGAGACCGCCGAGGCCTTCGGAAAGGCACTTGCGGAGCTGCCCGGGCCGACGCTGGCCTTCTGCCGCACCGGCACCCGCTCGGCCACCCTCTGGTCGTTGTCCGAAGCCACCCGCCGCCCGCTGCCCGAGATCCTCGCGGCGACCAAGGCCGCGGGCTATGACATGAACGGAGTCGCCCGGCGCATCGCCAATGGCGGCAAGACGCCGACCGACACGGCTGCCGATGCCACCTATGACGTGGTGATCGTCGGCGGCGGCGCGGCGGGCATCGCAACCGCATCCTCGCTCAAGGCCCGCAAGAGTGACCTCGACATCGCGGTGATCGACCCGGCCGATATTCACTATTACCAGCCCGGCTGGACGATGGTGGGCGGCGGCATCTTCGAGGCCGACGACACCGCCAAGACTATGGGAAGCCTTATCCCCAAGGGCGTGCACTGGATCAAATCCGCCGTTGCCGCCTTCGAGCCAAAGGACAACGCGGTGGTGCTCGACGGGTGTCGGGTCGTCAAATACAGCCGCCTCGTAGTGTGTCCCGGCCTCAAGCTGGCCTGGGACAAGGTTGAAGGGCTGGTGGAAACGCTCGGCAAGAACGGCGTGACATCCAATTACCGATACGATCTCGCGCCCTACACATGGGAGCTGGTGCAGGGCCTGAAGAAGGGCCGTGCGATCTTCACCCAACCGCCGATGCCGATCAAATGCGCCGGCGCGCCGCAGAAGGCCATGTATCTCTCGGCCAATGCCTGGGAACGGGCCGGGGTGCTGGGCGACATCAAGATCGACTTCATGAACGCGGGCGGCGTGCTCTTCGGGGTGAAGGACTATGTGCCTGCCCTCATGGAGTATGTCGAACGCTACAAGGCCAACCTGAACTTCTTCCACAACCTCAAGAGCATCGACGGCGCGACCAGGACGGCAACCTTCACCGTGGCCAAACCCGACGAAGAGCCGGTGGAGGTGACCGAAGAGTTCCACATGATCCACGTCTGCCCGCCGCAGGTGGCACCGGATTTCATCCGCGTCTCCCCGCTGGCCGATGCCGCCGGATGGGTCGATGTCGACCAGTCCACGCTGCGCCACAAGGAATTCAGCAACATCTGGTCGCTGGGCGACGTTATGAACGCCCCCAATGCCAAAACCGCCGCCGCCGCCCGCGTTCAGGCCGCCATCGTGGCCCAGAACCTTGCGGACGATATCGACGGGCGCTCACCTTCCGTTGTCTACAATGGCTACGGCTCCTGCCCGCTGACCGTCGAGCGGGGCAAGATCGTGCTGGCCGAGTTCGGCTACGGTGGCGCGCTGCTGCCCTCCTTCCCCAAATGGGTGATCGACGGCACCAAGCCCACCCGCGCGGCGTGGCTGCTGAAGGAAAAGGTGCTGCCGCCAATCTACTGGAAAGCCATGCTGCGTGGCCGCGAGTGGATGGTGCACCCCGAGAAAGTCAGCGCAGGCTGAACGGAAATCGGCCCGCGCCACGCCAGTGCGGGCCAGACATGAAAGACCAAGGCCATGTGGCTGCTAAAGAAATACATGCCCGTCTTCGACTGGGGCCGCACCTACAATCGCGACGCATTGTCGAACGATCTCATCGCCGCGGTGATCGTGACGATCATGCTCATCCCGCAGTCGCTGGCCTATGCGCTGCTGGCGGGGCTGCCACCCGAGGCGGGCATCTACGCCTCCATCGTGCCTATCATCCTCTACGCCATTTTCGGCACCTCCCGCGCACTGGCCGTCGGGCCGGTGGCTGTGGTGTCGCTGATGACGGCTGCCGCCGTGGGGCAGGTGGCCGAGCAGGGCACCATGGGCTATGCCACCGCCGCGTTGACCCTCGCTCTGCTGTCCGGGGGCATGCTGCTGCTGCTGGGCGTTTTCAAGCTGGGGTTCCTCGCCAATTTCCTGTCGCATCCGGTGATCGCGGGCTTCATCACCGCCTCGGGCATTCTCATCGCCACCTCGCAACTCAAGCATATTCTCGGCGTGCAGGGTGGCGGGCACAACCTCGTCGAGATGGTGGAAAACCTCGTCACCCAACTCGGCCAGACCAACGTGATCACCCTCGTCATCGGTGTCGCCGCGACGGCCTTCCTGTTCTGGGTCCGCAAGGGGCTGAAGCCCGCGCTGCTGAAGGCCGGCCTGAAGCCCCGGCTTGCGGATATTGCCACAAAGGCCGGCCCCGTGGCTGCTGTCGTTGTGACCACACTTGTCACATGGGCCTTCGGCTTGTCTGCACATGGTGTGGCCGTTGTGGGCTCTGTCCCTCAGGCGCTGCCGCCGCTCACAATGCCGGACCTGTCCACCGATATGCTGCGCGCCCTTTTCGTGCCGGCCTTGCTGATCTCGATCATCGGCTTCGTCGAGTCTATCTCGGTGGCGCAAACCCTTGCCGCCAAGAAACGCCAGCGGATCAACCCCGACCAGGAGTTGATTGGCCTCGGCGCGGCCAATATCGGCGCGGCCTTCACCGGCGGCTACCCGGTGACCGGCGGGTTTGCGCGCTCTGTGGTTAACTTCGATGCGGGTGCTGAAACTCCCGCCGCCGGGGCCTACACAGCCGTAGGCCTCGCCATTGCAGCCATCGCCCTCACACCGCTGGTCTACTACCTGCCCAACGCCACGCTGGCGGCCACCATCATCGTCGCCGTGCTGTCGCTGGTGGATTTCACCGTTCTGAAAAACTCGTGGACCTACAGCCGCGCCGACTTCGCCGCAGTTCTCGCCACGATCCTGCTCACGCTGGGTTTCGGCGTGGAAACCGGGGTGACGGCGGGCGTGGTCATCTCCATCGGCCTCTTCCTCTACCGCACCTCCAAGCCCCACATCGCGGAAGTGGGCCTTGTTCCCGGCACCCAGCACTTTCGCAACGTGCTGCGCCATGAGGTGGAAACCTCGCCGACGCTGCTCACCATCCGCATCGACGAAAGCCTCTATTTCGCCAATGCGCGTTACCTGGAAGACTACGTGCTCGACCGGGTGGTGAAGAACACCGAGCTGCGCGACGTGGTGCTCATGTGTTCGGCCGTCAATGAAATCGACCTCTCCGCGCTCGAGTCTCTTGAGGCCCTCAACACCCGTTTGCTCGATCTCGACGTGCGCCTGCACATGTCCGAAGTGAAAGGCCCGGTGACAGACAGGCTCGGCCGCACGCATTTCCTTGAACAGCTCTCGGGCGAGCTTTTTCTGGCGCAGTACGATGCTTACCAGGCGCTCGCCAAGGGGCGCGAAGCCGCATGACGGGCGGAGGACCGGAGGCCGTGATGACCCGAGACAAAACAGATGTCCCGTCCTCTGGCCTGACTCACTTTCCGGTGTCCTTCTTTGCTGTTTTGCTCGGGGCCTTCGGGCTGACGATCGTGCTCATCCGGGGCAATGCGGCGCTGGGGCTTACGGCCTTCGTGGGCGAGGTGACGCTCTGGGTATCGGTCGCCCTCCTCGGCCTGATCGCGGTCGCCTACGCCATCAAAGCCCTATGCTATCCCGGCCAGATCGCATGGGAATGGGCGCATCCGGTGCGCATCAATTTCTTCCCGGCCATGGCCATCTCGCTCATGCTGCTGGCCACGGCGCTGATCGCCTCTGGCCGGGCGGAACTGGCCCGACCTGTCTGGATTGTGGGGGCAGCGGCCCAACTTGGGCTCACCTTCGCCGTTGTCTCGAGCTGGATCTCTCACCGCAAGTTCCTGCCCGGCCAGCTTGGCCCGGCCTGGTTCATCCCGGCGGTCGGCAACGTGGTGGCGCCGGTCGCGGGCGTGCAGCTCGGTTATGTCGATGTCTCGTGGTATTTTTTACTCAGTCGGCATCCTCTTCTGGGTGATCCTGCTGGTGCTTGTCATGAACCGCCTCATCTTCCACGATCCGATCCCGGCGAAGCTCCAGCCAACGCTCGTCATAATGATCGCCCCGCCTGCCATTGGTTTCATTGCCCACACTGAGCTGACGGAGGCGTTGGACCCGATGGCACGTATTCTCTTCAATGCCACCCTCTTCTTCGCGGGGATCGTCGCCACGCAGCTGCCGCGCCTGCTGCGCGTTCCCTTCTCGATGGCCTTCTGGGCCTTGTCCTTCCCCGTTGCCGCCTTCACGCTGGCCTGCTTTCGCTATGCCGCCTTGAGCAGTGTGCAGGCTTTCAATTGGCTGGGGGCGGGTGGGCTGTTGCTTCTGATCGTTGTTGTTGCGACGCTGGCTGTGAAAACGGTTGCAGGCCTCGCAGGCGGTACGATCTGTGTCCCCGAGTAGACCCTAGCGCAGCCGGATCACCGGCGCCGGCCCGATGGGTGCGGGGCCGATTCTTGTCTGGCCGTTCTTGAAGTTCAGCGGAATATCCAGCGTCTTCGGGCTGCCCGCCAACTGGCTTGCCAGTTCGAGCGCGGTTGTGATCGGCGCTTCGAACTCTGCCGGCACTACGCCAGACGCCACGCCAACCGCCAGAATTTCGCGCCAGTTGGTCGCTTTCACCAGCAGGGAGCCCTCGGGCACGCCATCCTCATTCACCTCGAAAGCGCCCGCCAGCTTCAGTTCCATCTGTCCCCACCTCGCCTCTGCCAGCGCAATCTCGACATGGCGCGGCTGGGGCCGTTCGCGTTCGATGGCGTAACGGTCCCACGGATCGGAGAAGGTGATGGTTACATCTGCCGTCACGCTGTCGAGCGTATCGGGCACCAACTCTGCCGCGTTCAGCTCCGCCAGAAGCCGCGACGGCACCTGCCAGGCGCGTGCCGAAAAGCTGATCTGATGCACGGTCGGGTCTGGAAAATCTTCGGGCAGGGTCCGCGTGGCCAGCCGCCCCTCTGAAAGTCGTGTCGTCCAGCCCGCATCCGAGGTCACCTCGACCCCGTCCAGCTCAAAGCTCGACCGTTTCAGCGCGAGCGTTGTCGGCGTCAGCATCAGGCTGCCGCGCAACCTTTCCGAGGTGATTTCGAGCCGTTCCAGAGGGGTTTGCAGGCTTTGCCGGTCGGGCCAGACGGCGATGACATGGTAGGGCCTGTAGCTCAGCGCGAGGCTCTGGAAAAAGGGCGCCGACCATGCCCAGCCGGTGCGCGGATCGGCAAGGCGGATTTCGTCCAGCTCAAGATCGAAGCGGTTGGGAAAGCCGCGCACCACCACCCCTTCGGCCTCGGCCTGCCAGCCATCGTCCCGCCTGTCTTCAAGCCAAAGGGTCACCGCCTTTTCTAGCCCCCAGGCGCCCACCGCCCAGTAGCCGCCCCAGGCGAGGGCGGCGACCAGCACAATCACGATCATTCGGCGCAGCATGCAGGCCCCTTTCGGTTTTCAACGCGATCTGGTTTACCGGGCACCAGATGGAAAGGCGAGGCGGATGATCCCTGACAGTGACCTCCCGAACCCGCTGTGGGTGTTCGGCTATGGCAGCTTGCTTTGGAACCCCGGGTTCGATGTGGCCGAACAGCGTCTGGCCCGGCTCGATGGCTATCACCGCGCATTCTGCATGTCGTCCATCCATCATCGTGGAACAGAAGAGAAACCGGGCCTCGTGCTGGCGCTCGACGCGGCAGAAGGGGCCTCCTGCCAGGGGGTTGCCCTTCGGGTTATGCTCGGGCAAGAGCCGCAAGTGCTGGCCGAGCTTCGGGAGCGAGAGCTGATTTCCTCGGCCTATTTCGAGGCGGTCGTCACCCTTGAAGCCAAGGGTGTGGAGCCCTTTCGCGCGCTGGCTTACGTGGTCGACCCGGACCACGTGCAGTATTGCGGCGCGTTGAGCCTTGAACAGCAGGCCGAGATCATCGCCCATGCCCATGGCGGGCGCGGGCCAAACACCGAGTACCTCTTCAACACCGCCGATCACCTTGCCGACATCGGCATTGCAGACCCGGATCTCACCTGGTTGGCGACACGGTTGCGCAAGGGCGCCTAGGGCCTTTGTGATTGGCAAGGCGGGGCTGGGCCCCTATCCTGCGGCCAACAAGCAAAGGGCGTTAACCCCGCATGAGCATGACAGAGGCCGAGGCCGAGCCGCATTTCTCGCAACCCGTGCGCCAGGTGGCGCAGATGCTCATCGTGTTGGGCCTCGTCGCAGTTGGGAGCTACCTGCTGCTACCCACCGTGATGCCGGTGATCCTCTCGAACCTCTGGCTCAACGGCACCATCGGCCTTGTGTTCGTCGTTGGTGTGCTCACCTGTTTCTGGCAGGTGTACCAGCTGATCCGCTCGGTGGCCTGGCTGGAAGACTTCGCGCTGGAGCGCGAAGTGGGTGCCAAGGTGCCGCGGCTTCTTGCCCCGCTCGCTGCGCTTCTGCGCTCGCGTCGCGGGCGCATGCAGATCTCGGCCTCGTCTTCGCGCTCCATCCTCGAGTCGGTCGCAACCCGGATCGAAGAGCTGCGCGATATCACGCGCTACCTCGTCAACCTGCTGATTTTCCTTGGCCTTCTCGGAACATTCTATGGTCTTGCAACCACGGTGCCCGCCGTGGTCGAAACGATCCGTTCCCTTGCCCCGCAGGAGGGGGAGGGAGGCGTAGAGGTGTTTTCGCGGCTGATGGGCGGGCTCGAGGCGCAGCTTGGCGGCATGGGCACCGCCTTTGGCTCGTCGCTTCTGGGCCTTGCAGGCTCGCTGATCGTAGGCCTGCTTGAGCTTTTTGCCTCCCACGGCCAGAACCGCTTCTACCGCGAGCTCGAAGAATGGCTCTCGTCGATCACCCGCGTGGCCTTTGCGGGCAGCGATGGCGAGGCCTCTGAGCCGTCTTCGGTTGCCGGTATCCTCGACCATATGGCCGAGCAAATGGATGCGATGCGCGAGATGTTCACCCAGTCCGACGTGTCACGCGCCATGCTGGAAGACCGCATGGGCGAGGTCGCCATCGCGATGGAGAAGATCGCCGAGAACATGGCGCAGCCCCGTTCGACCGACAAGCTGCTGCGGCGGATCGCAGAGGGCAACGAGGCGCTGCTGAACCGGCTTGAGGGTGTTGCAACGGGCGAGGGTGGCGTGGATGCGGAAAGCCGGATGCGGCTGCGCTCCATCGACACGCAACTGCTTGCCATCCATGAGGATATTGCCGCCGGACGTCAGGAAAGCGTGGCCGGGCTCAGGGCAGACATCGCCGCACTGACGCGGGTGATCCGTGACGCGACCAAGAGGCCGGGCTGATGGCGCTCGCGCGGCGCAGCGGCCAGCGCTTCTCGGCCTCGATCTGGCCGGGCTTCGTGGATGCCATGACGGCGCTCCTGCTCGTGCTCATGTTCGTACTGTCGATCTTCATGATCGTTCAGTTCATGCTGCGCGAGACGATCACCGGGCAGGAAAGCGAGCTGAACGACCTGAGCCGTGAGTTGGCCTCGCTGGCGGACACCCTTGGTCTCGAGCGTGCCCGGGTGGAGGCGCTGCAAGGTGACCTCGAGAGCCGTGACGCAGCGTTGACGGCGGCGCAGGAAGATGCGGCGCGGCAGGCGGCGTTGATTGCGTCGCTGCGGGGGCAGATCGCATCGGGGCAGGAGGCCCTGCAAGATGCCCAGCAGAAGATCTCGGGGTTCGAAGCTCAGGTTGCGGCGCTGATCGTGGAGCGGGATACGGCGCAAGAGCGGGGCGCGGACCTGGCAGAGGATCTTGCAGCGGCAGAGGCGGCGCGGGAGGCGGTTGAGGCGGAAAAAATCTCCTTGGAACAGGCGCTGGCATCTGCGCGGTCGGAGGTGGATTCGCAGGTAGAGGCCGCGCGGCTTGCTGCGGCGCGGCGCGAGGCGCTCGAAGCGCTGGTGGCCGAGCTGCAGGCTGAGAAGGCCGAAACCGCCGCAGAAGTGGCAGCATTGCAGGAGGAGCTTTCCGAGGAAGAGAAGGCGCGACTTGCAGAAACCGCAGCGGCACAGGCCCTTAGGGAGCGCCTGGAGGGCGCCGAGACAGAGCTGACGGCGATGACACTGGCGCTGGAGGCGCAGCGGAAGAAGGCAAAGGAAACGCTCACCCTTCTGGCGGCGGCGAAGGCTGCGGAAGAGGATCTGAACGCAAGGCTCGCGGCGGCTTTGGCTTCGGTCTCGCAGCTTGAAACCCAAGTGGAATTAGGAGCTTCTGCCGCAGAAGAGGCCACGCGTCTGGCGGCAGAACTGGCGACGGCCAAGGCGGAACTTGAGGCGTTGGGCACGGCGCGGACGGAGGCGGAAACGGCGCGGGATGCACTGGTGGCCCGGGCTGAGGCGGCGGAGGCGGAGGCCACCGAGCTGAGGCGGCAAGTGGCTGAGAACGAAAGGGAAATCGCCGAGCTTGAGGCCATTCGCGAGGCCCTGGAGGCGGATGTGGGGGATGCGGCCGAGGTGCGCGAAAAGCTGGCGGCTGCGCTTGCAGAAAAGCTGGCGGCCGAAACCCGCGCCGACGCCGCGATGAGCCAGGCCGAGCGGCAGGAAGCGCTCCTCGCGCAGGCCAATAAAGAGTTGGAAAACAAAGAGGTAGCCTCAGCTGAAAGCCAGCGCAAATTGGCGCTTTTGAACGAGCAGGTGGCGGCCTTGCGGGCGCAGTTGGGCACGCTTCAGGGGGTGATCGACGCGGCGGCGCAGAAAGACGAGGACGCGCAGGTGCAGATCGAGGCGCTGGGCGCGCAGCTCAATGCCGCGCTGGCCAAGGTGGCGCAGGAAGAACGGCGGCGGGCGGAACTGGAAGCGGCGGAACGCAAGCGGCTGGAGGAGGCGCAGGAAGACCTAGAAAAGTACCGCTCGGAGTTCTTCGGGCGGCTGCGTGACCTCGTGGGCAACACCGAGGGTGTGCGGATCGAGGGCGACCGCTTCGTGTTTTCCTCAGAGGTGCTCTTTGCCCCGGCGGAGGCCAACCTCTCACCGGAAGGGCGGCAGGAAATTCAGAAGGTTACGACCATTCTGCGCCGCCTTGCCGCCGAGATCCCGCCGGAGATCGATTGGGTGATCCAGGTGGATGGCCACACCGATAACCAGCCGCTTTCGGGCTTCGGAGAGTTCGCCGACAACTGGGAACTGAGCCAGGCGCGGGCGCTTTCAGTGGTGCGCTTCATGAGCGAAAGCCTCGGCGTGCCACCTGTGCGGCTCAGCGCAAATGGCTTCGGGGAATACCAGCCCATCGACACCGCCGATACGCCTGAGGCGCGGGCCAAGAACCGGCGGATCGAGCTGAAACTCACCGAAAGATAGGCCCGCCGCGCGGCGAGTGTTGCGCTGCAGCGCGGCGCGCCGTTAACTCTGCAAAGCAGGGGGCCACAACCCATGCACATCCTATGCACAAACCATGCATACGAATATCCGGGCCGCCGTAGAAGTTAACGCGCCGCGCAGCGGGCGGGATCAGACAAGTATGATGTCGTCGACGAAGAACTCTGCCCCGTCGGATGCGATCACGTTGAACTGGTCGACCGACCCGGCATTGGTGAACTCCACCATCCCGTTGGCATCCAGATCGTCCGCCGTGATCGTGACCGAGCCAAGTGCGTTGCCCGAGGCATCGGAAAACACCACCAGCGCCTCCTCGCCGGCGTCCAGCCCGGTGAACACCATGCTTTCGACACCGAAGGCCGACTGATCGGAATGCACCACGTTCATCTCGTGGGTGGTGCCATCGGCGTCGGTCCAGACGCGGAACTCGTCATCGCCGTCAAAGTCGTAGTCGAAGCTGTCGGCCCCGGCATCACGCTCTTCGAAGAAGTTGGTGGCAGAGGAGAGCTGGCTGATGAAGTAATCGCCGTTCGGCCCGTCCTGATAGATCCAGAGGCCGGTGAGCTCGGCGGTGAACTCATCGTAAAGGCTGGTCATCGTCTCGAAGGTGATGTCGCCCAGCGGTGCCGGGTAGGTGACCTGGAAGGTCACATCGCCGTAGTCGGTGGCGCCGTTGCCATCGGTCACTTCATACCAGAAGTGGATCACCGGCGGCGCGCCCGTGTTGGCGTCATACACCCCGTTCGGGTCCCATGTGAGGGTGTCGTCGGGGTTGAGGGTGAGGATGGAGCCATCGTTCAAAAAGCCGCCCGCCTCGAAATAGGCGAGGTCGGCGCCATCGGGAATGAGATCGTTGTCATTCACCCCGTCGCCGTCGATGTCGATCTGCACATCTATAATGGCGGTGATCGTTAGCCCGCTGCCCGGGGTGCCGCCTTCGAGGTAGTCGTTGGCCAGCACGTCGAGCGTGACGGTGGAATCGTAGCGGACGGTTTCAAAATCGCCCTGGGTGATGATGGTGCCCGGCTCCGGGTACTCGACGAAGAGCACCTGGTCGATGTTGGTGAGCGTGTCCACGTCACCCGAGCCGTCGAGTGCGGTGACGGTGAAGCCAGTGACAACCTCTTGTGCGTTCTTGCCCTTGCCCTGGACTGCGGTGTGAATCTCGACAGAGTAGTCGACGCCTTCCACCCCGTCATAGATGACCACGTCGATGCCGTTGTCATTGCCGCCGTCGATCGTGTCGCTTCCGGCGTCGCCATAGATGATGTCGGAGCCGTCGCCGCCGCTGATAATGTCATCACCGTTGCCGCCGGTGAGCACATCGTCGCCTGCTCCGCCCTCGATCACGTCGTTGCCCGCGCCGCCGTCGATCTCATCAGCCCCGTCGAGGCCCCAGATCACATCATCGGCGGCGGTGCCAAGTAGGATGTCGTCGCCCGACGTGCCGGTGATGGCACCTTCAGGGGGCTGGGCGGTGTTGCCGCCCTTGGGGCCGCTTGGTTTGGGCATGTTCGGCGCTCCTCATCGGGTTCGCCTTTCAGCCGTGAGCAAGACTGAGGCGGGACCGGGGAGGGAATGTGGCGGAAAAGTGGCGCCGTTGACGTTGCGGAAGGGGTGGATGCATTCAGGCGCGATTGTGCCTGAAATCGGCTGTGATCAGCCGCGAATATAGCGGAAGAGAGTTGAGGCTCCCCAGCCTGCCGCGATGGCGATGGCCAGCGACAGCAGCCCGTAGATCAGCGGGCGCTCGTGGGCGAGGAGGTAGAGAAACCGCTCCAGCCCCACCTTGGAGACGTGGATGGTTGTGGTGTGGCGCGACACCACCGCGCCTTCGCGCGTCAGGAAGATGCGGGTGGTGTAATTGCCTTCGGTCAGGTTGGCGGGCAGGGCGACGTTGGCGCGGAAAAGCGTGTCTTTCTGGATCGTCACGCCGCCCTCCTGCACCGCGTAGAGCCCGTCTTCGGTGCGGATGCGGATGAGGGCCTCGGTGAAGTCGGCGGCGTTGCCGATGCCTGCGGGCGCGCCGACCGAGCGGATGGCGCGGTCGATGGTGATGCGGTGGCGCAGGTCTTCGGTGGCGGAGACCAGTGTGTCGAGCGGTGCGGTGGTGACGATCTGGTAGAAGCTGGGGGCCTGGTCCACCTCGACGGCCTCCGTGTTGACCCAGATTCCGGCCTTGCGGTTTTTCTTGCGGACGATGACCGGGGTTGAGGGGCCTGCCACGGTGATGACAACGCCGAGTTCGCCCGCGGGAGAGACCGGGTAGTTTCGGCGGACCGCCCCGAAGACGAGGATCTCGGAGCCGTTGAAGGTGGCATTGATGCCGACGCGGCTTTGGCTGAGGTCGGCCACCACCTCTTCGGCGGCGACGGCGGGGAGCGCCATCAGCAGGAGGGCGGCGAGCCAGCGCATCAGACCGGCCTCAGCGCGGTGAGGGAGTAGACCTCGGAGGGTTGCAGCAGGAGGTCGGCGGCGAGCTTGCCGCAGACGAGCAGCACGAGGGCGGCGAGCGCGATGCGCAGTTGCTCGGCCTTCAGCATCACGCCGATGCGGGTGCCGAACTGGGCGCCGACAACGCCGCCGACCAGCAGCAGGACGGCGAGGATCATATCGACCGTCTGGTTGGTGGTGGCGTGGAGCAGGGTGGTGAAGGCGGTGACGAAGATGATCTGGAGCAGCGAGGTGCCGATGACCACCTTGGTTGGCATCCCCAGCAGGTAGATCATCGCCGGGACCATGATGAAGCCGCCGCCCACGCCCATGATCGCGGCCAGCACGCCCACGGAGAGGCCGACAAGCAGCGGCGGGATAACCGAGATGTAGAGCCCCGAGGTGCGGAACTTCATCTTGAAGGGCAGATTGTGGACCCAGTTGTGCTTGCGCCGCGGCGGCAGCTTGCCGCCCTTGGTGCGGCGCAGGGCGTTGAGGCTTTCGATGAACATCAGTGCGCCGATGATGCCGAGGAAGATGACGTAGCAGAGCGTGACCAACAGATCGACCTGGCCGAGCTGGCGCAGGATGTTGAAGACCCAGACCCCGAGCGCCGCGCCGATGAGGCCGCCCGCGAGCAGGACGAGGCCCATTCGGATATCGACGGTTTTTCGCCGGAGGTGGGCCAGCACGCCGGAGATGGAGGAGGCCACGATCTGGTTGGCGGAGGTGGCGACGGCGACGGCGGGCGGGATGCCGACGAAGAACAGCAGCGGGGTGATCAGGAAGCCGCCGCCGACGCCGAACATTCCCGACAAAATCCCCACGATGCCGCCGATGCCCAGGAGGACGAAAGCGTTGACCGAGACCTCGGCGATGGGGAGGTAGAACTGCATGGCTTCCGTAGTGCGACAAAGGCGCAGCGCTGTCCAGTGCCGCGGCGCAGCGCGGGGCTCAGAGCGCCTTGAGGAAGGCCCGGAGGATCTTTTCCAGCTTGGCCGCGCCGAGGGGGGCCATGGCCTTGGTGTGCTCGTGGGAGATGTTCTCGTCCGACATGCCGGCTGCCATGTTGGTGATGGTCGAGATCGCCGCCACGCGCATTCTCAGGAAGCGGGCGAGGATCACCTCTGGCACGGTCGACATGCCCACCGCGTCGGCGCCGAGCGTGCGGATGGCGCGGATCTCGGCGGGGGTTTCGAAAGAGGGGCCGGAATACCAGGCGTAGGTGCCCTCTTCGAGCGGGATGTTCTGCGCCTCTGCCGCCGCCTTCAGGGCCGCGCGCAGCGCCGGGTCGTAGGCCTCGGTCATCGGCACGAAGCGGGCGTCGGAGGGCTCGCCGATCAGCGGGTTGAGGCCGGAGAAGTTGATGTGATCGGAGAGCAGCATCAGGTCGCCCGGCGGGATGTCGGGGCGCATGGAGCCTGCCGCGTTGGTGAGCAGGAGGGTGTCGCAGCCGAGGGCCTTGAGGGTTTCGAGAGGCAGGCGCATGGCCGAGGGGTTGCCCGCCTCGTAGTAGTGTGCCCGACCGCCGAGCACGGCCACGCGCACGCCCTCCAGCGTGCCGATGACAAGCTTGGGGTTGTGGCCCGAGACGCCCGCGTGGGGGAAGCCCTCGAGCGCGGCATAGTCGATTGCGACGCCTTTCACCTCCTCCGCGAGGTGCCCGAGGCCGGAGCCGAGGATGAGGGCCAGCTTGGGCGGGTTGGAGCCCGCGTCGACCTTGATCCGCTCTGCGAGGTCAGCGCTCTTTGACATAGGGTTCGCCTCCGGCGCGGGGTGGGATGGCCTTGCCGACGAAGCCGGCGAGGATGACCACCGTGAGGATGTAGGGGAGCGACTGCATGAACTGGACGGGCAGTTGCAGCCCGAGGATCGTGATGTTCTGGAAGCGGTTGTCGATGGCGAAGAACAGCCCGAAGAGCAGGCAGGCATAGAGCGCGTACCACGGCCGCCACTTGGCGAAGATCAGCGCGGCGAGCGCGATGTAGCCGCGGTTGGCCGTCATGTCCTTGGTGAACCCGGCCTGGATCGCGGTGGAAAGATAGGCCCCGGCGATGCCGCAGAGCATGCCGCAGATCGCCACGGCGGCAAAGCGCAGGCCGACGACGGACACGCCTGCCGTATCCACCGCCTCGGGGCTTTCACCCACCGCGCGCAGGCGCAGACCGAAGCGGGTGCGGAACAGGATCCACCAGGTGAGGGGCACGAAGAGGAAGCCGATGTAGGTGAGGATCGGGTGGCCCGAGATCAGCTCGGAGTAGATCTGCATCAGCGGCCCTGCGTCGGCCATGTCGCGGATGCGGGTGAGGGCGCCGGGCAGGTCGATGCTGTTGAAGCGTGCCGCGCCCGTGAGGGGTTCTGTCCGTCCGCCCTGGTTGAACCAATCCTGTGCGATCAGCACGGTGAGGCCTGCGGCGAGGAAGTTGATCGCCACGCCGGAGATCAGCTGGTTGCCACGGAAGGTGATGGAGGCGACGCCGTGGATGGCCGAGAGCACCATGGAAGAGGCGATGCCCGCCAGCAGGCCAACCCATGCCGAGCCGGAGTAGAAGGCCACCGCCGCCGAGAAGAAGGCGGCCATGAGCATCTTGCCCTCTAGCCCGATGTCGAAGATCCCCGCCCGCTCCGAGAACAGCCCGGCGAGGCAGGCCAGCAGCAAGGGGATGGCGAGGCGGATGGTGCCGTCGAGAACCTGGATGATTGTCAGGAAGTCCATGGCTCTAGCTCCTCGATGTGGCGAGCTTGAAGGCGAAGAAGGCGAAGAGCACGCCCAGCGTGGCCTCCACCGAGCGCCTTGCGCGGGCATATGCGGCGCGGATCGGTGCGGCGGAGAGCAGCAGCGCCCATGCGGCGTGGCAGGTGAAGCTGATGATCCAGGCGCCGATGAAGAAGGCGGCATAGACCAGCGCGCCGCCGCCCTCGGTCGCGCCAAGCGCCGCAATGGCGAGCCAGAAGACGATGGCCTTGGGGTTGGTCACTTGCAGCAGGTATCCCGCCAGCAGGAGGCGGGGCACCGAGCGGGCCGGGACCGGCCCGGTGGTGAGCGCAGGCGGGTTTGCCGCCTTGCGGAAGGCTCCGTAGGCCAGCCAGGCGAGATAGGCCGCGCCGAGGATCCGGAGGATCTGCATCGCCCAGGCGGCCTCTGACAGCAGCAGGCCGACGCCGAGCATGGTGGCAAGGTTGATGGTGGTGGAGCCGAAGGCGATGCCGAGGCAGGTCACCAGCGCTGCGGCGCGGCCTCGGCTCATGGAGATGCCCAGCAGCATGGCCACGGCAGGCCCGGGCGAAGAGGCGGCGACCATCAGGATGGAAAAGGCCGCGAAGAAGCCGGGGAGGAAGGGGATGAGATCGGCCATCATGCCTCTTTCACCGTGCCTTCCGGCGAGTGGTCGGGGCGGGTCGGCCC
>NZ_QTNQ01000190.1 GCF_018424695.1 Vannielia litorea
CGCCCACCCCGTTCCGCCACGCATGGCCTGCGCGGGGTCGGTTGAGCTCTGGACACACCAAAGCGGGACGTTTCCGAATGCGGGTCAGCCCCGGCGGGTGGCGGGGCGGCTGTCGGGGAGGCGGATGCGGGCGACCTGTTCGGCGATGGGATCGACCGAGAGGGGGTGAATTTCCTGCCGGTGTTCCTCGGGGTTGCCAAGATCGCGCCAGCCGCCGTTCTTGTAGATTTCGAGCGCGCCGTAGCTGGCCTTGTAGCCCATCTTCGGCGAGCCGGGCACCCAGTAGCCGAGGTAGACGAAAGGAAGGCCGGCCTCGCGGGCGATCTCGACGTGATCGAGGATGATGTAGCGGCCCAGCGAGTGCTTCTCCATGCCCGGCTCGAAGAAGGAGTAGACGAGGCTCACGCCATCTTCGAGCACGTCGGTGAGGCAGACGGCCACCAGCTTGTCGTCGCCTGTGTCATTGCCCTCGGCTCCGGCGGGCAGGAGATATTCGATCACCCGGCTCTTCACCGGGGTTTCCTCGATCATCGCGGCGAATTCGAAGATATCCATATCGGCCATGCCGCCATCGGCGTGGCGCTGGTCGAGGTAGCGGCGGAAGAGGGCGTATTGCTCTTCGGTGGCCCAGGGGCTGTTGGCCTTGCGGATCAGCCGGGCGTTGCGCTTGAGCACCCGTTTCTGGCTGCGGGTCGGCTGGAAACCGGCCACCCGGATGCGCGCGGACATGCAGGCGGAGCAATCGGCGCAGGAGGGGCGGTAGAGCACGTTCTGGCTGCGGCGGAAGCCTTGCTGGGACAGCGTGTCGTTCAGCTTTTCGGCGCCATCGCCTTGCAGCGCGGTAAACAGCTTCCGCTCCATCCGGCCCTCGAGGTAGGGGCAGGGTTGCGGGGCCGTCACGTAGAACTGGGGCGCGATGGGCAGGGTGTGGCGCAAGGCGGCTCTGCGAGGTTGATCAAGGGCTTCGGGGGCTGACGGTAACAGCGCCATGACGTTCCGCCAAGCCCCCAGAAGTGGCGAGGGCCGGTAATTGCTGCCTTGCAGCGAAACCCGCCCCTCAGCGCCGCACGGCGGCGCGGTTGAGCGCGACGCTGCCGAGCAGGTGATCGCCGAGGCTCTGGCGGCGGGGCGTGGCGAGCATCAGCACGATCGAGATGACCTGCACGACGAAGGTGGAGATGGCCACCGAGTAGATCAGCGTGTGGATGAAGGCCTCGCCCAGTCCGAAGCGCTCGCCGCGGAACGTGCGCATTTCAAGCGACATCAGGCGCATGCCCCATGTGGCGGAGCCGGAGGCCAGCGTGATGGTGCGGTAGGCGAAGGAGATCACCAGCCAGAGCAGCGGGTAGAACAGCAGGCCGGTGAAGGCGGTGAAGGGGAG
>NZ_QTNQ01000191.1 GCF_018424695.1 Vannielia litorea
GGTGGAGAGTTTGGTGGATGAGTTTGGGGAGGGGGTTTGAAGGGGGCACTGTGAAGCCCAGTGACCGCAACCCAAAAAAATACCCGCATTTCTGCGGGTGGCCCTTGAAAAGGAAAAGCTAGTGCTTATCTCTCAAAGGTTCTGCACGTATTTCGGTGTCCGCCGATCGCGTGTCAGAGGTGAGTTGGTTCGTGTAGATACGTTGTAGATAATCGTTAAGTTAGGTTTCGGCAACGAAGAAACGATAAACCTCTGTTCAGGAACGGCTAAAACGCCCGTTTGGGCATAACCTTAAGCTACTGACAAAGAGGAATTTTATGGCAGTATCACCGAAAGTGAGCACCACCCAGCAGCTCGAGCTTGACTTAACCATCGTCACCGAAGTCGAAGCCGATGGGGTCGGGATGGGAGTACTGAGCAACGGGGCTCCCTATTTGACGGGTCGCGGCCTTGCCAGACTCTGCGGAGTTGATCACTCCACCATCATCAAGATCACCAACGACTGGCAAGAAGTCCCAATAAAAAAACGCATCTCAATTATTAAGAAGAGCATCCGGGACATGGATGGGGACGACGGATCGGCCTTTCTTCCAGTCCAGCGCGGCGGAACCATTTATCACGCGTTCCCCGAGAATGTTTGCATGGCCGTGTTGGAGTATTATGCCTTAGATAGCGGCACAGCCAACGACCACGCTAAAAAGGCTTACCGCACACTCGCCCGGAAGGGCTTCGTGGACTTTGTCTATGAACAAGTTGGTTTGTCGCGCGGTGCGTCAGTCCGCGACTTCTCGACAAGGCAATTCATGGATCGAGTTGGGACTGTACACGGTTCGGTGCCTGATGGGTACTTCTGCGTTTTCAAAGAGATCGCCGACCTATTTGCCGCGTTGATCGCTAGGGACGTAAAGATCGACTCTAGTTTTATCCCCGATATTAGCGTCGGCAAGGCATGGTCGAAGTATTGGAGAGATGAGAACCTTGACTCGGTTCATGGGATGCGCGGCAAATTCTTGCATCAGTATCCTGAGTACTATCCACAATCTGCCGCCGGTCCGCAGGAGGCGTTCTGTTATCCGGAGGAAGCGCTTGGTGAGTTTCACCGATGGATGCGTGAAGTCTACCGCAAGGCTAACCTGAGTACCTACCTTCAAGGTAAGGTAAAGTCTGGCAGCCTGCCTGCGAGTAACGCCACACAAATTATAGACGCTTACAAAACTCCGAAGTCAATCGGACGCACCTGAGAAGTTGCGCCCGCCTAACGGCGGGCGCAAGTCGTTCCAAATCGATAATAAGATGCAAGCGACGGACCATCTGAATGTCGCTTTTTGAACCGTCTCTCCCCCTTGCCAACCCTCCCCC
>NZ_QTNQ01000192.1 GCF_018424695.1 Vannielia litorea
GCCCAGGCCGCCGGATGCGCGTAGCGCGGGCGGCCCGGCCTGTCGATCATTTCCAGCATCGCCGCGCGCAACGCCATTGCCCCTGCCGCAGGCCCCGGCCCCGCATCTGCCATGGCCTCGAACATGCCCGTCGTCAGCTCCACAGTCGCCAGCGAGTCCACCGCCCAGTGGCTCACCAACAGCCGCCGTGCGCCCGCATAGAGGAAGGCCCGCGCAAGCCCGGAAAGCCCCTCCGCCCCCTCGCCGCCCGGCCCGAGCGCGGTGTTGCAGGCCGAAAGCAGCACCCAGTCGGCATCCAGCTCCAGCGTGGCAATCTCGCTCGCACTCAACAGCCCGTCTCCCCCGTCTTCCGGCGCCGCCAGCGCCAGCGCCGGTTCCGTCAGCCCCGCCGCCTCTCCGCCCAGCAGCCCATGGGTCGCAAAGGCGATCACCCGCGCCCTGTTCAGCGGAATGTCCGCCCCCAGCGCCGCCTCCTGCACCGCCGCGCCCTGCACGATCTGCCCCGCGCCGCCCGCCACTGCGCCGTTCAGCGCCTCCACCTCGCCCACCGTCTCCGGCAGGCGCGGCAGGCTCAGCCCCGCCTGCCCCGCGCCAAAGGCCGGGTCTGCAAGGCCGAGAAACGCCACATCACCCGCGCTCTGCCCGGCCTGCCCCCGAAGCGCCCTCAGAGAGGCCGGCAGCGGCAGGGTGGCAAAGGCGTGGTGCCGAATGGCCCAGTCCATCTCCGACCAGGCCGCCGCCTCCGGCGCGGGCGAGGCGAGCAACAGCCCCAACGGCAGCGCCTGAAACGCCCCATCCGGCACCGCAAAGATCACCGTCTCCTTGGGGATGAACCCCACCGCCGCCCCGAGCGCCGCACCATGCAACAGATGGGCCGTATCCCGGTCGAACACCTCCGGCGCCGCCTCCGCCGCCTTCAACGCCACCGCCGCGCGCTGCGGCCCCGATGGGTCCAGCGCGCGCCGCAATCGTTGCACGCCTGCGTCGATCTCCTCGGCCGCCATGCCGCTCCGCTGCCAGACAACCACCTCCGGCGTCACGATGAACACGTGAAAGCCTCGCGCCGTCTGCAACTGCACCAGCAAGGCCTCGCCCGCGCCAAGCAGGTCGCGCGCCTCCTCCAGCCCCAGCGGCTCGGGCGCAGCGGCGGCCCGCCATTCCGGCGCCGCCTCGGCCAGCTCGGCCTCGATACGGTCAAGCTCTGCATCGACAGCCGCAACCTCCGCCTGCCCCGCCGGCCCGCGCCGCATCAGCCCGTCGCGCCGCGCCAGGGCCTCATCCCGCGCGCGCAGCAATCGGCCCACCTCGCCGCCCCCTGCCGCCAGC
>NZ_QTNQ01000193.1 GCF_018424695.1 Vannielia litorea
GCCCTTGCACCCCGCCCCCACATGCCCTCTGATCCCGCCACCAACAGGGAGGACGAACCATGAGACTCACGGGCAAACGTGCCATCGTCACCGGCGGCGGCTCTGGCTTCGGCGCGGGCATCGCCCGCAAGTTCGCCGCCGAGGGGGCCGAGGTTCTCGTCACCGACATCAACGCCGAGGCTGCCATGGCCGTGGCCGATGAAATCGGCGGCAAGGCCCTCGCAATGGATGTGACCCTCCTCAACGACTGGCAGGCCCTTGCCGAAAGCCACCCCGCCGACATCCTGGTGAACAACGCCGGTGTCACCCACCTACCCGCGCCGATGGAGGAGGTCTCCGAGGCGGATTTCGACAAGGTCGCCGCCGTCAACATGAAGTCGATCTACTGCTCCGCCCGCACCGTCATCGCCGCAATGAAGGGCAGGGGCGCCGGGGCAGTGCTCAACATCGCCTCCACCGCGGGCCTCTCCCCGCGCCCGCGCCTCAACTGGTACAACGCCTCCAAGGGCTGGGTCATCACCGCGACCAAGGCCATGGCGGTGGAGCTCGCGCCCGAGGGCGTGCGCGTCAACGCGCTCTGCCCGGTGGCGGGTGAAACGCCCCTGCTGGCCAGCTTCATGGGCGAAGACACCCCCGAGATGCGCAGCAAGTTCCTCTCCACCATCCCGCTCGGGCGGTTTTCCACCGCCGAAGACCTCGGCAACGCCGCCTGCTTCCTCTGCTCCGACGAGGCCGGCATGATCACCGGCGCCGCGCTCGAGGTCGACGGCGGGCGTTGCATATGAGCCTGCCCGCGGCCTGGTGGGCGGCGGTGCACGGCTTGGCGGCGGCGGTCATCGTGCTGCTGCTGGCATGGCTCTTTGCGTTGGGCTTCGGAGAGCCGCCGGGCCGCGCCCTGCGCAACGTTGCCAACATGCTCGAACCGCTGCTCTTCACCCTCCTGCTGATGGGGGCGCTGCTCGGTCTGCACGGGCAGCCATGGCGCGGCACATGGGTCTGCCTCTCGTCCCTCGCCGTCCTCGGCGTCGCCCTGTCCTTCCTCGGCTACGTCGTGCCACTTGGCCAGCTGAGCTTCGCCCTCGCCACCTCCCCCGGCATTGTCTCCATGGCCACCTTGCCGTTGCTCTGGCCGCTCGCCCTGCTCGGGGCGCTGCTCTGGCACCTCACCCATCTCTGGCGCAGGCACCCCTCGGGCCGCCGCCTTGCGATCGCGGGCTCTGCGCTCTGGCTCGCCCTGGCCCTCGCCGCCGTCCTCCTCCCGGTCCTCTCGCTACCGGCGCCCGTCCTCCCGCCAGACC
>NZ_QTNQ01000194.1 GCF_018424695.1 Vannielia litorea
GTTCGGGCGGGGGCAGGCAGGCTCAGAACTTGGTTTCCCCGGCCTGCGGCGTCACCCGCCTGCGGTTCACCACCGCCTCGCGCCACGTGATGAAGCTGACCGCCGCAATGATCACCGTGCCCCCGAGGATCACCCAGCTGTCGAGCCCCTCGTCGAACATGAAATACCCCAGCGCCACCGCCCAGATGAGCTGCAGGAAGGTCACCGGCTGCGTCACCGTCACCGGGGCGCATTTGAAAGCCAGGCCCATGGTATAATGCGCCCCCGTGGCAAAGGCCGCCGTCAGGAAGAGAATGCCGAGGTCATGCCAGCTCACCGGCACCCAGACCGCCCAGGCAAAGGGAATGAGCCCGACGGACACCGCAACGGAGAGCATCGCCACAAGCGTCGCCGCGCTCACGCGGCCTGAAATCTGCTTTGCCACGAGGTAGCTGCCGGCAAGGCAGAAGGCGGCCAGCACCATCGCCCAGTGCCCGGCCTGCAACTCGCGGAAGCCGGGCCGCAGGATAATCAGCGCACCCAGCATCGCCGCCGCCACCGCAAGGATCCGTCTCAGGGCCATCCGCTCACCGAGGAACAGCACCGCGCCCAGCGTGACATAAACCGGCGACATGTAGTTGAGCGCCGTCACCTCGGCGATGGTGATCGTGCTCATCCCGTAAAACCACAGCATCACCCCCACCGTGTGGGCCACGCCGCGCAACGTGAACACGCGGATCTCCGGCCAGCCCAGCCTGTCGGCCCGGATCGCCGGGATCATCGGCAGGATGAAGATGAGCCCCAGCGCATAGCGCAGAAAGGCCGCCTGAGGGGCCGGCACGCGACCGCCCGTCAGCTTCACCGAGGCCGTGACCGCCACGAAGAGAATGCCGGTGACAACCATCCACAGCACACCCGCAACCGGGCGGTTCGGGGCTGTTTCCGGGGGGGAGGTCGTTGCCATGTAAACTATGTGCGCGAGTCACACGACGAGGTCAACCGGCGATCACCCGCCCAGCACGAGCCCCGCCGCGATAGCCCACATCACCAAGCCGATCCCCACATCGAGCACCCGCCACGCCACCGGCCTGGCGAACAGCGGAGCAAGCAGCCGGGCGCCGTAGGCGAGCGCGAAGAAAAAGGTGAAGGAGGCAATGACCGCCCCGGTGCCGAAGGCCAGCTCCCTTGGCGCATAGCGGGTGGAGATCGAGCCCACCAGGGCTACCGTGTCGAGGTAGACATGCGGGTTGAGCCATGTGAGCGCCAGGCAGGTCGCCAGCGTGCCCAGCCGCGTGCCACCACCGCGCCCGCCCACCTC
>NZ_QTNQ01000195.1 GCF_018424695.1 Vannielia litorea
GCCGGCCATGTAGAGCATGTCGCCCATGCCTAGAAGCTGCTCGGCGCCCATTTCGCCGAGGATGGTGCGGCTGTCGATCTTGGAGGTCACCTGGAAGGAAATCCGGGTGGGGAAGTTGGCCTTGATGGTGCCGGTGATCACATCGACAGAGGGGCGCTGGGTCGCCATGATGAGGTGGATACCCGAGGCCCGCGCCATCTGCGCGAGGCGCTGGATGCAGGCCTCGATCTCCTTGCCGGCGACCATCATCAGGTCGGCCATTTCGTCGACGATCACGACGATGAAGGGAAGGGTCTCGGGCTTGAACTCCTCGGTTTCGAAGACGGGTTCGCCGGTGTCGTCGTCAAAGCCGGTCTGGATGGTGCGCGAGAACATCTCGCCCTTGGCCAGCGTATCGCGCACCCGGGCGTTGTAGCCCTCGATGTTGCGCACGCCCATCTTGGACATCTTGCGGTAGCGATCTTCCATTTCGCCGACCACCCACTTGAGCGCCACGACGGCCTTCTTCGGGTCGGTCACAACAGGCGACAGGAGGTGGGGGATGCCGTCATAGACGGAGAGTTCGAGCATCTTCGGGTCGATCATCACCATCCGCAGCTCCTCGGGCGGGAGCGTATAGAGCAGCGAGAGGATCATGGTGTTGATGGCCACGGATTTACCCGAGCCGGTGGTGCCTGCGATCAGCAGGTGGGGCATTTTTGCGAGGTTGGCCACCACGGGCTCGCCGCCGATGTCCTTGCCCAGCGCCAGCGGCAGGCGGTGGTTGCCGTCGCCGTAATCCTTGCCGGAGAGGATCTCGCGGAAGTTCACCATCTCGCGGCGTTCGTTCGGGAGTTCAATGCCGATGACCGAGCGGCCGGGCACGGTGGAGACGCGGGCGGAGAGGGCCGACATGCTCCGGGCGATATCGTCGGCGAGGCCGATCACGCGGGAGGCCTTGAGGCCGGG
>NZ_QTNQ01000196.1 GCF_018424695.1 Vannielia litorea
TCGGAGATGCGGGCGCGGATGCGATCGTCGGCGGGCTGCTCGGGATCGTAATCGAGCTGCGGCTCATGCTCGACCAGCTCTGGCTCCACCGGGCGGCGGACGAAGCCGGTGACCGAGGCCAGCAGGCCCTTGCGCTCGACCGGTGCGGGAGCGGTGGCGGGCATCGGCTCGTCATCGCGCATCACCAGCGGGCGCGGGGTAAAATCATGCCGGGCGGGCGCGGGAGCGGCGGCCTCTGCCAGCAGCTCGCGCTCGGTTGCGGCTTCGCGGCGGGCGTCGCGGCGCGCCTTGACGGCCTGCGCCAGCGTGAGCGAGCCCTGCGCGCCCTTGCCCAGCAGCTTCATCGCCCCGGCATAGAGCATGATCGTGCCGACCATGAGGAAGCGGGCAAAGAGCTTGAGCTCGGGCTTGGTAGCCCCCAGCGCGAAGACCAGCATGGCCAGCGCGGCGAGGCCGAAGGGGATGGCAAGGATCTTGACGCCGAGGCCCGCGGCGAAGGGCAGGATGTTGAGCAGGGCGCCCAGCACAGTGTCGCCGAAGAGCCCGCCGAGGCCAAAGCTGTGGGCCCAGTCGCCGCCCGGGGTGAGCATGGCACCGTAGATCGCGGCAAGCGCCACGGCGATGGGCGCGAAGACGAGCCGGGACAGGGCGCGCTCGCTGCCGTAGTGGCGCACGAAGCGCACACCCCAGGCCCCGAGGATCACCGGCAGCGTCCATGCGGCGTGGCCGACAATGATGAAGAGCGGCCCGGCGATGGAAGCGCCGAACCGGCCGAGGATGTTTTGCGCGGGCGCGTCGGTGGCCGAGAGCCAGGAGGGATCGTCAGGCACGTAAGAGCCGAGCATCAGCGCCACGACGAGGCCCGCTGCAATGAGCGCGATGCCGATCATCTCACGCCCGCGTTTCTCGAT
>NZ_QTNQ01000197.1 GCF_018424695.1 Vannielia litorea
CCCGCCGCATGGCTCACCCGCCCGCCCACCGGCGCACGGGTGACGGTGGCGGGCCTCGTGCTGGTGCGCCAGAGGCCGGGCACCGCCAAGGGGGTGATCTTCGTCACGCTGGAGGACGAGACAGGCACCTGCAACGTGGTGGTCTGGGCCAAGACCTACGAGCGCTTCCGCCGCGCGGTGATCGCCGGGCGGCTGCTGCGGGTCACGGGGCGGCTCCAGCGCGAGCAGGAGGTGGTCCATATCGTGGCCGAACAGATCGAGGATATCTCAGCCCTGCTCGACACCCTGCTCGAACCCCCTGTTGCAAAAGGGGCGCAAGCACCCGCCGCCGGGGCGCGCGCACCCGATCCCGGGCTATGAGCGCGGGCCGCCTCGCGCTACGCTGAGGCCAAAGCGGCCCGCAAAGAGAGCCCCGAGCAGTGACACGACACATCCCATTCCGCCGCCCCGGCGCGGCCTGTCTCGCCTGTGCGCTGCTGGCGCTCTCCGCCTGCATGGAGCCTCCCGAAGTCCAGCGACGCTCCGCGCCGCCCACCATCGTCACAAGCGCCGAGGCCCCACCCAACGCCGCGCCAGGCTCCTGCTGGGACAAGGAAACAACGCCCCCCGAGACGAAAACCGTGATCGTCCCAACCCTCGTGCAACCGGCCCAGCTCACCGCCTCGGGCGCGGTCATCAGCCCGCCGATCTACCGCCGCGCGCCGCAAGAGCAGATCATCACGCCATCCAAGGCGCTGTGGTTCGAAACGCCCTGCCCTGCCGATCTGACGCCCGATTACGTGTCATCCCTCCAGCGCGCGCTGGCCGTTCGCGGCCACTACAACGGCCCCGTGACCGGCGAGATGGATGCCCGCACCCACCGCGCGATCCGCCGCTTCCAGCAGCCCCAGGGTCTCGACAGCAGCACCCTCTCCCTCGCCGCCGCCCGCACCCTGGGCCTCGCCCCCGCCCTTCTGCCG
>NZ_QTNQ01000198.1 GCF_018424695.1 Vannielia litorea
GCTTGGGGCGTCGCGCCGATGTCTGCTGCAGGAGTGGGGGCCAGCCCGTTGCGCCGAAAGCGCACCTTCGGTGCGACACCCCCGGAGATAGTTGGAGCAAGAAAATGGAGCCGGGCCGGTCTAGCGGATCGGTCCGCTCGGTTGTGGGGTGCGTGCGGCCAGGTTCGGCTCCAGCCGGTGGAACATATGGGTGAAGGTGGCGACGCCGAGGATAGGGATGAAGAGGTTGATCAGCGGGAAGCTGAGCGGGATCGCCATCAGCGTGCCGGCGAACCAGATCTTGCCGAAGTGGCGGCGGCGGCTCTCATTGGCCGCCTTGCGGCCGATCCGGCGCATCGCGACCATCTGGTAATACTCCCGCCCCAGCAGCAGCCCGTTGATCGCCCAGAACAGCAGCGGAATCAGCGGCCCGGCGAAGATGTAGAGCACCAGCATCAGCATGTTCACGACGATCAGGATGCCGAAGAAGCCGAGCGAGTCGCGCAGGGCTTCTGTCCAGGGGAAGCGCGGGACATTGGGCAGATGGGGGTAGTGCCTGTCTTCCACCGCCGCGGCGATGTCTTCGAGGAAGAGGCCGGTAAAGGCGGAGGCGACGGGCACCATGAGGAAGATCGACATCAGCGCCATCAGGGCGATGGAGGCCCAGGAGAGCAGATCGTCGATCCAGGTCACTTCGCGGCCGAAGATGGTGAAGGTATCGGGCGTGACCCAGTCTAGGAACGCCAGGAACACGCCGTAGACGCCGAAGAGCAGCAGGATCGTCAGCCCCAGCCCCATCGCCAGCACCTTCACGAAGCGGCCGTCGAACATCTGGTTCACGGCTTTGCCGAAGTCGGAGAAGATCATTCGGAAACCCAGGTGGTGATCTTGGTGAGGTCCGGGCGGGGGCTGGCGCTTATACACATCTGACGCTGCCGACG
>NZ_QTNQ01000199.1 GCF_018424695.1 Vannielia litorea
GCCCGGCCCAAGCCCCCAAACCGCCAGCCGGGCGCCCTTGTCGCGGTGGCTTTCCACCACCACGATCTCGGGCTCCCCCTCGCCGGTCATGTCCCAGAGCCGGGGAGAAACATCTTCAAAAACAAGCTCTTCCGGCAGGTTGACCTGGAAGTTCGAGCGCCCCGCGCGGCACGGCGGGCCCAGCGTGACGCCCACCACCATCGCGCCCCACTCCTCATCATCGCCAAGCGCGCCATGCGGGTAGCGTGTGGTGGGGGCGGCGTATGTCGCGCCGCTGATCTGCGCCACGCACTCCACCGCCGGATCGGCCGCCATGACCGGTCCGCCGAGCGCCACCAGAAGCAGCGCGCGCAGCGTTTTACCGATTGTCAGGAATTTGCGCCAATCTCTGCCCGAGCGGCGCATCCGCTCAGATCTGCTTTTCGGGCATCTGCACAACCAGCCCGTCGAGCGCGTCGCTCACTTTGAGCTGGCAGGTCAGGCGCGAGCGCTCGGCGTCGGGCTCGAAGGCAAAGTCGAGCATATCCTCTTCCATCGCCTCGCGGGCGGGAAGCTTCTCGACCCACTCGGGCGCAACATAGACGTGGCAGGTCGAGCAGGCGCAGGCCCCGCCGCAATCAGCATCGATGCCCGGAATGCCGTTGTCGCGTGCGCCTTCCATCACGGTCATGCCATTGGCCACCTCGACCTCATGCTTGGTCCCGTTGTGCTCGATGTAGGTAATCTTGGCCATGTCACGCTCCAGCTTGCCTGTTCCGGCCCATTTAGCGGATCGGCGCAGGAGATTCCAGTATTGCCGAGGCGCGACAGATGTTCTACCAATGTTCTCATGCCTTCCGCTCCGCCTGACTGGCCACGCCCGCCCCGCGCCATCCCCGCCGCATGGCTC
>NZ_QTNQ01000019.1 GCF_018424695.1 Vannielia litorea
CTGCCCGAGCAGAAAGGCCAGCGTAGTCACCGTGCCAATCAGCGGCCGCGCGCCCTCGACCGCGCCGCCAAAGCGGGTAAAGCGGCGGCCCGTAGCCTGATCGACGATGTGCAGCGGGTCCAGCGCCTCGGGCCGCAGATGCGGAGCAAGGCAGAGCACGAGGGCAAGCCGCCCCGCCATGTCCGGCCCTTCCCGGGTGAGCAGCGCGCCGTAGCGCCCGCCGGGCGCCGGAGGTGGACTCTGGCGCACCCGGTCGGGCAGATCGGGTGTGCCGGTGAGCAAAGCCTCCACCGCTGCGGCGACGAGTTCGGCCAGCCAGTCAAGCTCGGCCTCCAGCGCGGCATGGGCCTGATCCGTCATGCCAGCCGCCACGCGATGGGGAGGGGCCGTTTCATCGAAGGCAGGCTGACAACGCCCATCGGCCAGGGCAGCGCGGCAAGGAGCGCATCCCACGGCCTGTGTGCCACGCTGAGGCCGGGTGACGGGCCAAGGTCGAGGTGGCCCGCCCGGGCCAGATAGTTGCCCCGCAACGCCTCGGGCGAAAGGCTGACCCGCGCCGCAAGATGCCCCAGCACGGCGCCGATCAGCCCCTGCGCCAGATCGTCTTCTGCAGGCGAAAGGTCCTGGCCCTCGGGCAGGATCTCTTCCGGCGGCAGGCCGCAGAGCACCTTGGGCAAGGCCATGTCGCCCTGCGGCTCCAGCCCTTGCCCAGTCGCCAGGTGCTGCACCAGGAGCGCCCCGCGCCAGCGCGCCGCCGGCCCGCGGAAGCGCCCCTCTTCCGACAGCCCGAGCCCGTCGAAGAAGCGGGCAAGAAACGGCCAGAGCAGCACCACCCCGGCGACCGGCGTCTGCCAGGTGGGCGCGAGGCCTTCAGCCGGTGGCTCCGGCGCGACAGGAGCGGCGGAAGAAGCGTGTACCAGGGGCACCAGCGCCTCCAGTTCATCGAGCTCACCCAGAGTCGCCGCCAGAACGGACCCCACCGGGGCCGCTGCACCCAGCGCCGCGCGCAGGCTGGCAAAGTGCAGGCCGCCCACCGCCAGACGCTCGGCCATCGCGCGGCGCAGCAAGGCCAGCGGTGTCAGCACCTCGGCGGGCGGGGCCGCCCTGTGCTCCGCAAGATGCGCTGCAACTGCGCGCGGGACTGCGCCCTTGGCCCAGCCCGCCGCGGCGTTTTCAGGCAGGTCCGCGAGGTCGTCGCAGAGTGCGACCGCGGCCGCCGGAGCCGCCAGTAGCACCAGCACGCGCCGCGCGATGGCGGGCGTGGCCCATGCGGCCACCCGCTGCCGCAGTGGCGGGTGGGCCAGCAGGCGGCGCAGCGCCGCCGTCACGTCCGGCGGGGGCAAGAGGGCCAGTGCCGACATCGCCCGCAAGACGCGCCGCGCCATGTCAGGCGGCAGCGGCCCGGTCGAGAGCACCCGGGCCAGATCGGCAAGCGCCTCCGGCAGAGGCTCATCCAGGCCAACCGCAGAGCCGGGCCTCTCTGCCACCGACGTCACCAGTTCCCGCTCCGTGACAGCGCCCGGCCGCTCTCCCTCTCGGCTGCCCTCCACAAGGAGCGCCCCGCATGACGCCCCTTGCGCCGCAGCGTGGCCCGCATTCCCGTCACGCCGGGTCGCCCGACCTGCCCCTCGCGCCACGCCTGCTTCCGGGAGCGACGAACCCGCCATAGCGGCCTCCGCGCCCGACGGTCTCAGCCCGGGCGACGAAAGGTCCGCCGCGTCTGGCCCCGGGCCGTCGGCGGCCTCGAGCCGACCCTCCTCTGACCACCCGCCCGCGTCGGCCTCGCCCCACCCCTGAGCAGCAGCGCCGCCCGCATCACGCGGACGTCGCCCTGTGTGCGCCGGTGCGCCTTGCCAATTGCGCGCTCCCGGCCCGAGCTCGTCTGTCGTGCCCCCCTCGCTCACGCAGGCAGCCCCTCCACCGGTCGTCTTTCTTTCGTCGCCCTTGCGCCCGGCGGCCCCGACAACACCGGCCCGTGCCCCGAGACCGTCTTTGCCTGCACCCGGTGCGTCCGGGCCTGCCTCATGGTGCTGCGGAACAGGGCGATCCGGGTTGGTTTCCCTGCGGCGCCTGCCGCGCCGTTCCTCCCAAGCAGGATCGGAGTGCCTGGTGCGAAGGTGGTTCTCAACCGCGCGCGCCTCTGCATGGCCCGCCGTGTGCGCCTTCCGCGCGCGCCCCTGCGCACCGACCTGAACCGACACAGGCCCCCGCGCAGCTTCGCCCCTGACGACAGAACCCTCGCGCGATGAGGCGCGCGGCAACATCGCTTCGCCCGCCGTGTCCTCCGCCGTCTGGGCCATTGGGCCAAGCGGGTCTCGCCTGCCCTCCCCTGCACCGCCCGGCACGCCCTCCTCATCAGAGGTGCTGGCCAGTGGCGTCGCCTCGGGCTCAGACCTCAGGGTAGCGACAGACTCCACCGCGCGCGCCTGCTCCCATCCGGAAAGGCGCACGGCAATCCGATCCCACGGATCGCCCGCGCCCATGGGCTCCAGCCCGACATGCAGCGCGACCCTGAGGCGCGCGGGCGTGCTGTCTCCGAGCCGGGTACAAAGCGCGGGCCAGTGGCGGCCAAAGAGCTGCGCGAGAAGGCGCTCCAACAGGTCTTCCGGCAGCGCCACCAGAAGGGTCTCGGCCAAGGGCCCGCGCGTTGCCATGTCACACAGATGAGTGCAGAGCGCGGCAGGTGCCTCTTGCAGCGCCCGGGCCACCACCGGCGCGGCAAAGGGGGGCGCTGCGCCCGCCGAAGGCTCCGGGAAGAGCGCGGCAGAAAGCGCCCGCTCCAGCGCCGTCTCGCCCTTGCGGGCTGGCGGCCCATCCGGCTCAATGGCCGGTGCAAGCTCCGCCACCGTCTGCGGCAAGAGCGCCTCCACCGCGCCCTCTTCGCGCGCAAGGCGGGCGCGCAGCAGCGCGACGCGAAACGCTGCGCGCTCAGACGGTGCGGCCCCGGAGAGAGCCGCACCCAGGCGCCGTTCCCGCGCATCAGGCGGTGCCAGCGCCAGGTGCTTCAGCACCGCGCCAAACGTCCCGTCCCCCAGCTCCAGCGCCAGCCTGCGCCGCCCCAAATACGTTTCAAGTCGCGCCCTCAGCGCGGCGCGCGCCTCCTCCGGGGCCATCAACAACAGCGCCGAAGCCGGGCCCTCCGCCGGCTCGGCTCCCGGCGCGGCCGCGTCGTCCTGCGTTCTGTCCTCGATCTGCGCTTCCGCCCGCTCACAGGCATCGCCCAGCCGATCCGCCAGCGCAGCCTCCAGCCCCCGATCCAACGCCGCCTCCAACCCCGAGAGCGGCACCCGCCCGATATCCACCTCAAGCCGGTCGATGCGCCGCACGTGGCCCGCCAGGCCAGCCTCCAGCACCTCCGGCAGACCGAGTGCCGCATGGCGGCTCACCCGTGCCTGCACCTGCTCGGCCAGCGCAACGCCGCCCGTTTCGAGATCGAACACCATGCGCCCCACACTGTGTTCGCTCATGCCACTGCCTCCGCTTGGCCGGGGGCCTGCACCTGTTCCAATGCGCGCGCCACCCAGACCTGCTGCACAAGCGCCACCAAGCGCGCCCGTCTTACCTTCGGCGCGGCAAGTTGCGCGGCATATTCCCGTGCGGCAAAGCTCAGGTCAAACCGCTCGGCCCAGCCCAGCGCCGTTTGCAAGTGGGCCGGGCACTGGGCCAGCACCTCCCGGCCCACGAAGGCGCGCATCTCTGCCGAAGTGTCGTGCCGCGCCAGAAGGCAGGTCAGTCGCGCCCCGAAGAACCGCCCCGGAAACAGCGTGGGCAAAAGCCTGGGCGGCACGGCCAGCAGCAGCGCGCGCGCCTCCCGCGCCTCTTCAATGCACCGGAACCGCTGATAGATCGTCAGGCCAGGCCCCTTGGCCGGGCGCAGCACGAGGACAGCGCTGTAATCCTCCTGCGGCCAGATCTGCCACGCCGCGCGCTCACCGCAGGCCGTGGCCAGATACTCACCCAGCTCCGGCCAGTCAAAGCGCTCGTGCGGCTGCGCCAGCAGCCCGGTGAGGCTCAGGCCAGTTTCGGTCTCCAGCGCCACCGCCTGCACCTTCTGCGGCTCTACCGGCGCCAGTTCGGCATGTTCGATCACGCAGGCCGCGCCACGAAATCCGGTGCGCAGCCGCAGGGCGCGCAAGAAGGCAAAATCCCCGTCCGGCGCATCGGGGTTCACCCCAAGGCCCCGGTTGCGACCCAAGGGCACCGCCTCGGCAAGCAGCGCGCGCTTGTCTTCCAGCACCCGCCCCCAGGCCTCGGAGGGGGTGCAGCCCGCGGACTCATCCAGCGTGCGGCGATGCCGGTCGGGCACGCGCTGGCCGAAGCGGGCGAGCATGTGATCGAGCGCCCGGTTGAGCCGTGGCCCGACAGGGTCGGCCTGCCCAAGCGCGGCCTCCAGTTTGCGTCGATAGGCCACCGCCCAGCCTGCACCGCTGCCCTCGCCCAGAAGCCGCGCCGTTTGCGGTGCCACCTCCTGACGCGCAGCACCCTCGCCCGCCAGCGGCCCGGCAAAGTAGCTGCGCGTGAGCGGCGCTGACGACAGGAGCGGCGCCAGCCCATCGAGCTGCGCCAGCGTGTTCGCCATGATCTGCTCGAAGAACAGCAGGAAGCCCTTCAGTTGCAGGATGCGCGCCATCCGCTCAGCCCTCTGGTCGCCCCGCAGCGGGCTGGTCAGCCCCAGCCGCCCCAGCCCGTAGATCTGCGGGAAGAGAAACTGCACCGACCGGTAGCGCCCCAGTTCCCGACGCGGGTTGCCCAGTGGCACCCGGCCCTGCCCCGCTGCGCGTTGGACCGTGAGGTCATAGGCCGCGACATCCTGCTGCGCGGCCTCCAGCTCGGCATAGCGGGCGCGCACGGCGGCGGCATCGAGCGGCAGCGCCACGCCCATGCGGGTGAGGTCCAGTTGCGCCAGCGCCTCGGAATCGAGCGCGGGCACGCGGAGCGGCGCAATCGGTTGGGCGGTGACCTTCTCCGCCGCACCGGGCACCGCAGGGGCGGCGAGGCGCAGCGCACTCGCGCCGCTCGTCCCGGTGCTCAGGCGGGCGATGCCCCGGACCTCCGGCAAGGCCGAGATCGCGCGCCGCAGTTGCCCCGGCTCCTGCTCAGGGTCCGCGGGCTGGGCGGGCGCGGCCCTGCGCGCGCCCCCGAGGTCGAAGAGCCCGACCAACGGCGGGCTCGGGGCGTCCAGCGCCTCCTCCACCGGCCCGGCAAAGGCCGGCGGGGGCGCGCTTGCCTCAGCCGCGGCCCTGAGGATGCGTGCCGCCGCCTCGACCGGGGCCGCCTCCGGGGCCAGCTCGATCTGCGCCTGCAAGGCATAGGGCTGCGCCGCGATCTCGGTCACATCGCCCCAGGCCAGGCCCATCGGCCGGTTTGCCCGCAAAAGCCGCGCGGCCGCCTCCGCCAGCCCGCCACCCGGGCCTGAAGCGCCCACGCGCGACACGTGCAAAAACACATCCACAACCTGCGCATTCTGGCGGCGTGGCGCCAGTGTCACCCCGGAGAGCGACGGGAAGTTCACGCGCAGCAGGTCGCGCACGTCCTCTTCCGTCACCGGGGCCGTGGGCAGGATCTCCGCCCCGGTATACAGCGCCATCTGCGCCGGGGTCAGGCCATGGGTGGCCGCAGAGGAGGCGATGATATCGGCAATCGGGTGGTTGGTCCGGTAGCCGATGTCGGTGAGCGCGTAGCACAGCGCCTCCAGCATTGTGACGCCCGGGTCATGCTCGTTGTAATCGGTCCAGGTGGCACCGCTCAGCGCCTGCACCCGCGCCAGCGCCGCCTCAAACAGCCCCTCGAAAGCCTCCTCGGGCGGGAGCTGCGCCGCCCCGTCGATCACCGGTGCCACCAGCGGCGTCATCGGCTCGGCCCCGGGCGCGAGGGGGCTAGTCCCAGAGGCGGGTGAGCGCATAGCGGATCAGCGTGGTTGGAGAGGCCGGCACCGCGCCCGCCGCCTTGACCTGAAGCGACCGGGGGTGTGGCTTGAAAGGGTTGAAGCTGCCGGAGCGCCAACGTAGCAGAGCCGAGGCGCGCCAACGCGTTGCGGCCACGACCACCTCGCGCAGCGCCACCAGCGCCGCCAGCGCCAGCCCGATGGCCCCGGGCGTCAGGGCCGAGATGCCCTCCGACGGCACCCGCCCGAGCGCGGCAAGCGCGGCCTCCAGTTGGGCGGGGATCGCCGTCACGTCGCCCCCCGTGTAGGCCAGCAGCGCCGTAAGCAGCAGCACAAGCCCCGCCAGCACCCACGCAAAGCGGCGCAGAATGCCCGCCCGCCCCGGGCTGCGGGCCTCGGAGAGGGAGGTTTGCAGCCCGTCGGCGGTTGCAGTGGCCGTGGCGTGAATCACCGTGTCTTCCGGCGGAGCGATGCCCACCAGCCGCTTGAGCAGATTGGTCTGCCCCGCGCCCGCCCCGGCGGGGGCATAAAGCACGATCTCGAAGGCCACCGCCCGCCCCGGCGGCGCGAGAAGGGTCTGCCAGCCATGCTTGGTTGGCAGCGCGGGCAGCGCCATCGCGGCCATGACGGGCGCGGCCTCCGCGTAGAGGTCCGCCCCCTGTGCCGCACCGATCCGTCCGCCCATCGAAACCAGCCCCGAAAGCGCCACATCGCCCGGCTGGTCGCCCGGCGGGCGGGTGGTGCGGAAGAGCCGCAACTGGCCATCCTGGGGCGCCAGCGTCCACTTCTGGCCGCTTGGGCCGAATGTGAGCAATTCGGGCGCGGCCATCGCGGCCACGCGGGCCCGCAGCTGGGCCAGCTCGTCCTCGGTGGCCATGGTCTCGATCAACTCACGAAAATCCTCGCCGCTGGGCAGGCTGCCGTCACGAAAGCTCGAGATCAGATCTGTCTTGGCCGTGCTCACGAAAAAACCCTCCTGTCCTGCGCGGGCCGCCCCGGCCCGTCACCGCCCGGTGCGCCGCCCCTCGGCGGCAGCACCGCGAAAGGCGCGGGCGGCGCGCCTGTCGGGTGCGGGCGGCCACCCTCACGCGGCGGCGTCGCATCGGCTGGCGTTGTCGGGATGAAGCTGCGGCCCACCTCCATGGCGCCAATCCCGAAGGGTTTCGGCGCGCGGGGGATCGCCAGCGGATCGGCGCGCCACAGCGGCACCTCCTCGGGTCGGAAGGCAAAGAGATCGCCTGCCACGGAGAGACCACCAAGTGCCCGATCCGGTGACAGCAGGCTCAGGCTGTGGCGCCGCGCGGGCACGAGCACCGAGCAGGGCCCCGAGCTCCGGATCACGCCTTCGGGCCGCCACCCGCGCAGCCGCGTCGCCAGAGCGGTGTCTTTCAACCCATGCCGAACGGCGCCCACAACGCTCGCGTCCGCCGTCTCGAAGGTCTGCACCAGTGATACCCCGGTGATCCGCGCCACACCGGGCACCTCCTCCAGCCGCGCCGCCAGCGCCGCCGCCTCAATCTGTCCCGTGCCGATTGGCATCGGCGCCAGCGCCGCCCCGCGCCACGGGCAAAGCCAGCCTGACAGCACCGCCTCGATCCGGGCAAAGACATCCCCCCGCGAAGCCCCCGGCTCCAGCGCCAGCCACCCGCCGAGATGCACCGCCTCGTAGCTGGGCGACACAATCCGGATTTCGCCGCTCCAGAGCGCCGCGCGCGCCGCAAGAAAGGCGGCAATCTCCCGGCGGCGCGGCAGGCCCACCGCGGGCCGCGCGTCGGGCAGATCACGCCCGGCACAGGGCGTCACGACAACCGTCAGCCCGCCCTGCTGCACGTCGATCAGGCACTTGGCTTCCGCAATATCGGGGAAGGCATCGAGCACCAGCGTTTCGTAATCTCCGGCGGTGATGGCGCGCTCCTTGGTCCGCAAGGCGTCGCTGAGGCGCTGGCGGAAGGCGGCCACCGTCTCTGCCGCCCGCCCGCCCGTGCTCGCCAAAGGCTGAAGCGTGGCCGTCAGGCCCGCAACCGGCTGCTCCGATCCCTTGATCGCACCTGCGGGCAGATGCGGCGCGGCCGGGCCGACACCCTCCGCCACCGCGGGCGGCAGATCGGGGAGCGGGTCCATCACCCGGGTCACCCGTGCGCCACCCGTCAGGATCTGCACCACCCGCCCCGGCGGGGCCACGCCCGGCGGGGCCGACAGCCCGATCTGCACAGCACCGTCCGGCCCCGGGGCGATATCCCCCGGCAGCACCAGGGAGATCACCCCGGTCTGCCGCAGATGGTCGGTCTCGTCCGCCAGAACCATCGCCTCGGGCAGATCTTCCCAACCTGCGCCCGAACGGTAGGCCCAGGTGATGTCCAGCGGCGGCTCGCTTTGCTCGGGCAGCCCCGGCGTGGCACGGGCTTTGGGGCCGTCGGCGGTGATCACAAGCAAGTTCACCACCTCGCCCGGCGCCACGCCCCCCACCGTCAGCCGCAACAGCGCCCGTCCGCTCTGCGGCAGCGGCGACAGCGCCGACTGGCTCACCTGCGCAGGGGCATCGAGCGGGGCAACCCGCCACAATGCCGCCGTGCCCGCCGCCACCGAGGCGCGACGGGTGTAACTCAGCCGCAGCCCCGCAAGCTTGACCTGAAGCGGCGGTTTGGGCTGCACCACGGGCCGCTCCAGCCCGAAGAACCCGAGGATCGCGGCAGGGATCTTCCACCTGGTGGCCTTCGCCAGAACCGCATCCGCCAGAAGCCCCGGATACACCCTCTGCCCGAGCCCCATCGCCGGGGCGCGCCATGTCAGGCGCACCCGGCGCATCGGCGGCGCGCCCTCCAAAGCTTCCGCGTCGAACCGCATCGCCACGTCCGGCGTCATCGCGCCCTCCCCGCCCAGCGCAAAGATCGGCACGCCTGTGCGGCGCTCCTCCTCCGGTCGGCCCTCGGGCAAGGCCCCGGCCCATTGGCTGCCATCCGACACCTCCGGCACGGCCCGAAAGCTCTGGTTGCCAATGTCGTCTCCATAACCCGCGTAATGGCTGGCGAGGTCTTCTGGCGGCTGCGGCAGACCGATCCAATCCCAACTCAGCCCCAGGCGCTTGGCCCCCTGCTGCAAAAGGTCGGGGTGGCTGATTTCCAGCTGCGCGCCGGGCGCGGGGACCGGGCCAAAGGGCAAGGTGCCCTCCGTTGGCACCGGCTTGCCCTGCCCCGCCCCGAGCACCGCCCCGCCAAGCCCGGCGACCCGGACTGCAAGCTGGGCATCGGTCACAAGGAAGCGCCCCAGCGGCGCATAGCCGAAGGGCCGCGCCGCCGGGTCGAGGGTGAACCGCAGCCAGGGCAACGCGGGCGCGCTCTTCGGGTCGGCGGCGATCGGCGGCGCAGAAGGGGGCAGGGTGAGCCGAAAGGTCAGGCGGCCCGGTGCCGCGCCGCGCGCACCCTCGGCGCGGGTCACTTCAAGCCCATCAGCCAGCACCGGGCCCTTGGCGGTGCTCACCTCGGCGCGGTAGCTGGCGGCCAGGATGGCAAGGCAAGCCGCCTCTCGCTGCGCCGCCGTCACCTCTGGCGGCAGCTCCGCCGCGATTTGGCGCAGCGCATCGGCGATCCCCCGGCTCTCCGGGTCCACCAGCCTGAGCGTCACCTCGATCTCGCGCGCTCCGCCGCTCAGCGCCAGGGCCTGCGACGCGATCATGATGCCGCATAGCGCCGGATCGGCCCGCGCACCGCGCACCAGCGCACCGCCCGCGCGACCGTGCCCGAAGGAAGGCCAGCCGCCGGGCACGCCAGACAGCGGCATCGCCGTGGCGGTGATCCCGCCGACGCGCCCCCGGCGGTCCTGCCAAAGGCCGAGCCGGTCGATCGCCAGCAGCCGCGCCGGCGCGAAGCGCACCGCGCGATCCAGCCCAAAGCGAACGCGGCTTCCATCCGCAGCCTGCGGCCCCAGAAAGACGTGCCCCTCTTCCAGCGCCACCGGCGGCGTGCCCGGCCCGAAGGTGAGCGCCAGCCAGGTGCTGTCAGGCCGGGCAGTCGCCGGAGCCTGCTGCAAGACCTCCCGATAGTAGAACTCCAGGTGCCGCTCCGTCAGCCCGTTCAACCCGCTGCGGGTGGTCTGAAGCACCTGAGCGAAGGCAAGGAAAAGCCCCGCGTGCGGCTGGTGATCCGGGCTGTCCGACAAGGCCTGCGACAGCGCCTGCCGTGCCACTTCCTGCACCCGCGCCATCACCGCGCCCAGCCGCGCTTCCCCCGAGGCGCCCAGTTGCAACTGCTCCCAGCCCAGCGCCTCCCAATGCCCGGCCTCGGCACCCACGCCCTTTGGTCGCAGGAAAAGCTCGGCCTGCCCGGCCGCGTCGAGCACGGTTTGCAGCCCGCGCACCATGCTGCTCTGCGGCATGCGCGCCGCCAGCCACCTGGCCTCCCGGCTGGCCTCGCGCAGAAAGTCCCAATCCGCCTCGACGCGCCCGCCCGGCCTGTGCCCGGCGATCCGGGCCAGCAGGAAGCCCGGATCGTCGCGAAAGAACTGCGCCCACCCCGGCCCCATTCCGGACCGCACCAGCCGGCCATCGGGCCGGGCGTAGGCAATCATCCCGGCAAGCTCCACGGCAAAGCGGATCGTGTCGTCCACGCTGCGCTCGTCGATGCCAAAGCTCGCCGGATCGAGCGCGGCAATCGCCCGACCCCCCTGCCAGAGGTGATCTATCTCCTGGGCCGGATGCAGCCTCAGGGCCGGGGTGGTGGCGTCATCCCGGGGCATGGGTCGCCTCGTCGTGGTAGAAGGGGAACACGCGGTTGCCTCGGGTGTTGGTGCCCACGATCCGGTAGTCGATGGCCACATCGAGCCGGGCATCCGCATCCGGCGCGGGGGCCACCGTCACCACGGTGTCGGTGATCCTCGGCTCGAAGAACAACAGCGCCTTCTCGATCCGCCGTTGCAACAGGGTCATCTCCGAAAGATCCATCGGCATGAAGACATCCAGCTGCAACCCGACGCCGTAGGTGGGCCGCATCACCCGCTCGCCCATGAGAGTGAACATCAGCACTTCCAGGCTCTGGTCGATATCGCGTGTGCCATCCACCATCTCCACCATGCCGAGCCCGCCCGCATCGTCCGGAGCGATGTCAAAGCGCGGCGGAAAGCTCCAGCCACGCCCGATGAAGGCGGGAAAGGAAGAGGCGGGGCGGCTCACCGGCGGCATGTCTGGCCTCCTATTCGCCAATCAGAACAGTGGGAAAGCCGGTGAGGATCGTGCCACCATGGGCGGTTTCGTCGCCCATCCGCGCTGCGGGCCGCCCGCCGATCAGCACCGTGGCCGAGCCCATCACCACCGCATCGGGCGGGCCGACACACACCAGCGTATCCCCCACCACCGAGGCCGGCAGACCGCCGATCAGCACGGTGGGCACCCCCGGCCCCACGATCGGGCCGCCGACGTGCGGCACCGGCACCGGCGTGGGGGTCTGCATCGGGCATTCGTGCATGTCGGTCAGGCGGGCAGCAGGCGGCATGGGCCAGGCCTCCTCGGGGCTGGGCCTGGGCTGGCGGCGGGGTCATCAGCGCGCGCATCGGGCCATCTCCTAGTTGATCATCACGAGGCTGCCGGTGATCGACAGCTCGCCCGCAGAGGTGACGCTCGCCGAGGCCGCGCCATCCGCCGAAAACTCGGTTTCGGCACTGATCGACACCACGCCGCCCGACACCGACACATCGGCTGGCGTGTCGATGCTCACCCCCGCGTCCCCGCTGATCGAGACCGAGCCGGTGGCCGAGATCGTCATGTCGGCGGGCGTCGACAGGCTCATGCCGCTCTCGGCCATTTTCAGCGTGTTGCCGTTGGAATCCGCCACCTCGATGGATTTCTCCTCGTCGCTGAGCGTGATCGAATGGCCCCCAGGCGTTTTCACCGTCAGCACCTTCTTCTCGTCGTCGAAGCTGATCGACAGCCTGGAGCGGGTGACGATGGACTTCTCGGCGTTCGTCTCCTCGGGCGTAAAGGCGGGCTTGCGCTTGGCACTGTGCAGCGCGCCCAGCATCACCGGCGCATTCGGGTCACCGCCGAGGAAGCCCACCACCAGCTCGTCGCCCACCTCGGGCAAAAAGGTGATGCCGATCTCCTCGCTGGCATATGGCTGCGCCACGCGCACCCAAAGCCCCTCCGAGCCGGGCAGCAGCGGAAAACTCACCTTGATCCGCCCGGCACTCTCCGGGTCGCCGTTGACCTGCACCACCTTGGCAATCTGCAAGCCCGTCGCCCCCGGCAGCCGGGCCGAGGCGGGGGCCATGGTGGCATCCCGGTGGGTATCGGTGAACCACTTTCGGTCCAACCCGAAGCGCGCCTCCGTCACCCATGTGCCGCCGCTTGCCCGGTGCCGCACCCCGGCCACATAGGCCTCGCCATCGAAGCGCGCGCCAAGGCCCTGCAATTTCAGCGCCTTGCCCGGCACGATGGCCGCATTGCCCGGAAAGCTGATCCAGCCGCGAAACCGCGCCAGCCGCGACTTCAGAAGCTGCGCATCGGCCCATGTCTTCAGTGCCGCATCCTCCACCGGATCGGGGGTTTGCAGCCCGAAGTCCTTCACCCCCAGCACCTCCGCCAGCTTGGTGCCCGAGATGTTGCCCTGGCTGTTCACCGACGGGTCCGAGCCCGAGGCCTCCACCGTCTCCTGTTCCTTGGCCGACCAGCTCAGCGCCTTCACCCCGCCAAGCTGGCTGGGGGCATCAAGCTCCAGCGAAATGGCAATCAGGCTCTCGCCGAAAAGCACGTCATACTCCGCCGAGGAAAAGTCCGGCTTGGCGACCCGCACCTTGCCGCCGGCCACATCCACCACCATGCCGTTGATCTCGGCCCGAGCGAGGATGAAATCCCAGGCCGTGGCATTGGCCTGCGCCAGGTGCGGGTGGCTGCCGCTGGTGGAGGAAACATCGGCACTCAGCCCGGCGGCAGAGATCAGCGCGCTCATCGCGGCGCTGTCGGTGCTGTCGATAAACACCTTGGCCCCGCGCGCCACCGTCAGCGCGGCGGCCTTGTCGCCGCACACCAGCGTCAGCGCGCTGGCGCCGATTTCATCCACCTCAAGCGCCTGACGCAGGATGATGCCCTTGAAAACGCTTACGTTCTTCGCATGGTAGCCCAGCTTCACCTCGATCTCTTTTCCCGGCGCAAAATCGCTGCTCTCGCTCGCCTTGAAGGTCTCCTGCGAGGGGTCGCCATCCTCGATCACGATGCGCGCCTCGGGCAAGCGGTTGAGCAGGCGGTCTACCGAAACCTCGCGCACCATCAGGCTGTCGGAAATGGCCCTGCCCCCGGCCAGGATCTCAACCGTGACAAGGTCGGACGCGGGGCTGCGGACAGATTGCGTCATTGCCCGCGCACCGGCGGAAAGTTCAGCGCGCGGCCCTCGGGCACGTGCATCACATCATTGAGGTCATTCGCGCGGCCCACCTGCGGGTAAAGCCCGGGATCGCCGTAAACATCGTAGCACATCAGCGAAAGCCCGGCCTCCTCGCGCACCACGCGCTGGTGGGTAAGGTCGGCGCTCTGCTTGCCAGCCCCGCGCGCGAGGTCTGCCGGGGTCTGGTGCTGGCGGAAGGTGAAGATCAGCCGCGCCCGGAGCGGCAAGCCCTGCGGGCTGAACAGCAGGTAGGAAACGTTAAGATCGACCAACTGGCAATCAAACGTCAGCTTGCCCCAGGCCACCCGCAGGTAATTCGGGCTGTGGATCGAGCCGTTGAAGCTGTAGGCCACCTTGCGGATCTTGCCCAGCTCGTCGTCGATGGAGCTGACGCCGGGCACAACGCCCGTCGCGTCGATCACCGCCGCGAAGCTGAGCACCTCGGGCGCGCGCGACTTGAACTGCGAGATCGCCCCCGCCGCGTCGATGCCCCGGTCGGTGGTGAACTCGGCGTGGTGGCGGTGCTCGTAGCTTTCCGGGTTGAGCTGCACCGCGTAGCTGCCCACCTTGGAGCGCAGCTCATCATCCTTGTAGGCGATGATCTGGAGTTTGCTCAGCATCGCCCTACCCTACCTTTCGGACCGGGCGCGCAGGGCCAGCTCCACCTGCCGCCGGATCAGCGCCAGAAGCTCGGGGCTGCCGAGGTCGGGCGCGACTGGCACGGGCGCGGGCGCAGGGCCACCCGCAAAGGCACCCGGCGTTGCCCCGTCTTCATAAACGTGGCCCCGGATCACGATCTCACGGATTTCGACGGTCATGCAGCCTTCCCCCGGCCCATCCTAGCTGCCCAGGAGGCCTTCTTTCTTCTGTGTCTTGAACAACTTGCGCGTTACCGCGCCATAGGCGAACTCGAGCGTCTCGATCGCCAGCTTGTTGGCCTGCGCATCGAACGGCCCCACGCTCCAGCGCACCGGCCAGGCCCTGTCGAACGACCAGCCGATCATCGGCGTCTGGTCCGGCGCGAGCAGCGACACCAGCAGCGATTGCGGCTTGATGGGCTCGGCCAGCCCGCCCTCGAGCGTGGCCTTGGCCCAGCGAAACAGCCCGGAACTCGCTACCATCAAACCCCGCGTCAGCACGAGGTTGCTGTTGCGCACCCGGCCCGGCAGCTTGTGAACAAATCTGTTCTCGCCGCCCTCGCGCAGCTCCATCACTCCCGTCCGGCTGTCGAGCCCGCGCACCTCCTTGAAGGCCGCGTCGACGCCCTGGGTGGTACTGCCGACGGCGACGGTGAAGGAGAAGCCGACAGGCGGGTAATAGCTCATCGTCGGCCCCCGCTCAGGAGTTCTCGATGGTGATGCCCTCGTGGGCGATCTCCAGCGTCTCCACCGCCACCTCATTGCCGTCGGACTTCAGATCGGTGCCGGTGATCTTGGTGGGCCATGCGTTCGAGAGCTTCCACACCATCGTCGGCTTGCCGCTTTCATCCAGCAGCTTGATCGTTACGCTCTCGCGCTTGATGGTGTTCATCTTGATCTTCGCATACCAGTCGAAGAACTTGTTATCCTTCACGAAAACACCCTTCTTCAGGGTCACGTTCCCGGTCTTGGCGATGCCCGGCATCTTGATCGGCGAAAACACCTTCGAGTTGCCCGCGCGATATTCGATGATCTGCGTCTCGGTATCGAGCCCCGTCACCTCCTGGAACGGCAGGTTCGTGCCCATGTCGCCGATGTCCACGCTGAAGTAGAATTTCGGCAGGGGCCAGACGGCACCTTCCTTTTCACCGGCCATTGGAGTGTCTCCTTACGCTTTGGGTCACGACTTCTGCATCTGCTGTTTGAAGGTCAGCACGATGAACTCGGCGGGGTGGGTCACGGCCACGAGGATCGTCACGTTCATGATGCCGTTGAGGATGTCTGTCGGTGTCATCGTCGAGCCGAGCCCGACCGAAACCGAGAAGGCATCGGTCGGCTTGGTGCCCGCCAGCGCGCCCTGCCTCCACATGTTGGTCAGGAAGTTCTCGAGCATCGCCTTCACCACCGACCAGGTGTTGGCATCATTCGCCTCGAAGACGAAGGCCTCACAGGCCAGCTTGGCGGATTGCTCGATCAGGATCATCGTGCGCCGCACCGAAATGTAGCGCCAGTCCTGGCTGTTGCCGTCGAGCGTGCGCGCGCCCCAGACCAGAACGCCGCGGTTGATGAAGGTCCGGATGGCGTTGATGGCAAGCCCGTTGAGCGGCACGTTGAGGCTTTCCTGATCCTCCCAGGTGATCTCCACCGTGGGCGAGAGCACATCGGTCATCGAGGTGTTGGCAGGCGCCTTCCACGGGCCGATCTGATTGTCGGTAAAGCTGATGATTCCGGCCATGGCGGTGCTGGGCGGCATCACGTTCATCGCGGCAAGCGCGGCCAGCATCGTCTGGTTATAGGCCTGGCTCGCCGACATGAGCGCCTGATGCGGACTCTTGGCCTCCGCCGCCGTCTTCGTGCTGGTGATCTGGCCCGCGAGGCTCTTCAGCTTGGCGTTCGATCCCGCCTCGGCCTCCACCTCCTTTTGCAGCGCCTTCTTCACCGTGTCAGAGAGGTTCATGAAGGTGATGTCGCCCATCTCGATGAGGTTGGTGTTCACCCAGGGGTAATAGGCGGCGCCGTAGTTCAGCCCATTCGTGCCCACGTTGTTGTAGAAGTCCTCGACCGGGTCCGTCGCGCCCGGCTGGCCGAACTTCAGGTTGCCGTTCACCAGATCAAGAATGGCGATGCGGCTCTGCATCGTCTCGCAATGCCTTAGAACCTTCTGCGCCACCGAACTCCAGTCCCCGATCGACATTTTCGCGGTATCGGGGGTGATAACCATGGTCGGCTCGGGCGTGGCCTTCAGCGGGGCCAGCGCATCGGTGATCGCGGTTTTGTCGGGTGTGACCGGCTTGCCGCTGCTGTCGGTATAGCCGCCCACCGAGACGATGTAACAATCGCCGCCGCCGTTGTCGTAGAAGAAGCGCAGGCCGCTGTACATCAGAAAAGGCGTCGTGCACGTCAGGGTTGACGTTTTCTTGTCCTCATCGACGGTCATCGCCGGCGCGCCACCGAAAACCTGCTGGAATTCCGCGAATGAGCCGATCTTGGTTGGCACATTCGTCAGATCGGTTTTTCCGGCCTTTGCCGTTTCGGTATATCCAATGAAAACCGGAATTGCCGTTGGCACCTCCACAACGGAATTCGGAAATGCGTTTTCCTCGACAACATATACGCCGGGTGTTTTGTATTGCGCCATATTTCACTCCAGTAAGCGAAAAGATCCAGGGCCTCGGCCCCGTCAGCCTTCGCTGCTTTGCTCGGCACAGGCCAGCTTGGTTTCGATCGAGGCGAGGGTTTCCATCAGGGTCGCCCGGGCCGCGGCGAGCACGGCGTCGGCGGCCTCCACGGCAGAGTCATGCGTGGCCTTCGCCGTCTGACCCGCGTTCTTCAGATCAACCGCCGCCTTCTCATCCGCCAGCTTGGCACTGAGCTCGGTCGCCTGCGCCGTGGTCAGCGCCGACTTGGCCGACGCCGCCGCCGATTGCGCCGTACTCAAAACGGCATTTGCCTCCGATTGCGCGGTCTGCGCAGTTTGCAGTTCGCGCTGCGCGGCGGCCACGGCGGCCTCCTTCTCGGTCACGGCCACATCGGCCCCATTTGCCTCATCCTGCGCTTTTTGCTCGGCTTTCTGGGTTTTCTCCTTGGCAGCGGCGGCCTTCTTCGTGTCTTGCTGCGCGGCAACGAATGGCTCATGCGCAGCTTCCTTGGCCTGCTCCGCCGCTGCGATCGCTTCGGTCTGCGCGGCATCGGCGGCCTGCTTGGCCGACTCGCAGGCCGCCACGGCCTCGGCATAGATCAACTCGGCAGCGGCACGGTCCGCCTTGGACTGTTCGACCAGCGCCTCGCGCTCGGCCTTCTTCGCTTCGCGCTTGGCTTTCTTCAGGGCGTCGTCCTTGCCCTTGCCGCCGGTTTTCGAACCGCCAGAGCCCCCGTCGCCCCCGCTGTCGGCTTCGTCATTCCCGGATTTCGGTTCTCGTGCCATATGAAAATAACTCCTTCCACGGCGAAAATAAATTTCCGCCGACAATGAATTCGCTCAATAGAAACGAGCCAAACAGGTTACGCAGGTTGCCCCAAGGGAAAGCCTTCCACAGATTAAACCATAAAGCGAGTGAAAATATTCACCTGTGGATAACTCTAATTTTCTCTATTTTATCAACATGGAGTAGTAAGACCTTCAATTCCGCCCCCACTACAGAGCCACCATGAACAGCGGCTAGACTCTACCATGGGGCGATCCCGCGCCGTGATTCCGCCCCGCAGGCACAGCCCGCTACTTCCACTTGCGCTGAGCCCCGCGACCGCCGCCGCCACCGTGTCTACCCGCGCCCCTGCGCGCAGCCGGGGCCCGAAGCCTGGCAAGGTCATCCTGTTCGGCCTGGTTCGGCCCCGCCCTCAGCGCATCGTAACGCGCGTGTCCGGGGGGCAGCAGTTCGCCTGTGTCGCGGTCATAGCGGTAGCCCCGCTGCATGAGGTGTGCCACTTCCTCGAAAACGCCGAAGGGCTCCTCGTATTTACCGGTGCGCTGCGCGTTCCGGCGCGCCGACCGCTCCCGCGCTGCAACCTCGGCCTCGATCGCATCTGCATGATCTGCGCTGTCCGTCCCTTTGAGGATGGTGCCCGCCTTGCCGTGATCGAGGGTCACCACCGCCCCATTGTCCCCGAGCATGTCCAGGAAGGCCCTGTTCCCGCCGTGGGTCCAAGCCTCGTTTCGCTCGTAGAGGTACCCGGTCATGTAGCTTGGCAGCAGGCCATCCGCACTGTCGAACGCCGCCTCGACCTTCGGACGCAGGCGGCTATCCCATTGGTTGTCGGTCCCAAGGATGCCACGCTTGGGGTCCATCCTGTGGCGCTGCCTCACGGCCTCCTCGCCAATGTTGTCGAGTCGCTCCACCAGGTGCTTCTCGGTCGGCTTGGAATCAGCGCCCGCCCTGAAGCCCGTATCGACAAGCTGAGGGACGGCGACCGCGTCTTCCGGGGCCACCCCCCTGTTCCACAGGATGGCCAGCGCCCGGCGCTCATGAAGCTCGCCGTCGGCATCGCCGATCTTCGCCTGCACCTGCTCCGCGGTCAGCTTGTCCTCGTCGTCGCCCTTGTGCCGGTTGGCATGGGCCACGGCCTCATCCGGATCGCATTGCACCACGCCCCGGCCCGGGGTGCGGGAGCCGGCGGCAAGCTGGGCAAGCCGGAAGGCGGCGCTCTTCGAGGCGAAGGCGGGCGCGGGTGCGCCCACGGCAGGAGCGGCGGCAACGGCTTTCGGGTGAGGCATCTGGCGGCGCATGGCGGCTCCCCTGGTTGACGTAAGGGTAACGGTCGCCCGCCGGCAAGCAAGGATTCTCTCGCCCATGAGTTGCGTTTCTGGCCCGGCAGTCGCGCCAAACGTCTTGCCAGATGCCCCGGCGACTGCCACCCTTTCCGCAAAGGAAAGGACGCGCCGTGAAAGCCGCCACACGCCCCCTAACATCTGCCGCCGAGGCAATAGCCAAGCCAGTTCAAAGGCATGCGGCGGGGTCCGCAGCGTCTCGATTGGCAAAAATTGCGCCCGCCGCGCCCAGCGCGGCAGGGCGGCTCACCGCGCTCGCGCCCCGCCCGGCGGCACTTGCCGGGGTGCCGAAGGGGCTGGCCGCCTCGGTTGAGCGGCTCTCCGGCGTGTCGCTCTCGGGCGTGCGCGTGCACCACGGCTCTGCGGCGCCGGGGCGCATCGGGGCGCGCGCCTTCGCCCGCGGCGACGACGTTCATATCGGCCCCGGCCAGGCCGCCAGCCTGCCGCATGAGCTCTGGCACGTGACCCAACAGCGGGCCGGACGGGTCAGCCCCGAAACCCGCCTCGCCGACGGCACACCTCTGAACGACGCCCCCAAGCTAGAGCAAGAGGCCCGCCAGATGGGCGCTCGCGCCTGGGCCGAGCGACACGCAAAGGCCGCGCCGCTGGTGCAACGCGCGCCCCTGTCGAAGGCGGCGGACGTGGTGCAGCCGGAGTGGTTCACCGACGGCAACACCTGGCGATGGGTCGAACCGGGCGATGCAGCTCCACAGGGTTTCTTCCAGCAACGCCCGCCCAACACCTCGTACTTCCCCCGCATGAACCACCCATATGGAAAGGGCGACACCTCGATCGGCACACAAGGCCAGGTCACGCGGACCCACGGCCCCCTCTCCGCGGCGCTGATGGCCCCCAACCTCGATGCCCTCAACCGGAATGCGAAGGAGGCCGGGAAGGATCTGGCGCTTCGCAGCGCCAATCTCGACCCACAAGGCTTTCAGGATCAGATCGCCCGCCTCGTGGCGCTTGCGGAAGAGCTGGAAGACACGGCGGGCGTTTCCCTGCCCGCCAACCATGCCCAGAAGATTGCCGACCTCTACGACAAGCCCTCCTTCAGTGGCACCAAGTACCGAACGGTGACCAAGGCCCAGGATGAAATGTTCCGCTCTTCAACGGCCGGTCACTTTTTCCTGGCCTATCGGAAGAAGGTCGAAAACAACCCCAACATCGGCGCAAACCAGAAGGATCACCTGCATGATCTCGGGGCCGCCTTCCTGCGCGTGGCAAGCGCCGCACGCACGCCGACAAAGGCGGTCGTGGCGCCGACCCTTTCGGCGACCGGGCAGGTCATCGGGCAGCAGCATCCGACATCATCCGATATTCCGATCCTCGCAGGCGGACGCTCCGGTCACGGGCTGAACGATCCGCTGCGCGCCAGCAAGGCCCTCGACACCTACAACACTCTCAAGGCCGACCAGAACGCCCCGCCACATGCCGTCTTCAACACCATGATGCTCGCCGCAGTCACCGGCACGCTCAACCACATGATGTGGCCGTCCGCGGCCAAGAACGTTGCAAGCTGGAACCCGCCCGCGCACCCCGAACAGATGAAAGAGCGCGAGGCCGTCAAGCACATGGGCAATCTCCTGGCCCACACGGTTCACGTGGAGTCCTCGCAAGGCCTGCAAGCCTATGACGATCCGACCATGGCCACCGAAGCCCCCACGTCTCCACGGCGCCAGATGCCGCACTGACAGCCGCCCCTCCCGAACCTCGAGTGCGACATCTGCCCAAGACCACACAATCCATTCCACGCGGCGGCGCCCGCGCAGACGTGCAACTATGCTGCATCAATTGGCTTGTTTTGCGCCAACTCTTGTCAAAGTCCCGGGGATTGGCCCAGAGTTGAGGCATGTGATCGATCTGAATGTCAGATCGTTCCATCATCGAGCCAAATACAGCGTTTCAGACTGTATTCCACCACAGGACAAGCAATGAACAGCACCCTCGACCCTCTCAGCCGTCTCGCAATCCTGCATGGCACGGACAAATTCGGCTACCACGACTACACGCCGAACTACCACGCGGTTCTCGGGCACTTGCGGGACCAGCCGATCAAGCTCCTGGAAATCGGTGTCGGCGGCTATGGCGACCCCGACCGTGGCGGCGAGTCTCTGGCCGTCTGGCGGGACTACTTCCCGAATGCGGAGGTCATCGTGGGCATGGACATTCAGGAGAAAAAGCTGGATCTCGGCCCGCGCGTCAAAATCCGGCAGGGCAGTCAGGTCGACGAAGACTTCCTGAAACAGCTCTGCGCCGAATTCGGGCCGTTTGACGTGATCATCGACGACGGAAGCCACCGCAACGAGCATGTGGTGGAGAGTTTCAGGCTGCTCTATCCCGGCCTTACGGACGGCGGGATCTACATTGCAGAGGATGTTCAGACATCCTTTCATCCGCGCTTCGGAGGCTCGCTCGAGCTGACATCGCCCAACTCTGTCGGCCATTTTGCCGAGCTGATGCTCGATAGCGCGGCGCAGCCGATCGCGCGGATCGACAGGTTCCACAACATCTTCGCCATCCACAAGACGCCGGGCAAGGCAAAGGCCAAAGGCACGCCCAGGTCACCGGCCTCCCTGTGGTCCGATCCCCGGATGGCGGCCGCCTTGTCTGACAAAAAGAACAAGGTCGCGGCAAGCAGCCGGGCTCTTGCGCAAGAGGGCACCAAGGTCGCGCTGGCGAACCACAAGAAATCCGCGAAGTCATTTTCGGACAAGGCAAACAAGAGTGACCCCAAGGGAACATGCGGTGCCGTTCTTGCCACGCCGGAAGACGCCCAGACGGAGGAGGCTCTCCAACGGCTCTGGGCCATGGCCGAACCAATGGGTCTCGTGGCCGTTGTCGGCAATGAGGGCCGTCCAGGCTCTGACCTTCTCCGACAGCTCATCGCACAGATTGACCACAAGGAAATCGAGGTCCATTTCCCTGAAGCCCCGATCTTGTCGGTGGCGCCGGTGACCTACTCGATCCACGCCTATCCTGACGGTCTGTTGTTTGAGCTCGGGGAAAACACCTACCCGTCCAATTTCCGATGGACCGCCGAACACGCCCGAACCGAGGCCGCGATCGCGCAGATGGAGCACGTTCTGCAAGACGGTGATGCCTCGGAGAAGGGTCTTCTCCAGTTTGCAGACATTCTCCACCGCCATCGGTCCCCGGCGGATGCTTTTCCGGTTCTGGAACGGTTGCAGCAGAAGACCTGCAAAGAACGCAGGTACTTCCAGATGATGGGCCAGCATGTGCAGGCGACGGGCGATACCGAAGGGGCGCTCAAGGTGTATTCCGAGGCGCTGGAGACATTTCCGAACGACCCGCAATTTGCGGCCAACGTCGCGAGCTGCCACCTGCGGCTCGGTAATGAAAACGCAGCTGAGGGCGTGCTGAGGGGCGTCTTGAACGCCAATGACCGCGCCAGAGCGCCGATGGTCATGCTGTCCAAGATCCTGGAACGGCGAGGAGACCTGGCAGAGGCGCTTGCCCTGGCGGAACGGTCCATCAACCTCTTCCCGAAAGGCCAAAGGCTGACCCGCCTTCAGGACCTCGCGCGGCTCGCGGAACGGGCGGACGACCCGGATGCGGAAGCGGCAGCACAGCGCCGGATTTCCGCCCTGTAGGCCCCGCATCCAGCTGGGCCCACCCGCCCCGGCGTGCAAGGCGCCGCGCACATGGCTCCTCAGGCGGCGCGCGTTGCGTCCGGTATCCGGCCTTTGCCCGTTCGTTCCGCTCAGTTCAGTCCGAGCGCGGAAAGCGTCTGCTCCGCCTCGGCGCGCCACGCGCGGCGCAGTGTCTCATTATCCGTGTGACGAAGCCCCATCGTCTTGAGCCTGTCAAAGCGGTCGGACCGGGCCGGGCCGAAGGTTTCGGCCACGCGCGGCATCCAGTAGGCGACCGAGGCCTTTGCCTCGTCGGTCGCGCCGATCCACTCCAGCCCCTCCAGCCCCAACTCCATGTGCCGCCGCTCACGCGGCAGCAGGCCGCGCAGCACCTCGGCAAGCGGCTGGTAGGAACAGCGTGTCAGCTCCCCCAGTGCGTGCTGGGTCGCGAGCCCCATCAGCACGTTCATCACCACCGCATCGGTCCAGCCCTCCAGCGGGTAGTGAAAGACCGAAAGGCGCATGTCGCCGCCATGGCGCTTGGCCTCCAGGGTGCTGTCGCGTGGTTCGCGCGCCGACCAGTCATGGGCGCGCTCGTAAAGCGTCGCCTCGGTGCCGAAGCCCTCCATCAGCTCCAGCACACGCTCGGCATGATCCGCCTTTTCCAGGGTGATCCGGCTGGCGGCGATCCGCGCCTTGAGGCCCGGCGCCCAGTTGATCGCGGCGGCAAAGCCGGCCGAGGCGGCCAACTGACTGTCAACGAAGGACGACATCAGACGCAACAGCTCGCCCCGGTAGCGCGGCGGGACGTTTTCGGGCGAGGTCAGCTTGCCGCCCTGCGCGAGGTAGTCGCCCAGGGTCATCGTGTCGAAGTCATTCGTCATAGCTGAGCACCACCTTGTCAGAGAGCGGAATGCACTGGCACGACAGCACGTAACCCGCGCGCACCTCGTAATCCTCGAGCGCGTGGTTAACGCCCATTTCGACCTCGCCTTCCAGCACCCTGGCGCGGCAGGTCGAACAGACCCCGGCCTTGCACGAATAGGGCGCGTCGAGGTTGTTCTCGATGGCGGCATCCAGCACGGCGGTGCCGTCCTTGGGCATCCGGAAGGTGCGGGTCGTCCCGTCGAGCGTGACGCGCAGTTCGCAGGTGTTGCCCGCGGCGGCGGCCTGCGTTGAGACGACACGCTGCCTGGCCCGCCCCGGCTGAGACGAGGCGAACAGCTCGAACTTGATCTGGTCATCCGTCAGCCCCGCCTGTCGCAGGCTTTCGGCGATGGTCAGCATCATCGGCTCCGGCCCGCAGATGAAAGCCATGTCGACGCTTTCGGCATCGATCCAGAGGCGGAACAGCATCTCCATCTTCTCGGCGTCGATGCGCCCGGTGAAGAGGTCGATCTCCTGGCCCTCGCTTTCAAGGATGTGGATCACCGAGAAGCGCCCCAGGTAGGTGTTCTTGAGATCCTCAAGCTCCTCGCGAAACATGATCGAGCCGACCTGTCGGTTGGCGTAGACCAAGGTGAAGGTCGCGTTGGGCTCCATCGCCAGCGTGGTCTTGATGATCGACAGCACCGGCGTGATGCCCGAACCGCCCGCGAAGCCCAGGTAGGTTCGGGCGCTGGACGGGTCGACCTGGGTAAAGAAGCGGCCCTGCGGCGCCATCGCTTCGAGCGTGTCGCCGGGCTTCATCTCTTCATTGGCCCAGGTCGAGAACGCCCCGCCATCGACGCGCTTGATGCCGACCTTCAAGCTCCCCTCATCCTTGCCCGTGCAGATCGAATAGGATCGGCGCAGTTCCGTGCCGCCGAAGTCCCGGCGGAAGGTCAGGTACTGACCCTGGGTGAAATCGAAGCTCTCCGCGTCCTCGGGCCGCGGCTTGAGCGTGACGACAACGGCATCGCGGGTCTCACGGCGAATGTCAGTCACTTCGAGGGGATGGAAACGGGGCATGTCAGACCTCCTCCTGTCCGGACAGTGCGAAATCGGGGCAACGGATTGATCAATGGCACTTGAAGTAATCAAAGGGTTCCAGGCAGTCGCGGCAGCGGTAGCTGGCCTTGCACGGAGTCGAGCCATACTGGCTGATCCGCTCGGTCTGGTTCGATCCGCAGCGCGGGCAGGCGATCACAAGGTTGGAACGGCCAGAGAGCCGCGCGGCGCGCGCCGCCGTCATGCCATCCGAGGCGGTGCCGTCCACCGGTGGCGCGATGCCGTAGGCCCGCAGCTTCTCGCGGCCCGCCTCGCTGACCCAATCGGTGGTCCAGGGCGGCGAAAGGCGGCGCTCCAGCCGCAGATCTCCGATGTCCTTCTCACGCAGGCACGCTTCTATCATCATGTCGATGACGTTCGTGGCCGGGCAGCCCGAGTAGGTAGGTGTGATGGCAACCACAAGCGTGCCCTCGTCCCAGCGGACCTCGCGCACGATGCCCAGATCGGTGACAGAAATCACGGGGATCTCCGGGTCCGGCACCTCGGCGAGCCAGTCCCAGACCTCCTCGGTCGATGGCAGAACCGGTGCCATCGGGCCTACCAGCTTGCGCCCGGATAGGCGCGCTGGAGAAACTGCATTTCGGCCAGGATGTACCCCAGGTGCTCGGTGTGCCGCCCCTGCTTGCCGCCCTTATGCGCATCGAAACGCTGCTCCGGCTTGCTCAGCGTCGCCTCGGTCAACACCTCGTCCACGGTCTGTTGCCAGCGCGCCAGAAGGTCCGCCAGCGCGGGCGCGATCCCGGCCTCGGCGATGGCCTCGTCTACCGCGTCCGCCGCGAACATCTCGCCGGTATAGGGCCAGAGCCGATCCAGGGCGGCCTGCATCCGGGCGTGGCTTTCCTCGGTGCCGTCGCCCAGCCGAACCACGAGATCGGAAGAGCGCTCAACATGATACGACACCTCCTTCAGCGCCTTCGCAGCGATCTCGGCCACACGCGGGCTGGAGGAGGTGGTAAGCGCGGTCAGCAGCTCGAAATGGAACGCATCGAACAGGAATTCGCGCATCAGCGTCACCGCCATATCGCCGTTCGGCAGTTCGACCAGCTTGAGATTGCGAAGCTTCATTGCATCGCGCAGATAGGCCAGATCGTCCGCGCTGCGCCCCGCTCCCTCGACCTCGGCGGCCAGGCCAAGCCACATCTGCGTGTGCCCGATGAGGTCGAGTGCGGTGTTGGCCAGCGCAATGTCCTCTTCCAGCACCGGGCCGTGCCCGCACCATTCCGAGATGCGGTGCCCCAGGATCAGCGCGTTGTCGCCCATGCGGCAAAGCCAGTCGAAGAAGGCAGGTTGCAGGCCCACGTCCGCGACATGCGGGTCATGGGCCTGATGGGCCGCGGCCTCCTGGGCGAGCGCGGCTGCGTCAGGTGTTGCAGCATCGGGAAGCGAGGGCATCACATGTGTCCCACTTCGTCGGGAATGTCGAAAAAGGTCGGGTGGCGGTACACCTTGCTTTCGGCCGGATCGAACATCGGGCCCTTCTCCGACGGGCTCGACGCGGTGATCTGACGGCTTTCCACAACCCAGATGGAAACCCCTTCCTTGCGGCGGGTGTAAACGTCCCGCGCGTTGCGGAGCGCCATTTCAGCGTCCGGTGCGTGCAGGCTGCCCACGTGGCGATGGTTCAACCCGTGCTGGCCCCGGATGAAGATCTCCCACAGCGGCCATTCCTTCTTGCTCATGTCATCTCCTCCCGATGGGCCCGGTCACTCGGCGGCCAGCGTCGCATTGGCGCGGCGTGCCTCGGCCTTCTCGGCGTAGGCGGTCAGGCCGTCGCGGAACCACGCCCCCTCGTCCCATGCCTTTTGGCGGGCGCCGAGGCGCTCTTCGTTGCAGGGGCCGTTTCCCTTGATCACCTCGAAAAACTCCGACCAGTCCGGCTCGGCAAAATCGTAGCCGCCCTTCTCGGCGTTCCATGCGAGTGTTTCGTCCGGCACGGTCAGGCCAAGGTATTCGGCCTGCGGCACCGTTTCGTCGACGAACTTCTGACGCAGCTCGTCATTGGTGTTCATCTTGATCTTCCAGGCCATCGACTGCGCCGAATGCACCGAGTCCTTGTCGGAGGGGCCGAACATCATCAACGCCGGAAACCAGAAGCGGTTGAGCGCGTCCTGCGCCATGTCCTTCTGCTCGGGCGTGCCGTTCGCCATCTTCATCATGATCGCGTAGCCCTGCCGCTGGTGAAAGCTCTCCTCCTTGCAGATGCGGATCATAGCACGGCTGTAGGGCCCGTAAGAGGTGCGCTGCAAGGGCACCTGGTTCATGATCGCGGCGCCGTCGACCAGCCAGCCAACCGCGCCCATATCGGCCCAGGTGAGCGTGGGATAGTTGAAGATCGACGAGTATTTCATCTCGCCCGAAAGCAGCTTTTCGGTCAGCTCGTCCCGGCTGATGCCCAGCGTCTCGGCGGCGGAATAGAGATAAAGCCCGTGCCCCGCCTCGTCCTGCACCTTGGCCAGCAGGATCGCCTTGCGCTCCAGCGTCGGCGCGCGGGTGATCCAGTTGCCCTCGGGCAGCTGGCCGACAATCTCTGAGTGGGCGTGCTGGCCGATCTGGCGGATCAGCGTCTTGCGGTAGCCCTCGGGCATCCATTCCTTCGGCTCGATCTTCTCGCCCGCGTCGACCCGCTCCTGAAACGCGCGCTCTTCAGGGCTCATCTCCTCGAGAGACTTCATGCCCTGCGACTTGACCATCTGTGCATACATCGTCGTTCCTCCTCGATGAGAGATTAGGTGCGTTCGCGGATCATGGCGATCCCCTGGCCGGCGCCCAGGCACAGGGCACGCAAGGCAAAGCCGCCGCCAATCCGGCGCGACCGTTGCGCTGTCGTCAGCCCCCGCCTTGCGCCAGATACGCCAAGCGGGGTGCGCAGTTCGTCACAAATGAACGCCTCCGGCATGCACGTTTCCTCCCTGTGCCTCCTGCCGTCGCCCGACAAAGACTGACCGCACGGTCAGGTTATTAGCACGCAATGCAGCACAAGTTAAGCGGAAACGTGCAATTCATGTAATGTTTAGCGGAAGGTCGCAGACTGCTCCCAGCCTGCGGCCTCCCTCTCCAACCGGGACAACCGCCGCTCGGTCTCGGCATTGTGCGCCTGCAACGCACCGTTCTCGTTGAGAAAACTCTCGCCGACAAAGGCGTCCGCCTTGTCCGACAGGCCAAGATAGGCGGACACGAACAAGCGCCGCGCCCGTGTGGCCGGCCAGTCCTCCGGACAGGCTGCGCGTGGCAATCTCGGGTCGTTGAGGGCTGCGTGCCGGTAGTCATGGACGAGTCGGAGCCGACGGGCCAGCGCACCTTCCGGCGAAAAGCACGACTCACTGCGCCCTGTGTCCAGCAGGCTCGCGTGACGATCCAGAAACGCCTCGTAAGCGCGCGCGACCTCGTCCAATGCCCATTTTTCCCGGGCGAGCGACCGCAACTCATCCTGCGCCCCGATCTGCTCGGCCCGCATCACCACACCATCGACCGGCGCCACATCCTCCCGGTTGGGCGCGATGGCGACGCTCGGCGACAGTCGCGCCCAGGGGCCGGGCAGGTCCCCGGCGGTGGACAGGCTGATCAGCCAATCCTCCACATCGGGTGGCGGCCCAAACAGCAGCCGTGCCGCCTCGCGAAACTCCTCACGGGCCCTCTCGGACAGGCGGTAATAGCTCTTTCGGCCAATCCGGACACCTTCCAGATTCCCGGCCGCCACAAGGCGTGAGACCGCTGTGCGCACGAGCGTTTCGTTCAGCCCGTGCCGCGCGCAACACTCGATCAAGGTGCCGATCCAGAGCGCGCCGCCCCGCGGGTCAACCACATCACCATAGATCGTCACGATGAAAGCAGGCGCGCGCGGCACGTCCGACACGGGCTTGTCCTGTGCGGCCCTGCGCTCCCCTGCTCGACTGTTCATCGCGTGCTCCTGCGGCCAAGACGTCCACATGAGCGCAGACAAGGCACAGGGTATCGCAAGGTATCCGTCACAACAAACGCGAAACGGCGCCGCAACCGTGCCGCTTTACGATCACCCGATGGAAGGCCTGCATCACCGCACGGGCATTGCCCTAATCGCGGCCGCGGTCGGATCAGGCACCGTGCGAGATTATCGGCAAGCTTGCTCACTTGGAAGCCAACAGGCACCCTGGGCGACGATCCTGTGTGGATACCCCAGGGGGCACCCCGCCCGATCACCAGATACTGACGCCTCGAACCGAAGGTGGACTGGAGCAGACGGACGTTGCCCGGGCAACGGATTGACAGCTGCAACACGCATTTCATGAGCGCCGAATGCCGCAGACCGGCACCCCAGGCAAGTTTCACACAGCGGCATCCCCTGATATTACACCTGTAAAACAGAAACTTAAGGAGCCACCCCGCCAGTATAATTCATAATAATGCAATATAGTTGACTACTATGGCATTCGGTCGGTTCTAATGGGGCAAGACCAAGAAACCGTTCAAACCAAGCCACAGGGACCTGCATCATGCATCACAGATTCCGCCCACTCATGACCGCCGCCACGATCGCGCTGGTCGCCGCATCGCCGGCCATCGCCGAGGGCACCATCGACGTCGCAATCATCGGTGAGCCCGACACCTTCGACCCGATGATCTCCACCAAGGACGTGGTCAGCATCGTCACCCAGCACTTTGTCGAGACGCTCTACACCTTCGACGAAAGCTGGAGCGTCGTGCCGCTCCTGGCCGCCGCCATGCCCCAAATCTCCGACGACGGCCTCACCTATGTCATCCCGCTGCGCGAAGGCGTGACCTTCCACGACGGCTCCTCCATGGACAGCGCCGACGTGCTGGCCTCGATGACCCGCTGGGTCGAGGTCGCCAGCCGCGGCAAGGCCATTGCCGACAAGGTGGAGAGCATCGAGGCAACCGGCGATTACGAGATCACCATCTCGCTGAACGCGCCCTACGCACCGCTGATGTCGCTGCTGGCCTTCTCCAACTCTGCCGCCGTGGTCTACCCCGAGGAGATCATCGGCGACGAGATCGCCGAGGTTGTCGGCACCGGCCCCTACAAGCTGGAAGCCCACGAGCCCGATCAATACACGCAGCTCGTCCGCTTCGATGGCTACACCCAGCCAACCGGCGCCGCCGAGCGCACGCAGACCCCGGACGAGATCCGCTTCGTGCCGGTGCCCGACCCGAACACGCGGGTCGAAGGGCTGCTCTCGGGGCAGTTCGACTATGCCGACGGATTGCAGACCGAAGCCTACGACCGGATCGAAGCCTCCGACGCAGCAGAGCCCGTGCTGCTGGAGCCCTTTGGCTGGCCGGTCTTCGCGGTGAACCACAAGAAAGGAAAGATGACGGAGCTGAAGTTCCGCCAGGCCGTGCAGGCCGCCCTCCCCTTCGACGACATGCTGTTCGCTGCCTTCGGAGATGAGAAGTTCTTCCAGACCGATGGCGCGATGTATCCCGAGGGCTGGGCATGGAACACCGAGGCCGGCACCGAGCTCTACAACCAGAACGACCAGGCCAAGGCCTCGGCCCTGCTGGACGAGATCGGCTATGACGGCGACCCGCTGCGCATCCTGACCTCGCGCCAGTACGAGTTTCACTACCAGATGGCCGAGGTCGCCCGCATGGCGCTCGAAGCGGCCGGCTTCACGGTGGAGATGGACGTGGTGGATTGGGCCACGCTGGCGCAAAACCGCGACAACCCCGACCTTTGGGACATCTACATCACCCACTCGCCCTTCCTGCCCGAACCGGCGCTGACCTCGTCCTATTTCTCGACCGCCCGCGAAGGCTGGGATAATCCCGAGAAAAACGAGATCCTCGATCGCTTCACCTCGGTCGCCGATCCGGAGGCGCGCAAGGAAGTCTTTGCCGAACTGCAGGAAATCGTGCTGAAAGACGTGGGCCTCATCAAGGTCGGCAATTTCAACGCCCTGCAAGGCAAGGCCGCCGGGCTTGAAGGCGTCGTCCCCTCGCCCTGGCCCGCCTTCTGGAACGCGGCCTCCGCCGAGTAAAACAACCAACGCCGGCCCTTGCGGGGGCCGGCCCTTTCCTGAAAACGGGCCTCAATGCGCAGCTATCTCGTCAGACGCCTCGTCGGCATGGTCGTGGTCATCTTCCTGGTGCTCACCATCGCCTTCGTGCTGGTCCGTCTCGCCCCCGGCGATCCGGCCTCGTTGATGCTGGGCCCCGATGCCACGCCCGAAGAGGTCGACGCGCTGCGTATCCGCCTCGGTCTCGACCAGCCGATCATCGTGCAATACCTCACCTTCGTGACCAACGCGCTGCGCGGCGATCTGGGCACCTCGCTGTTCTTCAACCAGTCCGTCACCTCGGTTCTGGCCACCCGGGCCGAGCCGTCGATCTTCCTGGCGCTCTTCTCCCTTCTGGTGGCGCTGGTCATCGCCACGCCCATCGGCATCTGGGCCGCCTACCGGCGCGGCTCGGTGGGCGACCAGATGTCTGTTACCTCGGCAATGCTGGCGGCCTCCGTGCCGAGCTTCCTGACCGGGCTCATCTTCCAGCGCTACCTCGCCACCGATCTCGGATGGTTTCCGGTTTCAGGCTACGGCAGCCCGGATGCGGATTTTGCAGAGCGGATGCGCCACCTGATCCTGCCCGCTATCACGCTGGGCATTACCAATTCAGCGCTGATCCTGCGCTTCACCCGCGCCTCCATGCTCGACATTCTGGGCGAGGATTACATCCGCACCGCCCGCTCCAAGGGCATGCGCGAGCGTCGCGTGGTGCTGCGCCACGCGCTGAAGAACGCGGGCATCCCGATCATCACCGTGGTCGGCCTCACCTTCGCCCTGCTGGTCTCGGGCGCCGTGGTGACCGAGCGCGTGTTCAACCTGCCGGGCATGGGCAACCTCGTGGTCAACGCCGTGCTGCGCCGCGATTACCCGGTGATCCAGGGCACGCTGATCGTTGTCGCTGCGCTCTACGTGCTGGTGAACCTCGCCACCGACCTGCTCTACCTGATCCTCGATAAGCGGGTGAAGTACTGATGGCCGGCTCCGCCGCATCCGCCTCCGCGCCCGGTTTTTTCCGGCTGCTCTCGGCGCGCCCCTCGGTGCTGGTCGCCTTCGCCCTCTTCGTCGCCATCGTCGCGGCCTGCGTCCTGCTGCCGCTGCTCGGCGTCACCGACATCGGCGGCATGTCGGTGCGCAACCGCCTCACGCCGCCGGGCGAAGGCGGCTACCTGCTGGGCGCCGATGCCTTCGGGCGCGACCTGCTGGGCCGCCTGATGGTGGCCGGTCAGGTCTCGCTCGGCATCGGGCTCGGCGTCGCCCTGCTCTCCTCTGCCGCGGGCATCTGGATCGGCCTGCTGGCCGGGTTCTTCAAGCGGCTCGATACGCCGCTGTCGCGGCTCATCGACGCGATGATGGCCTTCCCCGACATCCTCCTGGCGCTTTCGCTGGTGGCGATCTTCGGCGGCTCCATGGGCAACGTCATCCTCGCCCTCTCCATCGTCTACACGCCCCGGATCGCCCGGATCGTGCGCGCCTCCACGCTGGTGATCCGCGAGCTGCCCTATGTCGAGGCGGCCCAGGCCCTCGGCACCCGAACGCCTACCATCATGATCACCCATGTGCTGCGCAACATCATGTCGCCGATCCTCGTGCAGGCCACCTTCATCTTCGCCTATGCCATGCTGGCAGAGGCGGGGCTGTCTTTCCTCGGCGTCGGGGTCGATCCGACCACGCCGACCTGGGGCACGATGGTGAACGAAGGCCGCCAGTTCATCGACAACGCCTTCTTCCTCATACTCTTTCCGGGTCTGATCATCGCCGCCTCCGTCCTGACGCTCCAGATTGCGGGCGACGGGCTGCGCGACGCGCTCGACCCAAGATTGGCCAAGGAGACCTGAGCCATGTCCATCACCCTCACCAATTTCCGCAGCGCGGGTTTCAACGCCACGCCAGATCGCATCTTCGTCGATGACCACGGGTTGGTGGCCGGCGCCGCCATAGAAGGCGCGCAGGAGATCGATCTGAAGGGCGCCTATCTTTCGCCCGGCTGGTGCGACCTGCATGTGCATGTCTGGCATGGCGGAACCGACATCTCGGTGCGCGCCTCGGAGGCCGGGCGCCCCACCGGCGTCACCGCGATGGCCGATGCGGGAAGTGCCGGCGAGGCGTCGTTTCACGGGCTGCGAGAATACGTGATCGAACCGCAGTCCGAAACCATCAAGGCCTTCCTCAACATCGGCTCCATCGGCCTCGTGGCCTGCAACCGCGTGCCCGAGTTGCAGGACTGGCGCTCGATCGACATCGACCGCACGCTGGAGGTGATCGAGGCCAACCGTGACGTGATCTGCGGCATCAAGGTGCGCGCCTCCGGCGTCATCGTCGGAAGCTGGGGCATCACCCCCGCCAAGATCGCCAAGCGCGTCGCGGAGATGACCAATCTGCCGCTGATGGTCCACGTCGGCGAGCCGCCCCCGCTGATCGACGAGGTCTTCGAGATCCTGACTCCGGGCGATATCGTTACCCATTGCTTCAACGGCAAGCCCGCCGGGTCGATCCGCGACACCCCGGCCCTGTTCCGCATGGCGCAGGATCTATCTGCGCGCGGCATCCTCATGGATATCGGCCACGGCGGCGCATCCTTCAACTTCAAGACCGCGCGCGACAGCATCGCCGACGGGCTGCGCCCGTTTTCGATCTCGACCGACCTGCACAAGCATTCGATGGCCAGCCCGGTCTATGACATGGCCACCACTATGTCGAAGCTGCTGGCGGTGGGCCTGCCCTTCGAGGACGTGATCGAGGCCTCCACCAACGCGCCGCGCGGGCTGCTTGGCCTTTCGGTGGCGGCAGAAGGCCTGGCTCCCGGCACCCGCGCCGACTTTACCGCCTTCGATCTCGCCGATGCAGAGATCGAGGTGCTCGACAGCCAGCACAACGCGATGACCATGGACAAGGTCTTCGAGCCGCGCGGCACCCTGCTCGGCACCGATTGGCAACTCGCGGCCCGGCGCCTGCCATGAGCGGCGAGACCATCCTTTCCGTCGACAAGCTGCGCGTCGGCTTCGGCAAGGGCAAGCGGCAGGTGACCGCCCTGCGCGATGTCAGCTTTGCGCTCGAGCGCGGGCGCACGCTGGCGCTCGTCGGCGAAAGCGGCTCGGGCAAGTCGGTCACCTCTCTGGCGCTGATGGGCCTGCTGCCGCCGGGCGGCAAGGTGCTGTCGGGCGAGATGGTCTTTACCGACAGCAGGGGCACCCGCCACGCCCTGCACAGCACCGGCCCCGACGCCTATCGCAACCTGCGCGGCCCGGGCCTGTCGATGATCTTTCAGGAGCCGATGTCCTCGCTCAATCCGCTCTTCACCGTGGGCGACCAGATCGGCGAGATGGTTCTGCTGCATGAAGACCTGGATGCCAGGGCCCGCCGCCGCCGGGTGATCGAGATGCTCGAACTGGTCGAAATCCCGGGGGCCGCCAACCGGATCGACAGCTACCCGCACGAGATGTCGGGCGGCATGCGCCAGCGCGTGATGATCGCCATGGCGATGATCTGCAACCCCGCGCTGCTCATCGCCGATGAGCCGACCACCGCGCTCGATGTCACTATTCAGGCCCAGATCCTCGACCTGATGCGACGGCTCCAGAAGGATCTCGGCATGTCGATCCTGTTCATCACTCACGACATGGGCGTGGTGGCCGAGATGGCCGATGACGTGGCGGTGATGTATGCGGGCGCGGTGGTCGAACAGGCCTCGGTCACCCGGCTCTTCGACGCGCCGCGCCACCCCTACACCCAGGGCCTGCTGAACTCGATCCCCAAATCCGCCCCCGCGGCCGAGGGACGGCTGGTGCCGATCCCCGGCTCGGTGCCCGCCCTCACCGCCCTGCCCCCGGGCTGCGCCTTCGCGCCCCGGTGCCGCTTCGCCGAGCCTGCCTGCCAGACCCCGGTGCAGCTTCAACCCAAGGCCCCGGCCCACCTTGCCGCCTGCATCCATGACATGGCCGGGGCGGCATGAGCGAAGCGCTTCTCCAGATCCGCGGGCTGACCAAGCGGTTCGACACGCCCCGCGGCCCGGTCCACGCGGTCGAGGATGTCAGCTTCGATATCCCCCGCGGCTCGATCATGGGGCTGGTGGGCGAAAGCGGCTCGGGCAAGACGACACTTGGCCGTGCCCTCCTTCGGCTGGTCGAGCCGACCTCCGGTCAGGTGCTGTTCGACGGCACCGATATCACCACCCTCGGCACGGCGCAGATGCGCGAGATGCGGCGGCGGATGCAGATCATCTTTCAGGATCCGGTCTCCTCGCTGAACCCGCGACTGAAAGTGGGCGATCTGATTGCCGAGGGGCTGAAGGCCTTCAATATCGGCACCCGGCAAGACCGGCGTGACAGGGTCGCCGCCTTGCTCGAAGAGGTCGGGCTGAACGCCGACCACATGACGCGCTATCCCCAAGCCTTCTCCGGTGGCCAGCGCCAGCGCATCGGCATTGCCCGTGCCCTTGCGCTGGAGCCCGATTTCATCGTCGCGGACGAGAGCGTCTCGGCGCTCGACGTGTCGATCCAGGCGCAGGTGCTGAACCTGCTGCTGGAGCTGCGCGAAAAGCGCAACCTGACGATGCTGTTCATCGCCCATGACCTCTCGGTGGTGAACTACCTCTGCGATCAGGTCGCGGTGCTCTACCTTGGCCGGCTGATGGAGCTTGGCCCGGTCGCCAGGATCCACAGCGCCTCGGCCCACCCCTACACCCGCGCCCTGAACTCCGCGATCCCCAAACCGGACCCGCGCGCCCGGCGCGACCGCGTGCCCCTTGAGGGCGATATCCCCTCGCCGCTGGCCCCGCCCTCGGGCTGCGTCTTTCGCACACGCTGCGCCCATGCCCGCGATATCTGCGCCGAGGGCATCCCGGAGCCGCAGCAGCCCGGTACCGATCACCTGACATATTGCAAGAGAGCCGAGGAGCTTCATGACCTCTGACCTGATGGAAACCCCCGAGCAACGCATCGCCTCCCTCGGCATATCGCTGCCGAGCCGTGCGCCAAGCCCGATCGGGTCTTTCTGCAACGTCCGCCGCTCGGGCGACATGATCTATGTCTCCGGGCAGGGGCCGGTGCAGGCCGATGGCACGCTGCTCAAGGGCAAGGTCGGCAGCGAGGTCACTGCCGATACCGCCCGTGACCACGCCGAGCTGGTCGCCGTCAACATCCTCGCCGCCCTGCGCGATGCGCTCGGCAGCCTCGATCGGGTGAAAGGCGTCGTGAAGCTGCTGGGTCTCGTCAATTGCGACCCCGAGTTCGAGCACCACCCCTTCGTGATCGACGGCGCGTCGAACCTTCTGGCCGAGGTCTTCGGCGAGCCGGGCATCCACGCCCGCTCCGCCTTCGGAGTCGGCTCACTGCCCAACCGCATCACCGTCGAGATCGAGGCGATCTTCGAAGCCGCAACCCCCGCCTAGCCGTGATGCAGCCCAAGCGCCCGTTCCACCTCTCGCGCCGCGGCGCGCACCTCCCGGGAGACAAGGTCGAACTTCTCCTCGACCCGGTGCTTTGGCATCACCACCGACATGGTGAGGCGGCACATTCCGTCCAGATCTCGGATCGGCGCGGCAATGCAGGCCACCTGGTCCTCGGAGGTATCGATCTGCACCGAAAGCCCGTCCAGAAAGTCGGTGCGGCTGATCTCGGCCAGCCGCACCGGGTCGGTCTCGGCCAGCCGGGTGTTGGACGGTCGGGCATGTTGGGTAAAGATCTCCAGCCGCTGGCTGTCCGGCAGATGGCCCACCAGAAGGCGGCCCGAGGCGGTCCAGTTCAGCGGCACCCGCGTGCCCACGTCCGAGGTCACCCGAAACGGGCCCGACGAGCCCTCCGCCATGGCGACCACCTGCATCATGCCCTCGTCACGGGCGCAGATCTGCACCATCTCGCGGACCCGCTCGTTGAGCGCAAACATCGCGCGTTCGGCCTCGTTGAAGGCGCTCATCCGCGCCCGGTAGGCCAGGCCATATCGCATGAGCCGCGGCCCGAGCCACACCTGCCCGTCCTTGGTGCGCACCAGCATCGAGCGGTCCACCAGCTCGTCGATCACCTTGTAGATCGTCGAGGGCGGCGCACCGGCAACCTTGGCTACTTCGTAGGAGGTCATCGGCCCATGCCGCTCGGTCAGGATATCAAGGATCTGAAGCGCCCGGTCGATCCCGCTGGTGCGGCTGCGACGTGCGCCTGTGGCATTGTCTTTCATGGGCATCTCCATAGTCGCGCACTATAGACCATAATTGTAGAAACACGAGCAAGACGGAAAGGCACACCATGCTGCGCAATGAAGATTACGGCATCGACTGGTCCTGGCATGATGCCGAGGGCCTGAGCCGGGTGGTGAACGTCTCGGGCACGATGACCTCGCTGGGCGGCTCGATCACCACCGAGCGCGTCGCGCGGGCCACCGCCGCCGCCATGCCGCGCTTCGTGAATATCCACGAGCTTCAGGCGCGCGCCTCCCAAACCATCGCCCGGCTCACCGGGGCTGAGGCCGGGTTTTTGACCGCCTCGGCAAGCGCCGGTATCTCGCTGGCCGTCGCAGGCTGCATCACCGGGCTCGATCCGGCCAAGGCCGAGGCGCTGCCGACCCGCCCCGGCGACACCAATGGCGTGGCCGTACAGATGGGGCACCTCTGCGAATACGGCGCGCCCGTCAGCCAGGCCATCGCGCTGGCCGGGGGCGATCAGCGCATCGTCGGGCAATCCACCCTCACCCGCGACTACCAGCTCGAGGCCGCGCTCGACGGTTGCGCAGCGGCGCTCTACGTCGTCTCGCACCATGTCGTCGATTACGGGATGATGCCGCTGGACACCTTCGTGCGCATCGCCCACGCCAAGGGCGTGCCGGTCATCGTCGATGCGGCCTCCGAATATGACCTCACCGGCATGCTCGCCACGGGCGCCGATATCGCCATCTATTCCGGCCACAAGTTTCTGGGCGGACCAACCTCGGGCATCGTGGCCGGTCGCAAGGCGCTGATCCGCGCCGCCTACCTGCACAACACCGGGATCGGCCGCGGCATGAAGATCGGCAAGGAAAGCATGGCCGGTGCCATCGCCGCGATGGAGCAATGGATGGAGCGCGACCACGAGGCGATCCGGGCCGAAGAGACCCGCGCCCTGACGATCTGGGCCGAGGCGGTCGCGGGGCTGCCCGGCATCACGGCAAAACCCCTGCCCGACCCCACCAACAACCCGCTCGAACGTCTGCGCGTCTGGGCCGATCCGGCCCTCGCCCCGGCCTCTGCCGCGCAATTCGTCGTGGCCTTCGGCAAGCTCGATCCTCCGATCGTCGTGCGCGGGCATGAGGTCGAGAAAGGCTATTTCGACCTCGACCCGTGCAACCTGATGCCCGGGCAAGCCGAGCTGGTCCGAGATGCGCTCAAACCCGTGCTGACCGACCCCGCCGCGGGTGCCATAGACGCACGCAGCGCGCTGGCCGGGGCCCGCAACGGCGGCACCGAATCCTACCTCACATGGCTCACCTGAAGGGATGAGACAGGGGGAGATCGATCCCTACGCAGCCTGAGCGGGCCGGTGCCTGCGCTGAAAGGGAGACCCGGACGGCGCGGGCCTTGGCGCCCTTGATGATCGACAGATGCCGTTTTAGCGCAGGCCGCCTGAACCGGCCCGCAACGGTCAGCACCAGCGCAACGGTCCCTTCTGGCCAGGCCCGCAAGACCGATCTCGCCCCTTCTTCTTCGGGAGGTTCGGCGAAGGTCAATCCGAGAAACCGCGCCCGGGCTTGGAGATGCCTCGCAGGTTCTGCCTGGTGTGCTCCAGGAACGCCCTGGCCGTTGGCGAAATCGAGCGACCCGCCTGGTAGACCAGCCCGATACGACGCTTTGCGCCGAAATTCCCGACCGGGCGCTGCACCAATCGCTCCATCGGCAACACGGGTAGGGTCAGCGTGGGCAAAATGGTGATGCCAAGCCCCTCCGCCACCAATGCGCCCGCCGTGGCCAGATGCGCCACCTCAAAGCGGGGCGTCAGCGCAAGCCCGCCGCGCTGGCAGGCACCGTCCAGCAACTCTCGCACGCTGGTGCCGACCTCCATCGCGATGACCGGCATGGCCGTGAGTTCCGAAAGCGTGTAGCTGCGCTCTTCCATCAGCGGCCCATCCGGCGCACCGACGGCGACAAAGTGGTCATCGAGCAGCGGATGGAAGGCAAGGCGCATCCGGGCCGAGACGGTGCCAGCCGTAAAGCCGATATCGGCGCGCCCTGCCTCGATGGCCTCTATCACGTTGCCAGAAAGCGCATCGACGATCCGCAGATCGATCCCCGGGTGAGTCGCGGCGAAGCTCTTCAGAAGGCCCGGCAACAGGCCGGCGGTGACGGAGGGCAGCCCGGCGATGGTCAGCCTCCCCCGGCTGGCAGACAGGTGGGCGCCGAATTCCTCCATCACGTCCTCGGCGGTGTTCAGCATCCGCTCGGCCAGCCGTGCGAAGGCCTCCCCCGAGGCGGTCGGGGCAACGTTGCGGGTGTCACGATCAAACAGGCGCACATCCAACTGGCTTTCAAGCGCAGCGAGTTGGCGCGACAGGGCGGAAGGCGACATGCCCAGCGTTTCGGCAGCCGCCCGGAAAGCCCCCTGATCGGTCAAGGCACGAACGATCCGATAGTCGGTGAGCGATGGAGTGTTGCGCATTTCGCATCAATTATCGCGAACATAGCAATTCTAGCAATAGATAACCTGTGCCATGCTGCGCCCAGATCCCGCGCTGCGGGCACCAAGGGAGGATACTCATGAAACATCTCGCCAAGGCCCTGCTGGGCGCAACCCTGCTTGCCGGTCCGCTGGCCGCGCAGGACCAGGACCTGCTGATCGGCTCCACCTCGGCCTCGTCCAGCCACTACGGCTATTTCGTCGCCGTCGGCCAGCTGATCAACGAAAACGCCGAAGGGCTGCGCGCTTCGGTTGTCGAAACCGGCGCCACGATGGACAACATCCGCCGCATGGCCCGCGATCAGGTGGACCTAGGGCTTGTCACAACCAACGTCGCCCAGCACGCCGCTGCGGGCACCAATGCCTTCGACGGCAACCCGCAAGACCTGCGGCTGCTCTGGGTTTACACCGGCGCGCCGCAGAACGTGGTGATGCGTGCTGACGCCGGCGTTTCCGATCTGTCGGGCCTGGAGGGCGTGCGTTTCAACCCCGGCATCAAGGGCTCAGCCACCGAGGCGACGACCGAAGCGGTGTTCAACACCCTCGGCCTGTCCGCCGATTACGTGCGCGGCTCCACCACCGATGTGGTGGGCATGATCAAGGACAACCGCGTGGCGGGCTACGTGAAGTCCGGCTCGGGCAACAAGCTCGACGGCTCAACGATGGACATCGCCACCTCGACGGATATTGCCATCCTCGGCCTCACCCCCGAGCAGGCCGATAAGCTCAGGGCCGAGATGCCGGATATCTCAGTGGTCGACATCCCTGAAGGCGCGGCAGACGGCGTTCCGGCCTACACCACCTGGAGCTTCGGCGTGGGCGTCGCGGCCCCGAGCACGATGGATGAAGACACCGCCTACAAGATCGTCAAGGCGATCATGGAGGACGAAACCGCACAGGCCAACGCCATGGCCAGCCTCAAGGGCGCAAATCTGGCCGACATGACGCTGCAATTCGGCACCGTGCCGCTGCACCCCGGCGCGGCGCGCTGGTTTGAAGAGCAGGGCATCGAACTGCCCGCCAAACTGCAACCCGCCGAGTAAGCGGGCGTCATGACAGCCGAGCGCATCCAGAAGGGGCTGGCGATCCTCGTCGGCCTCTTCGTTCTCTACACCGCCGCGACCGGCCCGTTTGAAGGGCTGATCCAGCGGGCGCTGTTCCTCGCGCTCGTCGCCGCGCTCGGCTTCGCGCTCTACCCGCTGGGCGCGGGCAAGTCCTGGCGCCCTGTGGGGCTGGCGGTGGATCTTGCCCTCACCGCCGTCACCATGGCGGCCTGCGGTTACGTGGTGGTCAACTACGAGCGGATCATGACCGAGCTGCCCTGGGCCAAAGGGCTCGATATGGCGCTGACGGCGGGCCTCGTGCTTGCGGTGCTGGAGCTGGGGCGGCGCACGGTGGGGCTGATCTTTCCGGTGCTGGTCTGCCTCGGGCTTGGCTACGCGCTCTTCGGCAACCTGCTGCCCGGGCCGCTGCGCCACCGGGGCTTCGGCGTGGATTTCGTGACCGAAACCATCTTCCTCGGCGACCTCGGTATCTGGGGCATGCTCACCGGCGTTGCCGCCACCGTCATCGCCGCCTTCGTGCTCTTCGGCGCGCTGCTGCTGCACACCGGCGGCGGGCAGGCCTTCATGGACCTCGCGATGCGCCTTGGCGGGCGCCAGCCCGGCGGCGCGGCCAAGATCGCCACCATCGCCTCCGGTCTTTTCGGCATGATCTCGGGCTCTGCCGTGGCCAATGTGGCCACCACCGGCAACTTCACCATCCCGATGATGATCCGGCTGGGCTACCCGCGCCCCTTTGCCGCCGCCGTCGAAGCGGTGGCCTCCACCGGCGGGCAGATCGCCCCGCCGATCATGGGGGCGGCCGCCTTCGTGATGGCCGAAATCCTCGGTGTGCCCTACCTCACCATCATCGTCGGGGCGATCCTGCCCGCCGTGCTCTTCTACCTTTCGGTTTTCATGACGGTGCATTTCGTCGCGCTGCGCCGGGGCCTCGCCGTGGTGCCTGACTCCGAGATGCCCGACTGGACCACCATCCTCGCCCCGCGCCGGGTGCTGCCGATCCTCGCCGCGCTCGGCGGGCTGGGCGTGGGCATCTGGCTGGGCCGCTCCATCGCCACCTCCGCCTTCTACGGCATCCTCGGGCTGCTGGTGGCCTTCCTCGCCACCGAGGCCGGGCGGCTCTCGGCGCGGCAGATGGCGGGCAAGCTGATTGCCGGGCTGGAAGACGCGGGCAAGGGCATGGTCATCATCGGCGTGCTGCTGGCCGGAGCGCAGGTGCTGGTCTCGATGATCAACCTCACCGGCATCGGCGTTACGCTCTCCTCCCTGATCGTCTCGATCGCGGGAGACAGCATCGTGCTCGTGGCCATCATCGTCGGCTTCGTCTGCCTGATCATGGGGATGGGCCTGCCGACCACCGCCGCCTACGTGCTGGTCGCCGCCGTGCTGGCCCCGGCGATGACGGCGGTGGGGGTGGACCCGCTGGCCGCCCATCTCTTCGTCTTCTACTTCGCCACCATCTCCGTCATCACCCCACCGGTCTGCGTGGCAGTCTTCGTCGGCTCGGGCATCGCGGGCACCAACTGGCTGCCCGCCGCGGGCGAAGCGGTGCGGCTGGGCGCCGTCACCTATATCGTGCCCTTCCTGCTGCTGCTCTATCCCGGCATGCTGCTGGGCGGCACCCCGCTCGACATTCTGGAGGCGATTGCCGCCGGTCTGGTGCTGGTCATCGCGGTGCCGGGGCTGCTGTCAGGCGCGCGGCTCTTTGGCCATCGGGCGCCCGATGTGGCGCTCTACGCCGCCATCATCGCGCTGGCCATCTACCCCCACCCCGTCACCCCCTTCATTGCGCTGGCGCTGCTGGCCGGCGCCTTCTTTGCCGGGCGCGCCAGGCGGGAGGCCATGGTATGAGCGTGGTTCGGATCGGCGCAGGCGCGGGCTTTCAGGGCGACAGGCTGGCCCCTGCGGTGGACCTGGCGGAGCGCGGCGCGCTGGATTACCTCGTGTTCGAATGCCTGGGCGAGCGCACCATCGCGCTGGCCCAACAGGACCGGATCAGCCATCCGGAGGCGGGATATGACCCGTTGCTCGCGCGCCGCATGCGCGCGGTCCTGCCCGCCTGCCACAAGAATGGCACGCGCATCATTACCAACATGGGTGCGGCCAACCCGCGTGGTGCGGCCAAACGCACCGCCGAAATCGCGCGTGAGCTGGGGTTGACCGACCTCAAGATCGCCGCCGTCACAGGCGACGACGTGCTCGACCGGATCGGTGACTACATTCTGGACGAAACCGGCGAACCCGCCTCCGCGCTCTCCGAGCGGCTCGTTTCCGCCAACGCCTATGTTGGCATCGAGGGTCTGGTTTCGGCGCTGGAGGCGGGGGCCGACGTGGTGATCTGCGGTCGCGCCTCCGACCCGTCACTGTTTCTCGCGCCGCTTGTCCACGAGTTCGGCTGGGCGCGGGATGACTGGGCCCGGCTCGGGCGCGGCGTGCTCGTCGGCCACCTGCTGGAATGCGCCGCCCAGATCACCGGAGGGTATTTTGCCGACCCCGGCGTCAAGGACGTGCCCGACCTCGCCCACGTCGGCAACCCGCTGGCCAGCGTCGATGCAGAGGGAAACGCCACGATTACCAAGTTGCCGGGCACCGGCGGGCAAATCACCCGCGCCACCTGCATCGAGCAGATGCTCTACGAAATTCACGACCCGGCGCGCTATCTTCAGCCCGACGTGATTGCCGACTTCTCCGGCGTCACCTTCGCCCAGACCGCGCCCGATTGCATCGCCGTCGCCGGTGCCCAGGGCCAGGCCGCCTCGGGCCTCCTCAAGGTGTCGGTCGGCTATCGTGATGGCTGGATGGGTGAAGGCCAGATCACCTATGCGGGGGCCAATTGCGTGGCACGGGGCACCCTGGCCATCGAGGTGGTGCGCGCGCGCCTGAAACCGCTGGAGACGCGGATTCACGAGGCACGCGGCGAATTGATCGGGCTGAACTCGGTGATCCCGGGAGCAGAGCCAGCCGCCGGGGTGCCCGAAGTGCGGATGCGCTATGCCGCCCGCTGTCAGGACGCCGAAGCCGCCCGGTGCGTGGGCGAGGAGGTCGAGGCGCTCTACCTCTCAGGGCCGGCCGGTGGCGGCGGGGCGCGCAGCCACCACCGCCCTGTTCTCGCAATCGGCTCCACGCTCATTCCGGCTGCCGAGGTCGTCGCAACGGTCAAGATGATGGAGGCCGAGGATGAAATTGCATGACATCGCCCATGGCCGCACCGGCGACAAGGGCGACATTTCCAACATCTCGGTCATCGCCCATGACCCGGCGCATTGGGCATTGATCCGCGAGGTGGTCACGCCGGAGCGCGTGGCAGCACATTTCGGATGTTTCGCGCCGGAGGCGATCACGCGCTACGAACTGCCTGCACTGCATGCGCTCAACTTCGTGATCCGTGGCGCGCTGACCGGCGGCGTCACCCGCTCGCTGGCGCTGGACGCGCATGGCAAATGCCTTGCCTCGGTGTTGCTGGAGATGCGAATACCGGACAGGGCTGGATGAGGTTGACGCAAGCCGAAAGGGTGTTTCGCAACCGGGCTGCATCGCGCAGGCCAAAGATCGCCCTGTCGCCTCCGGGCCAAACCCCAGTCGAGAGACCTTGGCTCTGCGTTCTGACCCCAAGCCTGCCTGAGATCGGGAGAAAGGAACAAACGGTTTCACTCTCGCCCCTCCCGGCCAAGGTCATGTCCGTCAGTTGACCATGGAGCGCGTTGCCCGGCCCGCGATCTTCCGCAACCGCCGGCCGATGCCGCGCACGGGCGCTGGCACAAACAGCGACAGAACCACACTCAACGAACTTGGCTTCCGCCTGTCGGCCCTCGACCCTATCGAAGCCACCGGACCAAGCGCACCAGGCAGCCCGCCGTGCAAGCCGCCGACGTTGCCCCGGTGCCAAGCGACCCGCTGAGTCTCCATGGCGTTTCCAGTTGCGTTTGCGCCGCCGGGGTTTGGCATGTTTGCGCAAGGCGTCCCATGCCACCCAAGCGCGAACTTGCCCTTGGGTCATTCGCTCCGTAGAAGTCCCCCAGCCGTCGGTTCCGGCGCGCTGCCCTGCCCATGAGGCGATCCGAACCAACTTGAGGACCATTCTCCCTTGCTCGACCAGCTCGCGCTGCGCGCCGAACTCGCCGATCACTACGATCTCGCGCCTTCAACCGAAATCGCCACGGCCACATCCGATCTCTACGCGCGGATGAGCCGGGTCGTCACGCCGCCCGACTGGGCGATTCATGCCCCCTACGTCGCGGCCATCAACCGGCTGAAGAAAGAGCGCGATGCGGTGATTCTCGCGCATAACTACATGACGCCCGAAATCTACCACGGCATCGCCGACGTGGTGGGCGACAGCCTGCAACTGGCGATCGAGGCCACGAAGGTCAAGGCGCAGGTGATCGTGCAATGCGGCGTGCACTTCATGGCCGAAACCTCCAAGATCCTGAACCCCGCCAAGACCGTCCTGATCCCCGACATGGAGGCCGGCTGCTCGCTGGCCGAGAGCATCACCGCCGAGGGCATTGCGGAGATGCGCCGCCAATATCCCGGCGCGCCGGTGGTGAGCTACGTGAACACCACCGCCGAGGTTAAGGCGGCCTCCGACATCTGCTGCACCTCTTCCAACGCCGCCCAGATCGTCGCCGCGCAGGAGAGCGACACGATCATCATGACGCCCGACAAGTACCTCGCGCAGAACGTGGCCAAACAGGTGCCACAGAAGCGCGTGGTCTGGTGGGACGGCGCCTGCATCGTCCACGAGCAATACACCGCCCGCGACCTGAGCGACTTTCGCGGCTGGAACCCCGGCACCCGCATCATCGCCCACCCCGAGTGCCCGCCCGACGTGGTGGCCGAGGCCGATTTCTCCGGCTCCACCAGCGGCATCATCGACTATGTCACGCGGGAGCAGCCGGAGAAGGCGATGCTGGTGACAGAATGCTCGATGGCTTCCAACATCGCCGACGCCTTGCCTGAGGTGGAGTTCGTCGGCCCCTGCAACATGTGCCCCTACATGAAGAAGATCACGCTGGAAAAGGTGCTGTGGTCGCTTCACAGCATGGAGGGCGCGGTGGAGGTCGAAGAGGCCGTGGCCGCGAAGGCCCGTGTGGCCGTGCAGCGGATGATCGACCTTTCGGCGCGGCTGGCCGGCTGAGGTGGCGGGCCCGATAGAGACGTCCCGCGTTATCATCGTCGGGGCGGGGCTGGCAGCGCATTACGCCGCGCTCAAGCTCGCCCCCCGCCCGGTGCTGGTGATCTCGCCCGAGCCACTGGGCAGCGGTGCCTCCTCGGCCTGGGCCCAGGGCGGCGTGGCCGCGGCGATGGACCCGGCCGACAGCGCCGAGGCCCATGCGCGCGACACCCTGCGTGCCGGCGCGGGCACCGTGGACGCCCGCGTGGCCGAGGCCGTCACCCGCGAGGCGCGCGAGCACATCCTCGACCTGACCGGGCTCGGCACCCCCTTCGACCGGACGGAGGACGGGGCCTATGTGCTCTCCCGCGAAGCCGCACACAGCTTCGCCCGCGTCGTCCGGGTGCGGGGCGATCAGGCCGGGGCCGAGATCATGCGCGCGCTCACCGCACAGCTGCGCGAGGCCACGCATGTGCAGGTGCTCGAAGGGGTGATGGCCACCGCGCTGGAGCTTTCGGACGGGCGCGTGACCGGCGTGTCGGTGGCGCGCTGCGATGCAGGCCTGAGCGAGAGCGTCGTTTTGCGCGGCCCGGCGGTGCTGCTGGCGGGCGGCGGCTCGGGCGGGCTCTACACGCTCACCACCAACCCGCCGCGCGTCCGCGGGCAGGTGATCGGCATGGCGGCCCGCGCCGGGGCGCAGATCGCCGATGCCGAGTTTGTCCAGTTCCACCCCACCGCCATCGCCTGCGGGCTGGACCCGGCGCCACTGGCAACCGAGGCACTGCGTGGCGAGGGGGCAGTGCTGATCAACCGGCACGGCGCCCGCTTCATGCTGGAGGCCCACCCCGACGCCGAGCTTGCCCCGCGCGATATCGTGGCCCGCGCCGTCTATGCCCAAACCCAGGCCGGGCTCGCCCCCGCGCTCGACACCCGCGCAGCCCTCGGCGCGTCGATCCTGCGCGACTTCCCCGCCGTTGCCGAGGCCTGCCAACAGGCCGGGATCGACCCGCTCACCCAGCCAATCCCGGTGGCCGCCGCCGCGCATTACCACATGGGGGGCGTCGCCACCGATGCCGCCGGGCAAAGCAGCCTGACCGGGCTCTGGGCCTGCGGCGAAGTCGCCTCGACCGGGCTGCACGGGGCCAACCGGCTGGCCTCGAACGGATTGCTGGAAGCGCTGGTCTATGGCCGCCGCTGTGCTCTGGCGATCAACGCCACCCTGCCCGCGCCCGGCGCTGCACAGGCGCTGCACCTGCCCGATCTGGGCCCGGCCGAGCCGCCCGATCCGGCGCTGGTAGCCGCGCTGCGCCAGGCAATGACCGATGGCGCGGGCGTCATCCGCAGTGCCGGGGGCCTCAACCGAACCCTCGCCGAGATCGCCCGGATCGAAGCCGCCCAACCCACCTGCGCGCCGCTGCTGAACATGACCGCCACCGCCACTCTCATCGCCGCCGCCGCACTGGCGCGCCGCGAGAGCCGGGGCGCGCATTTCCGCGCCGACCATCCGGAGGCCACGGGAGAAACCGGCACCCGCTCCTTCCTGACCCTCGCCGAGGCCTTCACCCTCCGCGATTCCGCCAACGCCACAACCACCGCTCCAAAGGCCCCCGCATGACGCACGCCCCCCTGCCCGACCTGATCCTCGAACCGTTCGTCCGTGCCGCCCTGATGGAAGATCTCGGCACTTCCGGCGACATCACCACCCGCACCGTCATCCCACCCGGCACGGCCTATACCGCCCGGCTCAACGCCCGCATGCCCGGTGTTGTCTCGGGCCTCCAGATCGCCGCGCTGGCCTTCCGGCTGGTCGATCCGGCGCTGAACATCACCACACACAAGGCCGATGGCGACGCGGTCGCACCGGGCGACCTGCTGATGGAGATCGCAGGCGATGCCGCCTCGATCCTCGCCGCCGAACGGGTGGCGCTCAACTTCGCCGGGCGCATGTCGGGCATCGCCACCCTCACCGCCGCTTTCGTGGCAGAGACGCGCGGCACGAAAGCCCGCATCACCTGCACCCGCAAGACGACGCCGGGGCTGCGCCTCGTCGAAAAGCAGGCTGTCCTGCACGGCGGCGGCTTCAACCACCGCTTCAACCTGTCGGACGCAATCCTGATCAAGGACAACCACATCGCCGCCGCCGGTGGCATCCGTCCGGTATTGCAGGCGGTGAAGGCGCACGCCTCGCATATGCTGCGCTGCGAAATCGAGGTCGACCGGCTGGATCAGCTTTCCGAGGTTCTGGACGAGGGCGGCGCCGACGTGGTGCTGCTCGACAACATGGACACGCAAAGCCTTACGCGGGCGGTCGACATGGCCGCCGGGCAGGTGGTGCTGGAGGCCTCGGGAAACATGCAGCTGGAGCGCATCGCCGAGGTTGCGGCCACCGGGGTGGATTATATCTCTTCCGGCGCGCTGACCCATTCCGCCAGCGTTCTGGACCTCGGCCTGGATTTCTAGGCAGCAGCGAGAGCGGCAGAGCCCGCGAATCCCGGCCGGAGTTCCGCGCCACGACCGGCGACCAGGCACAGAGACGCGCTCAATGGCAGGACCAGCACGTGCGACGATCAAGGCCTGACCGCGGAAAGGGCCATCGATATCGGCCAGCTCCGCCACCCGGTCGCGCAGCAAATCGCGAAACATCCGCGCCGCAGATCACCCGGAACAGGGTAGCGTTTTCTGAGCCGTGAGCGCGGCTTGGCACAGTCTCAGACGGTCCCGGCTCAAACAAACCCTGCAGCCAACATTGACTGCGCGGCATCCCTGCCGAGAATGGGGAGGCCCGAACGGAGGAACCATGATGTTCCGGATCTGCAAACTGGCTGCCTGCGCCGCTGTGCTCTCCTTGCCTTCCGCACCGACGGTCGCCGATGACTTTCTGGCGCTCGTGCCGGTGGAGGGAACGGCTGCTCTGCCCGTCAGCGAACCTACGCTGGAAAAACTGACAGACAGCGATGAGAGCACCAGCGCGACCTTCGATGTCGAGGCCGGCGGCTCGGTGGACCTCGTCTTCCGGTTCGATGAGATCGTCAGCGGCTCTACCCTCGTGCTTACCCTCGCAGAGGGCCGCAACGCTCCGCCTGGCCGCGTCGACGTGCTGACCTCCACGATCTCCTCCAACAGCGGGTTTCGCTCGGTGCTGGACGAGCGAATAGATCCGCTTAAGCCCACCCAGCGCTTCCCGCTCCGGCCCGCAGCGACCAGTTGGGTGATGATCCGCCTGTCCCCCGCCGCCGAAGCGCGTTCGGTCACGCTCGCGGACCTGGGCATCGAAGGCACCTTGGGCCCGCCTGCGACGACCTACCAGTTCGGCGAAAGCCCCACCGGCGCGCTCCAGATCATCGAGGGCCTCGCCGCGCTCGGCACGGGGGATCTCTCTCTCACGACGGAGGAACGCGAGATCTTTGATCGCGCGGCAGGTGGCGCGCTGTCGCGGGAAGACTTCGAGGAAATCGCCCTCTTCGCCTCCGGCATCCGCAATGCTGACGCCCGCGCGCGCTACATCGCCCGGCTCGATGAAATCGAGGCCGAGCTGCGCCGCCAGATCGACACCAACCTGCCGCCCGCAGAATTGGCCGGTCAGATGCTGCCCTGGCTGCATGACAAGGTCCTGACTGCCGGTTACCGCGAGAAGCAAACCGACCTGTCGGTGCTGCTCGACGAGGGCCTGTTCAACTGCGTGTCCTCAGCCGTTGTCTACAACGCCCTCGCCCTGCGCCTCGGCCTCGACGCGCGGGCAATCGAAGTGCCCGACCACGCCTTCTCGATCGTTTACGACGGGGCCAACCACATGGACGTGGAAACCACCACGCCGCAGGGCTTCGACCCGCGCCGCGAGAAGATCGAGGCCTTCGAGGCGCTCACCGGGTTCAACTACATCCCCGAGTCGAACCGCTCCAAGCGGCGCGAGATCGGCGCGGCCGGTCTGGCGGCGCTGATCTACTACAATCACGGCGTCATGCACCTCCGGGAGGGCCGCTTCCACGAGGCGCTGCTCGCCAACTTCCGCGCCATGAGTCTCGACCCGGAGTTCTCCTCGGCGGCAACCAACGCGCTCGCGTCCCTCGGAAAGTGGAGCATCGCCCTCTCCTCGGACGGGCGCTGGGAGGAGGCGGTTCAGGTCGCCGCCCTCGGGCGCAGGCTCGCGCCGGACGACCGCGGCCTTGCGAGCAACCAGCTCGCCCTGTGGCAGCGCTGGGCGTTCCAAACCGCCGATGCGGGCGATCCCGCCGGCGCGCTCGACCTGCTCACGCGGGCTGCCGCTGAGATCCCCGAAGAGGATTTCGCCCCCTGGCGCGCAGCGATCTTTTCACGCGCCGCGGAGACGATGATCGAAAACGGACGATGGGAGGCCGCGCTGGCCTTCGGCGAAGAGGGGTTGGAAACGCTGGAGGGCGACGCACGGAACGAGCTGCGCGACTGGCATGCCCAAGTCTACCTCCGCTGGAGCAACCGGCTCATGGACGCCGGGGCCTTCTCCGAGGCGGCCGATGTGCTCGCGGCAGGCCTTGCCGCCTATCCCGACTCCCGGCGCATCGCGCGCAATCTGCGCTACCTCGGTCAGGAATGGGCGCGCGCCGGGGCCGATTTTCCCTCTGGTCTTGGCGCACTCCGGACCATGGCAGAGCGCTTCCCCGACGTAGACGGCCTCGACGACGTCACCGAAAGCTACGTTGCCCGCGCGCTCCGCGACGCCGCCGCCGAGCGCCCCATCGATGACGCTCTCCCGATGGCGGCCTTGGCAAAGCCGGTCCTCGCACTCGTCCGCTCAGAGAAGGACTTCGGCGCCCACGTCTACAGCCTCTACGCCGATGCCTTGCTCCAGGCGGAGGATTGGCCGGCGGCAGCGCAGATCTATGCCGACGGGCTCCGTGCCCACCCCGACGACCGGCACCTCAAGAACAACGCGCGTTTCGCCGCCTCCAAGTGGCGCGAGGCCGCGCTTGCCGAAAGCCCCGAACGGCTGGCCGAGGTCACGGCCCGTCTGCGGGAGCTTTTCCCCTTCTTCGCAAAACCCGGTGCCAATGAGCGTGAGATCATCCTGAAAACGCAAGAACTTGCCAAGGCAGGCGACTACGCGGGCGCGCTGGCCTTTCTCAACTCGACCCAACTCCTGCTGACCGACAAGACATGGCGCGACCTTCGCCTGCTCATCGTCGACCGCGAGGCACAGGCGGCCATGTCGGCGCAGGACTGGGAGCACGCGGCGCGGGTTTATTCCGCAGCGCGGGCCGAATTGGACGACCCAAAGCTCTTTTCCAACAACGTCGCCTACATCGCGCAGGAATGGACCCGAAGCGCCGGTGCCGAGGGGGGCGCAGCCTCCGTCGCCGGGCCACTTTCGGTGCTGGGCACGCTCTTTCCGGGCGACGAGGCGGTTGCCGAGATGGGCAAACGCACGCTGGAATGGATGATCTCGACGCTGCTGGACGAGGGCAAGGTGGACGCCGCGAAAGAGCAGATCGCCCTCGCCCGCGCCTTCCTGGAGCCCGAGCAGGTCCGCTCCCTCACCATCACGCTCTACAGGCGCTGGGGAGACAACCAGCTTGACCGAAAAGCCTGGCGCGACGCGCTATCGGCCTATGCAACCGGCCTTCAGGTCGTCCCGGACTCGTCCGACCTGAAGCGCAATATCCCCTACGTCCAGCAGGAATGGGCGCGGCAGGCCCTGGCAGAAGGCGACGTGGCGGGCCTGCTCGCGGCTGTGGAAGAGATGAAAGCAATCCTGCCGGACAGCAAATCTCGCGAGGATGTGGTGGTGTCGATCGTGTCAAAACGGGTCGACGAACATCTCTCCGCCCCGGCCCCGGAACACGCGCTCGACCTCGTCAACGCGCTCTCTGGCGCCCTCTCGGCGGACAAGACCCACGACCTGAAGGTCTACACCTACGAGAAATGGGCCCGCATGCATTTCGAATCCGACTGGGCGCGCGCGGCAGAGATCTACGAGCTCGGCCTGACGGACGTCGGAAAGAGCTCGCTTCTCGACAACAACCTGAAATACGTGCGCTCGAAACTGTAAGCCTTTGCGTGTGCAGGCAGACTGCGCCCGAACCGGAGGGGGACAAAGCCGCTTCCCCACCGCGCCGGCTGAGGATGCCCCGTGCACCGAGATGCACTGCAATCGCCCTGAGCAACGCATGCTCCCCCCGCACGGGGTGCCGCCATCACCTCCGCCAGCCCTGCCACGGCATCATCCGAATGGCGCGATACCGTCGCCCGCAGCGCCAATGCCGCGCGGCTCGTCGGACCGCCGATTCGCAATGTGCCACCAGGCAGCGACGCACCCTGAGCTTCAAGAACATCAAAGCGCGCGTCAAAACGCGCCACTGCAGAACAGGGAAGCAACCGTCACGCGATGCGCCACATCCTGTGCGCGTCCTGGCACTCAATTACAGCAGCGGGCGCACGCCAAAGTTCCTGATGTTCTGGTGCCCCCAGAGAGACTCGAACTCCCGACCCACTGATTACAAATCAGTTGCTCTACCAGCTGAGCTATAGGGGCACTGCGGGGCGAGAGGTAGCGTGGCGGGGGCCGTGGTGCAAGCCCTTCTAGCGGTTCGCCCGGGCCAGCAGCGCGACGGCAGCGAGGCCGGTGGCGCAGATCATCAGCGCGGGCGGGGCGGCCTGGGGCAGGTGCTCCAGCGAGGCCTCCTCATAGACCCGCACCGCCAGCGTGGAATAGTTGAACGGGCGCAGAAGCAGCGTGGCTGGCAGTTCCTTCACGCAATCCACGAAGACCAGCAGCAAGGCGGTGCCCACCGAGGCGCGCATCAGCGGCAGGTAGATTGACGCCAGCACGCCCCGGCGGGTGCGGCCCAGCGCGCGGGCGGCGAGCGGGATGTTGGGCGAGATCCGCCCGAAGGCCGCATCCGCCGCGCCCTGCCCGATGGCGAAGAAGCGCACCACGTAGGCAAAGACCAGCGCGGCGGCGGAGCCTGTCAGCACCAGCCCCGGGTCCCACCCCGTCAGCGCCTGCACCGCGTCGGCCACCCGGTGATCGAGCGCGGCAAGCGGCAGAAGCACGCCCACGCCCAGCACCGCGCCCGGCGCGGCATAGCCCAGCGTGGTCACCGGCAGCAGCATCCGCGGCAGCGCATGGCCCGAAAGCCGCACGCCGTACACCATGAAGAGCCCCGCCGCCACCGTCAGCACCGCCGCCACCCCGCCGACCACCAGCGTGTTGCCCAGCGCCTCCAGGAGGCGCGGGTCCAGCCAGTCGGCCTTCGGGCCCAGCCCGTGATGCACCATCACCCCGACCGGCAGCAGAAAGCCCAAGGAGAAGGGCACCATGCAGAGCCCGAACGCCAGCCAGCGCCGCACCGGCCCCAGCGCCTGCGGCGCCACCGGGCGTACGCCCCGAGCGCCCTGGTGCACCTTGGCGCGGCGCCGCGAGGCCCGCTCCAGCACCACCAGCACCAGCACCAGCACGAGGATCACGCAGGCCAGCTGCGCCGCCCCGCCCGCGTTGCCCGCCTCCAGCCAGGCCGAGAAGATGCCGGTGGTCAGCGTCTGCACGGCAAAGAACTCCACGGTGCCGAAATCGCTCACCGTCTCCATCATCACGATCGCCGTTGCGGCGGCGATGGCCGGGCGCGCCAACGGCAGCCCCACCCGCCAGAACCGCGCCACCGGCCCCGCGCCCAGCGCGCGCGCCACCTCATAGGCCCCGCCCGGCTGCTCGCGGAAGGCCGCGCGGGCCAGCAGGTACACATAGGGATAGAGCGAAGCGGCAAGCACCAGCACCGCCGCCCAGCGGGAGCGAATGTCGGGAAACCAGTAGTCCCGCGCGCTGGTCCAGCCAAAGGCCTCGCGCAGGGCGGTCTGCACCGGCCCCGCGTATTCGAGGAAGTCCACCAGCGCGTAGGCCCCCACGTAGGCGGGCACCGCCAGCGGCAGGAACAGCGCCCACTCCAGCCAGCGCCGCCCCGGAAAGCGATACATCACCACCGTCCAGGCCGCGCCCGCGCCCATCGAGGCCGCGAGCACGCCCACGCCCAGCATCAGCACTACCGTGTTTTCTAGGTAGCGCGGCAGAACCGTGGCGGCGAGATGGGGCCAGATATTCTCGGCCGGGGTCAGCGCCATGACGACGACGGCGGCAATCGGCATCAGCACCAGCACCGCAATCGCCACCGACCCGGTCGACCATCCGTTCAACCGCGCCCGCCGCCTTCTGCCCTGCCCTGTGCTTACATCTGCCATGATTGCTCCCTACCCTCCCGGCAATAACCCCTGCAAGGCCAATGGAAAGCGGTTTATCTGCCGGGCAAAGCACCATATTGTGCGGCAACGCTTGGGGGCGAAGAGGCAAAACGAGTAACGAGGGGACGATCCGATGCAGGTCGTGTACCACCTGGGCGCACATTGCACAGACAACGACAAGCTGTTCCGCTGCCTGCTCAAGAACAAGGGTGAGCTGGCCGAGATCGGCACAATGGTCACCGGGCCGGGGCGCTACCGCCGCGTGCTGCGCGAGGCGATGAACGCGCTCAAGGGCCAGCCAGCATCCGCCGAGTTACAGGAAGACATGCTCGCCGCCGTGCTTGACGAAGATCACGCCGAGCGGCTGGTGTTCTCAAACGAGCAATTCGTCTGTGCCGCCCACGCCGTGCTGGCCGAAAATCGGATCTACCCCCAGATCGGCGAGAAGGTGCGCTGGATTCGCAACCTGTTCCCCGAGGCCGAGGCCGAATTTCATATCGGCATTGCCAACCCGGCCACCTTCATCCCCGACCTGTTCGGGCGCTGCAAGGAAGAGGATTTCACCGCGTTCATCGCCGGCGTCACCCCGGTCGAGCTGCGTTGGTCCGATACCGTCGCGGCTATCCGCACCGCCGTGCCCGATGCCCGCCTCGTGGCCTGGTGCAACGAGGATACCCCGCTGATCTGGCCCGAGATCCTGCGCGACATGGGCGCCATGCCGGCCACCATGCCAATCGAGGGCGAAAACGATCTGCTGGGCACCATCATGTCGGAGGAGGGACTGTGCCGGATGGAAAGCTACCTGGCCTCACACCCGGTGAAGACGCCGCAGCAGCGCCAGCGCGTGGTCACCGCCTTTCTCGACAAATACGCCCGCCCCGAGGCCGTCGAGGTTGAGATGGACCTGCCCGGCTGGAGCGCAGAGCTGGTCGAGCAGCTCACCCAATCCTACGTTGAGGATGTCGAACGGATCCGTTCGATCGAGGGCGTCACTTTCCTCGCCCCCTGACCCAAGGGTTTCCCTAAAATTCTTGGCGGTTTTCCGAGCTTGTTAACCAAGCCTTCGGTGCCCGCGGCCTAAGCTCCGCGCGCAATTACCGGAGGCCCGTTCATGCCCATCACCATCACCGCGCCCGACAGCGAGTTCGGCATCGCAAGCGGCGCCAACGTCAACAGTGGCGATGGCACCTCGACCTTCGATTACCCGCCAAACTCCACCTCCAACCTCACCATCACCTCCAACACGGGCGACAGCTCGCCCTATCAGTTCTCGGTGGGCGACACCTATGATCTCACCTATTCCGGCAATAGCGGCGGCGGCACGCTGGAAGATGCCGTGGTCGTGCGCTCCGATTTCGTCGACATCAACGGCGATCAGGGCGGCGCGGTGGTGTTTGAAGGGGTCGATGGCAATGGCGACACCATCCAGGTCGTCTGGTCGCCCGAGTTCGACCTCGAACAATGGTATTGGGACAATCACGATCCGCAAAACCCGCCGGGTTTCTACACCACCGATCAGGACGGCTTGCAGCAATACGGCTACGTCTGCTTCGGCTTCGGCACCCGCATCGCCACCGAGGACGGCATGGTGCCGGTGGAGCGGCTGCGCGCGGGCCAGCGCGTGCTGACCCATGACAACGGCGCGCAACCGGTGATGTGGATCGGGCAAAGCCTCGTGCCGGGCCGGGCCGATGCCGCGCCCGTGCGCTTTGATGCCGGCGCCTTCGGCAACCCCGCCCCGCTCGTGCTGTCGCAACAGCACCGGGTGCTGATGGCCGATCCGCTGGCCGAGCTGCACTTCGGAGCGCCGGAGGTCTTCGTGCCCGCCCGCGCGCTCGTCGGGGTGCCGGGGATCGACCTCGTGAATGTCCATGAAATCGGATACGCCCACTTCATGCTGCCCCAGCACGAGGTGATCGAGGCCGAGGGGCTGGCCTGTGAAAGCCTCTATTACGGCGATGTCGCCCGCGCCCGCCTCGGCACGGCAGCCCAGTGCGAAATCGCCTCCATCTTCCCCGGCCTCCCGGGCAACATCGACCTGGGCGAGATCGGCGCGCAGCATTCGCTCCAGCTCGCCCGGCCCACGCTCAGGTTCTACGAGGCGCGCATGCTGGCTTCGTTGATGTGGGATATCGACCTGCCCGCCGAGCCGCGCGGCACGGCGCCGGGCTTCGTGGCGGCCTGAACGCCCGGCACTCCGCATGAAAACGCCGCCCGGAGGCGGCGCAATCCCTCGGCGCTGAGCGCCTGCTCACATGCCAAGCGCCTGCTTGTACATGTCCAGCACCGCCTCTTCCTCGGCAATATCGTCGGGCTCGCGCTTCCTGAGCGCGATCACCTTGCGCATCACCTTGGTGTCATAGCCCCGGCCCTTGGCCTCGGCCATCACCTCTTTCTGCTGTTCAGCGATGTCCTTCTTCTCGGCGTCCAGCCGCTCGAACCGCTCGATGAACTGGCGCAACTCGTCGGCTGCCACGCGGTAGCTGCCCGGCGTGCCGCCCTGATCGCCTCCGGTATCAACGTCGCTCATGTGAAACTCCTTCTGCCTCGTTCTCATTCTTGGCCACGGCGCCCTGAGTAGCGGCGCGCAGCGCGCTTGAAAAGCCCCACCGCACGGTGCTACCTCGCACGAATGGAACAAACCGCCGCTCTCGACCTGTCGCTTCTCGTCTGGCCCGGTGCCGCGCTCGCGCTCGCGGGCGTCATCGGCATCCTCGCCTGCGTCCGCTCGGTGATGAAAGCCCGCAACGCCGGGCTGCCCAACGAGGAAATGGTCGCCCACATGCAGAAGATGGGCGCATGGAACATGGCCGCCCTCGGTGTCTCGGCCATCGGGCTGGCGCTGGTGATCACGGGCCTGCTGCTGGGCTGACCCCGGGGCAGCTCTTCTGCCCGTCGGTCCTCATCCCAGCCGCGCTAAAGGTCCGCCCAGCCCTGCCCGTTCTTGACCAGCTCGGCAAACTGCGGCGCGGGGGCCCAGAGCGCCTCGCCATGGCTTTCGGCCCGCGCCTTGAGCTCCGCCTCCACCCGCGCCAGCCCGCGCGCCTCGGCCCACTGCATCGGCCCGCCCGCGTGGCGCGGAAAGCCCTCGCCCGCCATCATCGCCACGTCGATCGCGGCGGCGTTTTCGACCACGCCCTGCGCCAGCATCAGCGCGCCGGCATTGGCCATGGCCAGGCAGATCGGCGCGATGATCTCTTCCGCGCGCCAACCCGCAATATCGGCATCGCCCGCATCCGCCTCCGCCACCATGCCAAACCATGCCCGCGCCGCGGCCACCTCCTCGCGGCTGGCCTCGCCGCGCTTCACCATGTCGTCGCCCGCCGCGCGCCCGGCTGCGGCAATGAACTCAGCCACCGCAGGCTCGGCCCAGATCGCGGCCACGCCCAGCAGCCGGGCCAGCCCGAATCCACGCGCCACCGCTGCGCCCTCGGCGTCGGGCCGCGCGCCCACCTCCAGAAGGCCCGCTTCATGCGGCGGCCCGGCAAAGCGCAGGGCGATGAACCGCGCCTTATGCGCCAACGGCGCAGACAGCGTCTTCAATTCGGCGCGGCGCGCCGTCGTCGCCAGCACCGGCCCCGGCCCCAACAGCTCCGACAGGCGGGCCAGCAGGTCGCCCTTCAGCCCGCTCTCTTCCGGCATGGTCTCCACCACCAGGTCACAGCCCGAAAGCCCGCCATCGCGCTCGGCGCCGGACACCCGGCCAAGCGCCTGCGCCACGGCCTCCGGCTTCATCCGGCCTGCCGCCACCTCGCCCTCCAGATGCGCCTGCACCCGCCCGATCGCTGCCTCCAGGTGGCCGAGGTCCTGCTCCATCAGGCGCACCTCCGCGCCCGCCGCCGCCACCGCCGCCGCCAGCGACGTGCCCCTTGCGCCACCGCCCACCACGCCCACGCGCCGCGGTGCCGCGGGCTTCGCCTCGCCCAGCCGGGCGGGCCGCGCCACCGCGCGCTCGGCAAAGAAGGCATGGCGCAGCGCTGCCGACTGACGGCCGCCCCGCAACTCTTCGAAGGCCTCCAGCTCATAGGCCAGCCCGGTCTCGAAAGGCAGCAGAAGCGCACCCTCCACGCAGTCGATCACCCGGTGCGGGGCCTCCAGCACGGCGCGGGCCGGATCGGCCTCTAGCTCGGCCCGGGCGCGCGCCACCGCCGCCTCGTAGCCCTGCGGGTCGGCCAGGCCGGTGCGCAGATCACGGGTGCGGCGCGGGGGGGCGCCCTCGCTTCCCTGCCCGATCTCGCGGGCAAGCTGCACCGTCACCTCGGCCAGGTCACCCTCCACCACGCCGTCGATCAGCCCCAGCTTCTCGGCGGCGCGCGCGCCCATCGGCTGGCCAGTGAGCATCAGCCGAAGCGCCGCCTCTGCACCGATCAGCCGGGGCGCGCGCTGGGTGCCACCGCCCCCCGGCAGCAGGCCCAGGGTCACCTCCGGCAGCCCGAGTCGGGCGTCGGGCGTGGCAAGGCGAAAATGGCAGGCGAGCGCCAGCTCCAGCCCGCCACCCAGCGCCGCGCCCCGGATGCCTGCCACCACCGGCTTTCTGCACGCTTCGATCCGGTTGTAGAGCGTGCCAAACCAAGGGTCCTGCCCGTCTTCCTCGAACTCGGCGATGTCGGCTCCGGCCGAAAAGATGCGCCCCGCCCCGAGGATCGCCAGCGCCACCACCTTCGGGTCGGCTTCGGCGATCTGCACCGCCTCCCAGAGGCCGCGCCGCACCGCGAGCGACTGCGCATTCACCGGCGGCGCATCGATCACGATGCGCGCCACACCCTCCTGCACGTTGAGCTTGACCACTGTGCCCATTGCCGCCCCTTCCGCGTCACCCGATGCCGCTTGCCCCGCGGCTTAACGCATCAAAGCCGCGCCTGCCGGGAATGACAAGCGCGCCGAGGCAAAGGGGGGCGGCGGGGGGCCGCGCGGCTCAGGTGGCGCAGGCCTTGCAGAAGGGCGTGTGGGGCAGCAGGTCCAACCGTTCTTCGGAAATCGCGTCACCGCATTTCACGCAGTTGCCATATTCTCCCGCCTCGATACGCGCCAGCGCGGCCCGGATCGCGGCCATCTCGGCCTGGCCCTGCACGCCCTGGCCCTCCAGCACCTCGTCCTCCTCACGCTCGGTCGCCAGCTCTTCCCAGTCGGCGCTGTTGTGGCTCACCAGCTCGTCCTGAATGTCATGCAGCCGCACGTCCAGTTCGGCGAGGCGCGTTTCAAGCGCCGTCTTGCGGGCCTCTGTCGGGGTCGTCATCTCGGGCACTCCTTCCCACTCTGCTCCGCCCAGCCTATTGCGCTGGAACGCGGGCTTCATTGAGGTATATCAACTGCGAGGGCTGTCCGGTTCCGGGCGCCCCCCCGACGAACCGCGCCCAGAAAGGACATCCGATGGACCCCCGCCAGCTGACCCCTAAGCACTCCGTTTCGCCGCAGATCGCGCCCGAGGAGGTCGAGGCCATCGCGGCGGCGGGCTTTACCACGATCATCTGCAACCGCCCCGACGGCGAAGTGCCGCCGGGCCTCCAGGCTGCCGCAGTGCAGGAAGCCGCCGAGGCGGCGGGGCTGGCCTTCGTGGTCAATCCCGTGGTGCACTCCTCCATGACGCCCGAGGTGGTCGAGCGGCAACGCACCGCCATCGAAGAGTCCGCCGGGCCGGTGCTGGCCTATTGCCAGTCGGGCACCCGCTGCACCGTGCTCTGGATGCTGGGCGCCGCCCCGAGCACGCCGACCGATGAGCTTGTCGCCACGGCAGCCCGCGCCGGATACGACCTCGCCGCCCTCGCCCCCCGCCTCGACGCCTTGCGCAAAGACTGAGACGACGGCGGGCACGGGGGCTGCGCGTCACAAGCGCGCGTCTCGGCCCGCCCTGCCTCGCGGTCCGCCAGTCAGAACACCCGTCACCGCGCGGCAAGACGCCATCGGCGAAAAGCACGCCCTGCCCCGCAGCCACAGCGGGCAGAGAACCTGCACAGCGGCCACTACGGCTTCGCCCGCGATCCGCCTATGCGCGCAGCCGCTGTCCGCCGTCCTGGCATCGGGGCCGGTGCCGGTGCGCGCGCGCCCAGTTGCGCCCGCCATCCGCCACCGCCGCCCGGGCCCGCCCGTTCCGGCGCGCCCCTACGTCCCCGTCAGGTCGCCCAGGTCGTCGATCTCCGGCAGGTCCGGCAGAGCACCATCCAGCTCCGGCAATTCCGGCAGATCCGGCAGGTCTTCCACCCCTGCCAGCTCGGGAAGGCCACCCGGCTCATCGCTGCCGCCGATCTCCGGCAGGTCGGGCAGATCCGGCAAGCCATCGCCCTCCGGCAGATCGGGCAGATCCGGCAGATCGGGCATGTCAGGCAGGTCATCGCTCTCCGCAGCATCCACCTCCTCGTCCAGCAGCGCCATGGCCGCGCCCAGCGGGTCATCCGCCTCCGCCGCGCCCTCGGTGCCCTGCTCGGTGAGCCGCACCGCCCTCAGCCCCGCGCTCTGGCCGAGCCGCCCGCCCGAAACGGCGGTGCCATCGCCGGTTTCCAGCCGCAGCCTGCCGATCGCGCTTTCAGGCAGCGTCAACAGGTCACCCGGCGCGAAGTCGAGCACCTCGGCGATCGACCGGTCGAAGCGGTGCAGCACCGCCGTCAGCACCACCTCCGCCTCCATCACCTGCGCCTCGATCCGCCGCTCCCACGCCGCGCGGTCGTCAGGGTGCGGCGCGGCGTCCCCCTCCTCGGCGCTGGCGGGCCGCCCTTCCGGCGCGCGGCCCAGCGCGGGCAGGATGAGCTTGCCCGCCCCCTTGCGCGCGCCCGCCTCGATGTCGAGCGAGAAATCGAGCACGCGGTAAGGCTCGTCCTCCAGCATCAGCCCCAGCGGACGGGCATCCGGCAGATGACAGGAAAAGGCAAACCCCGAGAGCCAGCTTGCCGCCACCGCCTCGGCAAAAGTCTCCGCAAGGGCGCGCAGAACCGCGTCGATCCAGTCGGCGCAAAGTGCGGCATCGGTCCGGGTGGGTTTGCGCGCGGTGGGGCTGCCCGCCACCAGTGCGCCTGCCGTCTGCTTCTCGATCAGCGCGCCCATCAGCGCATTGTCGAGCACCATCACCCCCTGCGCCTCCTGAGGCCCCTCCAGCAGCGCATAAAGCCCGTTCTCGGGCACCTCATCCAGCAGTTCGGCCAGCGAGCGCGTCACCTGCCCGGTGCTCTCGGCGGCCACCACCAGCTCCATGAGCTTGTCCGAGACGCGGGCCATGGCGAGGCCCAGCGCCTTCTCGACAGGCGGAAGCCCGGCCACGGCAAGGGCCGGGTCGGGAGCGCCAGCCTCCAACTTGCGGCGCAGCACGAGCTCTCGAGGTGATTCCGTCATGGCTCCATCGGGCGTGGCCCGCCGTCCCGGCAGGCGTTTGGGCCGTTTTGGCATGCTGAGGTTTGAAATTGGTTAACCCCGGCTTGCTTTCCTCACGCAAGACCGGCCCGCCTCACGCCGCCTGCCCGGCTTGCCCCGCAATCGGCAGCCTTGCGCGAAAGGCCGCTCCCCCCTTGCCGGGCAGATAGGCCACCTCGCCCCCCAGCCGCGCCATGATCTCACGACAGATCGCCAGCCCCAGCCCGGCGCCGCCGGCAGCGGAAGTATCTGTCAGCCGGGCGAATTTCTCGAAGATGATCTCCCGGCTCCGCGCCTCGATACCCGAGCCGTTGTCGATGAAGTCCACCGTCAGCCAGCCCTCCCCCTCGCCTTCGCCCACCTCGATCGACAGTTCGGGCGCCGGCGCGTCGCAATATTTGGCCGCATTGGCGATCAGGTTGATGAACACCTGCACCAGCCGGTCGCCATCGGTCACAAGGGTGCGGGCCTCGCGTGCCGGATCGCGGCGAATGGCCAGGCTTGCCCCCGCCGGGGCGGCAGAGGCCACCGCCCTGTCAATCAGCTCGGCCAGTCGCGCGGGCGCGAGGTTCAGGCTCACCTGAGCGTTTTCCATCACCCCGAGGTCCAGCAGGTCGTTCAGCAGCCGGGTCAGCCGCTGCGCCTCGTCATGGATGATCCCGGCAAAGCGCGCCTGCTCCTCGGGCGCAAGGCCACCGTCGCGCATCAACTCGCTGAACGAGCGGATCGAGGTCATCGGCGTGCGCAGCTCATGGCTGATCTGGCTGAGGAAGGCGTCCTTCTGGATCGAAAGCTGGGTGAGTTTCTCGTTGGCATCGCGCAGCTGGCGGGCGGTGCGGGTCAGCTCGTCGGACTTCTGCTCCAGCTGGCTGGAGTACTCCAGGATCTGCTGCGCCTCGTCCGCCACCCGCATCAGGTCTTCCACCAGCACCGAGGAGCCGCCCGCAAGCTGGCCCACCATGGCATGGGCCGTCGCCGCGCCGACCGAGCCCGCCAATTCCCGCTCGATCTGGCTGAGAAACTCCGGCGTGATGTCGGGCAGCTGTCCCGCGCGCCCCTGCGCCTCGGCCTGGCGGCGGAAGAGGGCCTGCGCCTCGCTTGCGCCGAGAATGCGCTGCGCCATCATCAGCAGATCTTCCGCCTCCGCGCTGCCCCGCGTCCAGCCCCGCGCGCCTACCGTATGGGCAAAAACGTTCACCACCTGCGCCGATTGCAGCCGCTCCAGCGGGCCGGGGAAGCTGGCCAGCGACACCACGAGAAAGCAAAGCGCGTTCAGCCCCACCGACCAGAAGAGCGAATGCACCAGCGGGTCCATCCCCTCGATCCCGAACAGCGCGCGCGGCCTCAGCCAGGCCAGCCCCATCGGCCCCTCCGCCAGCACCGCGGCGCTGATCGGCCCGCCGGGGCCGAAGCTGGGCAAGAAGAGCGTCCACGCCCAAAGCCCAAACCCGGCCAGCAGCCCCGCCACCGCGCCCTTGCGGGTCGCACCGCGCCAGAACAGCCCGCCCATCAGCGCCGGCAGCACCTGCGCAACCCCGGCAAAAGAGATGAGGCCAATGGCCGCCAGCGCCTCCGAGCCGCCGGAGACCCGGTAGTAGAAGTAGCCCAACAGCAGCACCCCGGCGATGGAGATGCGCCGCGCCGTGAGCACCACCGCCCGCACATCTCCCGCCATCATCGCCCCGCCTACCTGCTGGCGGCGCAGCCAGAGCGGCATCACCACATGGTTCGAAACCATGGTGGAAAGCGCGATGGCCGCCACGATCACCATGCTCGTCGCGCTGGAAAGCCCGCCAAGAAAGGCAAGCATCGCCAGCCCGCCCCGCCCTTCACTGAGCGGCAGCGTGAGCACGAATAGGTCGGGGTTGGACCCCGCGGGCAATCGCTCCAGCCCCATCACTGCGATGGGCACCACGAAAAGGCTCATCAGCATGAGATAAAGCGGAAAGGCCCAGGAGGCGGTGGCCAGATGCGCCTCGTCGGCATTCTCCACCACCAGCACCTGGAACATCCGGGGCAGGCAGAGAATCGCGGCAGCGCTGAGAAAGATCAGCCCGGCCCAGCGGCTGGGGTGCAGCGGCCACTCGGCCATGGGCGAGGCGTCGATCCGCGCCAGCATGTCGCCCACGCCCCCCGCCATGCCCCAGAC
>NZ_QTNQ01000001.1 GCF_018424695.1 Vannielia litorea
AGGAAGCATCATTCGGCCGAGGAGAAGATCCGGATCGTGCTGGAGGGCCTGCGCGGCGAAGACAGCATTGCCGAGTTGTGCCGACGCGAGGGGATCGCGACGAGCCTGTATTACAGCTGGTCGAAGGAGTTCCTCGAGGCCGGCAAGAAGCGGCTCGCGGGCGACACGGCGCGGCAGGCGACGAGCCCCGAGGTCAAGGAGCTCCGGCACGAGGCGGTCGCTCTCAAAGAGGCCGTCGCCGACCTCACGCTCGAGAACCGCATGCTCAAAAAAAGCATGCTCGGGGATGGGGAGTTCGAGGAATGAGGTACCCCGCATCCGAGAAGCTCGAGATCATTCGGCAAGTGGAGCGGTCTCACCTGCCGGCGAAGCAGACCCTAGACCTGCTCGGCATTCCCCGGACGACCTTCTACCGCTGGTATGATCGGTATCTGTCTCTGGGCAAAGCTGGGCTCGAAGATCGGGCGTCATGCCCGGCGCGCGTCTGGAACCGGATCCCGGACAAGGTGCGTGACGAGATCATCGAACTGGCCCTCGACGAGCCGGAGCTGTCGCCGCGGGAACTGGCTGTGCGGTTCACGGACACGAAGCGCTACTTCGTCTCGGAAGCCAGCGTTTACAGGCTCTTGAAGGCACAGGACCTAATCACGAGCCCGGCGTTTGTGGTTATCAAAGCTGCCGACGAGTTCCGAGACAAGACGAGCCGACCGAACCAGCTTTGGCAGACCGACTTCACCTACTTCAAGGTGGTCGGCTGGGGGTGGTTCTACCTGTCGACGATCCTCGATGATTACAGCCGCTACGTCATTGCCTGGCGGCTGTGCACGACGATGAAGGCATCGGACGTGACCGCGACGCTGGAAGATGCCCTGGTCGCCTCGGGCTGCGACCGTGCCAAGGTTGCGCATCGGCCCCGGCTGCTCAGCGATAATGGCAGCAGTTACATCTCCGGGGAGCTGGCCGACTGGATGGCCAGCCAGGACATGGATCATGTTCGCGGTGCCCCGCGCCATCCGCAAACCCAGGGCAAGATCGAGCGCTGGCACCAGACCCTCAAGAACCGCGTCCTGCTCGAGAACTACTACCTGCCAGGCGCCTTGGAAACGGCGATCGCCGACTTCATCGACCACTACAACCACCACCGCTACCACGAGAGCCTCGGCAACCTCATCCCTGCCGATGTCTATCTCGGCAGGGCTGAAGCCATCCTGCGACGACGAAGGGAGATCAAAGCCAGGACCATCGAGAAGCGCCGCTTGCTGCACCGCCAGACAGCGGCATAAACTGAAACCCCAACGAGCCAGACCCTCCGTTCGAGATCAGGCGCTCGTGTTCCAAATCACCTGACGACGGACATGGCGACCTTCCTGGATTAGACACTTTCAAAGGTGAGATCTTACATTCCGCCACGTTCCAGAATGGTGCGGATTACAAGGGCAAGAGAGCGATGGTTGTCGGCACAGGCAACAGTGCGCATGATGTCGCCCAGGATCTTTATATGAAGGGCGCTGAAGAGGTTTCAATCCTTCAGCGCGGGCCAACTTGCGTCGTTAGTCTGCAACCAAGTGCCGAGATGATCTATAAGATTTACTCCAATGGCGATCCACTGGAAGACGTCGATCTGATTGCCGCCTCGACCCCATATCCGGTCCTGGTAGATGCCTACAGGTCTATATCGCAGAAGGCCGCCCAAATCGACGCAGACATGCTTCAAGCCCTTAACGATAAGGGGCTAAAGACCTATTTTGGCGAGGACGGTACCGGCTTTCAAATGATGTTCATGCGCGGAAAAGGCGGCTACTACATCGACGTGGGTTGCGCTGACCTAATCGCCGACGGCAAAGTTGACATCGTCCAACACAGCGAAATGGACCACGTCGAGGCCAACGGAATGCGAATGAAGGACGGCAGTCTGATCCCGCTTGACCTTCTAGTGCTTGCAACCGGCTTCAAAAACATGCAGGAAAACATCCGGCTTATCTTCGGCGATATGGTGGCGGAACGCGTCGGCCCGGTCTGGGGGTTTGACGAGCATCACCAAATGCGCGGGATGTGGCGACGAACCGGTCAGGACGGGTTCTGGATCACCGGCGGTTCGCTGCTCGATTCCCGCATCTTCTCACGCTATCTCGCGATCGAAGTGAAGGCTGCGCTTCTAGGAATGTTGCCTGCCCGATCAGAGCTTCCGCTTGCCGAAAAGGTCGAAGCGATTTGACACCCGAGATGACAACGGTCCCCCCGCAGTCCGGACCTCTCGCCGGCATTCGCATTGTTGAGTTTGCAGGCGTGGGCCCGGGGCCGTTCTGCGCAATGTTGCTCGCCGACATGGGTGCCGAAGTCATCACCGTGGACCGGGTCACGGCCCATGGGCTGGGGATCAAGAAAGAACCGCGACACAACCCGACGTTACGCAGCCGTCAATCGATACGTATCGATCTGAAAACGTCGAACGGATTGGCCACCGCATTACGTTTGGTCAGCCAGGCCGACGCTCTCATCGAAGGCAACCGCCCGGGTGTGATGGAGCGCCTCGGCATCGGGCCCGCCGAATGCCTTACGGCCAATCCGGCGCTGGTCTACGGTCGGATGACCGGCTGGGGGCAGGACGGACCAATGGCGCAGGAAGTGGGCCATGATCTCAACTATCTCGCCCTCTCCGGCGCCCTTTCGCTTCTGGGACCACGCGACCGCCCGCCCACCATTCCGCTCAACCTACTGGCCGATCTAGGCGGCGGCGGCGTCTATCTCGCCCTCGGCATCCTCGCCGCGCTGCTCGACGCCCGCACCAGCGGCAAAGGACAGGTTGTCGACGCCTCCATGCTCGACGGCATCGGCTCGCTGATGACCCACCAGTTCGGCTACTTTGGCGCCGGCACATGGTCTGACAAGCGCGAGGACAACTTCCTCGACGGCGGCGCGCCCTGGTACAACACCTACGAAACCTCCGACGGCAAGTTCGTCGCCGTCGGCGCGATCGAGCCCAAGTTTTACCGCGTGCTGCTGGAGGCCATGGGCATCGACCCCGACGAGGTGCCAGAAGCGATGGACCGCGCCTCCTGGCCCGGGCTGAAGAAACGGTTCGCCGAGATCTTCAACCAGCGCAGTCGCGCCGAATGGGAAGCGATCATGGAAGGCAAGCCCGCCTGCTTCGCCCCGGTCCTGCGTCCCGAGGAGGCGGTGAATCACCCTCACATGCAGGCGCGGGGCAGCTATGTCGACGTCCAAGGCATCACCCAACCCGCCCCCGCGCCCCGCTTTTCCCGCACGCCCAACGCCGTGCGCAGCGCACCGCCCGAGCCGGGGGCCAACACGTACGACGTGCTCAACGGCTGGGGATTTTCTGCGCAAGAGATCGAAGACCTCGCCGCCAGTGGCGCCATCGCCTGACCGGCCCGTGCCCGGCCCGAAACAGCCTTAAAGGAGACTCCGATGAACGTTCAGTCCCCCCTGAAGCCCAAAGACGCCCCCGATCTCGGCCCCTATTCCTGGGACGACCCGTTCCGGCTTGAAGACCAGCTTTCCGAAGTGGAGCGGCTGATCCGCGACGCGGCCCGCAACTACGCCGCTGAAAAGCTCGCGCCCCGTGTCATCGCAGCGTACCGCGACGAGGCCGTTTCTCCGGAGATCTTCGCCGAAATGGGGCAAATGGGCCTGCTTGGCGTCACCATCCCCGAGGCCTACGGTGGCGTCGGGGCCTCCTATGTGTCCTACGGTCTCGTGTCGCGCGAGATCGAGCGCATAGACTCCGGTTATCGCTCGATGATGTCGGTGCAAAGCTCGCTGGTGATGTATCCCATCTACGCCTACGGTACCGAGGAACAGCGCCAGAAATACCTTCCCAAGCTGGCCTCCGGCGAGTGGATCGGCTGCTTCGGCCTCACCGAGCCCGATGCCGGCTCCGATCCGGGCAGTATGCGAACCGTGGCGAAGAAAACCGAGGGCGGCTACGTGCTCACCGGTACCAAGATGTGGATCTCGAACGCCCCGATTGCTGATGTCTTCGTGGTCTGGGCCAAGTCAGAAGCCCACGGCGGCAAGATCCGTGGTTTCGTGCTGGAAAAAGGCATGAAGGGCCTCTCCGCCCCCAAGATCGCGGGCAAACTCTCCCTGCGGGCCTCGGTGACCGGCGAGATCATTCTAAAAGGCGTCGAGGTGGGCGACGACGCGCTTCTGCCCAACGTCGAAGGGCTCAAGGGCCCCTTCGGCTGCCTCAACCGCGCCCGTTACGGCATTTCCTGGGGTGTCATGGGCGCCGCCGAGTTCTGCATGCACGCCGCGCGGCAATACGGGCTCGACCGCAAGCAATTCGGCAAGCCGCTGGCCCAAACCCAACTGTTCCAGAAGAAGCTGGCCGATATGTCGACCCAGATCGCCATGGGCCTACAGTCCTGCCTGCGGGTGGGCCGCCTACTCGACGACGCCGAGGCAGCCCCGGAGATGATCAGCATGATCAAGCGCACCAACTGCGGCAATGCACTGGATATCGCCCGGATGGCCCGCGACATGCACGGCGGCAACGGCATCTCCGAGGAATTTCAGGTGATGCGCCACGCCGCAAACCTTGAAACGGTGAACACCTACGAGGGCACCCACGACGTCCACGCGCTGATTCTCGGACGTTCTATAACCGGCCTCCAGGCCTTTTTCTAAGGAGGTTGGACCAGTGAAAATCCTCGTCCCCGTCAAGCGGGTGATCGACTACAACGTGAAAGTCCGGGTGAAATCGGATGGCTCGGGTGTCGATCTTGCCAACGTGAAAATGTCGATGAACCCCTTTGACGAGATCGCCGTCGAAGAGGCGATCCGCCTGAAAGAGGCCGGGACCGCCGAAGAGGTGATTGCCGTCTCCATCGGCGTGAAACAGGCGCAGGAAACGCTGCGTACCGCGCTCGCCATGGGCGCCGACCGGGCAATTCTCGTGGTGGCCGCCGATGACGTGCACCAGGACATCGAGCCGCTGGCCGTCGCCAAGATCCTTGCCAAGGTGGTCGAGGAAGAGCAGCCGGGCCTCGTGCTCGCCGGCAAGCAGGCGATCGACAACGACATGAACGCCACCGGCCAGATGCTTTCGGCCCTGCTGGGCTGGAGCCAGGCCACCTTCGCCTCCGAGGTGAAGGTCGAGGGCGACAGCGCGGTGGTGACCCGCGAAGTGGACGGCGGCCTCCAAACCATCAAGGTGAAGATGCCCGCCATCGTCACCGTGGACCTGCGCCTCAACGAGCCGCGTTATGCCTCGCTGCCCAACATCATGAAGGCCAAGAAGAAGCCGCTGGATGAGAAGACCGCCGAGGATTACGGCGTGGATGTCAGCCCGCGCCTTGAAGTGGTGAAGACCTCCGAGCCCGAAACCCGCCAGGCCGGCGAGATCGTGCCCGATGTGGATACGCTGGTGGCCAAACTCAAAGAAAAGGGGGTCGTGTGATGGCTGTTCTCCTTCTTGCCGAAGTGACCGATGGCGAACTGTCGATGGACGCGACCGCCAAGGCTGTCTCGGCCGCCAAATCGCTGGGCGAAGTGACCGTACTCTGCGCCGGGGCTTCTGCCGCCGCCGCCGGTGAGGCCGCCGCGAAGATCGACGGCGTGGCCAAGGTGCTGGTTGCCGAGGATGCCTCGCTGGGCCACCGCCTGGCGGAGCCGACCGCGGCGCTGATCGTCTCCCTCGCGGGCGACTACAGCCACATCTGCGCGCCCGCCACGACGGACGCCAAGAACGTCATGCCCCGCGTCGCGGCGCTACTCGACGTGATGATTTTGTCGGACGTCTCCGGCGTGGTCGATGCCGACACCTTCGAGCGCCCGATCTACGCTGGCAACGCGATCCAGACGGTGAAGTCGAAGGACGAAAAGAAGGTTATCACCTTCCGGACCTCGACCTTCGACGCCGCCGGCGAAGGTGGCGCGGCTTCGGTGGAAAGCACCGCCGCCGCTGACAACCCGGGCCTGTCGGAATGGGTCGAGGACAAGGTGGCCGAGAGCGACCGCCCCGAGCTGACCTCGGCTGGCATCGTCGTCTCCGGCGGCCGCGGCGTGGGCTCGGAAGAGGACTTCGCGCTGATCGAGAAGCTGGCCGACAAACTCGGCGCCGCCGTGGGCGCCTCACGCGCCGCAGTCGATTCCGGCTTCGCGCCGAACGACTGGCAGGTGGGCCAGACCGGCAAGGTCGTCGCCCCCGAGCTCTACGTCGCCGTGGGCATCTCGGGCGCGATCCAGCACCTCGCCGGGATGAAGGACAGCAAGGTGATCGTCGCGATCAACAAGGACGAGGAAGCGCCGATCTTCCAGGTCGCCGACTACGGCCTCGTCGCAGACCTCTTCACCGCCGTCCCGGAGCTTATCGAGAAGCTCTGAGATGGATTTCACCCTCTACCTTCTCCCTGAGGGCGAAACCCTGGTGACACCGATAGTATCGGTGCCGCCGCTTTTCCGTACCACGAGGTTGCCTGTGAAGAAGCGCCGTCCGGACAGGATCCGCCCGAACTGGTTTCGGACCTTGGCAGGTTCTCTTACGAAGGAAATCGCCTGTTGACCGAGAAGATGTTCCTTGAGGAATCCGAACCAGTACGCGGTCGAGTAGTGCCAATTGCCGGCGGGCTCAGGCGGCTCGTCGCCAACAATCCAGGCAAGATGACCTACCACGGGACCAATAGCTATCTGCTCGAGAGTTCGGAAGGTATGTACGTCATTGATCCGGGGCCGGCCGAACTGGGCGGACATTTGGACGCAATCGTCGAGCATCTGGGAACCAACGGAGCCGGGATCCTCGTCACGCATCACCATTCCGACCATTTTGGGGCGGCGCCGGCTCTGCGCGAGCGGACGGGAATGCCTGTCTATGTTTCGAGCACATTTCCCGACGACGCGTTCGAACCGGACGGCTATCTCGAGGACGGCCAAGTTATCGCCGGCCTGACCGTCCTGCATACGCCCGGGCATGCCAGCGATCACCTCTGCTTCGCGAGATCGGACGGTGTGCTCTTTTCGGGCGACCACGTGATGAGCTGGAACAGTTCGATCGTCAGCCCACCAGACGGGAACATGCGCGATTACTGCGAGCAGCTCCAAAGACTCATCGAGCGCGACGACCAGATCTATCTCTCCGGACACGGGCCGGTTCTTCGCGATCCAAAACCTTACGTCCAGCGGCTGCTCGGCAACAGGATGAGGCGGGAAGCCGAGATCCTTGCCCATCTGTCAGCGGCGCCTGACACGATCCCGGAGATCGCAGCCGCAGTCTACCAGAAGGCTGACCCGCACATCGCGAAGGCAGCTGAACGGAATGTCGCGGCGCACCTTGAGAAGCTTCTCGCGGAGTCGCGCGTCGTCCAGAATGGCGCGCTATGGCAGGCGATTTATTAACATAAGTTCTATTATGCGATTCTTGGTAAGCTTTTGGATTCACGTCATAATTCGTCCTCTACCACCTCCCTGTGGACGAATTCCTGGCGGCGCCGGGTTTCCCGGTGCCGCCTCCTTTTCCAGCGAGGCGTAAGGAGCCCAGCCAAAAAACCGAACGCGACACTGACTCGCACGGTTCGGGTGACCACCGCAATCGGCTCAGAAAGGCAGGTACCGATGGATGCCAGACAGGACGAAGGCACGGCGATTGCCCGTTTGGTCGGTGGCTCATCGAGTCGGACTGTCGGCTGGGTGTATCTCTGGAACACGTTCGAGCTTGGCGTCCTGTGGCTGCGCCGCGATCTGGCACCGGAGTACATCGAACCGCCGCTGGACCCGGAGGTTCTTGCAAGGGCCAAGTCCGTGACCACCGACGAGATCACTGCGCTTCTTGATAGACTCGCAGCGGGTGGGACAGCCCGGTAGATTGAATGGGTGTCGGACGCCAGGCCCGATCATCCATTGATATATTTTGCGTGACATTGCTATATTATTGATGAATGATACGGGAAACCTCCATCCTGATGGACCCCGCCCATGCTTCGCTCAACCACCCGTTACATTGTCGCCGCCGCCATCGGCGCTCTCCCGTTCCTGGGCGGCACAATCCACGCCTCGGCACAATCCTACCCGATCGATTGCGCGATCCTGCTGTGCCTCTCAGGCGGATGGCCGGCATCCGTTCCCTGCGCGCGGGCCCGCGCCGAGTTTATCCGGCGGATCACGCCCTGGCCCGTTGAACCGCCGCTGCAGATATGGCGCTGCCCGATGGGCGCGTCGTTCCACCCCAACGGTGACGGCGACCACAGCGGTCGCCTCTACGACATCCTGTTTGACAGCGCCCCCCTGCCCCAAAGCCGTCCTGTAAACCAGCAGCGAACCGGGACTGACGCCACACCGGCAGTACTTACTTTGAACCCGGATCGAGATGCCAGGTTGCCGAATGGGCTCGCGCTACACCTGGCACAGGACCGGGCAGACATCGATATCAGCGGCCCCGAGTTCAATTTCGTGCGCTCGATCCGAGTCTATGACGTGCGATACGCCCGACAGCATGAATCCGGCCGCGATGGGAATTGCAATCGAACCGCGACGGTCCGCCTCGGAACCTACGGGGTTCAGGGTGAATTCGCCTGGACGCCATCCGCTCCGACGTCCCTGCCCGACGCCCATCTAGGCCTTGAACGGTGGGGCGAGCATTGCCCGGGCATCTTTCATCGGTCGGTCTTCGTCGACTGGCGCGATTACGAGGGCAACTACGGCTACGAGCAGGTCAACTACTGAGCGACACATCGTGCCTGCTCGTCGCGTGGCAAAGTGAACAGCGCCTGCCCCACATGACCCTGGCCGTCCCGGATGACTCTGTTGTGACCCTTGAGCCACCACTCAGGACAGAACTCGCACAATACTATAGGGTTGTCTTCCGCGCGTTCCGCGAGCCCGCGGCCCTGACCACTACCAGTCGGAGATGAACGAGCCGTGCGCCTTGCGCCAGCTTCCCATCGACTGACGCCCACTTCCAGCTTCAGATCCTATGATCCGGCTCCGTCGCGCCCTCTGCAACCGACAACAATTCGTGAGCCTCTATCCCCAGGGCCCGCGCGAGCACGATCAGCTCGATGACGTCGATCCTGCGCTCGCCGCTCTCGACCCGCGCGACGAAGGACTGATGACACTTTAGCCTCCCGGCGAGTTCCTCCTGCGTCAACGCAGCAGTCTTTCTCGCCGCGATCAATGCATCGCGCAGCGCCTCATGTCCCGAACTCCTGATCGTCTTAGCCACGCGTCACAAACCTCTTGTGAACGGGCTAATCCAGTTTGTAGATTATCTAAAAAGTGGATATTGTGGGCGCGACATGGATTCTGCGGTCAAACCTGTTCCTTCGTATGGCATCGTGGGCCCTTCCAATAGATCCACGACAGGTTCGCGCTTCCAGACGTCACCGATCGATCGTCTCCAGGAAACGTCCGTATTCCTCGCTCACTTCGCGCGCTTCTTCGAAGGCCCGCGCACGCTCAGCTTCGAGACAGCGGAAGTAGCGCTGGATGTTGCGGATGTAGAGCTCGAAGTCGCGCCGGATGAGATCGGCGTAGTCCCGGGCGGCCTGTGCGTCGCCTGGGACATAGGGGCGATTCGGGGCGAGGCAGGATTCGGCCGAGGCATTTCCGGTGGATAGAAAGAGCAGAAGTATAGCCTGCGATGCGCAAGCCCCACTCAACCGGAGGTTACGCAAATCCCTTAATTTCTTGATCAATCGCATGCGCCCGGTTAATCCATTGCGTGAGCGAGAATCCGCCTGCCGCGCGGTCAATATATCTTGTGCGTCAATACTATATCATTGTATGTCTGGGCTTCTACATCTTTGGCCCGGTCATTCGCCTTTATGGAGAACGTGATCCGGGTGATGGACCTAGAAAAAGAAGCCCCGAATGTGGTCACCGAACCCAGATTCCGCGATCTGGTCGCCAGCGGCTATCGCGTCGAAGTTGTCTGCAAGGAGGACGCCTTCAAGAAAGGCCCCAACTGGCACGGGGTCTGGATTTTGCGGGCTGTCAGCGACGAAGGCGTCGAAAAGCTCTTGGTCACCGCCCGGACCCGGACCTCGCGCAATGATATCAAGATCCGCGAGATCAGGACTGTCACCGGCGTCATCTCCTTCCTGCAGGGCATCGGCTTCTCCCATGCCGACATCCCACTCGAGGAGGGCAAGCGGACGGTCCAAAAGCTCTCAGGCGAGGAGATTTCTGCCCGCCGGGGCTAGCGCCCTTCTTTTAACCTTCCTGAGCTTTCCGGCGTCAGCCGAAATGGTATTGGTAATGGGGAGCGACGGTTCGCTCTCCCCGTCGGCCGCGCAGACAAGCTTTACCCGCACCTACAATGACGGGATCGGGCAAGGATCCGCTTCGGACGGGCTGCGCATCTTTGGCGAGGACAAGGATGCTGCAGAGAACTATAAGTTCCGGGTCGCGGCTATCGCACCGTATGGGCCCGCGCCTCGCCCGGACATCCTCGCGGCGATCCAGGACACCGGGCTGCGCTATTCCGGCCACCCCGGACTTCGCGCGGCGGACATCACCGTCACGGACTGGCTCAAGCTCTATCGGGCCAATATCGAGATCGAGAGCGCCTATGATCCGCGCGCCGTCTCCCATGCCGGGGCCATCGGGCTCGGGCAGCTCATGCCCGACACGGCCCGCGCGCTCGGGGTCGATCCCCATGACTGGCGGCAGAACCTCGACGGATCGGCCCGCTATCTCGCGCTGATGCTGGCCGAGTTCGGTGACGTGCGCCTCGCGCTTGCCGCCTACAGTGCCGGACCCGACGCCGTGCGAGGCAACGGCGGCATTCCCCCGTTTCAAGAGACCCATTCCCACGTCCAGCGGGTGCTGGCCGTCTTCAACCGGCTGGAAGGAGCGTCCCCATGAAGCCATTGACGAAATCCCTGATCACCCTTGCCGCTCTCCTCATCGTTGCGGCAGAACCGGCCCTGGCCCAGAGCATCGATCTCTCCCCGATTCAAAGCTTGCTTCAGGGTATCGTGGACGCGCTGACCGGACCACTTGGCGTCGTCATCGCCACCCTCGCGGTCCTCGGCGTGTTCCTCAGCTGGTTCTTCAACATCATCGATCTGCGCCAGGCGCTCTGGGTGCTGGTGGGCATCGCGGGCGTTGCGGCCGCACCGACCATCGTCGCCGCGGTCTTTGGTGGTGGTACGCCGTAAGGGGTCGGCAACGTGGCAGAGCGCTCCCCCCTCTTCCTGGGCCTTGTCCGCCCGCCGAAGCTCCTCGGCCTGCCGATCATGTACGCCATGGTCTGGCTCTTCGGCTCGGTGCTGCTCTTCGTCTGGGTGCAGCACATGGTGGTGCTCGGTGTGGCGGCGGTGCTCTACCCTGTGCTCTGGAAGGCGGCGGACTGGGATCCGCGCTTCATCGACGTGATGATGACGGCGCTCCAGGAGACGCCGCCGACACGGAACCGCGCCATCCACGGAGGCGACAGTTATGCCCCGTGATGAGACCTACGACGAGCGCACCCTGTTGCCAGACTGGTACGCCCGGGAAAAACGCCTCGCGCATATGCTGCCCTATGTCAGCCTCGTCGATGACAACACCGTCCGGACCCGGGTCAACGAACTCTTCCAATGCGTCCGGCTGAGCGGGGTCAACAGCTACACCACGGACGATACCTATCTCGACAAGGTGACGGCGCTCTTTGCCCGGATCATCGCGCAGCTGGGACCCGAGTTCAGCTACTACGTGCACAAGGTCTCGAAGTCGATCACCCCGGACTTGCTCCCGGTCCAGGGTGACGGCTTCGCGGCGGCGGTGGATGATGCCTGGCGTGCAAAGCTTGCCACAGCAGGTCTTCGGGACAAGACCCTCACACTCACCATCATCCACCGCCCGCCACCCAAAAGCTTCCTTGGTTTCGTGAATCGATCTGCACCGGAGCGGTTCAAGGAAGAGACGGCCAAACGGATCAGACGTCTCAAGGAGGCGGTCGGCGTCTTCACCTCCGGCCTAGCCGAACTCAAGCCCCGCATCCTCTCGGCGACCTCCGGCGAGTTGGTCGGGTTCCTCGGTTCGCTTAACACAGGTCGCGAACTGCCGCTTCACCCCGCAAACCGCTACGGGTTTCTGGCCTACAACGTTGCCAATACCCGCGTGACGTTTCTGGAGGATCACTTCGAGCTCTCGGACGGTGTGGTCGGCCACCGCTTCGGCAAGAGCTTCACCATCGGCGAATATGCCGAAGGGACGACCTGCACCATGTTCGACATGCTGAACCTCCCGGTCGACATGATCGTCACGCACTCTTTCACGCCGATCAATTCGAACCTGATGGCGGGCCGGATCAAACGCCAGAAACGCCAGATGCAGGCCTCGCAAGACGCCGCGCTTTCGCTCCTCGAGGCGCTCGACATCGCGCATGATGATCTTGAGGCCAAACGCCAGAGCTTCGGTGAGCACCACATGGTGGTGACCGTCTTCTGCGACAGCCTCGAGGAGTTGCAAACCCTCGGGGCCGAGATCGTGAACGCCGCGGCCGCCGAGGGCGTGAAGATGATCGGCGAGCGGATGGCCGCGAAATCGCACTACTTCAGCCAGCATCCGGGCAACCAGCCGAAACGCGTCCGCGCCAGCGCCGTCACCAACCGCAACTTCGCGGATTTCGCAGCACTTCATCGCACGCAGCTCGGCAAGGAGAAACACCAACTGCCCTGGGGCCAGGAGATCACGCTCTTCCCGACGCCGGAACAGAGCGCCTATCGTTTCTCTTATCACGAACAGGGTTCACCCGAGAAAGAGCCCACCAGCGGGCATACCCTGATCCTGGGTCGTCCCGGCTCGGGTAAATCCGTCCTCTCGGCCTTCCTCATGACGCAAGCCAGGCGGGTCGGCGCCCGCATCTTCGTCTTTGATTATCGGCTCGGGATGGAGATGGCAGTCCGCGCCAATGGCGGGCGCTATGCCTCGATCAAGGCGGGACAGGCGACCGGCCTCAACCCGCTCTGGACCGAGATCGATGAGCGCGGCACGGCCTGGCTCTCTGATTGGCTCGCCTCGCTCCTCTATCGCTCCGACAAGCCCCTGACCCCGGCCCAGACCAACCGCATCCAGGAGGTGGTCCGCCAGAACGCCACTGCCAGTAACCCCGCTCTTCGGAACTGGAAGGACTTCGCGTCGCTCTTCGTCTCGACCGACGACAATGGCGATCTGCACGAGCGGCTCTTCGAGTGGACTGAGGACGGCCGCTACGGCTGGATCTTCGGCCAGAGCCTCGAGGACACCTTCTCCCTTGATGGCGATGTCGTGGGGTTTGACCTGACCGGCATTCTCGACAGCGAGAGCGAGAAGGAACGAATGGCGGTTCTCTCCTATCTCTTCCGCCGGATCGAGCGGGAGATCGAGGACCGTCGCCCCACGATCATTGTGATCGACGAGGCATGGAAGGCGCTCGACAACCCGTACTTTGCCGAACGGCTCTCGAACTGGCTGGTGACCGCCCGGAAACAGAACACGGTCGCGGTGATGATGACACAATATGCGAGCCAGTTAGAGCGCACGCGGACCGGCAAGACCATCGTCGAGGCGGTGCCTACCCAGATCCTGCTCCCGAACATCCGCGCCCACGCCTCGGATTACGCGATGCTCAACCTCTTCGAGAAGGAACTCGACGTGCTCCTCAACACCGGCAGCGACAGTCGCCTCGCGCTCATCCGTGACGACAGCGGCTCCGTGGTGGTCGATGCCGACCTCTCCGCCCTCGGTCCTCTCCTCACCATCCTCGGCGGCATGGAGAAGGGCGAAGCCCTCGTCGGCTCCGACTACCGCGACAGACCTGATTTCTGGAGGCTCCCATGATCCGACCCCTCATCCTCCTCGCCGCACTCGGCGTTCTCTCTTCTTGCGCCGAATATCGCGAGCCCCAGGCCAACTGCTTCGCCTTCCGCGCCTCGTTAGATCAGGTCGAGCCGGATTGCATCTTCACACCCATCGGAAACCCGGAAGACGGCGTTGAGGTCTAGGGTCGCACATATCCTCCTGGCGGCTCTCCTACCGGCGGCCGCGCTCGCCCAGGGCGTTCCCACCAACGATTCCGGGCTGACGGCCCGCGATATCGTCGAGACGGGCGACCGGGACGCCGACCTCGCCGTCCAGCGTGAAAAACTCACCGTCAAAGAGCTCCTGACCGAGATCGAACGGGAACAGCTCGCCACGCTGCGCGCGATCCTAGACGCGCAGACGAGCTTCGGAGGCTAGGGTCTTCCGGGCATGGTCGCCGATCTGGAAAGCGGCAGCGACGATCCGGACCGGTCCGCAGCGGCGGTCTATGGCTCCGGCGACGTCGATCCCAATCCGGGCGCCGCGGGTATGTTCGGGGATGCGGCAGAAAACATCGAGCAGCTGATCATCCGGGTCGCCCAGGAGACCCACGGGCGGCCCGGGGTCGGGCGGGCCGGACTGTCCGTCGTGCAATGGCGCGCCCTCCTGCAGGCGCTCATCTGGCAGGAGAGCCGCTTCTCCATCGGCGCACGCTCGCCCGTGGGCGCCTTCGGCCTCACCCAGATCATGCCGGGCACCGCGAGCGATCTCGGGATCAACCCGGAATATTATGACAGCCCCTACCTGCAGGTTACAGGCGGCGCGCGCTACCTCGCGGCCCAGCTCAACACCTTCGACGGCAACGTCGTCAACGCGCTCGCGGCCTATAACGCGGGCCCTGGCCGGGTGTTCGAATATGGCGGCGTACCGCCCTTCAAGGAGACCCAGCACTACGTCGCGGTCATCCCCGAACGCTACAATCTCTACCTCGCGCGGATCGGCGGCATCGAAGCGCTCGGCACGATCGACCCCGCGCTTCTCGCCAACGCCCATCTCTCGCTCAGCGGGTTCGGCGCCGCCTTCTACGGCAGCAATTCCCGCACCGCCATCCGGCAGGCCGCCCTGCGCATCCAGGACATCGTCATCCGGATCGGGAGCACAGAGGACATCCAGGAGAGCATGGCGCTCAACACCTATGCCCGCGCCGAACTGGTCCGGCTGATGGCCGCGCGCATTCGCCTAAAAGCCGCACGGACCCAACCGCTCAGTGCCGCCCTATTGGCCCAGGCCGCGGCCCGTATGGCCGAGAACGAATTCATGGAGTTCACATTGGAGGATCTGGAGTGATGCCCCGCAGAATGTTCATTTCAGCACCACTTCGCACCTTGACCCTGGCCAGCGTCCTGGCGCTTTGCTCGCCTTTCGTGACCAGCGCCCCCGTCCTGGCCCAGGGTGTGCCGGTCGTCGACACCCAGAACATCGCCCAGAACATCCAGCAGCTCCGGCAGATGATCGAGGACGAGATCCTGCAGAATGAGCAGCTCGTGCAACTCCGCGAACAGCTTGCCACGCTTACGGAGCAGCTCGCCGAGCTACAACGAACGTATGAGGCGTTAACGCGTCTGGCAGAGCTGCCCGAGATCATCCGAACACAGATGGAAGACGAACTGAACGGTCTCCTGGACCAGGAGTTCGGCGACATCATCGCCACGATTCAAGCGATCAAGACAGGGGATTTCTCCGGGCTCACCGGGTCCGGTGCCAGCGAGATCGAAACCCAGATGGACCGGGTGCTGGCCGATCTCGGCTTCGACGAGGACACGCTCTCGGAAATGGCGCGCAGTGGCAATCCCGGGGCCGAGCGCGTGGCGACACAGGCCACGACCGGCGCGCTGGTCTCGGCCGCGGCCCAGAACAGCTACGAGGATGCCGGGCAATCGCTCGAACGCGTCGACCGGCTCGTCGGGCTCATCGACGACATGGATGAGCTGAAAGAGAGCGTCGATCTCAACACGCGGGTGACGGCCGAGCTTGCCATCGCGCTCGTCGCCATGTGGCAGCTCGAAGCGATCCAGACGGTGGGCGACGGCACCGGCGGCGTGATCGATGCCGCCACCATCGCCGAAGAACAACGCTTCATGGAGTTCACGCTCCCGGAACTGAATGCGGATTGAGGGCTGATTGTTGGACGAAGAAACCGCCATCATCGAGGAGGAACTGGTCTACGGCGCGCTGAGACGGGAACGGCTCTGGCAGCGCCTGGGACTCTTCGGCCTTGGCTTTGGCATCCTGGGCTGCCTCAGCGCGGCCGCCGTGGCCATCCTCGATGTCGATCCGCCCCCCGTTGTTGTGCCTTACGACCCCGCCACCGGCTTCGCCCTCCCCGAAGCCACCGTCGGGGCCACCACCGTCACCGAAAACCGCGCCATTATCGAGGCGGAGGTCTTCCGCTACGTGACCGACCGCGAGGTTTACAACCAGCTCGACAATGACGTGCGCATCCGCAGCGTATTGCGCCGTTCGGACCGTGCAGCAGGGGCCTCACTGCGCCAGATCTGGAACTCGGCCAATGCCGACTATCCCCCGACCGTCTATGGACCCAACGCCCGCCTCGACGTCGAGATCCTCAGTATCAACCTGATCGGCAACAACCGGGCCACGGTGCGGCTTCGCAAGCGCCTGACCTCGATCCAAGGGGTTCAGGCGGGCCTCTTCACCGCGACGCTCCTCTTCGAGTTCCGCCCCGAGGAGAGCCGCTCCATCGACCAGGTCTGGACCAACCCGTTTGGCTTCACGGTTGTCGAATACGCGATCCGCTCGGACAGATTGGAGAACCAGTAAGTGCGTTTCCGGAACAAAAAATCAGAGAACGCCTTGCCAGCGCCCCAAATGCGCGAGACATGGCAGGGCAATAGCAATGCGAAACTCGCCGGACACGCCCGGGCGTTCGTCGCGGCCTTTTTGATGGTCTCTCTGTTTGCGTCCCACGCGTCAGCCGAGGCGATCCCGCGCGGGGGACCCAACGACCACCGCGTGCGGGTCGCCTCCTATCAGGAAGGCCAGGTCTACAGGCTGAACGTTTCCCTGACCCATGTCACGACCATCGAGTTCGGGACAGGCGAGAGCATTCGCTCAATCATCGCCGGCGACACGGAAGGATTTGAGATCGACGGTGTGCCCGGCGGGCGGGCCTTTGCGATTAAACCCGTCGCGCGCGGCGTCCACACCAATGTAACCATCTACACCAACAGACGGAGCTACTATTTCAACGTGAACGAGGTCTCGAGCCCGACCTTCTATGTCGTGCAGTTCCGCTACCCCGAGGACAATCGCCGCCCTTCCAACGCCATCGCGCGCGCCGCACCGAACACGAATTACCGGGCCAGCGCACGGACGGAGTTCACGCCGACCCGGGTCTGGGACGACGGCACCTTCACCTATTTCGCCTTCCCTCGAAACGCACCCGTCCCGGCGATCTTCCGCTACACGAACGGGCGCGAGCGCACGGTGAACACGGGCGCGGTCGAAGACGGTGTGATCCGTGTCTCGGGCGTGGGACGCCAATGGGTGCTGCGTCTGGGAGAGGACGTGGTCTGTATCGAGGCGACCCCGCCCGCGGAGGCCGCCTCATGAGTGACAATAACACCGATCTCGAACAGCGCCTCGCCGCGCTCGAACGGGGCAATCCGCGCCACGGACCCGCCCCGAAACGCCGCTCACCGCTCCTCGCCCTCCTCCTCGCAGGGCTCATCCTGGCGGGCGGCTTGGTCCTCTTGCTGTTTTCGGGCCCGGGGGAAGAGGTAGCCCTGCCGACGGCCACCCCGGACGAGTTCCAGACCGAGGGTGACGGGTTCGGAGAGATCGAACCCTTCGTACCGCCGCCTGCCCCGGAACCCGAGATCGTTCTCGTCGAACCAGAACCCAACGCCGAACTTCTGGCGCAGATCGCCGCACTCCAGGCCCAGATCGAGGAGCTGCGCGACGCGCCGGGCACCGACGCCGGGGCGGACAGCGCGGCAGCCGAGGCGATCGATGCGCTGACCGCACGGATTGCCGCCCTACAGGACGCCTCCGAGAATGCTCAGGAACAATTCCAGGCCGAACTGGCCAAGCGAGATCGGGAGCTGCAACAGCTGCGTATGGACCTGGACCTCGCGCGGCTGGAGGCCAACAAGCCGGCACCCGCCCCGCTAGGACCCACCGACGAAGAGTTGCGCGCCCGCGAAGAAGAGCGGCTGCGGCGCGAGGAAGAGGCGCGCCGGCTGGCCGAGCTGCAACGCCGGGCCGAGGAGGAGCGTGCCTTCCAGGAACGGCGGATTTCCTCCCCCGTCATCGCCTTCGGCGGAACGGGCGGCGCCAATGCGGGCGAGACAGAACTTACCCAACGCACCTTCGGCGAGGTGACAGACTTCGTGCTGAACGGTGCGTTGCCGAGCGCCATCACACAAGCCGAAGTCATCGCCAACCCCTCGAACACCGTCATCCAGGGCACGATGATCCAGGCCGTGATGGAGACCGCGCTCGATAGTTCGCTCCCCGGCCAGACCCGCGCCATCATCTCCGAGGATGTGTTCAGCTATGACGGCTCGCGGCTCCTGATCCCGCGCGGATCGCGCCTGATCGGGCGCTACCGCTCCGGTATCGAGATTGCCCAGAAACGTGTCACCATCGCCTGGGACAGGATTGTCCTGCCCAACAACCAGACCGTCCAGATCAGCTCCTTTGGGGGAGACGCGTTGGGCCGTTCGGGTGTCACCGGTTTCGTCGATACCCGCTTTGATGAGCGCTTCGGATCTGCCGCGCTGATCTCGATCATCTCAGCGGCTCCGAGTGCAGCCTCGGCTCAGGTCGAAGACGAAACAACAGCCGAAGTCCTGCAGGATGTCGGGGACGATCTGGCCGACGCCACTGACAGCGTGATCGGCGAATATCTCTCCATCGGTCCGGTCATCTATGTCGACCAGGGCGCGCGCGTCACCGTCATGGTCGACCGCGATCTGGAGATTTTCTGAGATGACGCTCTCCTACCTCCAGACCTCGCTCGACAAGCTGAAGGACGCCGCGCGCGACGACGTCATCGAGATCTGCATCAACCCGGACGGCACCTGCTGGGGCGAGTTCCAGGGCGATCACTTCATGCGCGCACTCGATCAGCGACTGACGGTTACGGAGGTGCGCGATCTTGGCAACCAGATCGCCTCCTCAGCCAACACGACAATGAGCAAGGACAAGCCCATCGTCTCGGTCTCGATCACCTATCGCGACCGCCCCATCCGCGCCCAGGTCGTAACCCCGCCCGCGGTGCTCGCGGGCATGTCGATCTCGCTCCGCTTCTTCTCGAGCCTGCCACTTGATAAAATCGATCTTCGTTTCCTTTACGGCGAAGAACGCAAGCTCGAGGAACTGCGCCAGGAGAAAAACCGCGCGCTGCGCGAGGTCGTTGCCTCTGGCGACATCTACGCGGCCATCCGCTTCTGCGTCGAGAACAAGCTCAATATGATCGTCTCCGGCGGCACCTCGACGGGCAAGACCGTCGCGGCTCGGAAAATCCTCTCCTACGTTCCGAATGACGAACGGATCGTCACCATCGAGGAAGCCGCAGAGCTTCTCCCCGCTCAGCCGAACGCGGTGACCCTGATCGCCAACCGGGACGCTGAGTTCCAATCCGCCGATGTGCTTCTGACCGCGACGCTGCGCATGCGGCCCGACCGGATCATCCTCGGCGAGGTCCGCGGCAAGGAGGCCATGACCTTCCTCGAGGCGATCAACACCGGACATGGCGGCTCCATGACGACATTGCACGCTGAGACGCCCCAGCTGGCGGTCCAGCGTCTCGCCATCGCCGCGCTCAAGACCGAGATCCCGATGACCTACCAGGACATGGTCCAGTACATCGAAAGCTCTATCGATGTGATCATCCAGGCGGGCCGCGAGGACGGCCAACGCGGCATCACGGAATTCTATCTCCCCGGAACCGATCTCAGCGGAGGCATGACCCATGAAGCGGTTTGAATATCAGATCATCACCTATCCGATGGACAAGAAAACCAGCCTGATCGCGATGCAGGACGACCTGAACGCCCGTGGACGGGATGGATGGGAGGTCGTATCCGTAAGCACGTCCGAGTTCGCGCATCTTGGCCACACCGCGTTTCTGAAGCGTGAGATTGCCGAAGGAGCTGGCGCGAAATGAGAACCGCCTTGCTTTGCATCTCGATCACCGTTGTGGGGTTTCCGGCTGCCGCCGAACGCGACCTCGTCCCCTCTCTCGACAGCGCGTCGGATGTCTGCATCGATCGGCCCGCTGAGCCTGAGAGGATGCAGAACATCGCCGTGCGAGAGGCATACAAACGTGTCCTGGTGCAAGACACTTACCGTGCTCAGAACCTTGAACGTATCGTCGAAACCGGATCCTGCACCTGCGACACACGCTTCCCGTCCTGGGAGGCAGCGGAAACGGAGTTTCGGGAGCGTTTCACCACAGCCGAACGATGGGAAATGCTGGAAGCCTCGGACACTTACAACCGGCGCGCCAACGCGTTGGGACCTGACGCGATGGCGATCTGCGAAGCCGTGGGCAACTGGTAACGGATCATGAGCGTCGTCACCTACTTCGTCGAAACCTCGCAAGGCTACCTGGATTCTGCCGCAGAGACGCAATTCGGCGCGGTGGCGGCGACAGTCGGCACGATGCTGGTCCTCGGAACGACGCTCGTAGTCATTCTGGTCTGTGTGAACATGATCTACCAGTACCGTGCCATGGACGGGCGCACTGCTTTCTGGCTCGCGGTGAAAGCCGGCCTCATAGGAGTCTTCGCGACAAATTGGGTGCAGTTTAACGCCTTCTCCTCCGCTGTCCTAAACGGCATCGACAGCATCGCCGGGTCGCTTGTCGCCTCGGTCGGCGGCGGCACGCCCGGACCGTCGGGGACCTTCGCCGAGGAATTCGACCGGCTGATCGCCGAGCTTGGCGAATACCTGAACGCGGCCGGTTCTGAACTGAACTGGATGGCCGGGGCGTTGCTTGACGTTCTTGGCGTGCTCCTGCTCTCGATCCTAGGCGGGCTCGCCGCATTCATTCTCGTGGCATCCCGGCTGATGATCGCACTCCTGATAGGTATCGCGCCGGTGATGATCTTCCTCACCCTCTTCGAGGTGACCAAGGATTATTTCGCGCGCTGGCTCTCGGCGCTGATCTCCTTCGCGCTCTATCCGATCGTCGTTGCAGGCGTTTTCGCGACAATCACCGGCGTCAGTTCGGCACTGATCGGCGAGCTCGGCGACCCCGAGGGCGCGTCCAACATCGGTGCCCTCATCCCATTTTTCATGATGGTGCTCATGGCCAAGGGGTTCATCATCGCGACGCCGTTCATTGTCCGCGCGATCTCGGGGAACATCATGATGCCAGCGCTATCAGCAGGCCTTGGCGGTGCATACGGGTTCGGTCGGGCGCTTGGCGGCAGTCAGCAGGCTTACAATCGGTATCTTATTGGAGGAGCGACTGACGCTGAATATGCTGCGCTGCGTGCGCGGCAGTTCTTCGGGATGCAGACAATGCCGCAGAGGCCGGGTGTTAGCCAAACCGTTCCGACGAACCCTGACACTGGTTCGGGCAGCACAGGCGCGCGAATGCTGGCACAGTTGGCCCGCCTAAGCAGGCTGGGCCGAAGGTAGCATTGACCGTCAAAGGCTTCACCGGCGGGAACATGTTCTTTGCGAGCCCATACCTTTGCCTTCAGCAGAGCTCGCGGCAAACTGCCTGAACGGATTTACCTTGGCACCATCATGCCATGTCCGGGTGAAGCGGAACGGCATCGGCGCCGGTGTTGCTGTCTGAGACGTCTATCCCGTATCCCCTACTCACATCAAAGCATTTGACGGCAAGCTTCCTATGGGAATGAGCAGGTAGCGGGCAGTAAATTGGAGCGACGTTCTCGTTGAATTTTTAACTTGTCACTTGACAATTTAAGAGAGTGGGGTATCTAAGGTGCCAAGGAAGAAGCACACATCAAAGGAAATCGAGGCCCTCATCCAGGAGCTCGAAGAGCTGGGATGGGACCTTATTGAGGGCAAGGGGCACGCGTGGGGGATCCTCCGATGCCCGGCTAACGATAAGGATTGCCGCTGTGGCGAGTTTTGTCAGATGTCTGTCTGGTCGACCCCGAAGAATCCACAGCAGTTCGCGAAGCGGATCCGGCAGAAGGCCCTGGCCTGCGTGAAGCTTCAGAAGAACGACGAAGGTAATGCCGATGGCTGAAGAATTCGAATTCGAACTGGTCTTTGCACTCCCCGACGGGGAGCACGATGCGTTCGCGCTCTCTGACGCGATCTTTGAGGCGGGTTTTGAAGATGCCCTCGTGGGCACCGGCAATGCCGGTCTTCTGGGTGTAGAACTGGAACTTGAAGGGGATGAGGCCGAGAGCGCGATCCTTGAAGCGGCGCGGGCGCTGATCAAGGCACTGCCGCAAGGCACAGTCCTGCGCGAGGTCCGTCCCGACCTGGTATCTCTCGCGGATGTCGCCGAGAAGCTCGAGGTGAAGCGACAGGCGCTCCAGCAGCGCAAGATGCCCCTCCCAGTTGCGGGTGGCCTCTACCGCATCGATGAAATGATCGAGGTGCTGATGGAGGCCTCAAACCCGGCAAAGGGGCAGCGTCGCCCTCGATTCAATCTGGCTTCCGCCGCGAAGTGGTTTCGTGCGGGCCCCGCGGCCCGCAGGGTGAACGCCCAGTTGACGATGCGTGAGATCGACCCTGCGACGATTGAGCGAGCCCCTCGACCAGAGCGCGACGACCCTGGTTTTCTTCACCCGTGACAATGGTCGGCTCAAGGGCGTGGCCGCAAGACGCCATCGCGACATTCTTTCGTGTCGCCCGCATGGCGGCTCAGCCAAGCCCGAATTTCTCGCCCGCCTCGCTGACGTTTGCTTCCGAACCGGACATCTCCGCCTCCAACCGCTCCAGATCACTCACGGCGTCCTGTACCCGGACGACATCGTCTTCTGTCGCAGCCTCCACCTCCAGATCTGCCTGCCGCCCGAATTCCATCTCGAACTGCCGCTGATCGTCCGCGAGGACTGCGGCACGACCGCGCCGAGGCGCTTGAGCCGGACCTGGCTCAATGGGTGCATTCCCTCCGGTTTCCGTAAGCCCCATCCTGGCCTCGAAATCGCGTTCCGAGAGACCTGACCCACGCGGAGCCGAAGGCATCGCCCGGACACTCAGGGGCAATTCCCCCATCGGAGGGACCGGCCCCTTCGGAAACGGCAGATCCCCCTCCTGCGCCGCGTGGATGCCTTTGAAAAACGGATCCTCATAGTAGACCACCCGCTTCGCCCGGATCGGCATCTGCGCGTCCACGACCACCACGATCTCATCAAGCGGCAGACGTCGTGCCTCATCTTCCGGCAGGAGCGCGACCTCCTCCGTCCGCTCGGACTGGCTGCGGCCCTCGAACGGGTTCTTGCCGACCGCGCGGGAACGTGTGACCACGGTTTTGGTGGTCTTGCCCACGGCCTTGCTCAGCTCCTCGACGGTCTTTTCGTCCGAAGGCGTCAGGTAGAGCTTGATCCCGGCATTACCCTGCAAGGCCCGACGCGTGTTCTCGCCGTAGATCTCGTCGATGGCCGGGATGGTCTGTGTGACCACCGCAAGATGTCCACGATAGGCGCGCAGTACTTCGATGCTCTCGGCCACGATCGGCATCTTTCCGAGCCGGTTGAACTCGTCGAGCATGATCATGACCGGCCAGGGCTCGTCTGGACCCGGCTCCTTGTCCTGAAGCGCCGACAGCAGGTCCGAGAAGAAGAGCCGGATCAGAGGTGCCAGCGGCTTCACCATGAGGGGTTGGACGACAAGGTAGGCGCTGAAGGGTTTCTTGCGGATCGTCCGGAAATCGAAGTCTGAGGTCGCCGTCGCGTCATCGATCGCCGGGTTCTGCCATTGATCGAGGCCAGAGGTCATCAGGAGCGAGACATAGGAGGTCAGCGTGTCGTTGTTGGTCGAGGCCAGCCGCGTGAAGATGAGCCGCGCCGCGGCGTTCTGGACCTCATGGGCGCGCGCGAGATATTCCTTCTGCTTCTGCCCGCCCGAGGCGGCGATGCGGTAGATCTCCCCGAGCGTCGGCCGGCGGCGCTGGAACGCGAGTAGCCCGGCCGCGACGAAGAGATCGATCCCGCCCTTCAAAAGACCTTGCACCCGGTCGTTGTCGTTCTGCAGGAAGAGCGTTGCCAAGAGCTGCAGCTCCATCTGCTGGCGGGCCGGGTCTTTAAGCTCATAGATGCGCAAGAGTGGATTGTAGCGATGCGTGCGCCTGTCCTCCCAATCCGTGGGCGCGAAGCGGAACACCGCGTCACCCTGTGCCGCCCGGTGGCGGGCCGAGGCCTCGAAGCATTCGCCCTTCACGTCCAGAACGACCGCCGAGCCCTGCCAGGTCAAGAGGTTCGGGATGACAAAACCGGTGGTCTTGCCGCGACCGGTCGGGGCCACGATCAGCGCATGCGGGAAGGTCCGGGAGCAGAGGAACGGTGCACGCGATCCGGGCTTGCCCAGCTTGCCGATGACAAAACCCGTGCCCGGCGCGCCGAAGAAGCCGTTCCGCTTCATCTCGCGGCGGGTCTGCCAATGGGTATAGCCGAACCGGGTCAGGGCCGAGCCCGACATCGCCAGGCTCATCATGAGGCCCGCCACCCCGGCCCCGCCCATGATCAGGTTGATCAGGCGAAAATCATCGGGGCGGGCGGCCCCGATGGCGCGGTAGTTCTGGGCGATATAGAAGAAGTTGATCTCGGCCCGGAAACCCAGGTCCCGGAACGTCACGACAGCCGAGGCGATGACATAGCCGATCGCGATAGCGACCAGTGTGACCAGCGCGACGCCGAGGGCGAGGCGGCCCTTCCCTACCCCTCCCATCAGTGCGTCTCCCCGCGCTCAGTCTCACCATCGACAAGATCGGCGCGGTGGAGCTCGAATTCGCGGTCGGCGATCTCCTCGACCACGGCGCGGGTCGCCTCGCTGTTGGCGGTGGCCGCGTCCGACTGCAGGTAGGTCTTCGCGGCGTAGAGCCGATCGAGACGGTCTTCGATCTGGGTCATCAGCACGTCGACATCCCCGTCTCGGAGCCGCTCGATCTGCGCCGCGTCGAGCTCGCGCTCGACGGCGTCGCGGTAGGTCAGTCGCTGACCGTAATCCTGGAACGGCGACTGCAGATTGCCGGCGCGTTCGTGATCTACAACCCGCCGCAGATCGGCATCGGCAATCGGTGCGGTTTCAGCGGCTTCAGTTTCGCGCTCGTCGCCAAACCGTTCCTCGCGCTGGTCGAACTGCGTCTCCCGCAACTCGTGTTCACGGCGGACCTGGTTGAGGGCCTCGCTGTCGCGCAGTTCAGTGACGGCTGCATAGGTCGCGCCAAGCCCGCGGGCGAGATGCGACGGCATATCGGGATAGCGCGCGCGGAACTCGTCCGTGACGGCATCCGCAACGGGGGTCCGCGCGTCGCGACCTTCCATGATCCGGTCGACTTCGCGGGTGATCTCGCGGGCCCGGGCCTCGTCGGTGATCCGCTCCCGGTAGGGCTCGGACCGGTCGATCACGTCGCCCGGGCGCGCGAGCAGTTCGGGATGCGCATCGAGGTAGCTGCGTTGCTCTTCTTCGATACGCCGCTCCGCGCGGGAAGCAACCTCCCACTCCCGGGCTTCGATCTGCTGATCCGTCAGGCCGTCCGAGCGCATGTCCTGGCGGATGGCGCGCTCCATGTCCTCAGTGGCGTCCCGATGATAATGGACCCTCTCCATGACGGTGCGATCTTCCACGACACCGTCCTCACGCAAGACCCCTGCCCGCTCCAGAGCGACGCCGAGCTGGACATGGGCCCGATTGAGGGTCTCGCGCGCCGTCTCCAGATCCGCGCGGCGCTCGAGGTTGAGACCGTCCCTCTCGGCCACTCGTGCCAGATCGTCCGCGATCCACTGGCGCTCAAGTGCCGCGTTCTGCGCACCGGTCTCCATCCGGGCGACCACCACGGAAGAGCTGATCCCGGTCCCACGCAGCGCTGTGTCGACCTGCGCCCGGACCTCGGGGTCCCGCAACCGGTCGAGCCGGGCCGCATCGATATTGGTTTCGGAATAGACCCCGCCCTCCGAGGGCTTCTCGGCCAATGTCATGGAGCGCAGCCCCAAGGGCTGCATATGCGCGAGCCGCGACTGGATCTCGTTGAGGCTGCGCTCGAGCCGCGGCCGTTCGGCCTCCGGCTTCGCATCAATCATGCCCTGGACGCGCGCGACCTGATCGGCATAACGGGTCCTCAGATCCTCGAACGATTGCTCCTCTGCCATGTAGACGCCTCCTTCCAAATTCAGCTTGCCGCCCTTGGCCAGAAGCTCTCCCGAGCGGAACAGGGCCTCGGCGATGTCCTCGCGATTGTCGGCGGAGGCCTCCGCAGCGAGCGCGTGATAAACAATCCGGGTGTTGGCGATCTCTTCGAGCGCGCGGTCAAGATCCGCCCCGACCCGTGGCCGCGTCTCCGTGGCCCGCCCCTCGTCCTTCGCCGCATAGACCTCGCGGGTGCGCGGCGGGTAGTGCACGACACCCCGATCGAGCCGCCGCGTGGCCTCGAGTCGCACCCCGAACCTCTCGGCCTCCTCGACCATGGCGAGGCGGAAGTCGTCGTAGTTGAACCGATGGTCCCGGCCAAGGAAGAAGAACTCGCCCTCCTGCGATCGGCGGTTCAAGACTATATGCGCGTGAGGGTGATCCCTGTCCTCATGGACCGCGATGATGTAGTCGAAATGCCCCTCGTCCGACTGGAAGAACCGCTCCGCGACATTGGCGGTGATGTCGCGCACGTCCTCGCCCCGGGTGCCGATCGGATAGGACATGAGCATATGCGTCGTCTGTCCGAGCTTGGGCTTGAACCCCGCACTCCACCGCTTGGCGAACCGCTCCGTCAGGTCCTTGATCTCCGATCCCTCAAGCCTCGTCTTCCCATCCAGGAACCCGCTGCTGTCCACGATATGCGAGGACTTGGTGGTGAGGTAATCGAGCTGGTTCATCAGCTGCGATTTGGTATGCGTGCCCCCGCCCCGGATTGCCTTGAAGACCGCCGCACGATGCCCCGCAGCGGCGCGCACGAGCTGCCTCTGCCGGGACGCCTGCAGCCCTTGCATCGAGCCCCGGATGCGACTCCAGCCATCCCGGAAGATCTCTCCGGTGACTTCATGGACGGCATCATTCAGCCGCATGGGCAAACTCCCTCAGCGCGGCGGTCGCGGATAGCTGCATGGCATCCCGACGACGGCGCAGCAGCAGATCGATCTCGTCAGCGGAATCAAGGATGAACCGCGCCAGCCCACGCATCTGCGCGAGGCGCAATTCGGACAACTCTGCGTTCGGTGCGGAGCCTTCCCCCTGCCCCGCCCGGCTGGCTTTCATCATCTGCTTGGCGACCTGTACGACGCCGTTACCGACCTCGTGCAGGGAGGCCCGGTAACGTGCCATCTCAGCCGCCAGCTGCGCATCCGGAACGAAGGTTCCGCCCGCCGCCTGGATCAGCCGCCGGACCCCCTCCGTGCGGGTCTCGATCCCCGCCGCGGCCAGGACCTCATCCAGCGCCCCAAGCTCGTCAGGGGTCAGCTTCACCGTCACGGCGGCGGTCGCCACGGCCGCATCCTTCTGGCGTTCTTCGTCCGCCTTCAACGTGTACTGGATGGCCCGCAGGGTGACCCCGAACCGCTCCGCGAGCACGGAAGTCCCCACTCCTTCTCCGGCCTCACGGATAATCTCCGCTCGCTCCGTCTGTGTCAGTCTCTTGGTCCGGCTCATACGAAGAAAGCCCCCCTATTTCCTGCCACCTTCATTCAAGGTCGCTTTCATCATACGAAACTATATGTCACGGTCAATGCAATATTATTGTAGATTGCCCCCAGGCGACCTTGAATTCCGCTTCAAGCCGAGCACCGCAGGTGCGAGGCCCGGCCCGAAGGGCCCAGAAAACCCAACCATCTCCAACCGCACCTCGGCCGCCCGTTGTCATGCCCGCGCCCGAGGGTCTGGCCGAACACGGACCCGTGTTCGGACGGAGGCGAGGGGCGGCGCACAAACCCCCCGACGGGGCTGACGGACAGGGTCAAGGGCGGCCAGATTTGGCTCGGCCCAAATCTCTGCCGGAAAAACCGGCGGGCTTCAGCCCGGCTGTTATTCCGGATGGCCCCCTTGAGGCTGGCCGGCAGACCTGTTCCAGGCGATCTCTGAAATCCCCCGTCAGGACCGTGCACGGTCCTGACACCTTATCGGGGACACCGGCCGAAGGCAGGGGGCCCCGGTCTTGGCGCAGCCTTCCCTGGAACAGGGAAAGGACCGCCCTGGGGCGGTCCTTTCTCGTGGGAGGATTACTCCTGCGGTTCCTTGGAGTTCGGCGGGAACATCACCAGCTCCTGGACCGCGACGGGGAAGTCGAGTTTGAGGCTGAAGAACTCCGAGCCGTCCCCGTTGCGGGTGTTGCGGAACATCGCGCCGACGCGCTGGAAGCGGGTGCGCTCCTGACCTTCGTTGTCGGTGAACTTGACGGGAACGGTGGCGACGTAGTGGTTGGTCATTTGGGTCTCTCCTTTTTGCGATGGGGATCACCCGGCACGGGGGAAAAGGGAGGTCCGCAAACACAAATGCGGAGGGTCCGCGCGCTCCGCGCGTGGAAACCGTATTTGTGTTTGCCGGAGCGTGAGCGGAGGGCACGGACCGCCCGCCCCCGTGCGATCCACATCTATGAGCAAAGAGGGGAGACCCGGATGTGCACCCCGCTCCTCAGCCGCCTTCGGTCCTGTCGAGTTATGTCAGACCTGACCAGGTCCGCACCGCTCTCATCCAACGCGGCGACGCGATGTTCCGCCCACGCCCGATCGGCACGACCGCGATCGTCTGCCTCAACCTCGACTTCCTGGTCGCGGTCTCGCGATCCGGAGCGGTGATACAGCCGCGGGTCTGCCAGCAGGGTTGTCCGCCCGGACGGGTCGCCGTCATCGGGCGGCGCGGTCGTTGCGCTGCGCCCGCCCCAGCGATCTGCACCCGGACGGGCGGATCGCGGGGTTTCTGGCGCGCATGAGGGCAACCCCGCCGGCTGGCTCCGTCAGGAGACCGCCGCCGGGGTATGCCACTCAGCACGTCCAGAGGCCTCGTGTTCCGGGTGGAGGCCGACACGGCCGGAACCTGCGAGCGCGGTGACGGCGGAGCAACCGCCGGCAGGGGTCCGTCATGACCGCAGACCGATCACCGATCCTCCCCGGCATCTTACGGACCGATCTCGACCGGTTGGAAAGCAGGGCAGCCCGGCATGACCCGCCAGACCGAGCGGATCGTGCATCGACGCGGGCAGGTCGATACCGATATGATCATCACATGCAAAGATCAGGCCGACTTCTTCAACTTCTCCAAACGCTCCGTGGCAGGCGGTCCGCCGTGACCGCGAAAACCCTGGCGCAGATGTTTCAGGTCTCTGAGCGCACGATCTATCGGGACATGGAGACGCTTCTGGAACTGGGCGTGCCGGTCGAGGGGGAAGCGGGCACGGGCTTCATTCTGCGCCCGGGGTTCTTCCTGCCATCCATGGCCTTCACCCGGGACGAAGCGGATGCCGTTCTTCTGGGCCTGCGCTTCGTGATGGCGCGCGGGGACGAGGAAATCGCAAAGGCCGCCGATACGGCGCTGCTCAAGATCACCGACGGTATGGGTGACGAGGCCGAGGCGCGCATGCTCGGGGCGGGTCTGACCGCAGGGCCGGGTGAGAATGATCAACGTGAAGAGCTTGCGATGATCCGGGGCGCGATGCGGGACCGCCGGAAGTTGGAGATCACCTATCGCTCCGAAAGCGGGGTTTGCGTCCGTCGCGTTGTGTGGCCGGTCGCGCTCGGTTTCTTCGACAAGGTCGAGATGCTCGCGGCCTGGTGCGAGCTGCGCGACGCGTTCCGGCACTTCCGCGTTGATCGTGTCGAGGCACTGTCCGCGCTGGAAGAGGACGTTCCGCGATCCCGCGAGAGCCTGTTGACCGCCTATCGCCGGATCGAGCCCTACGCGAGGGTCTGAGCGAGGGTTCCTGACACATTCTGACCGGGCTCGGGTGTAATCCCGACCCCAAACGATAGAAGGAGGTTGGGATGTTTGTCATACTCGGTGGTACAGGACAGGTCGGATCGGCGACGGCGCGCGCGCTTCTGAACGCAGGCCAGGAAGTGACGGTCGTCACCCGCGACGAAGACCATGGCGCGGATCTCAAAGCGTCCGGGGCGAAGATGGCCGTGGCCGATATTCGCGATACGGACGCCATGCGCGCGGTGTTCCGAACCGGCAGGCGCGCGTTCCTGCTTAACCCGCCGGCGGACCCGTCAGGCAACACCGACGCAGAGGAACGCGCGAATGTCGCGGCGATCCTGTCGGCGCTCGAGGGGTCTGGCCTTGAGAAGGTGGTGGCCGCCTCGACGTACGGGGCCTTCGAGGGAGAACGCTGTGGCGATCTCACGGTTCTCCATGAGCTGGAGCAAGCCCTGATGGATCAGCCCATTCCCGCCGCCATTAACCGAGGCGCGTACTACATGAGCAACTGGGTCGGGGTGGCGCAGGGAGTAGCGGAGAGCGGCATCCTGCCGAGTTTCTTCCCGGCAGATCTCTCCCTCCCGATGGTCGCGCCTGCCGACCTCGGAGAGGCTGCCGCGAGACGTCTCATGACAAAGACGGACGATACCGGAATCGAGCATGTCGAGGGACCGGCGCGCTATTCGGCTCGGGACGTCGCGGCCGCGTTTGCTGCCGTGATGGGACGTTGCGTGGACGTTCAGGAAATACCGCCCGAAGCCCTTGAAGAGACATTCCTCCAGTTCGGCTTTTCGGAGGAGGCGGCGGCCTCCTATGCCTGTATGACGCGTTGGGTCATCGACGGAAAATCTGACTCAGTGGCGACGTTCAGGAAGGGAGCGATCTCACTTGAAGCCTATATCATATCAGTGCTGAGCGGATAAGGTGTTGGTACCAACCGCTCTTGCAGGTGTGAGACCAAGGGGAGGTCTGAAGGCATCGCGGGCATGGTTGCTTCGCGGGCTCAATCCGCCCATTCGATTTCTTCACCGCCAACACCATGAAAACGACGAAAGGGCCGCGCCGCGCGCGACCCTCTCCTATTCATTCTCCTGCTGTCTTCTTCGCCGGATCGGCGACCCGCATCACCGTCAGGCCTTTCGCCTCGGCCTTCTGTCCGAGGTTGAGCGCGACCCCGTTGCCACCGAAGAGCACGACCCCGGTCGCGGCGAACTTGTCGTCCAGCATCTCGTCGTTGCACTTGAAGGGTGCCGCCCGCCCATGTGCGGACCAACGCGGATCGAAGCGCGCCTGCGCAACGCCTCGCGCCCGAGCCCACCGGGCGGCGATCATCTCGGCCCCGTGCTTGCCACCCTTGTGGCAGAGGAAGATCTCCTGGTTGCGGTTCTGCCGGATGCGCTCGCGAACCTTGTCGAGTGTCGTGAAGATGACGTCGATATCGGTCCAGTCGGTGGCGCCGGAGACGATCAGGGGAACTCCCTCGACCTTCGACTTTTCTGCGGTTTCGCGGTCATGCTGTTCCAGGAGCTGCCGGGCTTCAAACACGGCCCCGGTCTCCTGAGCGCGAGCGCTGGCCCGCGATCCCGATGCCGGGATGAAGGCATGTCCCGTCTCGACCTCGTAGCATTCCGCCGCCGCCTCGCTCATCACCTCGATGGCCCCGACGATCTCGCGGACCTGCAGGAAGCGGGCCTGCGCCTCTTCGAGCGCGGTCTCGGCGATCTCCGATCCGTCGTGGGATTTTGCCAGGGCGCCGATCTTGTCGGCGGTGCGGTCGAGCTCCTTGCCGAGAGCGATCTTGCGGCGCTGCAGGATCGTGGCGAGCCCGTGCGCGAGCGGTTCGATCTCGGTCTCGAGACCGGTGCCACGCAGCTGGCCGAGCAGGGCCTCGAAAGTCTCGCGGACGATGCTGTCGGTCAGGGCGTGATCCTCGGGGATGGGCAGCTCCGCGTCTTTCTCCGTCAGGCCGAAAAGTTCGATGGTCTCGTAGGCGTTCGCGTTCTCGTATGTCATGTTGGTGTCTCCAGATGTTCGGGGAACCACCACGTGAGTGTGGTGGCATGGCCGTACGTCTGGTTCACCGAATCTGTCCGGGTCAGGGACGGCGAAGCCGCCGGCGCGCCGGGCGCAAAAGTTTTCCGGGCGCATCGCCCACCACAGGCGCGTCATCGACCACTGGACTGCCCTCTTCACCCCCGCCGCCCTCGCCGAAAAGTTTTGCGATCCTTGACGCGGGCTGATTTGGGGGCCATCCGGAGGATATGCTTCCGCACTCATGTGTGTGTGTGTTGACGACAGGTTTGCCCGACGCGAGCAGGCAAAGGGCGCGACCGGACGCGGGAGACGGATGGAGCGGCGGGATCGTTTTGGCCTCCGGCCAAAACAGACCGGAGCGCAATCCGGCGGAGCGGCCGGGGAGCGACGTGCTCGCGAGACGGGCAAACCGGGATGCCGGGCGCAACGCCGCGGTGAGGCCGCATGGCCGAATGCGCGACGGGCCGCAGGGCCGTTCTCGCCTGCGACTTGGCGTACCGAGCAGGGGAGGCCGTAAGGCTAAGGAAGACATGTGGCGGACATCAGGGATCAAGCCACTTGTATGCTACTCCGCCCGCATGTCCCCGAGGTCCGCGTCGAGCAGATCGATCGTGGGATCGCCCAGGGTGACGAAGCCGCCGTCGACCGCGCCTCGTTCGATCGACAGGATCGCCTCGGCATAGGGAATCTCGGTGACGGTGACGCCGAGCGCCTCCAGTGGGCCGACGACGAGGCCGCGCCCCGGTTCCGCGAACCTCGGAATCCGTAGCTTGAGGCCCTGCAACACGTCAACGCCCTCAAACTCCGGCTCAAAGACCGTCTCGGCTGCGAACACATTCCGGCCCTTGTCCGGGTCGTAGAGCAGGATCAAGGGGGTGATGGATTGCTGAACCCTGGCCCAGTCGATCCGACGCAACAACACCCGGTAGGCATCGCTGCGTACCTGTCGATCCGGGTTCTGGATGAAAACTGTGTAGTACCTGTCCGGGAACACCACCGACACGGAACTGTGCCTCGTGACCTCCAAATCGTTTGCGGCGGTGGCCGTGGCAGATACCGAATACGTCCCGGGGACCAGGAACCTGCACATGAGTTGCGCGGCCACGGCATCACATTGCGCGACATGCGAGCGGCCCACCGGTTGCCCCGCGACACGCCATGTCAGTGTCGACACATCCGGATCCGCAGTCGCGTTGAATTCGGTGTCGAGCCCGACCTGTGCCGTGACGCTTTCGGGGGTGATTTCGAGGGAGGGCGGCTCCGCAGGGGCGGTCGCACGTCCCAGGACCCACCCGCCAATCCCCACAATCGAGGCCACTGTCACACCGACCAGAATCTGTCCGCCAAGACTCTCTGAAAACATCCGCCTACTCCGAGACGATCATCACGATCGGACAATGATCGCTCGGATAGGCTTCCGCAAAGGTCAGGACCTTCCCGTCGGCAAAGGGCTGAAGGCTCCCGTCGCATCGGGTCAGCGCGGCGCCGGGATCGCGGAACACGTAGTCACCCGTCAACTCGATCTGATCCGCCTTCAGCGTCACACCTTCCGCGAGGTTCTCCACGACGAAGAAGTCGATCTCGGCGCTGCTGCGGGGCGTGAAGAGCCATGGGCGCAGCCCCTCGGCCTCGAACTGCGGGTTATTCGCCATGGCTTCCTCGCCCAATCGAGCGAAATCGAACGCGAACGAGGACCAGCACGCGCGTGTCTCGGCACCCGGCAGGATGTGTCCCTGCGGCACGTTCGGGAAGAATTCCGCCCGGATGTTGTCCGCCCCCTCCAGAAGTTGCCGGTTGAAATCCCCTGCCAGGATGATCGTCGCCTCGTCGGCCTGGGCGTCCATCCAGGCGCGCAGGCGTCGCACCTGCTCGCGCTGCGTCGCACAGTCATCCTCCGTTCCGGGCTCGACAGAATTGTTCTTGCAGGTTGCCTTCAGGTGGATCGACGGCACCAGGTAGCGTCGCCCTTCGACCGACAGATCGACGCCCACGCCGCCGCGCACCGGGCGTGCGGGCGCGCCGCATTCGTTCTGATGCGGCACGGCGAGCTCATCGATCTGGAAGAAACCGTGCGCGAACGTGTCCCTGATCGCGATCGCATTGTATATGTCGTCGGCATTCGCCGCGCATTTCTGTGCGTTTTCATAGCAGCGGGTCTCGAACCGGAAGCTGTACCCGTCGGGGAGGACCGCTTCCAGCGCCGCGACGCTGCCAATCTCCTGGAACGCGATCACGTCCGCGTCGATGGACGAAATGATCTCCCGGATGCGGGTGTAGTCATCCGCGTCGCGGTCGAACCCGCGCAGTTCCGAGCCCGGCACCCCCAGGTTCGCGATGTTCCAACTGGCCACCGTGAAGGGTGCCGCGAGACCAATGGTCGGCACGAGCAAACATGGAAAGACGAAATGAAAGCCCCGCATCTAAAACCCTCTTCTCAGAATTGAAATCATCGGAAAATTGTTGGTCTTGAGACCACGATACGACAGTATCGATGATTTCGCGACCCGAGATCCTGTGAGTGCTTCAGTGCGGACAAAAAAAAAGACGCCATCCCGGGAGGTGGGATGGCGTCTGATCTCTTCTGCCCACGCCACGGGAGGAGGTGTGGCGCAAACCTGAGGCCGATCTCCAGGGAGGAGGAGAGGAGAGCGATCTCAAAAGTAGGCTAGCCCGAAATGCTGCGCCGCAACAACGGCAAATGCTGCAATGCAGCCATGCACTTCATGCAATGCTAAACTACGCGACCCTTCGTATACTATTGTCGAGCGACAATTATGGGTGACCCGTCAATATTCGATATGTGTCCACAGGCGTTTGTCTAAGTAATTTCGAACGCGGAACCACTGGCTACGCGACGCCTGTTCATCCGGCATTTGCCCGGAAAGGCCGACGGAGATAGGCTTTTGCAAGTTCAAAGGAGTGAGTCTCAGGTGTTGCCAACGGTTCATTACATAGACCGCCCCAGCTTCCCTGAAGATCTGTTCAAAGACGTTGACTCGGCACAGTTGCGGATGGCGCTGAGAAACCTCCAGACTGCGGCGCGTGCCGTGACCAGTGCCATGCGGGACATGTATGCCTTCCCTGACGGCGGCGATCTCAAGGTTGGCGTCACTCCGGAAACCCACTTGAACGCAAGGGCCCGCCAATCGCGCTTCGGCGGTCCGTTCTCGATCGAGTTTACCTCCGGCTACGTCCTTTGGGCGGCCGTCGTAAGCTCGGTACTCGCCCGCATGGTGGCCTCCGGGTTTCGCCTCGAAAGGACCGTGTCCCTGTCGTTCCGTGACTTCGCGGAGGACGTGGGGACGTCCGGGGTGCAAACCTGTGTCGACGTGACGATCAACGAGATCGGTCCGGACATCGAGGGCAGCTGGCTCTTTTTCTTCGAGTCGCTCTATCTGCCGGTCTTGTTTCACGAGCTGGCCCATATCGTGCGAGGGCATCTCGGCCTGCTCAGACAGCGACAGGGCGGGGCGGGCCTGTGCATGGTGGACGAGTTGATGAGCCAGGATGCGGGCAACACACCTCCCGGCTTTCCGCTACGCGATGTCGAGATCGATGCGGACGTCTACTGCTCGGGTCTGTCCGGCGAGTTCGCCTTCGCGCGATCCGCGACCCTGCCGCGCTGGCAGTATATGACAGGCAAAGAGAACCTTTATGCCGAATTCGTCGGATACGCACTCTTCGTGGTCGGCCAGGAACGCATGGCACGCGACAGGATCGGAACCCGCGACACCTACCCGTCGCCAAATCTGCGGTTGCTCCTGCACTCTGTCGCCCACAGGGCGCGTTGGAATGTGGAACATCCCGAAAGTGACTATTTCGCGGAGATCTTTGAGCCCGCCATGGAATTATTGGCACCGCTCGAACCGGCGTTCCCCGAGCTCGATCTCCTCCGGGACACGATTACCAGGGAGGGGGAGGCCGACCTCAGGAAAGAGATCGCCGCCTATTTCGATCAGGACCCCGAAACGGAGGACGGGCTTTTTGCACCCTTCGCGTTCGACGCGCGATGGAGCGACCCCATCCCGAAATTCTTTGGGATATCCTGATCGAATGGAAGAAGTCTCGCGTGCGTTTTGGAAGGTAGATCCCATCGTCAGGTCTATGGGCGGATGTCTCGACGTCACGGGGCTCACACCGGTCGAGACGACACTGGTGCACTGGACCGAACATGTCTTCGACATCAACATAGGCCTCCTGGACGCGCGCGATCCGGACCTCGATATCAAGGGCATCGACCTCGTCATCTCGGCTGGCGATGCGCCGAACGCGGCCGCGCGCCAATCGGGCGATCGCCGTGCAGTCATCATAAGCCTCGGCCTGCTACGAAAACTGTGGCGGTTCCTTACGGCCGCAGCCCATCATCCGGACGTGCTTTCGCGCGCGCACCCCCTGAAGGATCCGGGCAAATCTTGGAAAGAGGCGCTCGACGGCCCGCTCATCGCCTTCGATGACTGGTCGATGGAGGCGGAGCGTGCGGAGTACTTCGTCGACATTCTGATGCAGATGTTCGACTACGTGATTTCGCACGAACTCGCGCACCTCCTGCGGCGGCATATCGATCTCCTCTTTCCGGACGCGACACCCGGCTTCGTCGACGAAGCGGCAACATATCTGGACCAAGCCCCCGGCCGATCGCCAGACATGCTGCCGGAAACGCTACAGGATATCGAGTTTGACGCGGATGCGAACGGGCTGAACCAAATGCTCCTGAGCATGGATGAGAAACACCCGTTTCAGATAGGCTGGACAGCGGAGGATGGGCTCGAATACGGCTTCCAGCTGGCGTTCGCCCATATCCTTGTCATGCGGGCGCTCGACACGAGGGAGGGTCCGGTGGATCGACCGGGGACGGAATATCCCTCCCCGCTCTTTCGGGCGATGAACTTCACCAACCTGGTGTTCAGATCCCTTCACGACCTGGTGCCGTGTGACTTTGAAGAGTCGGTGCGCGTCCACGACACCGCCTGGTTCGAGGCGAGTGAGATCTCCAAAGACATCGGTTTCGGCGACGGCAGATGGTTCGGGGAAGGCCCCTCGGACGCGGATCACGAGAAGTTCCTCGTCAGCGAAGCACGATATTTCGAGGCCACGCGCCGGATCGATCGCATCCTCGACGGTGATGACAATGGGTGAGGAAGACCTCGAAACCCTGACCATGATCCGCGTCGCCGGAGAGTTCGTCACCTACGTGCTCTTCCCCGGGATCGACGAGACAGCCTTCGCCGAACGGATAGACTGGAGGCATCGCGACAGTGCGAGCCTTGACGCGATCATTTCGCCCTGGCGCAAGGATCGCTATCGCATCGCGATCGGAACCGCTGTACCCGATCTCATCCTGTCTCGCCTCCAAGCCGTCAACATCGAAGGAGAGACCGCAGCTCAGGCCGAGCGGCTGGGCGGGATCGAGCCCGCAATGACGCTGACATGGTTTGCCGGTGTCGCCTTCTTCGCCACCCACGAAGCCTGCCACGCCGCAGCAGGCCATGTCGCCTATCAGAAGGCGCTGAATCCGGAAACAAGCACGGGTGACTTGCCGCGACCTCTGGATCTGGCGACATTCCGGCTCCTGTCAGAGCTTGAAGCCGACGGGGCCGCCGCAGCCAGCCTCCTGTCGGCGGATTATGAGCTGATGCGCACGATCGAGGGGCTCTCATCCGACGGTGACGACAGAGCCGACAGCGCCATGATGTTCATCGTCATCGGCGTCTTCGCGACCCTGGAACTTCTCGCCTCGGAAGGGCCCGTCGAGGATGGGTATCCAACGCCCGAGACGCGCTACCTGAACGTGGTCGCGGCCGTGTTCCGCCACGTGGCACCGCACCTTCTCCTGCTGAAGTCGGGCGACTATGTTCGCCGCGAGGCGAGCGGCGAAGAGGTGCAAAACGTCGCGGACAGGTTTCGCCACTCGGTCCTTCCGGCGCTCGCCGCTCTGAACCACTTCGATGTGACCACGCCCTTCGGGGAAGACATTGCGGCGCTTCTCGGCGGGGCGGTCCCAAACAAAAGTGAGGCAGGGCGAGGCCTTACGCGCTATAGTCGCAACCGGGCCCGTTTCATGCGGGCATTGAATAGATTTCGAGAGACACGGATGTGGGACGATTTCAATGACTGACGTTGTGGTGGTGATGCGCCTTGCTGGCGATGACGCGGACGCGTCCAAACAGGATATCCTCGCGCTGTTGGAAGGCGTGGCCGATGCGGACGTTACCGACAGCTCGGTCGATGCGGCACTGGGCATGACCGCAAAAGAGCTTGTGCTGACCGTGACGATCAGTTTCGCGACGTCCGTCTCGGCGAATTTCGCAACCAAGGCCATCGAGGACGTGTTGCAAGGATCGCTACCGGGCCAGGTGACGGTCGAAGAGATCTTTTGTGAGACGCCCTCCGAGAACGATGGCACGATGGAAGAGACCCCGGAGTGATGCTTTGCCAGCGGGGCTATCGGACCGACGGATTTCGCCATCATCCTGCGACGCACAGGCCGTTGACCTCGAACTGACCCGCCACAAAGAAAAACGGGAGCCGCGTTTCCGCAGCTCCCGTAGGTTAGGCAGACCGGGCCGGTCTAGGCCGGCCCCGTTTATCGATCGGGACCAGGTCCCGTCACATCAGGACACCAGAGACAGTCCCGCACCAGCGTCCCGCTCGCGCGCACCGCTCTCGACGAAGGGAATGATCGAGAAGGTCTGGCCGCCGCGCTGCTCCTCGTTCTGCACGGCGTTTACCCGCAGATCGCCATCGGGCGTGTTGATGAGGAGCGAGACGTAGTCGTTGCCGGTGCGGTTGCTCTTCGCCATCCAGGCCGAACCCACGCGGATCGGGTGGCCCTTGGGCGAGGAGACCTCGATCCGGTAGTCGGGATGGGTTTCTTCGGTCTTGAACGTGTTCTCGATCAGCATGAAGTCGAGGTCGAACATCATGTTGGCGATGTAACCGGCGAAGGCGTTGTCTGCATCCATCGCGGTCAACTCGCCCGAGATCGAACCGGACTTCATGCCACCGTTCGAGACCAGCGGGATGATCTCGAATTCACCGGTCATCGCTTCGCGTGCTTCCTTGGTCTGCACGGCGTTGACCCGGAAGGGCCCGAGGCCGACATCGATCTGCATCGAGATGTAATGGTTACCGGTGGTATTGCCGGTCTCGTTCCAGGCCGTGCCGATACGCACCTTCCGGCCCGACTTGTTCACCGCGGTCACATCAAAATCCGGGCTGCGCTCGGACATCTTCGTGCGGGTCTCGAGCTGGATCGCGATGTCGAACCGGCTCGAGTGGATCATGCCGGAATAGGCGGTGGCTGCGGTCTCGGCATTCTTGGTCAGGGTTCCTGCGAACATGGGTCTTCTCCTTGGGTTTGCCGCTGCCCGGCACTTGGCCAGAGCACGCGGGATTGCTTTTCGACCCCTCATGGGATCGCAAAACCCGAAAGCCCTCTTTCCTTTCTCTCCTGACCGTCAGCCCTACCCCGCGCCCGAACGGGTGTCCGACGTCGCCCCGCGCGCGTCCCTCCCCTGCTCTGCAGCAGCACCCTAGCGCGGCTCCGATATGAAAAAGTCGACCTCGGCCCCGTTCAGCTGTCGGCCGCTCCGGTCGGTCAGACCGATGGTGCTGCCGTTCGGCACGTAGGTGATGAGGTACTGGCCGAGGCCATCCCGATGCACCCGATACCCCTCGTTCGCCCAGTGGACGGGTTTGCCGGCATCCACGGCGGCCTTGATATCAATGATGTTCATCTGGACCTCCATTTCCATGTTGGTTCTGGAAACAAGAGAGGCCCGATCCTCCGATCGGGCCTCTGTGCAACCGCGATTGACCTACCAGTCGAAGACCTCGAGATAGGGGACTGGCGGGACATCCCGATCGAAGAGGACGTAGTCGCACCCGGCATCCAGCGCCAACGCCATGACCGCCTTGAAGGCGTCACAGTCTATGCCTTCCGGCATGTCGGCGAGCGTCTCCGGGACGGAGAACAGCCAGCCATACTCATTCTGCAAGCTCGGCGATTTGGCGAAGAGCCCGTTCTCGATGGCCTGGACGGTTTGTTCAGGCAGATGTGCGGTGCTGCAATCGTAGAATCTGCGGACGTTGCGCATCATGATCCCCTCGCCTCCATCCAGTCCTTGAGGCCGAGGATCGTCTTGCCCTCAGCCACCTCGGCCAGCCATTTCGTGCGCGGATCGCCGACGGGCTCATGCGCCGGCCCGTCGATATGCCCGTTGGCCATCCAGGGCTCGGGCTGGATCCGTCCGAGCCAGTCGGCGAGGCTCGGGATGCGGCCCTGACAGTCTTCGCGGACATGCTGCTCGCCGATCCAGCGGATGGGAATCTCACGCCCCGCCTCGTTGGTGAGCGAAAGCCCGAAAACCCGTTCGGCTTCGAAGATGCCTTGCGTATGATGGCGCAGCGCACGGTGGGTGAAGATGGCGAGATGCTCCTTTGAGGCATCGAACCAGTCGTGGACGGCCTGATAGTCGGATGGCTTTCCGCCGAACTTCCGGGCCGAGCTTTCGGCATGATGGAGGGGATGGGCCATGTCACAGCCCCTCATCGAAACTGTGGGAGCATTCAACGTAGCGGTCGGCATGATCGAGGGTGATGCTGTCGGCGGTGACATCCCAGGTCAGCGTGCCATAGCCGCCCTCGTTGTTCTCGAAGCCCGGATGCTGATGATAGGCGAGCGACCAGGCGAAGTCGCCAAGCCTCGTGGAGAGATCGTCGGGGAGCGCAATGCCCACCGGCTGCACCGTCACGTCTTCGATATTCCCGGAATCGCCGTAGCCCTCGTATTCGGCAACTACCTCTGTAACGCCAAGAGCGCGTAATTGCGGGAGCAGTTCGCTCCGGGCGGCCTTGTTGGCGGTCTCGCGCTCGAGCTGCCATTTTGCCATCGTCTCGGCAAAGGTGGTCTCGGAGTTGGTCATGGGTCTCGTCCTCTTGTCTGGGATTGGGGAAAGCGCCTAGCGGTCCGGAGACCCGCCACAACGCCAGAACGCGGACGGGCAAAACCCCTTCCACGTTCCCCCGACCCGAGGCCCACTTTTCCTTTCAGGCGGCGCGATCAGCCTTGGAGGCTGATCCACCCCCCACGATCCGACCCAGGATCGCGTCGGTATCGACGCCCTCCCCATGCGGCACGAAGACCCTGAGCTGGAAGGCGATGATCTCGGTGAAACACCCCATGGCCTTCAGCCCGTCGATCGTGCCGCGGTCGGCCCCGTCGATTTCGAGACGGGCCGCGCCGGCGATCCGGCGGCGGGTGAGCGTGAGACCCCGGCCCAGATCGACCGGCGCGGTGGACCCGAGTGCCGCTGTCAGCATCTCCTGCGAGGTTTTCGGCGTGCCGACCATGAACCGCGCGCGAAGGGCCGCGGCGCCGTCCTCGCTGACGGTGCGGCCGATCATGCTCCCCTGCCCCTCAGGTGTGACCCGGTAAATGCGCTCGTTGCCCGAGGGGATGTCCTTCCAGATCGGCAGTAGCAGCCCGGTAAGCAGATAGAGCTTCGTCGTCGTCACCTTCGGCAGGCCATCGGCCTCTTCATCCCAGAGGCGGCGGAACTCGGGCTTTTCGATCTCTTCCCAAGCGGAGGCCTGGAACTTCCCTTCCTCGACATAGGTGGATCCGCTCGGGCGCGTCACCTTGCGCATGAGCGTGACGATCTCCTCGTCATACATCTGCATGGGCCGCGAGGAGATCAGCGCCGCGCGCCCCGAGGCGCGATTGACCATCGGCTGTTTGTCCGGGTTTCGATCCAGCGCCTCTTCGGCCGAGTGGACATGGACAGGGTCCGTCACCTCGAGTCCGATGATGCGCGTCACCGCCCCGGAGCGCGGACAGGTCCAGAGATCTTCCACCGAGACCTGCTCGATCCGCTCGCCGCGCAGCGTCTCGACGCCGAGGTCGAGCGTGCCTGCCGCCCGCGCCCGCTCGGTCTGATCGGCAATCCGGCTCATGAACTCGGCAAAAAGCGCATTCTGCATGTGGATCGGCAGGGCTAGGACACGGTTTAGGAAGCGCTGGATCGGCGGCAACTCTTCCAAGAGCACGCCGTCCTGGTCGATCAGTCGAAGAGCCGTCCAGTCGCTGAACTGTTCGTAGCTCATGGCCGCCGCGCGCCCGGCGGCGAGATCGGCGTAATAGCCGCGCAGCGCACCCCTTGCGATCGGGCTTTCGAGATTGTCCTCCTCGCGGAACATGCCCTGGGAGCCGGTCTCGCGCTGGCCCTTGGTGAGGGCGCCCAGCTGATCGAGCCGTCGGGCGATCGTGGAGGTGAAGCGTTTCTCGCCGTGCACATCCGAGGTGCAGACCCGGAAGAAGGGCGCTGACACTTGAGCCGAGCGATGCGTGCGGCCGAGCCCCTGGATCGCCGCATCGGCCCGCCAACCGGGTTCCAGCAGATAGTGCCGTCGCCGCTTCTGGTTCTTGGCCGTTTGAGCGGCATGATAGGACCGGCCCGTCCCGCCGGCATCGGAGAAGATCAGAACGTCCTTCTCGCCATCCATGAAGGCCCGGGTTTCTGAGGTATTGCTGCTGGCGGACCGCTTCTCGATGAAGAGGGCACCGTCGCTGGATTTAAGCGGCCGGATCGAACGCCCGGTTACCTCGGCCACCGCCTCGTCACCGAAGGCCCAGAGAATCTGATCAAGCGCCGAGGGGATCGGCGCGAGCGCCATCAACTCCATCATGGCGGCATCGCGCAAGGCTTCGGCCTCGCGCGAGACGACCAGGGCGCCATTCGCATCCCTCAGCGGCTCGGCCACCATGTTTCCGTCGATCTCGACCAGCTTCTGGGCATGGATCGGGAAGGCCTGTTCGAGGTAGGAGAGCACATAATCCCGAGGCGTCAACGCCCCCTCGACCAGCTCGTCTTCGGGGTCCATCGCCTCAAGCCGGCGCTTCAAGAGGCTCTCGCCCGTCGAGACCACCTGAATGACGCAGGCATAACTCGACTCCAGATCCTCTTCGATGGCGCGGATGACGGTCGGGGCCTTCATGCCCATCAGGAGATGGTTGAAGAAACGCTGCTTGGTGCTTTCGAACCGGGATTTGGCGGAGGCCTTGGCGGCGGAGGCGTTGGTCTGACCGGAGGCGTCGTTGACGCCAGTCGCGGTCAGGGCCGCCTCGAGATTATGGTGGATCGTCCGGAAGGCCCCGGCATAGGCATCGTAGATCTCGATCTGGGCGGGTGTGAGCGCATGTTCGAGCACGTCATATTCCACGCCGTCGAAGCTGAGTGCCCGTGCCGTGTAGAATCCGAGGGTCTTGAGGTCGCGCGCCACGACTTCCATCGCCGCAACTCCACCGGCCTCCATCGCCGAGACGAAACTCTCCCGGCTTGGAAAGGGGTATTCCGGACCCTGACCCCAGAGCCCGAGCCGGGAGGCATAGGCCAGATTGTGCACGCTGGTGGCGCCCGTCGCCGAGACGTAGAAGACCCGGGCGCGCGGCGCGGCGAGTTGCAGGCGCAGACCGGCCAAGCCTTGCTGGGAGGGTTTGACCCCCCTGCCCTCGTCGGACCCGGCGGCATTCTGCATGGCATGGGCCTCGTCGAAGGCCAGAACGCCCTCGAAGCCGTCGCCCATCCAGCCCAGAACCTGGCTGAGCCGGGTCGTGCCGCATTTGCCTGCGGACCGGAGTGTCGCGTAGGTCACAAAAAGGATGCCATCGCCCATGGAGATAGGCTGGTCAGGCTTCCATTTGGAGAGCGGCTGGATGTCGGCGGGCGAGCCGCCGAGGTCGGTCCAGTCGCGGATGGCGTCCTCGATGAGCGTGGCGGATTTCGATATCCAGACCGCCTTGCGCTGTCCCGCGAGCCAGTTCACCAGGATGAGCCCCGCGCATTCCCGGCCCTTGCCGCAGCCGGTGCCGTCGCCGAGGAAATAGCCGAGCCGATAGGCGCGCGCCTCCGGGTCATCATCAGCACGGGTCATCCGGGTCTGGTCCTCGTCAATGGTAAACCGCCCCGGTAAATCCCGCGCGTGCGCGTCGTTTGCCATGAGAATGGTCTCGAGCTGGGCCTCGGAGAGATGGCCCCCCTCGATCAGGCGGCCGGGCAGCCGCAGGTCTGAGGCGGCATCGCCCGACGGGACCGGGGGTGCGACAGAGGCCATGGCGATGCTTTCGACGAGCGGCGTGGGATGTTCCTGGGCCCCCGTGATCTCGATCCGCTGCGGGCGGTAGCGGGCATAGATGTCCGAAACGGGCGTGTTTTCGCGGGGTGTGTCGAGGCAGGTGAAGGCCAGCGGGATGGCGGCATGTGATTTGGGTTTGGCAGACGCCGCCTGGGCGATTGGGCGCTTACGTGCAATAGGGACACCGACCCGGCGCGACCCACGCAGCACCTGCGCAGTGGTCTGGACAAGAGGGGTGATTGATCGAGCCGCGGCGATGTCATCGACGATTTGCCGCGCCGCATCCAAATCGTCGACAGCGGGGCGGACAAACTCGACGTCCTCCTGCACCTTGTCGAAGACCATGAGCTGAGTCTCGACGGTGGTGCCGAGCTTGCGGTAGACGTGGCCAGGGATGATGAGCGCAAGGCGCGGATTTGCGATGGCCGAGGCCCGTGCCCAATGGGCCGCGTCCCGTTCCGGCGTGAAGCCCATCGGCATGATCGCCACGAGACGCCCGCCCGGCGCGAGGCGCTTGGCCGCCGAGATTAGATGTTTCGCCGCGATATGCCTGTCTTGCGAGCGGTCGACCGAAGAGGCGAAGGGCGGATTCATCACGATGACGCCGGGAAGCTCGGGCACCGCCAGCAGATCGTCGATATGCTCGGCGTCGAAATCGGTCACCTCGCTGCCAAACACCGCCTCGAGAAGCGCCCGGCGGAAGGGATCGATCTCGTTGAGCATCGGTTTGCCGCCTGCGCAAACTGCAAAACCGGCCAATGCGCCGGTCCCGGCCGAGGGTTCGAGGACGGTTTCGCCGGGGCGAATGGCGGCTGCGCGTATAACCAGTGCCGCAAAGGGCAGCGGCGTCGAGAACTGTTGAAGGCGAATCTGTTGCTCGGAGCGCCGGGTCTCCGTCAGGAGCCGTGTAGCGAGCAATCTGGCCATCGCAAGCGCGTCCGAACCGCTATCCCGCACAAGCTGCATAACCGCGGCGGCCTGCATCAGGTCATAGGCCATGCGCCAGGACCACGCGCCGCCGGCATCGCTACCACCAAAGGTCTCGCGCATGATCCGAGCGAGCGATGAGCTCTTGAGCGGTTGCTTCTCAATCTCGCTGCCGATCAGGCGAATGGCCTGCAGAAGGTGAGGTTTCGAAGGGAAATCGCGTGCGAATGCCGGGCTTCGGTTGTCCATATCGTCTGTCCTTTGAGTCAGGTTGTGGGTCCGACAGGACAGAAAGCCGCCTCTGCGCTTTCAAACGCGCGGAGGCGGCTCAAGGCTGAACAGATAGCGATGTTGCCGGCGGTCAGGAATCGTTCCCGGCGAAAAACTCGGCCAGAACCGGACTCGCCTCACTCTTCGCCGAGCCGAGGAGCTCGGACCCGGCGAGCGAGGCTTTCGACAGACGCACGAGTCCGCCCGTTTCCTCGACGCGGTAGCAGCGGCGCTTTTTCCCTCCGCGCCGGTAGTGGGTGGCGGTCACGATCTGGCAGGTGCTGCCGTCGGTCAGCGTGACGGGCGCGGCGAGCTTGATCCTGTCGCCTTCGTCGTAATCCGGGATCGCCGCCCAGTCCCGGCAGCGCTGGCGCCAGGCATGGGCATAGCTGTCGGAATCCTTCAGCTCGGAGAGCAACGCCAGAAGGCTGAGCGGCGCCCGCGACTCCACCGGCCCGGCAGCCTCCTCCATGTCCTTGTAGCCCCAGCAGCCATCGTCATAACGCGTCAGAAACACAGCCCCGAAGGTAATCGCTCCGTCGTCGTCGGTCACGTAGGTCGCATCCTCGACCGGCGAGCCGTCGACATTCGTGAGCCTCAAAGCGGCATACCAGGTCGATCCGACCTTGGAGGCCTTGAGCAACACTGTCTTGCGGGTATCAGTCTCGAAGGTGCAGAGCCGGGCGATTTCCGCTTTCTCGTCCGCGTAGCTCTTCACGCGGCGGTCGGTGTAGAAGAGCCAGCCCACTATGCCGCCCTCCGGTCATCAATTTCGATGAGCGCGTCGAGCGGCACCCGGTAGGGCAGCATCTCGTCGAAATCCTCGCAATTGCCGTGGTTCTGCACGATCGCATGGGTGTCGGTGGCATCCCTGAGGATCACCCGGAATGTTCCACCGAGGCCGGAGGGGACATCATAGGTCCCGCCGATCAGGTAGTCGGCGGCGCGGCGCAGGAAGACGCGGATCGTGTGGCCGTCGGTCGCCAGCCGGATGGTGTCATGGCCGCGGTCGATGAGCATCTGCACATCATCCAGAATGTCGGTGTAGAACTGGCCCGTCAGATCGCGAAACGCCGCCTGCCGGGCCGCCATCCAGTCGGCGTCCCGGAACGGGTTGATGCCCTCAGCGAAGGCATGGGCGGGATCGGCGCGTTCGGTGGTGACGATCCGTGTCGACGTGCCATCGATGCCGTTCGAGCGCAGATGGACGCCGTTGCCGACGATCAGGATCAGGGCGGGTTTGCCGACCGACCCGTTCCAATTGGGAAGGAAGGTGGAACAGCCGCGCGCATGCGCGATCTGGGCCGCGACGCTCGCGGCGGAGAAGCTGAGAAGTGCCATGGGATTTACCTGTGAGTTTGAGAGAGGTGCGACCCGCGCCGGACATGCCGGGCGGGTCGCCTGCTCGATCAGGCCGCTTCTGCGACCTCGGTTTCGTCTCCGGGCGTCTCGGCCTCGCTGGCATCAACCGGTTCGACGCCTGCCGTCTGCATCATCGGCGGGCACCAGGAAGCAACCGCCGCGCGCTGCGCATCCGTGAGCGTTGCGAAGGGCTCCGCGAAGAGCTTGTCGCAGAATTCGACGACTTGCTTCTTGGTCGAAGAGGCCAATGTCACCGCCTCCTGTGCGAGCCCCAGCTCCTCGCCGAGGATCTTCAGAAGCCAAGCCTTCTTGAAGCGGTTGAAGAGTGCCGCGTTCGGCGTCCAGTGCGCCCGGATGTCCGGCATGATCTCGACCTCGAAATCGTGCATCAGGCTGTCGCGCTTCCGGTCCCGCGCAAAGCAGGGTCGTGTCGTACTGGACGTGACAAAGGCCACGAGCTTTGCCTTCTCGCCCGTATCGAGTGCCCGGAAGAGGGCGAACTGATCGGCTGGGGACTTCGCGTCATCTGCCCAGGAGAGGTCGAGCGCGTCACGGGCCTCGGCCACCTGCTCGAGCGAGGTGGTGTCGATCTCTTCGATCTTCGCGTGGCTGCGATACTCCTGGCGGGCGTCGACCTTGATCGCTTCGGTCACGCTCATGCTGTGGCCCAGCCCATCGGTGACGAGCTTGAAAAGCGTGAGATCAAGCGTGGCCGCCGGGTGCGTCGCCATGGCGGCGCCGAGCGCCATCGCGCGTTCGGTCTTCAGATCCTCGGTCAGCGAGGCGGGATAGGTGATCTCATCACTATCCGCCGTGCCTTTCTCGCCCGGCGCGGTGGAAGCAGCCTTGCCGGAGCTCTCCGCCTTGTCTTCAGGACGCACCAGGCCAACATGCAGGGAGATCTTGCCATGCGACCAGGCAGCAATCACACCGGAGCGGGCAAGATCCTCGGCGCTGTAAGCCTCCTGCAGATCCCGTGCCTCGGCCTCCAGTTCGTCGACCCGATCGTAGAGATCATTGTACGCCTCGTCTTCGAGCTCCTCGTTCTCCATCTCGTGTTCGAGCTTTTCGATTTCGGCAGTGATCTCATCGACGCGCTTCTGGCCTTTCTCGTCGGGCTCGACCGGACCCGGATAGACGCGGCCATAGTCCGCCATGGCGGCATAGTCGTACTGGATGACCGCATCGGCCCAGGCAAAGCCGATCTCAGAACGCGCCTCTTCGGCGGCGGCGGCGAGTTTCTCCAGCAGGATCGTCTCGACCAGCGTGGAATCCTCGAGCACGGAATGCTCGTCCAGGAGATCGGCCGCGATAGCACCGCCGCGCGCCTCGTAGTCTTTCCTCACGAAGGCGCCGATATCGTCGCTGACCTGCACGCCGCGGGACTTCAGTGCGTTGCGGACGGTATGGGCCTGGATATAGTTGTCCTCCCTGGTTAACGCCTCGAAGACCTCGCGTTGCACCTCCTGGCTCGGATGATCGGCGAAGGCCTTCATCGTGTCGAGTGTGATCGACTTGGCGCGCGCCGCGGTACGGATGTCGGGATGGATGAGCCCGTAGCGCAGACGGCCCTTCACGGCCGCCACGGTCGTACCGAAGGTCTTGGCGATGGTCTCCGGCGTCTGGCCATCGACCTCCATCATCCGGGCGAAGGCCTCGAACTCGTCGATGGCGTTCATCGGCGCCTGGGTGATGTTCTCGGCCAGCGAGAGCGCGGTGGTCACATCGCAGTCGTCAGGAACCAGGCGGCAATCGATCTTCGTGCGACTGGTGAAGCCTTTGACGGTCTTGTCCGCGACGAGTTCCAGGAGCGCCGCGTGGCGCCGGCCGCCTGCGAGGACACCGAACTTGCCATCGATCTTCTGGACGAGCAGCGGTTGCAGGAGGCCCAAAACGGCGATGCTGGCCTTCAGATTTGCGATGTTCTCGGAGGCATAGGTCTCGGGGGAATTGCTCCGTACGTTCGCGGGATGGGCGACGAGGTCGCCGATGGCGACGGTGGTAGGTTTGAACGTGTGAGTCATGACATGTCCTTCTCGACGTGTTTGAGAGGGCCGCGCGGGTTGTCGCGCGACCGGTCCCCGGCTCCGGGAACCAACAGGACAAGGGGCCCACTTTCCCTTTCGGAGGGTCAGTGGGCCAGTCGGTGTTTAAGAGGGAGGTGCGCCCTGCCCTACCAGTCGTGCGCCATCATGATGGTCAGCACGCGCATGGTGGTTTCTGGATTGTCGGGCGCCTCGGCGCCGTAGCGGAAGTCGGAGTCTGCTTCATACAAATCCACTTTCCAGAACACAGTCTCGCCGCGGATCGTGACGGCCCCGAAATCGTGCCAGCCTTCGGGATCGTTCTCGGGCTCGAACGTGTCGAAGGCACCAGTGGCCTGAACGGCTTCCGTCACAAAGCCATCGCCGGCCTCGATCAGGGACTGGGTTACGACGAGGCGGCCCTGGATCGGCTGATCCGGGGTGATGCCAAGGCAGGCAAACCTGCGGAAGGCGTCGTTCTGGGATGCGATGGCGGCGACGTCGGGCGGGGAGATCTCGGCGGGTTCGGGGGTGCTCATGGGTCTGTCCTTTCCGGATGGGTTAAAACCACCAGACCTAAAGCCAGCTTTTCCTTTGCTCTGGGGCATCACCTCACGCGGCCCGATCGGCATCCCCCGCCCTGCCCGCCTCCGACCGGGCAATCAGATAGTCGCAGGCCCTCTGCGCGTCTGCCGCATGCTTGAAAATCGCATTGGTGTCCGAGCGCAGGACGCGGAGCCAGTTGTAGAGGTAGGCCGCGTTCATCTCGAGCGTATGCGCCGTGAATCCGAGCCGCTGGCCCAGGAAACAGGACGTCAGCTCAGCCACGATTTCTTCGCGTGCGTAGGCAGTGTTCCCGAACCGGGACAGACCGTAGTTGCGGTTCAGGCGGTGCGGCGCCTTGGTGGCATGAGAATACTCATGCGCCCAAACGCCGTAGAAGTTTCGCGGGTCCTGAAACCGTGTGATGGGCGGCATGTAGACCTTGTCGACAGCAGGCATGTAATAAGCCTCGTCGCCCGCGAACACCGTGGTGATGTCGATGGCCTCGAAGAAGGCCTGCATATGCACGATCGGCTCTGCGGTCGGATGATCCGGCACGGGATCGGGGTCGGGATGGAAACTGTCCGGGAGCCCTTCGATCTGACAGGCGTTGAAGACCCGGTAGGATTTCTGGAAACGGAAGACGCGGGCGTCGTCGGTCTCGCCATCGTCAGCCGCGTCAGCCCCCTCCCCCTGTTTCCGGCTTTGCCCGTAATAGACCACCAGGGAAGATTTTTCGCCTTTGCGAATCCTGGCGTCCATGGCGTTGGCCTGTGGCATCGTCATCCAGAAGGGCGAGGCGTAGCCCGCCATCGTCGTCCGCATGGTGAGCAGGAAGTTGTTGACCCCCTGGTAAGGCTCGCCGCTCACACGCAGAGGCCGGGAACTGCCACCCGCCGTCCAGGGCTTGCGCCACGGCAGGACTCCGCGTTCGATGATCCGGATGAGCTCGTTCGTGATCGACGCAGCAGCGTTGAATTTGGGCTTGGATTTGGCCATGGGGGGTCTCCGATGTCAGAAGGAGCGCACGGCAACCGTGCGCGGATCGGAGAACGGCCTTGGAAAGCAGTTCCGAGGTGGAGGAGCAGGATCCTTCCGGAACCCCGCCAGACCCCTTTCCCGCCTTCTCCGGATCCAACAGGACCAAAGGCCAGCTTTCACTTTCTGGAGGCAGAAAGGCACAGACCGGAGGGGCTCCCTACCGACAGGAGATCGGCCCGTTCGGGGGAGCCGGAAATCAAACGATCAATTGGTCGGCATGTCTTGTGAGATCAGATAGGCGCAGCTCATACTGATAGCTGAGCGGCCAGGGACTCTTCTCGGTCGAATGTTTCACGCGCCTTGCGAATATCCTCATGGCGTTTGTCGGCCCAAACGATCAGCGCCGCCAGCGGTTCCAGCACCGAGCGACCGAGATCCGTCAGACGATAGTCAACCTTTGGCGGCGTCGTTGGATAGACGGTCCGCTCCACCAGGCCATCACGCTGCAACGATCTCAGCGTCTGGGTCAGCATCCTCTTGGAGATATCGCCGACCGCCTTGTTCAGTGCGCTGAACCTCTTCGGCTCACATGCAAGCAGCATGAGGATCAGCACCGACCACTTGTCGCCGGTGCGGTCCAGCACGTCACGTACCGGGCAGTTCGAGGCGTCGACACCCTCGGCCTGCCAGGCCTCGAAGTGGCGGATGATCCCTTCGGGGACGTCAGGGAGGTTACTTTCGTGTTCCCTGGTCATCTGAAACTGCCTCCTTACAATCCCTCACGAGAGTGGGTAACTGAAAGAGACCATACCCCATTTCCGCACCATGTGCAAAGCGTGAAGGATCCCACCCATGTCAGACCAGACAGCCAAATACCTCGTCACCGGCGCTTCAGGCCAACTCGGAAGCCTTGTCCTTGCCGATCTAGTGAAGACGGTTCCCGCAGAAAACGTTGCCGCGCTGGTAAGGCGACCGGAATCCGCGGCTCCTCTTGAGGCATTGAACATCGAGGTACGCATTGGCGATTACGACGACCCGGTTTCGCTCGAACTGGCCTTCAAGGGCGTCGACCGTCTACTTCTGATCTCCGCGTCCGAAGTCGGCAAGCGCACAGCCCAGCACAAGAACGCCATCGACGCCGCCAAAGCTGCGGGCGTCGGCTTCCTCGTCTATACCTCCATTCTCAGGGCCGACAGCACGCCGATCGGCCTCGCCGCCGAGCACATGGCGACGGAAGAGGCGATCAAGGCCTCGGACATCCCGCATGCCATCCTGCGCAACGGTTGGTACACCGAGAACAAGACCGCCTCGATCGCCCCCGCGCTCGAGCATGGCGCCTATATCGGCGCGGCGGGCGATGGACGTTTCTCCAGCGCGGCGCGCCAGGATTACGCCGAAGCCGCCGTCGCTGTCCTGACTGCTGAAACGCCCGAGCCTGGCGCCGTCTACGAACTGGCCGGTGACGAAAGCTATTCGATGGCCGAGTTTGCCGCGGAAATCGCAAGCTCTGCCGGAAAACCCGTTGCCTATGTCGACATGGGCGAGACCGAGTTTGCCGGAGCGCTGGAGGGCGCGGGCTTGCCGCGTCCGATTGCAGCCATGCTCGCCGATAGCGATGCCAGTGCGGCTAAAGGGGCGCTTCAGGACGACAGCCACACGCTGCAACGCCTGATCGGCCGACCGACCACGCCCTGGGCCGAAACGGTGCGTGCCGCCGTCAAAGAGCTGACATCCGCCTGAAGCCGGGCCCGAAATCGCCCAAGCGGATCTCTAGAGTCAAAGGAAAGCATCATGAAAGCAGTTCAGTTCAGTGAATACGGGGGGCCGGAGGTCCTGAAAGTCGTCGAAGTCGACGAACCGCATACTGGCCCGGGCCAGGTACGGATCGCGGTCCGTGCCGCCGGGGTCAATCCCGCCGAATGGAAAATACGCGCAGGGTACTTTCAGGAGTTCATGCCGGTCGAGTTTCCTGCGGGTGTGGGCTTTGAGGCCGCCGGGATCGTCGATGAGATCGGCGAAGGTGTGACGGGTGTTGCGGTCGGCGATGCGGTGTTCGGGCATGGGTCCAGCACTGTCGCGGAATACGCGGTACTGACCTACTGGGCGCACAAGCCCGACGACATGCCTTTCGACGTGGCCGGTGGCCTTTCCGTCGCTTCGGAAACGGCGATCCGTGCCCTGAACTATGTCGGCACGAAAGCGGGCGAAACGGTGCTGATCTGCGGCGCTGCGGGCGGCGTCGGCTCGGCGGCGATCCAGATCGCAAGGGCCCGCGGCATCACGGTCATCGGAACCGCGAGCGCGGCTAAGCACGACTATCTGGCCGAACTGGGAGCAACCCCGACGAGCTATGAGCCGGGCCTGGCCGACCGCGTGAAGGCACTTGCGCCACATGGCGTCGACGCCGCTCTCGACCTTGCGGGCGCGGGCATCATCCCCGAGCTGATCGAAATCACCGGCGACGCGTCCCGTGTGATCTCGATTGTCGATTTCACCGCCCCGGAACAGGGTGCGCAGTTCTCCCCCACTCCGCAGGAGCATCCGGAACGGGCACTTCAAGAGGCCGCCAACCTGTTTTCCGAAGGGGCTCTGAAGCTGCGCGTCGAGAAGACGTTCCCGATGGCACAGATTGTCGAGGCTCAAGCGCTGAGCGCCGAAGGGCATGTCACCGGCAAACTGGTCATCACGGTAAGCTGAGCCGAAGGACTGAAATAGACCTGCAAGATCCGGGCGGCCCGGACCACCGAGTTCAACGCAACGAGGCCCCATGGAAATCGGACTCTTCACCTTTGGCGATATTGGCACCAACCCGCAGACCGGGCTGACCGTCACAGCACCCGAACGCCTGCGCAACATCGTCGAAGAGATCACGCTTGCCGATCAGGTCGGGGTCGATGTCTACGGGCTGGGCGAACATCACCGGCCGGACTACGCGGTATCGTCGGTCGCGGTTGCGCTGGCAGCCGCCGCTATCCAGACCAAAAACATCCGGTTCACCAGCACCGTTTCGGTGCTCAGTTCCGACGACCCGGTGCGGGTGTTCCAGCAATTCGCCACCCTCGACGGGTTGAGCGATGGACGCGCCGAGATCATCGCCGGGCGCGGTGCCTTCATCGAGTCCTTCCCGCTCTTCGGCTACGATCTCGACGACTACGAAGACCTCTTCATCGAAAAGCTGCAGATGCTGCTGGAGATCAACAAGCAGGAGCATGTGGCCTGGCCGGGCAGCAAACACACCCAGGCGCTCGACGGGCTCGGGGTCTATCCCCGGCCCGTCCAGGACCCGCTCCCGATCTGGATGGCGGTCGGCGGCACGCCGCAATCGGCGGCGCGGGCGGCAAGCCTCGGCCTTCCCGCGGCCTTTGCCCTGATCCTCGGCGGCGAATGGGCGCGGCTTGCACCCCTGCTTCAACTCTATCATCAGACAGGTCACTCCAGCGGGCAGGATCCATCCCGCCTGAGAACCTCGCTGAACGCCCATGCCTTCGTCCACGAGACGATGGAGAAGGCGATGGACATCTATTATCCGGCTCATTCCGCCCGGATGGGCGAACTTGGCCGAGAACGCGGCATGTCGGCGCAAAGCCGCGAGACCTTCACCGCCTTTTGCGGCCCGCGCGGCGGCTATTTCGTCGGTGGCCCCACCGAGGTGGCCGAGAAAATCCTTGCCGCCCATGAGGCGCTGCGATTCGAGCGGATCATGCTGCAGTTTGGCGTGGGCGTCATCGACCATCGCTCCATGCTGGACGCCATCGAAATCCTGGGAACCCGTGTGATACCCGAAGTGCGCCGCGGGCTGGCCAAGTGCTCATAGAACCTGGAACTTGCCCCGGAGGTCGCAGGACGAGGCCCTGCTCGTCCGGCGGCCACTTTCAGGCACCGGCCAAACATGCCGGTGAGCCGAAGATCAGAGACCGTCCAGATTGGCGCGGGATGTCCAGAAATCCCATGTCCGCTCGACGACGAGCGGAAGTGCTGTCATCTCGCCGGTCTTGCTCTGCTCGCCGGGCGACATGGAGACGATCTCTCCTCCCAGCACATGAGTATTCAGAAGGAGCTTGGCGTTCACCTCGAAGTAGATCGCAAGGAGAACGGCACGCTTGAGCGAATCCGCTGCGACCACCGAGCCGTGGCCGCGCATCAGGGCAGCGCTCTCGCTGCCGAGCGCGGAAGCGAGGTCGAGGCCCTGCTCCTGTGTTGTGACCAGCATGTTGGTATCGCCGAAACGGGTCCGGATGTCCCAAAGCGGGGCCGGGTTGGGAATGCCGCCGGCCGTGTGTGCGATTTGGACCAGCGGCACGGAGGACACGCTGAAGGGAACGACCGAGGGGCTGTGGCTATGCACGACGGCCATGACATCGGGGCGCCTTTGGTAGATGGCGCCGTGGATCGGGCGTTCGGCGAAGAGGCGATGCTGGGTTTCCGCAACCGGCGCGTTGTCGAGGGTGAATTCCAGCAGGTCGCTTCGGCTTACCAGTTCGGGGCTGCGCGAGCGGGACAGCAGGTAGCGCTCAGGATCGCCGGGGTGCCGGATGCTGACGTGCCCGAAGGCATCGACCACACCCTCCCGCGCCAGGATACGACTCGCCGTGGCAAGATCCCATTTCGCGGAGTCGAGCGCGTCTGCGTCCATGGTCTTTCCTTTCGAAGTGCGGGTCAGGTCGGGTTTGACTTGCACCAGCGGAAATTAGTATGTCAATGCTTAGATAGCTAAGCGAACGGCCCGCATGGCCGAGGGAGGAAAAAATGAATAGGTTCACACAGTTTGCGAGCGTTGCGGCACTTGGCCTGCTGAGCGCGTTGGGTCCGGCATCGGCCCAGACATACAATCTGACCCTTTGCGGCGCGAGCCCGGGCGGTCTCTGGAGCCTTCTCGGCGCCGGTGTCGATGCCGCCGTCAAGAAGGCCTACCCCGGCTCGACGGTAACCTACCAGACCTCCGGGGGAGGCCTGGCCAATGTCGGTCTTCTCGACAAGGGCAATTGCGATCTGGCCATCATCCACGACGCGGAGGCGAAGGCGGCGATCCAGGGCCTTCCTCCCTTCGATGCACCTGTGGAGAGCCTGGCAACGCTGGGGGTGCTCTACACTTGGGCGCCGATGCAGATCATCGCCAATGCGGACTTCGTGCAAGAGCATGGCATCACCTCTCTCGAGGATATCGCCACACAGCAGATTCCGGTTCAGGTCGTTCTGAACCGCCGAGGCAACATCGTCAGCGGCATTGGCGAAGCGATGCTGGTGGCTGCCGGCGCGAACCCCGAGAACATCGCGTCCTGGGGCGGCGACGTTCAGTATGCCGCGTCGAACGAACAGGGCGACCTGATGCGCGACCGGCGGGTGGACATGCTGATCAACTCGCTCTTCGTCAATCACAGTTCGATCCGCGAACTCGCTTCGGCCATCGACGTCAAACTCCTTCCGATTTCCGCAGATACCGCGCAGGCGGTCATCGACGAGTGGGACATTCAGAACTTCACCATTCCGGCCGACGCTTATGACTGGGTCGATGAAGACGTGGCGACCATTACTGTCTCGGCGCAACTGTTCGTTCGCGCCGACGCGGATGACGCGTTGGTCGGCAACCTGACCAAGGCGCTGACCGACAACTTCACCGAGCTGCAAGGCGTTCACAAGGCGATGGCGCCGCTTGATGTCGAACTCATGTCCTCAGCGACGACGGTTGACTATCACCCGGCGGCGAAGGCCGTGTATTCGGCAGCCGGCTTCTGAACAAGTCAATGACAGACAGTGGCGGCGGCGACTTGATCGCCCGCCGTCCTTTTCATGCAAGGCAATAACGTGCTCGGTCTTCTCTTCAACACCGGCGCCAGACGCCGGCCCGCCGGTTGGCTGGGCATGGCTGCGCGTATCTTCTCCGCTCTCACGACTGTATGGGTCGTCTATGCAGCCGCGTTCTCGCGTCAGGACGCCCTGACCCTCACCATGACCTTTCTCGCGCTGATACTGGTGCTCACCTTTCTGCTGGTCGGGCCGTCGTCGAATTCCGACCGGGAAAAGGTCTATGTGCCGGATTACGCGCTCTCCCTGGCTTCGGTGGTGTGCGGGGTCTACTTCGTATCGCAGGCCGACCAGATCGCACAGCGGATCACGCTGCTCGATCCGCTTTCAACCGCTGATCTCGCCTTTGCGACGGTCGTGCTCCTCCTGACGATCGAGGCGATGCGACGGACCGTTGGTATCGGCCTTACACTGATTGTGCTGCTGTTTCTGGCCTACAACCTCTTCGGCCACCGGCTGAGCGGGATGCTGGGGCATGGCTACATCAGTTATTCCCATTTCGTGGATATTACTGTTTTCACCACCGACGGGCTGTTCGGCGTGCCACTGCGGGTTGCCGCGACCTATGCCTTTCTCTTCGTTCTTTTCGGGACGGCCCTGTCGAAGAGCGGCGGGGCGCAGTTCTTCTTCGATCTTGCCGCCTACCTGACGGGCCGTTCACCGGGAGGGCCGGCGAAGATCGCGGTCGTATCCTCCGGCCTCTACGGCACGATCTCGGGGAGCCCGACCTCCGATGTGGTGACGACCGGCAGCGTGACGATCCCGATGATGAAGAAGATGGGGTATCGGAGCGACTTCGCCGCGGCCGTCGAAGTCGCCGCCTCGACCGGGGGCAGCCTTCTGCCGCCGGTCATGGGGGCGGCAGCCTTCATCATGTCGGAGTACACGGGCATCGACTATGTCGATATCGCGCTGGCCGCGCTCATTCCGGCGCTGCTCTACTACCTGCCGATCTACGTGCAGGTCCACCTGCGGGCACGGAAGGCCGGGCTCGCCGGCGTGGATCGCTCGAGCATACCGCCCCTCGCTTCGATCCTGCGCGAGGGCTGGCTTTTCATCATTCCGCTCATAGTCATCAGCTGGTCGCTGCTCGACGGCTACACACCGACCTACAGTGCGCTCTACGGGCTCGCCGCGGTCTTCGTGGTGGCCATGCTGCGCAAATCGACCCGGCTCAGCCCGAAAGACATCTTCGAGATCCTGTCGGAGAGTAGCATTCGGATGGTGGCGGTTGCCGGGGCCTGTGCCGCGGCCGGCCTCGTGATCGGGGGCATCACCATGACTGGCCTAGCCTCGAAGTTCTCGTCGGTCGTGTTCCTGATTTCGGGGACGGATATCATCGCCTCGCTGGTGATCGCCGCAATTCTTACGACGCTGCTCGGCATGGGCATGCCCACCCCGAGTGCCTATATCCTCGCCGCTGTCCTGATCTCGCCGGTCATGCAGCGCCTGGGGATCGAGCAGCTCTCGGGGCACCTCTTCATCCTCTACTTCGCGGTGATGTCCGCGCTGACACCACCGGTGGCCGTGGCTGCCTATGCGGCAAGCGCCATCGCCGACGAGAACCCCCTGCTCATTGCGGCTCAGGCGGTAAAGATCGCGCTCGGCGCCTTCCTGATCCCCTTCGCCTTCGTTTTCCATCCCGGGCTTCTGATGATCGGCAGCCTGCCTGAGATCGTCTTCGCCGTGGTCAGCGCGGTACTCGGCCTCTCCGCCGCCGCCATCGCCATTGAGGGCTATTTCTTCGGCCTGATGCCGAGCCTGCTGCGCTGGATCGTCTTTGCGGCGGCTCTGGCGGTCCTCTTCGGAAACATACTCGTCACCGGGATCGGTCTGGCCCTGATTGGGGCGGTGTTGTGGGTGCAGTGGCGGGGTGTCTTGCCCAAGTAACCCTTTCTTCGGTTGCGCGAAGAAGGCGGCCCGCCGGTCACAAGGGCCGTCGCGCCGCAACAGTCCGGCTGCGGGTTCAGGTGCTGGTTGTCATGCTGGTTGTCGTTGTGTGCAAGGGCCCGTCAGGGCAGCAGCAGGTGTCTGGTGCTGCGAAGATTGTATTCGTTCAGCAAGTCGAGAATCGCGTTCCGCAGCCAGGTAATGCCGGCGTCGGTCTCGGAACGCCGGTGCCAATATACTCGCAGATCGATGGTCGGTAGGTTGAACGGAACATCGACCATCTTCAGGCGGGCAACATCCGAATAGAACTGGGCCAACGTCTCCGGTGCGGTCGCGATCAGATCGGTCTTGGCGACGATAAGGGGCGCGGCCAGGAAATCGGTGACCTGAAGCGCTATCCGGCGTGAACGATTCTGTTGCTTCTGTAGCGACTTCGCAATGATGCCGTCACCGCCGCTGACGGAGGTGACGGTCACATGTTCCAGCGACAGGTAGTCTTCGAGGGAGAAATCCTTGCCGACTGCCGGGTGATCTTCGCGAGCCACGCACATCCAGCCATCCTTGAACAGCGATTGCTGCAACACCCCCTGTTTCAGATAGGGCCAGACGCCGACCGCGAGATCGAGTTCGCCCTTCTCCATGGATTCCAGATGGTGGGACGGATGCGACTGGATCGCCACGAGGCGGATACCGGGGGCGACCCTGCGGATGAACTGGGAGACCGGCGGAAGGAACAGAAGCTGGCCGACCTCCGACATCAGCACCGTGAAAGTGCGTTCAGAGGTCGCCGGGTCGAACTCCTGCCCTGCCCTCAATGCATCACGGAGCGACGAAAGTGCGCTCGACACGGTCGGCTCGAGTTCGAGGGCACGGCGTGTGGGCACCATACCGCGCCGGGTGCGAATGAAGAGCTGGTCGTTGAGGGCATCGCGCAGGCGGGCCAGCGCTCCGCTCACCGCCGGCTGGGACAGATGGAGGCTGCGTGCCGCGCCCCCCACGCTTCGCTCGCGCAGGATTGCATCGAAGACCACCAGCAGGTTCAAATCGAGTCGATTGGTATCCATATCCCGGATAATGCTATGCGCTGAATTCGGCGAAGGGAATAAGCACTTACGCCGGGCTGCTGCGATAGCTGCGGATGAAATCCTCGTTCAGCACCATGCCCCAGCCCGGTCCGTCCGGCACCTCGACAAAGCCGTTTCGTGGCGGTTGGTGGTTGGCAACCAACTCCCTATGAAACGGATCGGCGACTTCGGAATAGGTTTCCACGTGGGTCGCCTTGCGTGTCGATGCCATGAGATGCAATGCGACCTGCGGCTCCATATGCTGCGCCATGGCGATCTCGTGCCTCTCGGCGAAGGCGGCCACCCGTCGCCAGGCAGTGGGCCCGCCACCGATCGACGCATCGAAGTTGCACACATCAATGGCGCGGGCGGCAATCATGGTTTCGCAGCCCATCGGCGTGATCTCCATCTGTCCGGCGGCCAGTGGCGTCTCCACGGCCTTGCGCAATCGGGCCAGTTCGGCCACGTCGTTTTCCCAGTAACACGGCTCCTCGATCCACCCGAGATTCAGGTCGGCGGTCATCCGCGCGAAGGTCAGCGCGTCCTCGTAGCTCCATCCCTGGTTGCCGTCGGGGATGAGAACGAAATCCGGCCCCATCGCGCTACGGAGCGCCCGAAGGCGGCGCGCATCCCCTTCCGCGTCGAGAGCGCTGAACATCCCGACCTTGAGCTTCATCCCGGCAAACCCCTCGCGGGCCACCTGCTCGGCCTCCTTGATGCAGTCGCCGTCCTGCCAGCCCGCCGGCCATGGGCTAACCATGGTGACGATTGGGAGCCTGTCGCGCCTGCGCCCCCAGAGGTCGGCCAGTGCCTGCCCGGCCCGCTTTCCCGCGAGATCCCAGAGCGCGGCGTCGATCACCGAGATCGCCCGTGTCAGGATTGGCCTGCTCCAATAGGCCGGTCGCGTGGTTGCAAACATCCTTGCCCAGAGCGTCGCGATGTCTTCCGCCGACTGTCCGATCACCAGCGGGGCGAGCACGGTCTCCACCGCCCGCGCGACATCGGCGCCCGGAAAGCCAAGCTGCGTGAAATAGGCCTCGCCGGTCACGCCATCGGCACTCAACCTGACCACGACGGCATCGCGCGTTTGCCCCCGTCCAGCGCCCTTGGCGACCAGAACGCCATGGCGAAGACGCTCTGGAGCCACCGGAACTTCAAGCGCGATCGTTTCCAGAGTGTCTATTGCCATGATACCGTGCTGCTCCGTAGCGACAGGAAATCCGTCAGATTTTTTGGGGTCGTGCGGCGGCTCGCCTCTTGCGGCCGCCGCTCTGATTGGATGCTACTGGGAAAGCGCGAGCAGTTCCGCCTGACGCGCATCCATCTCGTCAGTCCAGGCGCCAACCTCCTTGAAGAAGCGCACCGCGCCTTCATGGTAGGGCACATCGAACTCCTTCTGGAGGAAGTACTCCCGGTTGAGGCTGGCCTCGAGAACGGCGTGAGCCCCGCGGATGCTGTCAATTTTCTCCCAGAAGGTCTTAGTCGCGGTATAGACCATGTCGGCGTCGGTCTTGGCACCGGTCGTGAAGTAAAGATCCCAGCCCATCGCCGTCATGTCCTGATCGACACCGGGCACCGCGCCGGCCATGCGCTTATTCGCCACCGTGCCGGGCATTTCGGCCTGAAACCGCGCGACGGCCTCGGCATCCCCCTCGGGAATGACCGGCAGATACCGCACGCCGCCAACTGCCGCAGCGGTTTCCTGTACGCCGCTGTTATTGATGGTGCTGAAGGCGATATCGACGGCGTTCTCCTTCAGCGCCTGTAGGCTCGATCCCGAGTTCGGCACAGGAACGATGTCGAAGTCGCCTTCCGACATGTTCTGCGCGGCCAGCGCGCCAGTGGTGAACAGAAGCGAAATGAGGTGGCTCGGATACCCGCCGGCAAGCCGTGCCCCCTTTGCATCCTCCAGCGTCTGGTAGGGAGAGTCTGCGCGCACGATGAACGCCGCATCGAAACGGGTGATCGCGCCGATCAGCCGTAAACCGGGATTGTGCATAAATGGCTCCTTGCCGCGGTAGGCTAGGGCCAGATCAGGGCCGGAGTTTACCGCGAACGCCAGTTCACCACTGTCCAGAAGCCCCAGATAGACGCTTGATCCCGTCATCGGCTGAACCCGCATTTGTAGCGGGCTCTGCTCCGAGATGGTTTTGGCGATGGCGGCGGCGGAGGTGTAGGCAAAGGAGCCCTGGGCCGTCGATCCGATCCCCGCGGACATCCGGTCCTGTGCGTTCGCCGACATCGCCGAAACGCTCACCAGTAGCGTCGCAGCAATCCCGGTGATCTGTCTCATGGTATTTCCCAACATTGTATTTCCTCCCTTGGATGTTGGCTTGAAAGTTCACTGTCCCGCCGGTGTCGCGGCCCGAGCGGAAGACGCCCGGTTGATGCTCAGCGCGGCCAGCCCGACAACGAGCGCCACGATCACCACCGCAAGCCCGCCAACACTGCTCGGCATCAGATTGAGAAAGAGGAACCCGACGGCAGCTCCCAGAAGAAGGCGGGATGGCCATCGCATCGTGCCGAGCCCGTATCCGGTAGCGACCACGGCGAGGCCGCTGACCCCGCATGCCGCGAGAACGATGGTGACAAGGTTCGTCCACCAGTCGGCGGCCAGGATCAGCCCCGGGAAATAGACGAACAGGAAAGGCACGACGTAGGCCGTCGCGGCGAGCCGGGCCGCTGTCCAGCCGGTTGCCATGCCGCTTGCCCCGGCGATGGAGGCCGCCGCGATGGCCGCAAAGCAGATTGGCGGCGTGATCTGGCTCGAAACCCCGAAATAGAGGATGAACAGATGCGCCCCGAGCGGCTCCACACCGAGATTGATCAGTGCCGGGCCGATCAGCACGGCCAGCAGCAGGTAAACCCCGGTCGTCGGCATGCCCATGCCCATCAGGATCGACATGCCCGCGCCGAGGATCAGCAGCAGCAGCAGGCTGCTCTGCCCGACCTGGGTGAGAAGCAGGGAGAGCGAGAAGGCGAGGCCGGTGATGTTGAGCACGCCGATGATGATCCCGGCGAAGGCACAGATTAGCGCGATCTCGACAATCGCCGCGCCGGCCGTATCCACGGTGTCGCGGATGCGGAAGTTCAGGCTTCGGGTCTTTAGCGCGTGAACGGCGAATATGGTGGCGATCCCCAGGAAGGCCGCCTTCTGGGGCTGAAAGTTCAGGCCGAACATCGCATAGACGATGACCACCAGCGGGATGGCGTATATCCCGTTCTCCTTCAGGATCTGCGCTGTCGGCTTGCCGTTGTATTCGGTGGTCCCGATGCCGTCGCGGCGCGCAATCAGATGCACCTGGAGCAACAGGCAAAGATAGTAGAGGCAAATCGGAACCAGCGCCGCAAGCGCGACCTGAGCGTAGGGAATGCCGAGGAACTCTGCCAGCAGGAAGGCCGTCGCCCCCATGATCGGCGGCATGAGCTGGCCGCCCGAGGAGGCCGCCGCCTCGATCGCGCCGGCCTGAACCGAGGTGTAGCCGGATTTCTTCATCAGCGGGATCGTCACTGAGCCGGTGCTCACCACATTGGCAACCGCGCTGCCCGAGATGCTGCCGAAGAGCGACGACGCCAGCACCGCCACCTTGGCCGGCCCGCCCGCCGAACGCCGGATGAGCGACCTGGAGACATCGGTGAAAAAGTCGCCGCCTCCGGTGGTGAACAGGATCTGCCCGAACAGGACGAAAGCTAGAACCACCCCGATCACGATGGCGATGGGGATGCCGAAGAGCGCATTGACGTCGGAATAGAGGTATACCACGAGCCGCGAATATGAGGTGGCCTGTGCGTAGAACACGCCCGGCATGTAGGGCGCCAGAAACGCGTAGCTGAGGAAGACCGCCCCGACCACGATCAGCGTCCAGCCGGCATAGCGGCGGATGCCCTCGAACAGCAGCACCAGTGCGATAGTTCCCAGCACGATCAACTCGATCGGCCGCTGGAACGACATCATCAGGATCCAGTTCCAGTTCAGGGCAGGATAGGCGCCGCAGACGAAGGACGCGGCGGCCGCGCCGTAGTCCCAGAACGGAACCGTCCGCTCGGGCACCTCACTGAGACGGCCGGACCGATGCAGGAAGCCGACCGCCATCGTCAGGCCGAAGAACAGCGCGAGATACTGCTCCTTGAAGAAGGCGTATCCCGCCAGCCGCGCGATATCGAGCGCATAGACAGCGCCGAGCGCTACGATTGAGGCGCACAAGCACGTCGCGATCCAGGCGTGAACTCCCTGGAGCGCGCGCTTGCGGGTTCGTATCGAGATTTCATCCATGCCGCCGCCAGCCGTTCAAACGGAAAATACGGGTTCGGAAGGGACCCGCTTGCCGAAGTCGGCGATGGCAAGCAGCCGCCCGGCGCATTCTGGCCCAGTCCTTTGCCACCTGCGGCATCCTTTCAACTGCACGCGAACCTTTAGGTCGCATTCAACGCCATTCATAATTCCCTCCCCCTCGGCTGATGCACGAAAAGACGCGCAATCTCCTTGTCAGCCTAGCATTCCGTTAATTCTCAGTCAACGAAACGCGCTGCGATGTTCCCTCTATTATTGTTTAATATCAATATATTAAGAACATTCATCGCCAAGGAAAGACACCCCCGCAAAGGCGGGGTCATTCCCTCTTTTGAAGATTTTCTTGATGCCCTAAAGGCACCCCAATTCTATGCATCACTTACATTTCGAGTTCTCTTTCATTTATGAAAACCGACCCTCCCTAATTCACTTCAGGCTGGGACCGGAAATTGGATTACTTTTTCATTTTCCAGGGCCCGTTCCTGCCACCATGTGGCTGGAGATGCCCTCAACCACCGCCTCGCTGCGCTGGTTGAGGAGCTGTTGACGGAACTGGAGAATGCCCCTGTCCCCTGACGAGCTGCGGCGCTTGGAGTGCAAAGTCAGTTCGAGGTGCAGGGTGTCTCCCGCGACCACCGGCGCCCTGAAAGCCCATTTCTCCAGGCCGAGCAGCAATACGACCGGCTCGTGGAAGGTCAGCAGGCCCGCCGTCATCCCGAGCATGATCGCCGTCAGGTAGCCGCCGTGGAGAACCGGCTTGCCAGCCGGGGTATCGCGGGCAAAGACGGCATCGCAATGCACCGGATGCCAGTCGCCTGTCACCATGCAACCCATGGAGAAGTCGGTTTCGCCAATCGTGCGGCCAGGGCCGACGAGCTTTTGCTCCGGACTCAGCATGTCGTAGCTCAACAGGGTCATCGCGAGGCCTCCGTTCGGCGGGCGCGGAGCGGCTTCCGGTCTCGGAAGGCCGCCCCGGTCCCTGTTTTTCAGCTTTCGACGCTTTCGAGGCCGGGCTTGTACTTCTTGCCGAGGAAGTCGCCGATGCCCTTGTCCATCCAGCCGCCGCCCTGGCGCATGGTGAGCTGGTCCTGCTTGGCCAGGGTGTAGTCCATCGAGGCCTCCCAGCTCATCTCCAGCGACAGGCGGTAGCCGTCCTTGGTGGCCCGCAGCGCCTCGCCGTCCTTGGCGGCGATCTCATGGGCCAGCGCCATGACGTTCTCGCGCAGTTCGTCCGCGGGCACGGAGTAGTTGATGAAGCCGATCCGCGCCGCCTCCACCCCGTCGAACGGGCGCCCGGTGAGCCCGTAGAACAGCGCGTCGCGCGGTCGGAACAGGTTGGCCATGGACTTGCTGACCGAACCGCCCGGGAAGAGCTTGAAGTTCACCTCCGACAGGCCCATCCGGGCATCGTCGGCGGCCACCGCCAGGTCGCAACCCTCGATGATCGAAAAAGCGCCGCCGAAGGCGAAGCCGTTGATCATGGCGATGGTCACTTTGGGGAAATACCGCAGGGTGCGGCCACGCCATTCGGTCGCCGCGCGATAGGCCTTCTCAAAGCCGACCTTGTCGTCGCGGTTCTTGAGGAAGAACTCCTTGAGGTCCATCCCGCCGCAAAAGGCTGGCCCAGCGCCGGTTATCACCACCACGTTGATGTCGTCGCGGTAGCGCAGCTCCTCCAGCACCTCGACCATGTCCAGATGCAACTGCGGGCTCATCGCGTTGCGTTTGTCCGGCCGGTTCAGCGTCACGATGGCAACCTTGCCCTCCTGCTCGACCTTGATCGTCTCCAGTTCCATCATCGGTTTCTCCTTTGATCTGATGTGAATTACGGAAGAATTTCGGCGCCGCGCGCAGCGGCGGCCCGGCTAGTTCACGTTGCGGCTCCGGCCCTTCCAGAACGGTTCGCGGAGGGCCTTCTTGTCGATCTTCTTGTTCGGCAGGCGCGGAAGCTCGGCCAGGAAACTGATGCTCTTGGGTTTCTTGTAGCTCGCGATATGCGCGCGGCAGTGCTCCACCAGATCCCGCTCCCCGGCCTCCGCTCCCGGCTTCAGGACAACGAAAGCCTTGACGGCCTCGCCCCACCGCTCGTCCGGAATGCCGATCACCGCGGCCTCCGCCACGGCGGGATGCAGATAAAGCGCCTCCTCGACCTCGCGGGGATAGATGTTTTCTCCGCCCGACACGATCATGTCCTTCTTGCGGTCGAGGATGGTGAGGAAGCCCTCACCGTCAAGGCTGCCGACATCGCCGGAATGCATCCAGCCACCCTTCAGGGCCTGGCGCGTCGCGGCCTCATTGTTCCAGTAGCCGCGCATCATGGAGGGGCCCGCGATCAGGATTTCGCCCATCTCGCCAATCGGCAGGTCGCGGCCCTGATCATCGACGATGCGGATCGCGAAATGCAGGGCCGGCTGACCGGCCGAGGCCAGGCGGTCCTTGTCCGCCGCCCCCTCGATCTTGTGGTGGTGCGGCTGGAGCACGGTGCCCATGCCGGTCTCGGTCATGCCGTAGATCTGGAGAAAGATCAGGCCGTAGGTCTCGATCGCCTCGCGCAGCGGGCCGACTGCCAGCGGGCCGGAGGCGTATTCCACCAGCCGGAGCGCCGAGTGATCCCGGGGCGCGGCGCGCTGATGCGCCACCAGATCCTGCACCATCAGGGGGGCGAGATGGGTCATCGTCGCGCGGTGGCGTTCGAGCTGCTCCGACACCGCGGCGATATCGTATTTGCGCATCAGCACGATCGCGGCGCCGCGATAGCTGCACCCGAGATGGGAGCACTTCGCGCCGATGTGGTAGAACGGCATGACCAGGAGCATTCGATCTACCGGGCCGATCCCAAGCTCGCTCGCCATGATCCTCGCGAAGTGGACCTGGCCCCGATGGTCGTGCATCGCGCCCTTTGGCCGACCGGTGGTGCCGGAGGTGTAGATCAGATAGGTCAGATCCTGCGGGGCGGGCCGGGTGCGCGGCGGTTCCGGCGAGGCCCCTGCCAGCAGGGTTTGATAGGCCTCCGCCCCCTCGCCGTCGATGCAGATGTAGCTGACGATCCCGGGGTTGCCGGCCTTCAGCTCTTCGACGATCCCGGCGTATTCGGTTTCGTAGAGCAGCACGCGCGGCTGAGAATCCTTGAGGATGTAGTCGATTTCCGGGGCGGAGAGCCGGTAGTTGATCGGCACCAGCACATAGGCCGCGGTTTCGCAGGCCGCATAGGCCTCCAGGTAGCGCGGGCCGTTCTGCGCCAGGATCGCCACCCGGTCCTGCCGCCGCACGCCGAGGCCGGACAGGGCGTTGGCGAGGCGGAAGGCGGCATCGCTGAACATCCGGTGGCTGACCTCGACATCCTCGTAGATATAGGCGGCCCTGTCGGGATGCAGCGCGAGATTGCGGTCGAAGACGTCGCGCAATGTCTCGATGTTGTTCAGTTGGTGCATGGTTCGGGTCTTCCTGAGGTCATTGCAGGGCGTGCGGCAGCCAGAGCGCCAGCGCGGGAAAGAGGACGACGATCGCGATGCGCAGCAGGTCCGCGACCGCGAAGGGAACGATCCCCGCAAAGATGGTCTTGAGCGGGATCGAGCGGTCGATACCGTGGAGGATGAACACGTTGATCCCGACCGGCGGGGTGATCATGCCCAGTTCGATAGCCATGATCAGCACGATCCCCCACCAGACGGGGTCGTAGCCGAGGCCAGTGACCACGGGCAGGACGAACGGCAGGGTGATCACCATGCTCGAAATGGTCTCGAAAACGCATCCCAGCACCAGATACATGGCGAGAATCCCGGCGATGACGACCAGAGGCGGCACATCGAGCGCGCCGAACATCTCGGTGAGCGCGCCCGGCAGCCGGGCGGCGGTGACGAAATAGGTGAAGATCGACGCGCCGATGATGATGACGTAGATCATCGCCGTGTTCGACGCGGTTTCGCCGACCATGCGCATCACCTTCTCGCGGGTCAGGGAACGCCGGCCGAGGGCGAAGAGGAAGGCGACGAGCACACCGACAGCGGCCGCTTCGTTGACCGTGAAGACGCCGGAGTAGAGCCCGCCCATCACCGCACCGATCATCACCAGCACGCCCCAGCTCCCACGGGCGATCTTCGCGCGTTCGGCCCAGCTCAGGCGCTCTCCGGCGGGGGCGGAGTTCGGCCAGAGCCGGACGAACACCAGCACCGCCAGCATTTGCAGCACCACCGCCAGAAGCGCCGGGATCAGCGCCGCGATGAAGATGTCGATCACGAACTCCCGGGCGAGGAAGGCATAGATGACCATCACGATGGAGGGTGGAACGAGCATGCCCAGCGTGCCACCGGCGGCGATGGTTCCGGTCGCCAAGGCGGGGGAGTAGCCGCGCTTCAGCATCTGCGGCAGGGCGATCTGACCCATGGTTGCGGCTGTGGCGGGCGAGGAGCCGCAGACTGCGCCGAACCCGGCACAACCACCGACCGTGGCACAGGCGAGTCCGCCCGGCCAATGGCCCACCAGTGCGTAGATCAGGCGGTAGATGTCGTCGGAAAGGCCGCTGACGGTGGCGAGCGATCCCATCAGCAGGAACAGCGGAATGACGGCCAGGTTCGCATTGCTCAGCACCTGCGCGGGTTCGGTGCCGAAGAGCGTGATCGCCGGACCGAAGCCCGAGATCACCCCGAAGCCCACGAAGCCCGTGATTCCCATCGCAATCCCGATCGGGATGCGCAGGAACATGAGCATGAAGAGCCCGGCAAACCCCAGCGCCGTGATGCCAAGCGGGCCGATCACAGAGGGCCTCCTTCAGGGCCGACAACGGCGTCGGCATCACCGTCGCCTCTCAGCGCCTTTGCAATCACCAGCAGCTGGACCGGCAGGCAGACCGCCAGGAAGGCCGTCGCGGCCATCCACCACGGTGCGATCGGCCAGGCCAGGAACCAGGTTGTGGCGCCGGACCGGAGCTGGTCGAGGCTGTATATCGCTAGCCGCCAGACGATGACGGCGAAGAACACAAGCGTCACCGCCGCGCCCAGCAGGCCCAGCAACCGATGGGCGCGCGGCCCGAACAGGGTGGCGACAAAGTCGATCGTGAGGTGGTAGCGCTTTTCGAACGACAGCGGCAGGAAGGCTGCCACCGCCACCAGGCTCAGCAGTTCCGCGACTTCGGAGACCCCGAGGATCGGGCTCGAGAAATAGGTTCGCAGCAGCGCATCGGTCACGGTGAGCGCGGCCACGGCCAGCAGCGCGGCCACACCGATTGCAGCGAGCGATTTGGTTATCGTGGACATGGTGTTCCTGTTGCTTAGCCTTGGCGTGCGCCCCGGGGAGCGCCGCCTCCGGTCGGCCCGGCAGCCCCTGGGCGCCGGGCCGGCGTGCCGCGCTAGTTGGCGGCGCTCGCGGCGGCGTCGAGCTCGGCCTTGAAGGCCTCGAGCAGCGCGGCGTTCTCCGGCGATTTCGCCGCCCAGTCGTCGACCACGGGTTGCAGCGCCTCGGTCCAGCGGGCCGCCTCCGCCGCATCGGGGGAGACCGCCGTCTGGTCCGGGTCGGCCTGCACCTGCTCCCTCACCGCGCGCTCCTCGGCCTTGAGCACGTCGCCCCAGCGGCGGGCGAAGGCGGCGCCGCCGTATTCCTCCAGCACCGCCTTGGCCTCGTCTGGCAGCTCGTCGTAGACCTGCTGGTTCATCACCAGCAGCGCGGTGACGCCGCCCATCGGAAAGTCGAAGTGATGGGGTGTTGCGTCGATGATGCGAAAGGCGTTCACCAGGGTCCAGTCCTGGAGCGTTCCGTCCAGCACGCCGCGGCTGATGTTCTCAGCCACGGAGGGGGTCGGCATCCCCACCGGTGTCGCACCAAGAAGCGCCGTAGCCTGTGCGAAGACCGGGCCAGCGGCGCGCAGCCTCAGGCCCTTCATGTCATCAAGGCTGTTGACGGGCTTCGAGGCATGCACCTGGTAAGGGCCGGTCACATCGGCCGCCAACACCTTCACGCCCGGATACTTCAGCAGGCCCTTTTCGACCAATCGGGTGACGGCGATGCCCGCCACCGTGGGGTCGTCCCACAGGAACGGCAATTCTGCGATTTCGTTGCCCGGAAACCGCCCCGGCGTGAAGGACGGGATGATGATGGCGATGTCGGCAACGCCGTTCTGGACGATTTCGAGCTGCGCCGCCGGTGCCCCGAGCTGGCCACCGGCCAGCATCTCCACCTCCATCGTTCCGCCCGAAGCCGCAGTGACATCTTGCGCCCATGGGCCATAAACCTTGGCCGGCCCGAAGGCCTGCGGCGGTTCGAAAACCGAGAATGTGAGCTTCTGCGGTTCGGCCGATGCCGCGCCCGCAACTAGGGTCATGACCGCGCATGCACAGGCAAGCGCGCTTCTCCTGATGAACATGGATATCTCCTCCCAATTTCACCACAAGGTCCGCCAACTGCGGGACCGCAGCGGGCAAGGACTGTCTGGCGGGGTCACTACAGAAACTTCTGTAAAATTTGTCAAATTGCCTTTGTTCTTCATTAATATCTGAAATGGCGATATTGCTCTACATACTCCAGATTTCGTCGTGTTTGCAGTCGGATGGGCTCTCGGGCCGAGAGGCGGGCCGCGACGGTCGGCGCGGGGTGACGAATGCGCACCGCGTTAATCCGTGAGAAGTGGGGAGAACGGACGGGAGGCAGGGCACTATGGCAGGGCGACGTATCGTTCCGTCGGGCGGCCTTGGCTGTTGAAGAGTCGGGGGCGTCGTGCTACTCGAAATAAAGATGCATGTATGCATGTATCTTTACACAGTCGGGCGCGGTGTTTTTGACAAGGCGCAAATTCCCGTCCTGGCTGCGGAGGAGGACATGGGCGCATGGGCCTCGGGCGCTGGCCGGTGTCGGGCCGGACAGGCAGATGCAATTCGGAGGGTGAGCGCGGTGGATTTTTCCTTCACTGAGCGACAGCAAAATCTGAAGGACGAGGTCGCGTCCTTCGTGGACGGGCTCGACCGCGGCGAGATCGAGGCCTTCGAGCGGCGAAGCGAGTTTCCGCGTGAGATCTATTCGGAGATGGGCGCGCGGGGCTGGGTTGGTGCGATGGTGCCGCCCGAGTATGGCGGGCTCGGCTACGGCGCCGTCGAGATGGCCATCCTGACCGAAGAGCTGGGGCGGATCGGCCTGGCGGCGCTCACGCTCTCCCTGCATGGCGAGCGCACGCTGCTGAGCCTCGGTACGGACGCGCAGAAGGCCCAATACCTGCCTCGGCTCTCCACGGCGGAGGTCCTTTCTGCGATCGTGGTGTCCGAGCCGGAGGTCGGCTCCAGCATGAAGCAAATGAAGACCCGCGCGGTGCGGGACGGCGACGACTATGTGATCAACGGGCGCAAGACCAACATCACCCTGGGCCGTGAGGCCGATCTGATGATCACCTTCGTGATGACCGAGGCGGGGCTGACGGTGCTGCTGGTCGATGGCGACACCCCGGGCATCTCCTGCCGCAAGCTCGACGCGGTCGGCTGGCGGCTCGAGCCGCATTACGAGATCGACTTCACCGAATGCCGGGTTCCGGCCTCGGCATTGCTCGGCCAGGAGGGGCGCGGGCTCGACGTGTTTTTCGCCACCTTCGACCTCACCCGCATCTGCAATGCCTCGCACCTGATCGGCATCGCCCGGTCGGCGCTCGACAGCGCCATCCCCTACGCCACCGAGCGCCAGGTTGGCAGCAGCAAGGTGGCCGATTTTCAGGGCATTCAGTGGATCATCGCCGAACTGGCGACCAAGCTCGAAACCGCCAGCCTGATGCGCTTCAAGGCGGCCTGGATGGAAGACCAGGGCGTGAAGCACGTGCGCGAGACGGCGATGACCAAGCTGGTGGCGATGGATCTGGCCAACGACGCCGCCAACCGCGCCTTCTCCATCGTCGGCGGCTACGGCGGATACCGGACGGCGCCCTTCGAGCGCTATCTGCGCGACGCCAAGATCGGGCTGGTCACCGGCGGGTCAGCCGAGGTGATGAAGAACACAATCGCCCGCGAAACGCTGCGGGACTATGGCTACAGGCCGCCGAAATGAGCGGGGACAGGGGGGCACATGCCATGGGGCAGAGCGAGAACGAGATGACACTGGCGGATGCGATCCGGCTGAACGCGAAGTTCGCGCCCGCGCGCACCGCCTTCATCTGCGAGGACCGGCGGGTCAGCTTCTCGCAGTTCGCGGAGCGGGTTTACCGGCTGGCCAATGCGCTTTTGGCGAAGGGGATGAAACCCGGGGACCGCCTCGGCATCCTTTCGACCAACCGGATCGAATTCATGGAGGCCTATGGCGCGGCCGAGGTCGCCGGGTTCATCGCGGTGCCGATGAATTACAGGCTGGCCGCCACCGATGTCGGCTATATGGCTGGGAATGCTGGCATTTTGGCGTTGATCCTCGAAAATTCCTACCGGTCTCTCACCGCAGAGCTGCACGGGGTCGAGATTTTCGAGTTCGAAGGGAACGGTAACCCCGAAAGTGGCTACGAAAAACTGCTCGCCAGCGGCAGCCCGGACGATCCACATTGCCCCATCGCCCCTGGCGATCTTGCCTATATGTTCTACACCGGCGGCACCACGGGCAAGCCCAAGGGCGTGCTGCTCGACAATGCGGGGCAGATGGCCAATCTAAAAGCCATGCTGATCGAGGCGGCAATCGCCCCGGCCGACACCCTGCTCACGGTGATGCCGCTCTATCATATCGGCGGCAAGAACTTCGCCACCGCCCACTTCCACCGCGGCTGCACCGGCGTGCTGATGCCGAGTTTCGATCCGGAAACACTGATCTCGCTGATCCGCTCCGAGGGCGTGCGCTGTGTGCTGCTGGCGCCGACGATGATCAGCATGATTGTCGAATACCTCGACGGGCGAACGAGTACCGATCTGGGGCTGAAGAGCATCTACTATTCCTCGGCGCCGATGCCGGTGAGCCTCTTGCGCAAGGCCATCGCGCTCTTCGGGCCGGTGTTTATGCAGTTCTACGGGCTAACCGAGTCCGGCCCGGGTGCGACGATGCTGGGCAAGGAAGACCACGACCCCGACGGGCCGCCCGAAGTGCAGGCCCTGCTGGCCTCGGCGGGCCGACCGATGATCCACAACGACGTGGAATTGGTCGATGACAATGACAGGCCGCTGACCCCCGGACATGTCGGCGAGGTCCGTATCCGCAGCGCCGCGCTGATGCGCGGTTACTGGAACAACGAGGCAGCGACCAGAGACAACATGCGCAACGGATGGGTCTATTCCGGCGATTACGGCATGTTCGACGAGAACGGCTTTCTTTTCGTCGTCGGGCGGAAGAAGGAGATGATCGTGAGCGGGGGCGAGAACATCTATCCACGCGAGATCGAGGAAATCCTCAACGCCCATCCCCAGATCGCCGAGGTGGCCGTGGTCGGGGTGCCCGACAAGAAATGGGGCGAGGCGGTCAAGGCGGTGGTCGTCGCCCGGCAGCCGAACCAGATCGGCGAGGCCGAGGTGATCGCCTACTGCGAGTCACGGCTGGCAGGGTTCAAGAAACCGAAATCGGTGGAATTCTGGCCCGAACTGCCGAAAAGCCCACTCGGGAAAATCCTCAAGGACGAAATCCGAAGCCGCTACTGGGCGGGGCGGGATCGCAAGATCTGAACCCGCGTCAGCCTGTCATATGTCGAAGGGAGCCGAGGACCGACATGACTGAATTCAGGAAATACGACACCCAGATGCGCTCGCCCGGGCGCATGCCGCCGGCGGGAACCTGGGACTGTCAGATCCACGTCTTCGGCGATCCCGAAAAATATCCAGTGCGCAGCGGGGCCGCCTATGCGCCCTTTGCCGATGCGACGATCGAGACGGCGCTGAAAATGCACGAGGCAATCGGCGTGGCAAAGGGTGTCATCGTTCAGTCAACAGTGCATGGCACCGATCACTCAATCCTCTACGATGGCCTTGCCCGGGCTGGCGGGGCCTATCGCGGGGTCGCCATCGTTAACGATACCATCAGCGACAAGGAGTTGGAGCGCCTGCACGAGGCTGGTGTCAGGGGCGCGCGGTTCAACTTCTGGAAGCAGCTCAATATCGCGCCCGATCCTGACGAGTTCCTGCGCTCTCTGGAGCGGATCAAACCCTTTGGCTGGCACGCGAAGATTCATTCCGCAAAGGATGAATGGCTGGATATCAAAGATTTGCTGACCAAGATCGACATCCCGGTGGTGATCGACCACCTGGGCCACCCAGATCTGAGCCTTGGGTCCGACCAGCCTGCGGTGCGGATGCTTCTCGATCTGCTGCGCAACGAGAACTGGTGGGTGCTGGTGTCGAATGCCGACCGGGTCTCGTCGATGGACCGCGGATACGATGACGTGGTCCCGCTGATCCAGACCTATCTCGATCACGCGCCCGACAGGGCCCTGTGGTGCACCGACTGGCCGCATGTGCAATATACCAAGCGTATGCCCGACGAAGCCGAGTTGCTCGAACTGCTCTACAAGGCGGTTCCCGACGACGGGCTGCTGCGGAAGATCCTGGTTGACAACCCCGAGAAATTCTTCGGTTCTTCCACATAATCCGCAGCCGGGCACCGCTCCGGATGCACCGCGACACTGGAGGCAAGCATCTCCTCGAAGCGAGCTGAAACCGAGACGCCGGAAATGGCGAATGATGCGGGGCGGAAACCGCGGCTGACGCAGGAGCAGCGCAGCGCGCGCTCGCGCAAGGCGCTGCTGAAATCCGCAATCACCTGCATCAGCGACCTGGGCTGCGAGCAGGCGACCGTCGAGGTGATCGCACGCAATGCGGGCTTGTCGCGCGGCGCGGTTCAGCATCATTTCGGCTCCCGGAAAGAAATTCTCGCTGCCGTTGTCGATGACTTCGGCACATCGCTTTCGACGGCCCACAAGATTCCGCCGGACCTGCCGCTGGATGCGCGGCTCGACAAGGCGATCGACCTGACCTGGGAGCGTTTGAAAACCCCGCATTTTCTGGCCGTCATTCACATCTGGCTCTCGCTGAAGCACAGGCCCGGCATGCGCCCTGCGATCGCCCGAAAGGTCAAGCAGATCGAGGTGCAGCTCGATACCGAATGGCAAAACCTTTTCGTCAACAGCGACGTTGAGGCACCGAGGGTATCCGCCACGCGTCGGCTGGTTCTGGCCACGCTGCGCGGCCTGGCGCTGAGGAAACTCTACTTCTCCGGGACGGCGGAGTGGACCGACGAGATAGACACGTTGAAAAGGCTGGCGCTGATGTCGCTGCGGAGCTGATCGCGGCGGCAGGCGCAGGCGGGGGAGAATTGGAAAATGACACCAGTCGTGGCCGTGGTCGCCATGGGAGAGATGGGCGCGGGCCTGGCCAGCCTGATGGTCGGCTCGGGCGCACGGGTCCGCACCTGCCTCGCCGGGCGGAGCGCCGGGAGCTTCGAGCGCGCCGACAGGGCCGGGGTCGAAATCGTCGATAGCGACGCAGAGCTGCTGAGGGAGGCCGATTTCTTCCTCTCCGTCGTCCCGCCCGCCGCCGCCAAGGCAACGGCGGAAAGATTTGCGCCGATCCTGAGTGAACTCGACATCAAGCCGATCTATGTCGACTGCAATGCCATCAGCCCGGCCACCGCGCGGGAGGTCGGCGATATCGTGGCTGCCAGCGGGGCCGGGTTCGTCGATGCCTGCCTGCTGGGCAACGCGCCGGCGCCGGGGGGGCCGCACCCGCGGATGTTCCTTTCCGGGGGGGCCGCTCAAAAGGTCTCGCTTTTGGCGGACTACGGCTTGACAACGCAATGTCTCGACGGCGAGGCAGGGCAGGCGAGCGCGCTCAAATGTACCTATGCCGCCCTCGGCAAGGGGCTGATCGCGATTGCCGCCTGGTCGGTGCTCGGAGCCCGGCGGCACACCGTGGACGAGGTGCTGGCGCAGGAGGTGGCGCAGTATCAGCCAGCGCTGGCGACGATCCTGTCGAGGATGCTGCCGGAGATGGCGCCCAAGGCCTATCGCTGGGTCGCGGAGATGCAGGAGATCGGGGCCTTCCTCGGCGAGATCCCGGGCGGGCAGCCCGGGTTCGAGGCGATCTCGGGCCTGTTCGACGCCGTGGCCGGCGACGGCGGGGCTGAAACCGTGGCCGAGGCCGCCGAGCTGGTGGCCTCGATCGAGGCGTTTCTGGCCACCGGGCCGCTCATCGCGGCGGCCGGACGGCGCTAGGTTCAGCCGGCTTCCGGTGGCTCGTATTCGAAGGCCTCTTCCACGTCGAGCCAGATCTGGCGGCCCGAGCCGGTCTCGAGATCTTCCTGCACATGGCCGACGAGGCCACCGGCCCGCGACACCACGGCGATGCAGCGCATGATGGTGACGGGAATGCCGATTTCCAGCATCAGCGCGGCCAATGCGCCGGTGGCGTTGATGGTCACATGGCGCCCATAGGCACTGTCGGCCTCTTCCGAGAGCGTCTTGAGAAGCGCGATCACGTCGCCTTTCACCCCTGCGGCCAAGGCAAGCTCGAACAGGCGCGGCGAGCGCGGGTCGTCTGGCTTGTGCAGGTTGTGGCCGAAACCGGGAAGCCGTTTGCGGGCCGACCTGTGCTCGGCCACCACGCGCTGGCAATAGGCGGCGCGGTCTTCCTCCTTCAGCCCGGCCTCGAGCAGCCTTCCGCAGCCATCCATCGTGCCGGAAAACACATCGCCCACGCAGGTCAGCCCCGCCGACATGGCGATCTGCACCTGGTCCGGGTTGCAGTCGCGCACCAGCCGCGTGACGATGGCGTGGGGCGTCATCCCGTGTTCCATCAGCGTGACGAGGCAGAGATCGAGAACCTTGGTCTCGGTCGCGTTCGGCATCCGCCCGGTCGAGAGGAAATAGAGGATCTCGGTGAAGGAATACTGCCCGAGCAGCTCATGCACCAAATCCATGCCCCGCCATGTGATCGAGGTCTCGTCGAAGGTGGCGATACGGGTCTTCAGCTCTCCTGGCATTCGGAAAATTCCTCTACTTCTCGCTAGTCTGACGTGGTGATGTAGTCGTCGGTATGCTCGCCGAGCAGCGGCGGCGGACCCTGGGGCTCGATGCGCTCGCCGTCGAACCAGATCGGGCAATGGAGCGAGCGCACCTCGGTGCCGTCGCTCGCCCTGGAGCCATAGAAAGTTCCGAGGTGGCGCACCTGCGGATCTTCGACCGCCTCGGGGATCGTGTTGATCGGGGCGAAGGGAATATCGAAGCTCGAGAGCCGCTCGATCCAGGCGTCACGGTCGCGCGCCGCGAAGACCTCGTTCAGCCGCTCCGCCAGGAGCGCGTAGTTTTCGAACCGCTTGGGGCGAGTCTCGAACATCGGAGCGGTCCTGAGGTCTTCGCGCTCGATCGCGGCGCAGAGCGCGTCCCAGAACTTCGGCAGGGAGGAGAGGTGAAGCGCGAGGCAACGACCGTCGCGGCAGCGCACCGCATAGCTCTGCGACGCCGCCACGCGGGTGGTCGGCGTGACGGTCATGCCGCTATCGTCGAAGGCGAAAGGATCGGGGATGAAGGCCATCGAGGCTTCGAGCATGTTCACGTCAACCCGCCTGCCCCCGGCCTTGCGCTCCCGTCCCAGCAGTGCCGCGAGGACGCCGAGCGCGGCATACATGCCGGTCACGTTGTCGGAGATCGTCGGGCCGGTCATGCGCGGGTTCTCGGGATCGACGAACATGCCGGCGATGCCCGCCAGCGACTGCGCGACGGCATCATAGGCCGGGCGGGCCGCATAGGGCCCGTCCTGCCCGAAGCCGGTGATCGAGCAGCGGATCAGCCCGGGATTGAGGTTTTCGAGCGTGTCGTCATCCAGCCCGAGCCGACTCAACACGCCGGGTCGGAAATTATCAATGAGCACGTCCGCGGTCTGCACGAGGGATCGCAGCTTGTCCTTCTCCTCCTCCACCGACAGGTCGAGAACCACGCTGCGCTTGTTCTTGTTGTAGGCCTGAAAATGCGGGCTGTAGGTGCCTCCCAGGAAGCTCCTGAACGGATCGCCGCCATCGGGCCTTTCCACCTTGACGACCTCGGCCCCGAGCTCTGCCAGCAACGAACTGGCGTAGGGCCCGGTGATCACCGCACCGAGCTCGATCACCCGAATACCCTCGAGAGGTCTGTTCATCTTCCTTCTTCCTTCCATCAGGCCCCGGGCCGGGGCCGGTCTATCGTTTCATTTGCGTGTCGTGCTCCAAGTCACCCGGTCGCCGGCGGGTCGGGCGGCTTCGGCTGACGTCTGCACCTTTCGAGGTCGGAGCGGCGGGGCATCAAGTCCATCCCAGCCAGGACAGCGGCGCCTCGATCAGCGCCGGGTGCCAGAGAACGCCGCCGAGCCGGTCGAAGACGAAAAACAGGATCAGCCCTCCGCAGAGCGCCTGGGCAAGCGCCAGCCTCCAGCGGCGGCGGAAGGTTGCCAGCGAGTAGGCGCCCATCGCGACAACGATGACGAGCGGTTGCGCGATCAGGTAACTGAGCACGACAATCGCGCCCAGCCAGAACAGCGTGGCGCCCTCCCGCCAATCGCCAGCGAGCGCGGCGGCCCCGGGCCAGCGTGGCCGGGCCGCCGACCAGTCCTGCCGGGCGGTTGCCAGGGCGAGCAGCACCAGCGGCCCGGCCGCGAACAGCGGGAAAAAGCGGCTGTCCCACGGCCAATCGAGCGAGGTGACTGTCGCGTAGATGGCCAGGGCGGCGACGATGAGGCCCAGAATCGCCGAACTCGCCGTGGTCAGCGCCGGATCGCCCTCCGGGTTCTCGATGTAGGCCGTGTCCGTTCCCGCACGGCGCCTTTGCTTGCGCTTCTTCCATTCGGTGCGGATGCCCAACAGGAGAGTCAGGATCACCAGCACCGCCAGCACCAGGCAGGCCGGTCGCAAGAGCCATGAAAACCCGTGGATCTGAATGGACAGATCCAGCGAGCTTTCGATGATCGGCCCGATGATGAAGCCCAGGATGAAGGCCGGGCGCGACCATTCGGCCCGTTTCATGGCAACGCCGATAAGACCGAAGACCAGTAGCGTGATCCAGTCGCCCATCTGGTTGCCGGTCATCCACGCCCCCATCAGCACAAAGAGCGTGACACCCGGCACCAGCAGGCGGCCGGGGACATAGGCGAAGCGCGCGAACTGGCGGCTCCAGAGCATCAGGACGGCGGCCCCGAGGATGTTGGCGATGACCAGGATGATGACCAGGCTGAAGGTCACGTCGAGATGGCGGCTCAGCATGGCCGGGCCGGGCGTGAGCCCCTGGATCAGGAAGGCGCCGAGCAGGATCGCCATCGGCGGGCTGCCGGGGATGCCGAAGACCAGGGTGGGGATGAGCGCCCCGCCCTTTGCCGCGTTGTTGGCGGTCTCCGGGGCGATGACGCCGCGCACATCTCCCTTGCCAAACATCTCGCGGTCCTTGCTGGTCTGGACCGCGTGGCCATAGGCGATCCAATCGACGATGGCGCCGCCCAGGCCGGGGAGCATCCCCACATAGGTGCCGATGGCGCCGCAGCGGAGCACCAGCCACCAGTTGCGGACCGCGTCGCGGATGCCATCCAAGAGGCGGCTTTGCCCGTCGGCCAGCGCTTCGTTGCGAGCAATCGGCTTGCCGTGCCGCGACAAGTCGATGATCTCGGGCAGCGCGAAGAGGCCGAGGACGACCGGAACCAGAGGGAGCCCGTCGAGAAGGTAGATGAAGCCAAAGTCGTAGCGGGCGATGGCGCCCTGGGGCGCATAGCCGATCATCGAGGCGAGCAGGCCGAAGGCGGCTGCGGCCAGCCCGGACAGGATCGAACGTCCGCTGATCGAGCCGACCATGACGAGGCCGAGCAGGCCGAGCATGACAAACTCTGGGGCGGCGAAGGTCATGATCAGGGGTTTGACGATGGGAATGGAGACGGCGAGGGCGACCGCCCCGAAGACGCCGCCGATGGCAGAGACGGTGAAGGCCGCTCCGAAGGCGCGCGGGGCTTCACCCCGCTTGGCCATCGGATATCCGTCAAGTACCGTGGCCTGCGAAGCGGCCGTGCCCGGCACCCCGAGCAACACGGATGATAGCGTGTCGCTGGTTGTCGTCACCGCGAACATGCCCAGCAGGAAAGCCATCGCCGAGCCGGTGTCCATGGTGAAGGTGTAGGGCAGCAGAATGGCCATTCCGGTGAGTCCGGACAGGCCGGGCACGATGCCCAGGCACAGGCCGATCGCGATGCCGGCCAGCAGGAAGGCCGGCGCGGGCCAGGTGAAAACGAGAGAAGCGCCGGAAAGGATGACATCCAACATCTGGATTCGTATCTCGATGAGGGGGAGGGGTAACCAGGGCCGTGGAGGCCCTGGTTGTGTCTCGTGCCGTCAGTTGGAAGAGGCTTGGGCTGCGTAATCCTTCAGGAACGCCTTGGTCTCCGGCGCGGCGTCAAGTTGCTCGTCGATCAGCGCCTCCGCCTCATCGCCGAGCACGAAGACCGGAACGAACTTGAGGCTCTGCAAGGCATCCTGCTTGAATTCCTCGTCGTCCCGAAGGTCGGCGAGGGCCTGGCGCAGCGTCGCCACGGCCTCTTCCGGCGCGCCGGGTGGCAGCGCGATGATGCGCAGCATCCGGGTGGAGAGCCGGTTGATCGTGTCATAGGCCTCCCAAAGCGGGCCTGAAGGTTCCTCGCCTTTCACCTGAACGTAAAGGTCGTAAAAGGTCGGGATCGACTCTGGCACGCCTTCGGCGCCCGTCGGCTTGCCATCACGCCAGACCTCGTGCTGGAACACCGGAATGACTTCTCCGGTCTCCACCATGGTCGGGACCACCACCGACATGTAGGAGGGCACGGTTTCCTCGAAGAACTGCAATTCGTTCTGGAGAATGGCCTGCCGCGCGGGCGCGCTTCCCTTGAACCCGGTGACGTGCCGGTAATTGGCGCCCAACAGGTCGAGCGACATGCGGATCAGCAAATCCTTCGACACGGCGGGGCGGAAGCCTCCCGACAGGAACTGTTCCGCCTTGAGAATGTCGGCGGGTTCCGTCATGCCCGGCGCGACATCGGTGCGGACATAGGCGACCGGCACGCCCTCGACACCGCCGATGACCTCAAGGTCGCGCAGGTCGATCGTCAATGCCGGATCTTCCAGAAGCTGATATTCATAAACCGAGGTGAAGTAGGACATCGTAAGCCCGTCCGGCTGGGCCGCCTCGCCGAGGTAGTTGGTCGCCACCAGACCTCCCGCGCCGCCCATGTTTCGCACGATAACATCCGGTGCGCCGGGAATGTGCCTGGCCAGGTGCTTGGCCACCAGGCGCCCCTCGATATCGGTCGGTCCGCCGGCCGGATAGTTGATCAGCACATCGAGGCGCTTGCCTTCGTAGAAGGCATCCTGCGCCTGCGCAGTCGCGCCGAATGCCAGCATGGCACAGGCCAGCAAAAATCGTTTCTTCATGTCTTCCTCCCTGTTTTTTCAGTCGCGAACCAAACCGGTTCGGTTTTCACCCCTAAACGCACTCCTCCAACACGCGGCGGGCGATCGCCATCCGCATGACCTCTGACGGACCCTCGGTGATCATGAAGCTCCGCTGATCACGCCACATCCTCTGGATCGGCAGGTCGAGCGTGAGCCCCATGCCGCCGTGAAACTGCATACAACGATCCGCGACCCTGAAGCCCATCTCGTCGCCATAGACCTTGATCATGTAGCTCTCGAGCCGGATGTCCTCGCCGCGATCCAGTTTCCAGGCCGCCTGGCGGGTCATCAGTTGCGTCGCGTGAAGCTCCGTCTGGCTGTCGGCGAGTGCCCATTGCAGCGACTGGCGTTCGGCCAGCGGCTCGCCGAAGGTGCGGCGCTGCGTCGCGTAACGCGCGGTCAGCTCAATGCAGCGGCGGGCCACGCCACAGGCCCGCGCCGCGTGCCGTATCCGCCCGAGGTTGATCCATTTCTGCGCCAGCGCAAAGCCTTGCCCCTCGTCGCCTACGCGGTTGCCGACGGGCACCCGCACGTTCTCGAAGGTAATCTCGCAGGGCGCGTCGCCCATCATCGTCCGGTGCCGCGCTGTGATCTTCACCCCCGGCGTGCCCATATCGACCAGCAGGCAGGTGATCTTGCCCTTGCCGCCGTCCTCGGCAGGGGTCTTGACCATCACCTGCGCGAAGTCGGCCTTTTCGGCGTGGGTAATGAACCGCTTGGTGCCATTGACGACATAGTGTTCGCCCTTCCGCACCGCCCGGGTCCGAATGCCCCGCGGGTCGGCCCCGGCGTCCGGCTCCGTCTGGGCAAAGCACGTCTGCTTCTCTCCCCGGCAGACAGGGTCGCGGTAGCGCTCGGCGAGATCTCCGGTCAGGCCTGCGAGAATCGGGCCGACGGCCGGGCCGAAGATCGACTGGTCGCGGGCGGGCAGCGCCGTGGTGCGGCTGATTTCTTCCCAAAACACCACCATCCCGAGGGCACCGAGTCCCGCGCCCCCGAGTTCCTCGGGCAGGTCCAGCAGCCAGAGGCCGGCCTCCTTCGCCTTGGCGGTGATGGCCTTGCGCTCCGCAGCGGGGAGGGTTTCATCATCGCCCAGCTTGCTTTCCAAGGGGATGAGCTCGCGATCGACGAACCGGGCGAGCATGTCTCGAAACGACGCCAACTCTTCGGGTAGAGCCAAATCCAAGATGTTTCCCCCCAAATGAAACGAGACGAGTGGGCCCACGCGCCTCTTGACTGTGCGCACAGCGCACAATATGGTCATATTACGCACAACATAGAGATCTAAGATGAAGTCGTCAACACAGGGGCCCATCGATCAGGCGGACTGGTTCGTCACCTCGCTCGATCGCGGATTGCGCGTTCTGCGCGTGTTTGACGGAAGCACACCGATTATGCGCGTCAGCGAAGTGGCCAAGCGCGCGGAAATATCGAGAGCGGCAGCACGGCGCTTTCTGCTCACCCTCGAAAGTCTTGGCTATGTCGGTTGCGATGCAGAACAGCGCTACTTTCTCAAGCCACTCACGCTCGCGCTCGGCTATTCCTACCTGTCGTCGATCGGAATCGCCGAGCTTGTGCAGCCGATTCTCGATGCCACGATGGCCGCGACGGACGAATCTTGCAGCATGTCCATTCTTGTGGGGAACGAGATCGTCTATCTTGCTCGGGCAAAACCACACCGACCACTGCAAATCGTGATCCGACCGGGCGACCGGCTACCCGCCAGTGTAACCTCGATGGGGCGGGTGCTGCTATCCGGCCTTTCAGAACAGGATCTGAACGAATACCTCGAAACGGCCGAGCTCAGGGCATTCACGGATTACACCATAACGGATCCGGGCCTGTTGCGTGCGCGCATTGAGGCGGCGCGCAACGACGGCTACGCGCTTGTCGATAGCGAACTGGCGATCGGCATCGTGTCCATTTCTGTGCCAGTGTGCGGCCCCCAGGGCGATGTTCTGGCGGCACTCAACATCGCCAGCCAGGCCAGGCGGAGCCGGGGAACCGATCAGGTCTTCCCGCATCTTTCGAAGCTCCAGTCCGCCGCCGACCAGGTAGCAAAGATTCTGGCCTCGCTTCCCGCCGGGTTCTTCCACAGCTGAGCATGCCCGCAGAGCGGAACAGCCCGCCTCTCAGAACGGAAGTGGACACGCTGCCACGGGCCCGCCGTTACCGGCCGTCGATGTGGCTATGCAGCCGGATTGCCCTTGGTCGGCGGGACCCGCACACCGCGTCGGGCAGCATCGGCTTCGTCCTTTTCGAGATTCTGTATGATTGCCGTCAACGCTTTCCGAAGGATGTCACGCTCTTCGGTATTCAGCCCCACCACTGCAATGTCGTTGGCTTCGATTGCCAGCGGTTCGATCTGATCGCGTAACTCCCACCCGCGGGGCGTCAGATAGGCGTGCTGCCGACGCTTGTTTCCCGCAATGTTCCGACGCTCAACATATCCAAGCTCCTCCATTCGGGTCAGCGCGGCATGTGCTGTCGGCTCCGTAAGATGGGCGCGTTCACTCAGCTCGCGTTGCGACAGGCCATCCTCCTGCCAGAGAATGCGCAGGAAGATCCACTGGCCGAAGGTGACATTCTGGGTCTTCAACCGAATTTGGAGAGACCTGTTGAAGCCACGCGCTGCGAGGCGGACGAGCCTCGCGATGCGTTCATCGCCGCGATTGCCCATACCGTTAATGTTCTTGCATTCGTTGATTTCTCTCATTCGATCAGTAGAACAACATCGCAGCCCAATGCCAAGTAGTCCATATCGGGGCCGCAGGCACCACCACCCATCGGATGTGCCCGGCACAGCGGCGGATCCATTGGATCGCAAAAGCCGGCAAACCTGGGCGCATGGCGCAATTCTTCTGTTGACACACAAAACTTAGATCACGAAGATTATAACGGGAAAGCTGGCACCGGAGTCGGCCTGTTGTTGTCCGGAGGAGGTCACATGCTCACACCTGAAGAAAACGAACTGCTCACCCGCGTGACGGGAGATGCACCGATGGCCAGGCTGATGCGTCAGCACTGGACGCCGGTCTGCCTGATCGAGGAGGTGGCGGAGGCAGACGGCAAGCCGCTGCGGGTCGAGGTTCTGGGCGAGAGCTACGTGGCCTTCCGCGACACCAAGGGCCGTCTCGGCATGCTCGACGAGCTCTGCCCCCACCGCAAGGCATCGCTGGTCTATGGTCGCAACGAGGAGTGCGGCCTGCGCTGCCTCTACCACGGCTGGAAGATGGACGTTGACGGCAATGTCGTGGCCATGTCCTCCGAGCCCGAGGGCAGCCCGCTGATGGACAAGGTCAGGGCGCGCTCCTACCCGGTGCGTGAATGGGGCGGTTTCGTCTGGGCCTGGCTGGGCGACAAGGACGAGATGCCCGAGTTCCAGCCCCCCGCCTTCGCCCCGACCGAAGACACTCCTGTCTCGATCCTGAAAATTCGCGTGCCGGCCAACTGGGCGCAGATTCACGAGGGCCAGATCGACAGCGCCCATTCCTCGTCGCTGCATTCATCCAACATGGTGCCGGCGCGGGTCGAGGGGGCAGCGGCTGACGAGAAGTCGTGGTATCGCCCATCGACCGACAAATCCCCGCGGATGCAAACCGAAACCACCGGCTACGGCTTCCACTACGCGGCGATCCGCAAGCCGATCAAGAATGCGCAGACCCACAACTACCTGCGCATCACCGAATTCGTGGCGCCCTACTATTCACTGATCCCGCCGAACAACAACTACAGGGTCGCCAGCGTCATCGTGCCGATCAACGACGATGAAACGGCCTTCCACTTCCTCGCCTTTGGCGGTCCAAACGTTCCCTCGACCGAGGAATGGCGCAAGTTCGCCTATGCGGTGCCGGGTGTGGATGTGGATCACAAGTGGCGCCCCGTTCGAACGCTGGAGAATGACTTCCTGCAAGACCGCGAGCGGATGAAGGAAGGTCATTTCACTGGCATCGACGGTATCCCGAACGAGGATATCGTGATGTGGGTCTCGATGGGCAGCCGGGTTCAGCGCCATACCGATGTTCTGGGGGCCTCGGACCTCGCCATCGTCGAGTTCCGCCGCCTGATGGCGGATGCGGCCAAGAAGGTCGCCGAAGGCGGCGCGGCCATCGGCACCGACTCGAAGGTTCCGCAAAGAGTGATCGCCTCCCACGAGGGGGTCTATCCCAAGGAGACCGACTGGCGCACCTTGGTCGATACCTCCAACGTGACCGAGGCTGCCGAATAAGGCCACGCCCTGTTCCTCATAGACCCGCCCGGGCCTGCCTAGCCCGGGCGGGTCGAGCTTGAGTGCAACGACATGTAAGGCACAGGTTTTCCGCACGCATCCAAACGCGCGGCCCGCGCCATCAGAAGACAGCGCGTCAGCGGCAGGGAGGCCTGAAGTGCCATTGCGGCGCGAACTATGCAGTTGACAGCAAAAACTTAGCTATCTAACCACGCTGGGCGCTGTGCAAAGATCGGGAGGGTTACATGAAGCAGATCAGAATGCGCGTCGAGAAACGGCGCGATGTGACTCCAGGTATTTCAGAATTCACGCTGGTGCCGACCGACGATGTCGATCTTCCCGGCTTCGATCCCGGCGCCCATATCACGGTTGAGACGCCCTCGGGAGCGATGCGCCGCTATTCGTTGGTGAACGACGGCACCGACCCCGCGGCATATGTCGTCGCCATCAAGCGCGAACCCGAATCGCGGGGCGGCTCCGCCTCGATGCACGCGGAGGCGCTTGAGGGCTACGAGCTGAACGTCGAGCCACCCGAGAACGATTTCCCGCTCACCGATGTCCAGAAGTACCTGCTGATCGCCGGCGGGATAGGGATCACGCCGATCTACGCGATGGCCCGCGACCTCGACAAGCGGGGCAAGGCCCTCCGGATCATCTATGTCAGCCGAAGCGCGGAGGAGGCGGCCTATCTCGCCGAGCTGAACGAGGATTTCGCCGGTCGGATCATCGTCCACCATGACGGCGGAGACCCGGCAAATGTCTACGACTTCTGGGACGACCTGGCCACGCCGCGGGCGACCCATGTGTTCTGCTGCGGCCCCAAGCCCCTGATGGAAGAGATCAAGGCGGTCTCCGGTCACTGGCCCGAAGGGCGCATCCACTTCGAGGATTTCAAACCCGTCGAGGTCGTGCGCGAAGACGATACCGCCTTCGAGGTGGAACTGAAGAAAAGCGGCGAGACGGTCACCGTTCCGGAGGACCGTTCGATCCTCGAGGCGCTGCGCGATTCCGGCCATGCGACGAGCAGCTCCTGCGAAAGCGGCACCTGCGGCACCTGCAAGACCCGCCTGCTCGCGGGCGAGGCTGACCATCGGGACATGGTCCTGATGGACGAGGAGAAGGAAGATTTCATCATGATCTGCGTGTCGCGGGCCAAGTCCGGGAGACTGGTTCTTGACCTCTGATCCCGTTCGCCTCGGCGTTGCGGGGCTCGGGCGCGCGTTCATGCTCATGGTGCCCACCTTCAATGCCGATCCGCGCGTGAAGCTGGTGGCCGCCGCCGCTCCCCGGGCGGAGAGCCGTGCCGCCTTCGAGCGCGAGTACGGCGGCAGGGGGTATGAGACGGTCGAGGCGCTTTGCGCCGATCCCTCCGTCGAGGCGATCTACATTGCAACCCCGCACCAGATGCATGTGGATCATGTGCTGGCCGCGGCCAGGGCGGGCAAGCACATCCTCGTCGAGAAGCCGCTGGCGATCTCGATGGAGGATGCCGACCGCATGGTCGATGCGGCCCGCGGCGCCGGGGTGCATCTGATCGTCGGCCCCAGCCACAGCTTCGACCCGCCGGTGGAGCTTGCCGCGCGGCTGATCGAACGCGGTGAGTTCGGGGCGCTGCGGATGATCCAGGCCCTGAATTACACCGATTTCCTCTATCGTCCCCGCCGCCCCGAAGAGTTGAGGACGGAAGAGGGCGGCGGCGTCCTGTTCAGCCAGGCCATTCACCAGATCGACATCGTCCGGCGCCTTGCTGGCGGCATGGCGACGAACATCTTCGCGATGACCGGCGCCTGGGATCCGAAGCGCCCGACCGAGGGCGCCTTCACCGCGCTCATGACCTTCGAGGCTGGCTGCATCGCCAACCTGACCTATTCCGGCTACGCGCATTTCGACAGCGATATCTGGATGAACGATGTCGGCGAGCTGGGCCAGCCCAAGAAGCCCGGCTCCTATGGCGGCGCCCGCCGTGCCCTGAGCAATCTCACTCCCGATGACGAAACGCGCCTCAAGACCACGCGGACCTTCGGAAGCGGAACCACGGTCGATGCGGCGCATAACGAGCATTTCGGGCCGATTATCCTTCTTTGCGACCGCGCCGACCTCAGGCTCACGCCCGATGGCATCGAGGTGTTTTGCGATATCGAGCGCAGCTTCATCGAGGCGCCCTTCGGCCCGGCGCCACGCCGAACGGTGATCGATGCCCTGGTCGCTGCCGTCCGCCGGAACGACCCGCCGGTGCAGACCGGGGAGTGGGGGCTTGCGAGCCTCGAGGTCTGCCATGCGATCCTGCGATCCGCCGCATCCGGCGTGCCGGTCGCGTTGCAGCGCCAATGCAAGACGAAATACGAGGAGCCGACAGGATGACCAATCTCACACTTTCCCTGGCCATGGGGAACTATGACAGGACGCGCGCGATCGTGGACGGTCGGGTGCAGATCGACGGGGTCGATCCCGTTCCGATGCTATTGTCGCCCGAGGAAATGTTCTTCCGCGCCTTCCGGCACCAGGCCTTCGACATCAGCGAGCTTTCGCTCTCCTCCTATTCCATCTCCGTCGCCCGGGGCGATCCGCACTATGTGGCGATCCCGGTCTTCCTGAGCCGGGCCTTCCGGCACACCTCGGTGTATATCCGCACCGACAAGGGCATCGACAAGCCGGAAGACCTGAAGGGCAAGCGCATCGGCATCGCCGAATACCAGCTTTCCGCCAATGTCTGGGTGCGCGGCATCCTGGAGGAAGACTACGGCGTGAAGCCCTCCGATGTGGTCTGGGTCCGGGGCGGCATGGATACTCCGGGCCGCCCGGAAAAGATCAAGGTGCAGCTTCCCGACGATATCACCATGGAAGAAGCGCCCGAAGGCAGCACGCTGAACGGGATGCTCGCCGCCGGAGAGATCGACGGGTTCGTCGGCCCGCGCTGGCCGCGCTGCTTTTCCGAAGGCCATCCCAACGTCGGGCGGCTCTTTGCCGACAGCATCGGCACGGCCGAAGACTACTTTCGCCGCACCCGGATCTTCCCGATCATGCACGTGCTGGGGGTGCGCCGAAGCCTGGCCGAGCAATACCCGTTCCTGCCTGCCGCGCTGCTCAAGACCTTCACCGAGTCCAAGCGCTTGGCCGAGGAGGCCCTGTCGGACACCTCGGCAACCAAGGTCACCATGCCCTTCGTCGAAGACACCCTGAACCGCGTCCTTACGCTGATGGGCGATGACCCGTGGAGCTATGGCGTGGCGGCGAATGTCGGAGTCTTGGACAAGTTCCTCGACTATCATGCGGCCCAGGGCCTGTCGCCGCGCCGTGTCGGGGTCGAGGAGCTGTTCCACCCATCGACGTTCGAAGCCTACAGCCTCTGAGGGGAGCTTCTGAAATGGAAGACTACAAACCCGGCGACATCGTCGAGATCGAAACCTCCAAGGGGCTTGCCTACGTGCAGGTCACCCACGTCCATCCAAGCTATCCACCGGTCGTGATGTTCCTGAACGGACCCTGCGATAAACGGCCAGAGAACGTTTCCACCCTTGCCCGGGTGGGGGACCATACCGTTGCGATGGTTCCGCTGAACGGTGTGCTCAAGAAGCTCGGGCTTCGCCACGCCAAGGCGGGCGAGGCCGAAATTCCCTACGCCGAGCGCAAGTTCCCGACCTTCCGGATGCCGGTGCGGGGCAAGCAGGGCGAGATCATCTATTGGTGGTTCTGGGACGGGCGGGGACTGAGCTACGCCACCGAGCTGGACGAGGCCGAGAAGAAGATGCCGCTGCGCGAGGTAATGTCGTCCGAACGCTTCATCGAGCAACTGCTTTCGGAGGGATGATTGCAGGCCCCCTTTTCGCGCCGGACCGGCGCGGCGCGCCAGCACCGAGAATGGGAGGAGACAATCAACATGGGCAAGCACCTTGCCGAAGCGCCGCTCGAGCCGGATTTGCCGATCATCGACAGCCACCATCATCTCTTTGACCATGCACAGGACCACTCGATCGGCAGCGCCGCCAGAAATCGATTCCTGATTGACGAATACTGCGAGTTCATCGACGACGGCCACAATGTCATCGCTTCGGTCTTCTGCCAGACCACCGTCAAGACCATGCAGCGGGCCTATGGCCCCAAGGAACTCCGCCCGGTTGGCGAAGTCGAATTCGCCAATGGCCAGGCGGCGATGGCGGCGGGGGGCGCCTACGGCCCCTGCCTCGTGGCGGCGGCCATCGTCGGTTTCGCCGACCTGTCGCTGGGCGATGCGGTGCGGCCCGTGCTTGAAGCCAGCATCGAAGCGGCGCCACACCGCTACCGTGGCATCCGGGATCACAGGCTCTGGGACGAGGATCCCACGGTTCTGGGTGCACGCTACAATACCAAACCGCACGACTACCTGGACGACGGGTTCCGCGCCGGGTTCAAGCATCTCGGACAGCTCGGCCTGACCTTCGACGCCTTCGTGCTGGCGCCCCAATTGGCCGACGTCGTCGATCTTGCGGGCCGCTTCCCCGACACACAGATCGTGCTCAACCACTTCGGCGGACCGGTCGGCGTGGGCCGCCACAAGGGCAGGATGGCCGAGGAGTTCCCGGCTTGGCGGGCACATATGGAAGAGATCTCCAGATACGGCAATGTCGTCGTCAAGCTGGGCGGGCTGGGCACCTTCCTGTCCGGATCGCCCAGCTACAACGTCGACCCGCCAGCCAGTTCGGAGCAACTCGCCGAAGAGTTCCGCCCCTATACGGAAACCACCGTTGAACTCTTCGGCGCCGACCGCTGCATGTTCGAAAGCAACCTGCCAACCGACCGGACGGGACCGTTCGGCAATGTCTGCAACGCCTACAAGCGGTTGACGGCGGGATGTTCGCGGGAGGAGCGGGAGATGATCTTCGCAGGGACCGCAAAGCGCGTTTACCGCATCGACTTGCCGGATGACTGGCCCAGCCCCGCATGAGGCCCGGCCCGGCGCAAAGACCGCTCCCGGCGCCGCGCGCGGCGCCGGACTGCTATTGGCACTATGCGCCATCATGGTCGCTGGCCGACGGAACACAGGTAGTCGGGGTTCAGCTCAGGAAGGCCCCGGTGGGGGCGGTCGCCGTCCCATCGTTCCAGAACCCGCACAGACGATGATAGGCCGCGATCTGCCGGGGCATCTGCCGTCCGCGCTCAACACTGCCAGGAACCGACCCCCGAGGCCGGGGCGGCGCATGGTGCCGTCCGAAGCCGTCATGCCGAAATACCCCGCCCGCTGATACGCTGGTGAAGACTTCCCGCCATGCCGCAGCGAGCGCTCCCCGCGCTGATAGGGCACTGAGGTGGGGCTGAGACGGTTGGGGGCCGTGACAGCCGTGTGCCAGGCCTAGTTCGCCTGCCCGGCGAGATTGACGTGGATGTTCTTCTCATGGGTGAAGGAGAGCAGTTCCCCGATCCCTTCCTCACGCCCGATCCCCGATTGCTTCACGCCGCCGAATGGCGCACCGAGGAAATGCAGGCCAACCTCGTTGATCCAGACGAAACCCGCTTCCGCCCGGGCGGCGGCACGATGCGCGGTCGCAAGATCCTTGCTCCAGATCGAGCAGGTCAGGCCGAAGTCCAGATGGTTGACCTCTTCCATCATCTCCGCCTCGTCGGACCACCGCCGAACGGCAAGGACGGGCCCGAAGATCTCTTCCCTGGCAATGGTCATGCCGGCGGTGACATCGGCAAAGATCGTCGGCGCGATGAAGTACCCCTCGGCCAGCGGCCCTTCGGTAACGGCATGGCCGCCGGTGACCACCCGGGCGCCCTCGCGCTTGGCGCTGTCGATATATCCCATGACCTTCTCGAAATGGGCGCGGCTGACGAGTGCTCCCATGGTGGTGGCCGGATCTGTCGGGATGCCGGGCTTGTAGCGGGCGATCTGCGACACCACGCGGTCGAGCACCGCATCGTGCAGATCGTTGTGCAGGAAGGCCCGGCTCGTCGATCCGCAGGACTGGCCGCACCAACCGAAGTTCATGCCGCGCACGATGGCGTCCGCAATCCGGTCCGGGTCGCTGTCGGGGTAGGCGATGAGGGCGTTCTTGCCCCCAAGCTCCAGCAACACCGGCTTCAGCGTTTCGCTGGCGCTGCGCATCACCGCACGGCCCGCGCCGACCGAGCCGATCAGCGTCACCTTGGCGACATCGGGATGCGCGGCCAGGGCGGCCCCCGCCTCGGTCCCGCCGGGCAGCACGCTGAAGGTGCCGGCGGGCATCAGACCGTCCACCAGTTCGGCCAGCCGCAGGGCCGACAGCGGGGCCTGCGCCGGCGGCTTGATGATCACCGCATTGCCCGCCGCCAGCGGCGCCGCCATCTTGCCGCCGCAGAACATGAACGGATGGTTGAACGCCAGAATCCGGGCCACCACGCCCAGCGGCTCCCGCACCGTCATGTTGAGCCGGTCCGGCCCCATCGGAATCGTGTCGCCCTTCATCTCGGTGACGAGGCCCGCGAAGAACTCCATCTGTGCCGCGGCGACCCCGGCATCGCCGCGCATCTCGGTATAGGGGTTGCCGCAGTTCGCCGCGTCGATCAGGGCCAGCTCGTCGCCATGCTTGCGCAGCAGCGCCGCGATCTCCTTAAGGATCTTCGCGCGTTCGAGCGGCGTGACGTCCCGCCATTCGCGGAATCCCCTTCGCGCCGCCTCGACCGCCACGTCGACATCGACCCGACCGGCTTCGGCGACCGTAGCCAGCACGTCTCCTGTCCCGGGGTTGAACGTCTCTGCGTATTGCCCGGTGCGAGGGGGGATCCACGCTCCACCCGAGTAAAGGTCGAGATGGCCAGGTATCGCGTCATGAAAGTTCATGGTGGCTGCTTGTGACATCTGGCTCCCCCAATCGTGGTGCGGCGACTCGCCACGCAACGTATGATAATGTAAGATATCTAAGAAGATAAGTGCAATACCCGAACGCCCACGGCTGGAAACGGCGAACTGGAAACTATGGCTGTCAATCGGCAGGGAGTGTCCGTCGTCAGAGTTTTCCGGAGAGCCGAGGCGGTTTCATAACGGAGGCTCTGGTTCGGTTTCCTTTGAAGTTTAGGCGGCCGCGGCTTGGTGCTGCAACCGGCGTTTTCGGATAGTCTGTTTCTTGATCTTCTCTCTCATCTTCAGGATTTTTGCGCCTCGGCCGTGATAGACTTCGGTGGGTGTCAGGTTGTTCAGGCTCTCGTGGTATCGGTTGTTGTTGTAGTGGTCGACGAAGGCGCTGATCTGCCGCTCCAGGTCGCCGGGCAGGTAATAGTTTTCCAAGAGAACCCGGTTCTTCATGGTCTGGTGCCAGCGCTCGATCTTACCCTGGGTTTGCGGATGATGCGGCGCACCACGGACATGATCCATGTGCTTGTCCTTGAGGTATTCGGCCAGGTCGGTCGCGACGTAAGAGGCGCCGTTATCGCTGAGCAGCCGTGGTTTGTGCACGACGGTCGCGCTGTTGCAGCCCGAGGCGTCCAGTGCCAACTCCAGCGTGTCGGTCACATCCACAGCCTTCATCGTGGTGCACAGCTTCCAGGCAACGATGTAACGGCTGTAGTCGTCGAGGATTGTGCTGAGATAGAACCAGCCCCAGCCGATCACCTTCAGATAGGTGAAGTCGGTCTGCCAGAGCTCGTTCGGGCGCGTGGTCTTGTCCTTGAACTCATCGGCTGCGCGGATCACGACATGGGCCGGCGCCGTGATCAAATCCTCGGCGCTGAGGATGCGATACACGGATGATTCCGAGACGAAGTACCGCTTCTCGTCGGTGTATTTGACCGCCAGTTCCCTAGGCGTCAGGTCTTCGTGGTCGAGCGCGAACTCGACAACGTCCTCGCGTACCTTGTCCGGGATGCGGTTCCACACTGACTTGGGCCGTGGGGAACGATCAGCCAGGGCATCGACGCCACCGTCGCTCCAGCGAGCGTACCAGTCATAATAGGTGCTGCTGGGGATGCCGAGCTTCTTCAGGGTTTGCCGGGTTGGCAGGTGCGATGCCTCGACCGTGCGGATGATCTCAAGCTTCTCTGAGGCGGGGTATCTCATTCTTCGTCGCCCCCATCCCCGATCATGCTTTTTTTGAGCAGACGGTTCTCAAGCGTCAGCTCGGCAACCACCTCCTTCAGGGCGGCAGATTCCGACCGCAGTTCTTTGACTTCCGGGGATGTCGCTTGTCGCGCCGTGTCACCCGCCAAGCGGTTCTTCCCAGCTTCAAGGAATTCCTTCGACCACGAATAGTACAAGCTCTCTGCAATCCCCTCGCGGCGACATAGCGCGGCGATGCTCTCCTCGCCACGCAGGCCCGCCAGGACAATCCTGATCTTCTCCTCGGCAGAGTAGTGCTTGCGCGTTTTGCGTTTGATGCCCCTGACCAGCTTATCAGCGGCGTCCTTCGATGTTCCGGATGTCTTGTTCATCTTCGCTCCATAATGGCTTCGATGAACCAGAAATCCTCCGTTGCTCAAACCCCTAAATCTCTCCGGTGGGCGCTGACGTCAGACACCGGATGGCGAAACAGTTTCGTCCCTCCGTACTTGGGAGTGACGCGCCTACGCGGATTGCTTCACTGCCATCGGAAATCCGCAAGCATGTACTGCATGAAATCGCATCGAATAGCGGAATTGACGGCCTCGATCTTGCGACCGCAATAGCGAAGAGTGACCGCGAGCCGGAAGTGAAAGCGACGGTTGTCGATGCGCTGTCATTTCGACGGGCGGACCGTCACGTCGCTGACTTATTAGAGGACGCAGGCGACGCGACCTACGACATCCTCGTCCGAAAGGGTCACCTCGACGAGATTGCAGTCGACGCTGTCCAGCAGGAACTCGAGCGCGCGCGCGAAAGGCGCACTGCTGGCGGAATATCGCACAATGAGCGCCTGCGTACGCTTATCTACTCGCCACGCGGAGATGAATGCGATGCCGACATTGCTGAGTTTGTTGCGGAAATGGAGATCGACCGCAAGCGCGATAGCGATAGCGATAGGCATCTATTGTACGAAGTACGGGAACGCTATCCGCAGGCTCTCGCTAATGGGTTGCTGCGTCGCCTGCGCGAACGCCGCGAGCTCTTCTACGGCGCGGATAATGTTCTTGCCACCGCCGGCTTTGCCCTTGAGGACGATGAACTGCTCGAAATTGCCCTCGAAGAGACAAACCGTCACGACGACCGCGCCGAAGCTGCCGCCTCAGTGCTGGGACCAGTCGCTGTTGGCCGGCTGATCGACGCGTATCTTGCCGCTGGGAAAGTCGTGCGCGACGCCAGCGGGAAATACGATCAGGCTGCGGGTGATCGCTACCACGGTCTGCGAGACCGTATCTGCCACACGCCGGGCGCAAGTTTGGTGGCCGCGATTGAGGCGCGGGCGGCAGATGCCGATATTGAAGAAATCGTCCAGTTAGCCGAGCTGTTTTCCCGTGAGACCTACGGCGATGAAGAACGGGCGCGACCCTTTAGCGAAGAAGCCTTGGCTGGAATCGGCAAGCTGGCGTGCGAATGGGCTGAGCGCATGCTCGCCGGAGGGGATGAGAAGCGCTGGCGCGTAGCTACCATTGCAACGATGATGAGCTGCGCACCGTCCGTCGCGCATCTTCCACTCTTGAAGAGAATGCTTGACGACAATTTACATCGCTATCGGTTTTTCCGCGAAAAAGCGACCGCGAGCGGCTGGAAGGATCGCGACGCTGTGCACGAAGCGCAGCATCCACACATGCATGAGTACCAACGAGCGTTCTTGGCGATCAATGTGCCGGAGACCGCAGCGCTGATGCGTGAATACCTGACGGATGAGCATTTTGGCGAGCTCGCGGCGCGTGTGCTAGCTGCCCAGTGGTCTCAGGCAAATGAACCCAAAGACGACAAGAAATTCCTGATCGGCGTAGATTTCTCGCGCGTCGAAACGCGCCGGGAGGCCCGCGCCGCCGATCCCGCCGCGACATCTATCGAAGCGGAGACTATCTTCGGCGCAATCGAGACCTTGATTATCGATGGTTCGTCAGATGCTCAAGTGAAGCTGGCAGTTGCGCTCGGCATTGTGGGAGCACGGCTCCCTCACGGCCAACGTGACGCGACGATCCGTAAGCTAATTGCTCTCGCGCCGCGGCAGGCTCGCGCAGCCTTATTGTTGTCGCTGGTTCTCTCTGGCGAGGACATCGAAATAAAGCTCGTGGCCAACGGCATAGCTGAGACCTTCGAGGCGGCCGAGAAGGAGACTCGGATCCTGACACAGAGCGACGCGTATCAGCTTCGCGATTGGTTGCGCCTCTTGCCGTTCGCCACGCCTGTCTCCGACCTGCCCGTCATCGTGCGCAGCATGCCGGAGGCACAGCGCAATCCACGAATGCTCGAAGAGATGATCCGCGGACTTGGCAGTTCGTCTTCGGCCGACGCAGAAGACGCGTCTTTCGCGCTCGCTGAAGATGACCCGCGTCTCTACCAAAACCATGCGTGGCGCGCGACCGTGCTGAGCATTGGCACCGTGTCAGCAGCGCACCGCTTAGTTGACTTGACCGTTAGCGGCGCGCTCGACGCCAAGTCACACGACAGTTGGCATTGGCAACGCGAATTGGGAGGCTTTATTTCGGAGTTCTCCGAGGTCCGCACCTATGTCTACGACCTATTGAAGGATGGGCCAACAACCAAGCAGCTTGCCTCGCTTGCTGGTGCAATTGCCGAAGACCCAGGTACGGACGGTGTATTGATGCTGATTGATTTTGAGAAACGAACCGGACGCTCATACGTGGGTCGCCTGTCCATCGAAAGTGTCGTGTCTGAACGCGTTCCCGCCGAAGACTGGGAAAACGCATACAATATAGTGCCCGTCGCGGCGACCGAACTACGACGAAAGCTGCTGGCAATGACGGACAGCGGCGACAGAGACGATCCCGCCGCCCGCTGTCTCAAACTAATAGACAAGCTCCGAGACGAGTACGGTGCTCCAGAATCTGAGCCTCGCCATCCCGACATAACGTCCGAGAAGCCTTGGCCGATCCTAGCATCGGCTCCAATTTCTGACGACGCGAGCTGAAAGATCGCCATGCTAACTCATGCAGTCGACACAACAGGTGCGCACTTCCACTTCGCAACGTCGTGGCGTTCGAACACGCCAAAGATCCGCTTCGCTGTTTTGACTGTGTTCCGTAGAACACCCGACGTGTCACTATCGCGCTAGGAAACGATACGTGAGAGGTTGCCGTTGACGAGGCGCGAGACTTCCTCCGGTGTCTTTGACAGCACCTTCCCTAGAGCCTCGAGAACGGGCCCTACGTCTCCCGGGCTGACAGGCGTCCCGTCGCGCTCCACGAATGGGCCGTCAGTCTCCGTGAGAAGTGTGTTTTCCGGGATCGCTCGGATGAGAGCCTGACCTTTCGGGTTCGCGAACATGCGTTCGTTCACGGAGAAGAAGCAGCCCAAGTCGACCGCACGGCGCGCCTCGGACACGCTCCCGCTGAACCAATGGAGCACAATCCTGCCCCTCTCAGGAGGGAGGAACTTTTCCACCATGTCCAGGACATGCTTCGCGGCACGGGCACTGTGTACGCTCACGATCTTATCTCCTGCGCGCGCGCACCGCCGCAGTACGCGCTCGAAGATCATTTTCTGCTGATCGAAGGAGCGATAGTGTCGCGGGCTGGCATCGAGCCCCACCTCGCCGACGTAACGTGTCTCGGGTAGAAGGTCCTCGAAAATCGATATCTCAGACCCCCTTTCGGAAACAAGCTGAGGGTGCAGACCGATTGCGACACGAACGAAGGCGCTGCCCTTGGTGAGTTCGACGTTTCTGGGAAAGGCACGCGGCGTGGTGGTCACGGCGAGGGTCGCGACCTCCTCCGCGTCGCATCGACGGATCGCCTCCGCCAGGTCGGGGTAGAGGTCGAGATGTGCGTGGAAATCGACGCGACGCGGTTTCAAGACACTCACCCCGGCTCGGCGACCACGCCGTCAAGTATGTCGGCAACCTCAAACACGCCCCGGCGAAAGACGTCAGCGTAGGAGGGTATCTCGGCTGGCACGTCGATCAACGGCCCCGGTTTGTGGACTAGTATCCGCGCCAGCCCGGGATCGGCACGCAGCCTTTCGACCATAAGCTGAAACGAGCGAACATGCTCCCCTTCGGCACGATCACTTCTAAGTGTCTGGGCAGACAGATCTTCAACGGTGTAGGTTGTAGGGTCGTTCGTTCCAAGTCCGGCGTGCAACGAGGCGCGTCTGATCATGCACGGCACGCAATACCCGCAGTGGCGAGGGGACAGGCCCTTGTATCGAGCCTTTGCGGGAGAGGAGCATGACATGGACGATCCCACGATCCGACGTAGGTAGGGCAGGTCGGCACAGTCCCCAACCATCTCTCCTTTCGTCTGGTGCCGATAGGGGTTCTCGATGGTCGCATCGAGCTCGAGGCTGTCAATCAACCGTTGGACGCTTGCCATGAAATGCGGATGAGCCGTCCGGGTGCTAAGCGCTCCGAGGCGGAGCGGATCCAGCGGAACGTTCAGGGCGATGAGCCCGTTCTCCGGAACGCTCACCGTCGTCCGCATACCGAACGATGCCGCTGCCAGCGTCGCGAGCGCGTAGAACAGGAACGAGCGGCCACGCTGCGTGTCCTCGACCTGGCCGGTGTCGAGAGCGTTGCGATCGAAGCCGAGCCTCACGCGGAGCGACTTGAAAGCGTCGTCGCCGAATTTCGTTTCGAGCCGTTCGAGCAGGTAAGACTGCGCCTTGGCAGTCTCAGCGTCCCAATAGTGGCTGACGAAGAGCGGTCGGCCGCCTGAAGTCAACGTGTCGATGGCGGCGATCAGACTGTCGAGGCCGCCCGAGAAGAGCGACACACCTTGCAGTCCGTGCAAGGGCAACTTGTCGGTGTCAGTGGCGAGAGTCTTGTGACTTGCAGGTCGTTGCCTCACGAACAGGCGCCAACGATCGCCTGTCAGGAAACGCAACATGCGTCCCACGTGCTCGGTGATTTCAGACCACTGATCTCTATCGTGAACCGGGAGGTAGAGATCGATCTCACGCGTCCAGCCGCCCTGCCCGTTGACGGCCCTGGAGATGCGGGTGTCGGACGCGTTTACTAGGGCCGCGAGCAGGGCCAGATCGATCGCAGCCTCCGGAGTCCGAAGGCCGAGGCCAGAAAGCTGTTCCAAGGCCTGTCCAAGTCCGAAGGCCAGGCGGCCGTCCCCGTCGAGGAAGTCCAACTCGTGGACAGCAGAATCGCCCTGCACGATTGCGACCTTCGCCTTGTCCTTGGCGCCGAGACGGGCGACCAGACTGAACCGTCTCATTCCGCCTCTCTCAAGGTCTGCATCAATTCTAGAGAGGCTGCATAGAGGTCGGTCACGTACTGGTCTATCTGACTTGTATCTAGAGTGGACAGTGTATCGCCCGCAGCCTGAAACCGGTCCCGGACGCAGCCGACCACGAAGGTGTGCAGCATGCGTTGCGCGCGTTCGACCGCGGCGGTGTCTTCGGCGAGTTTGATCGCGTTTGTGCCGACCTCGTTCAAAATCTTACCCTCGATCGAGCGTGCCACCACGCCGATGAAGACCTCCTGTAGATCGTCCTGGCTCAGTTCGTCGAAGTTGCCGAGGCCTTCGGCGGCCAATGCGGCGATCGTCTCCAGGAGCGCATGACGTGCGAGAGCCTCGTCGATCGTACCGCCGGGCGGACAAAGTGCGTCGGTGAGCGCGACGAAGACCTCTTCGGCGGGCGCTCCGGCGAGGCCTTCAAGGTTGAAACGCCGCAGGGCCTCAGTCGGTCCCGACTGGGATATGGCGGAAGCGAGCCCGGCGATCCCGCCCGCCACGGCCCGAGAGCTTCCCATCTGCCGAGCCGTGGCGCGACCTCCACCGGCGGTGGACACGAACTTTCCCGCCCCGCGTCGGATCCGGTCTCCGCTTCCGGACCGCGTGCCGGACGACATGTCGGTCTTGGCCCCGCGAAAGCTCTGTCCGGGAGCCGGTGGCACGATCGGCGGATATGGAGCCGGAGGCGTCGGGGCCTGAGGGGGTCCGTCCGGTGCCTGTCCATCGTCCGGGGCACCGTCCGTTCCGTCGGGAGGAGGCTCCGTGGGAGGGGCCGCTGGTTCAGGTGCCGGTTCACCGACCCAGGAGGGGACCATCGGTCTGCCGCCGCCGAAACTTCCCGAGGTTCCCATCAGCGCCTCCCCCGTTTCCCAAGTGACGCAACTTTTCCGACGGCCTTGGCGGCCGCACTTAGGCTGGAATTGTCGTCACGATTGGACCAGTCGGCCAATAGCGCTCCATAATCTGCCGCGGGCTCTGCCTCGGTGAACGCCCCGCCCCAACCCGTCACCACCCAGGGCCCGAGTTTCTTCGCTGGCAAATCTTTGAAGAACTTGACCAGGGACGCCTGCAAGAAAGTATGCTCCTGACAGATTGCTGCCAGACCATGGATGCCAGGTGGCTCCTCTCTCAGATCCTCGACGTCGGCCACCTTGGTCCGCAGCGCGTCGAAGAGCTGTTCGGCTTCGACCGAAGTCAGCCGCTTGATCTCGGCCGACACCTGTCTAACCTGAAGCGGCGGCCCCATCAGTTTACCGAGGAGCTCGTCCAGTTCTCCCAACTGCGCCTGTGCGCCATAGCCTCCTCGCCGGTCACGGCTGACGAAAACGTAGGGTCTGAGATCGACCTCGGAGAGCGACGGAGAGATCGCGGCCCACCGCTTGGCCCACTCTACATTCGGCCACTCGGGAAGATCGGGTATCGAGGCCGGCTTCTTGTCGCCCGTTGCCCGTTTCCCGGCACTCGCTGCAGCGTTGTCCGGTTTGGCGGCGGACGCATTCGCTTCCAGCGCGTCGAGTTCTGCAGAATGTCCCGTCTCTGCCGCACCGCGCGCGAGTGTGTCGAAGACTTCGGGCGCGAACCGCTCGGCCAGCATGATCTTCGCGAGCACGCCCAGGTTCAATTCGTCGGCAAAGCCACGCTCCTCGGCGATCGCGAGGCGCATCGCCATCGTGTTGATGAAGCGCTTGATCTGGCGCGGGTTGCCTCGTGAGCCGTCGGTGAGGATCGGAGCGATCCGGTAGGCGATGTCGAGCGCCCGTTCGACGGCGTCCGGAATCGTCCCGAATGCTTTGGTCAGAGTGGGACGGTCCAAGCCAGGGCCGGTCCAGGGTCTCTGCAGAGCCTCCCGGGCGATCGGCACCAAGGTCTCGAACTCTCGTGATGCTTCGCCGCATTCGTTCAGCACCAACAACATCGCCACATAGATGCGCGTTTCAGCGTAGCCGAGCGCCGGAAGTCGGAACGGCACCTGGATGAGCTTCTCCAGGTAGTTGCGGGCGTAGGTGGCCGGACCTGTGGAGGTCGGAAGGTCTGGGAAGTGCTGTCGGACGCTGTACTCGATCATGCCCTCGTCGGCGGCGATGACGAAGGCTGCGCGCGGGACGAACAGGAAGAGGCGTATGGCTTCCAACGTACCGATCGCGGTCTGCGGCAGGCACCGGTCCAGGTCGTCGACCAGAACGATCAGGCGATCGATGTCGGCGACCTCGAGCAGCTCTTCAAACTCTTGGCGAAACGCGTGCATCTGTTCGGGTGTGCTCTCCTGTTCCGCCTTTTTCAGAAATGATCCGGCGCTCGCGACCAAGGCCTTTGCGTTGTCAGGTGTCAGCGCCTCGGCCCCGTTCGCCATGATGGTTGCGGCCGCGTCGCGAATGTCGGAAAGCGTTTCCGGCGTCGGGATGCCCGTCGCGAGTGTGACGCCATAAGATCCCGCCTTGCGGGCTGCCTTCATCCAGTCGATGCGCCGCCAGAGTTTCTTGGCCTGATCTTTGACCTTCTGTGACCCGGACCTGCTCTTGACCAGCTCTTCGACGATGGTCTCGATCAGGACGGTCTTGGCGTCATCGAACCCTTGAAACAGCCACCCGTTGAAACGGATGCACAGGGTTCTGTCATCGTTCTCGCAGGCTTCCTCGACCATCATGAGAACGCTCGATTTACCCGCTCCCCAATCGCCATGCACGCCAACGCTGAGTGGCTCGTCCGATTTTTCGGATACGATGCGCACAACCGTCTTCGCGACCGCCTCGTAGTAGAGCAGGTCGACCGAAGTCTCATTGTCGGCGACGATCATTCGTGAAGTAGCCCAAGTTTAACTAATTGGCTTTTTCCTTACCATGAGTTACACAATCGGACCAAGATCAAACTGAACGCCGGTTTACAAATTGCAAGATAAACAAACCATGAGTACGCAACGGGGGCAGAAGCTAAACGCACTCCAACGGCTCTTGCCGGAAGGTTTGGTCGCAAGCACGCAGTGGCTGAAGGATGCTGGGTACTCGAGCGCACTGCGGAGCAAATATGTGTCGAACGGTTGGCTCGAACAGCCGGCGCGCGGGATCTACAAGCGCCCCGGAGCGGAGACACAGTGGCAACATATGGTCGTCTCGCTCCAGTCCATCATGCGTCTGCCGGTCTCGGTTGGAGGACTCACCGCCTTGGAAATGCAGGGCTACGGTCACTACGTCCCGCTCGGGAACCGAAAGCGAGTCGCTCTCTACGCGGAGGCCCGCCTTCCGAAGTGGCTCGATGAGGTCAGTCCGTCGATACAGTTCCAGACTCACAACGCGCACCGCCTCTTTAAGACTGACACCGTCACGAGAGCGATCGAAACCTTGCCCAAGTTTCCGTCCGAACATGACGAGACACAAGCGAAGCCTCTGGACGGTGGGTTGCGTCTGCATGTCTGGGGCGACCGTGCTTGGCCAATGATCGTGTCCACGCCCGAGCGGGCGACACTTGAATTTCTGGACGATGTTCCGACAAAGCATTCCTTCGAGCATACAGCCGACCTTTTCACCGGTCTGGCGAACCTCAGTCCTCGCCGTGTGCAGAAGCTTCTTGAGACCTGTGACAGCGTCAAGGTCAAGAGACTGTTCCTGTGGTTCGCCGAGCGGGACGCACACGCTTGGTTTGGACGCCTGGACCTTGCCTCGATAGACACGGGTCGGGGCAAACGGGTGATCGCCAAAAACGGGCGGCTCGATGCAAAGTACCAGATCACGGTGCCGGAGGGCATGCATGGCGATTGAAGAACGCTACCGTCAACAGGTCGACCTGCTTGTGCGCGTCCTGCCGTCCGTGTCACCCGAAGAAGTTTTCGCCTTGAAGGGCGGCACGGCCATCAACCTGTTCGTCCGCAACCTGCCGAGACTTTCCGTCGACATCGACCTGACCTATTTGCCGATCCGGCCGCGGGCGGACTCGCTTTCTGAGTCGAGCAAGCGCTCCGTCGGGTATCGACATCGATCGCAAGCGCTATCCCCGAGGCAAAGGTGTACGAGAGCCGTTTGCACAAAGAGGGTACGTCGAATCGGCTGGTCGTCAGAACGCCTGACACACAGATCAAGATCGAGGTGACGCCGGTGACCCGCGGTTGTGTCTTCGAGCCTGTTACGATGCCGGTCGCGCCAGCGGTCGAGGACCAGTTTGGCTATGCGGAGACGCCGGTCGTTTCCTTCGAGGATCTGTACGCGGGCAAGATCGTTGCCGCGCTCGATCGCCAACATCCAAGGGATCTGTTCGACGTGAGAGGCCTTCTTGCCAACGAGGGTATTTCCGACAGCCTTCGCCGTGCATTTCTCGTCTACGTCGTAAGCCACAACAGACCCGCGGCGGAGATACTCGCGCCCAACCGTCGCGATCTTACCAAGGATTTTGAAGACAACTTCGTCGGCATGTCGGTCAATCCGGTCTCACTCGTAGAACTTGTTGATACACGTGAGAGACTGATCGCCACGATCGTCGCAGAGATGCCGCACACGCACCGGGACTTCCTCGTCGGGGTAGAGAAAGGCGATCTGCACTGGTCATCTGTCGGTCTCGACGACATGGCGGAATTGCCCGCCATCCGCTGGAAGCTCTCGAACCTCGACAAGCTACCGTCGGAACGCCGCGGCGCACTCGCCGAAGACCTCTTGAGGGTTTGGCGATGAGCGACACGGTATTCTGGTCATGGCAGGATGACCTTCCCGCACGATCGAATCGTGCGTTCATACGCGACTGCCTGGCCGCAGCGGTCGATCGCGTGAGCAATGCGCTAGACGTCGACGAGATGGAGCGTGTGGATCTCGACCACGACACGAAAGGCACGCCCGGAATGGCGGACATCAGTCAGACCATTCTGGAGAAGATCACTGGATGCGCGGTCATGGTCGCGGACGTCACCCCAATCGTTCGGACGGAAGCTGGCAAGGCGTTGCCCAATCCGAACGTAATGGTCGAGCTAGGCTTCGCGATGAACGCGATCAGGTTCGACCGCATTATCGCTGTCTTGAACACCGCGAACGGGGACCGCGTCGAAACACTACCATTCGACATTCGGCACCGGAGGATTCTGACATACGCGCTCGCCGAAGATGCGACGAAAGCGGATCGGAGAGCACAACGTGATGCACTCACTTCGAAGCTCGCAGACGCCATCGCCGTCAATATCTCCCAGGTTCGTGACGAACGGTCCGCTTCGGATGAGATCGTGGGAGCGGCCAGTGACCCGGGATCGGACGGCCTCTGGAATGCAGACTGGCCAATCCAGCATGTTGGACCTTTCGGTGCGAGGCAAAAGGTAAGTCCGGTCTCGGTGTCCCGTGCTTGGCTCAGAGTGATACCGGCTGGTTTTCGCGACGGCGTTCCTCCGATCTCAGCCGTTGAGCAACTTTCCGGGAACGCACGCCTTTGGGCACCGAGAGGGGCTGGGAACGGAGGCGATTCTGGATCAAGCGGATTTGGCTTCGTGTCTTACTGGATATCGGGCGAAGAAGATGACGGCACACGGCAGGCCCACAACTTGGCCTCGTTCCTGGAGGAAACGGGCGAGGTCTGGATGTCTGATGGCGTCGCCTTCGATCATCGAAAGGACCGTAACTGGATATCCTACGCGCATCTGCTGACCAACTGGGCGCGGGGATTGGAGAACGCAATGGCCTGCCTGGACGCCCTTGGCGCGTCGAGTCGTCGACGCGTGATCGTCGGCGTCGAAGGACTGGAAGGCGCATTCTGGCCAGCACAGGATGGGTACATTCCGGCGCAGTCACGCAAGCCCGACCTGCTCTATGACAGAACCAAACGCACATGGCCCGCCGAGGTCCAGACGGAGTGCCTCAGAACGGCGTGGAACGGTCTTCGCAACGCCTTCAGTCTCGATCCGATGACGGAGGAGGACTTCGCCAGGTACTACGAGGTCAGGAAGAGGAGCTAGGCCCCGTGCGACCAAGCCGATCAGCATGAGAATTGCATCTGTACAGCGGCGCGCTGCCCGTGTTGCTTCGGTATGCGGCACAGACCAACCGCTGGCAGATTCCGGCAAAGGTGCGTCTCTCAATACGTAATCGGGTCTTCCGTATCACCGAATTCCAGCTCCGGCAGGTCCCGCAGACTCTGCAGATCGAAGGTCACCAAGAAGGTCTCCGTGGTCACGAAGGTATGCGGCGCCCCCGGCCGCGGCGATCTGGGTCCGCTCGCGATGAGGTCCTTGTAGCGCAGCCGGGCCAGCAGATCGCGGCTGACCTCCTTGCCGAAGATGTCGGCTAGGCCCGCCCGGTCGATCGGCTGGTGATAGTCGATGGCGCATAGCACGCCCATCTCCATCTCGGTGAAGGCCAAGGACTGCTCGCCAAGATCGGCCGCGACCTTGATGGCATCGGCGAACTGCGTTCTCGTTCGGAACATCCAGCCGCCGGCCACCTGGACCAACTCGTAGGGACGGCCGGTCAGCTCGGCCTGGATGTCCTCGATCAACATCTCGACCGAGGCCCCCTGCCCCACCACGCGCGCCAGGTCCTCACGGCCGATCGACGAGGCACTGGCGAACAGCACCGCCTCGATCCGCCCCATCCATTCGCGCCAGCGCAGTTCCTGTGGCAGATCGTCGAGTTCCCGGTCAAGGACGGGGACGCCTTCCTCCGCCGGTTTCCGCTTCCGGGTCGCGACCTTCATGATGCGATCCCGTAGAGCCGGAAGGTCTGCCGCCCGGTCAGTTCCCGTGCCACGCCCAACTCGACCAGCCGGTCGCAAAACCGCCGCGCGGCCCGGTCGGTCATAGGAATGTTGGTACCACGGATGCGCGGCGACAGCATGGAGGCCGGTGCCACGGCATCCTCACTCAGAAATAGGTCAACCGCCGCCTCAGATCCTTTCGCGCGCAGCTTCGGGGCGACGGTGTGAAGGGCCGCGGCGCACCGGGCCACGTCCCGCGCCAATCGGATCGACTCTTCGACCGACTCGAGGATCCGCAGCTCGACTGCCAGATCGGCCCCCTGCCCTTCTGCGGTCAGGCCGCGCAGAACCGCCTTTGTCAAATGCTGCGCAGTCACGGGCAGCACCTGCTTCCAGTTCAGCGCCCGCGCGAGGACGACGTCCGAGAGCAGACAGGCCACCCGCTCCGCCCGGTCGTCGGCGTCGAGCACGGCACGCAGGACCGCCACGCAACCCGCGAGCGGCCCATGCATCCGGGTGCGCTCCAAACTTGCATCGAGCCACACGCCCACCTCGCCCGCGAAGTCAGCGCCGACGAGGTCGGCAATCGCACCAATTTCGCCTGCCAGTACGCGCACGGCATCTCTCCAAAACGCCAGCAGATCGCCGTCGGGCCCCCGCGCCTCACCGGGCGGCGTCAGGTGGTAGGCATCCCGGATATCCGCCCCTCGCGCCAGCCGCCCTTCCAGTTTCGAGGTGGCGGTTGCCGCGCTGAGAGCCAGCCGGTTCGCGAGCAGTTTCATCGGCACGCCATACCTGAGATCGCTGACCAACTGGTCGAGCACCATCAGCGCCGCCCCTGACCGAAAGGCCACAGTTTCAAGGGTTTCTGGCCGCCCTGAGGTGACCCAGCGAGGTAGATGCGGTAGTTTGGCCAGGTCGTTTTGGATCGCGGTCGGCTGGTATGTCATGCCACAAGACTAATCCCTCGCGGCGCTTTCGTCCACAATATGATGTGTAAACCGCCCCACCCTGCGGCTCCTCGCTATGTCCAATAAGTTTGCCTTATCGGACATAAATGAGTTAGGCTCGGGAACATGCGCTGTCGCTTTAGTTTCATGGGTGGATTCGGCCGAAATTGCCTCTCTCGTCGAGGAAATTTCCATTTAACCGGTGGACGGACCTCTTGCTCAATCTGTGGACTCGTTCCGCTCCAGCGTCAATCGTGCGCTTTCCTTTGCCGTTCCGTAGATCCCGCCCATTCGTGAGCCACGGCAATAGTGCGGCACGCCGGAACAGGACGAGGGCGGCCTGCGGCAGGACCGCGCCGGGCACCAGATCTGCTCCAAAGAGATCGTGCAAGACCACCAGCGTCAGAGCCCGCCAGCACACCGACAGGTGCTGAAGAGGCGCAGGCCGACCGACGGCCGCACGGGCCTCGTATGGACAATTCCAACCCGGTTCATCGTACCAGAGCGCGAGGACGGGCCGGGCCGCCCCGTCGCGATCGAGCGGCGCCCACAGAGTGCGAATTGCATGCTCGAGTCGATCGAGACGGCCAGAGTCCCCTCTGACGATTTCGCTGATCTGGCGTTGGAGCTCGAGAACTCCCGCAGCGAAATCCACCTTCAAAGGGTCCTCTGTCTCCCCTCCCCCGCCGGTCAGAACGGTGTCGCACTTGCGACAGAAGGGACGCAACAGGCCATTCAGCATGCGAAAAGAAAGCCTCAGGCGGCCGAGACAGGCGGGGCAGCGGTCCAGAAGCATGGTCCGGTGCGTCGGGCAAACCACCTGCTCCGCCAATCGCCAATTCACCCGAAGATAGGCGTCCCGACCGGCAGCGACATCCGCATCGAAACAAGCAATACAGCTTGGCACCGTCTCGTTCAGAAACCAATCCTGCGGCTGATCAGGATATCGGGACGCCAGTGACCTGCGCCGAAGCCGTTCCGGATCGATCCTACAGGCCTTATCCCAAACCCTGCGCAACCCCATACCCGGCACCACATCGTCAGCCTGCCGCGCGCAGGCGTCCCTGCCCCCATGCCCCGCCAGGTAAACCACCAGCTCAAGAGGCTCCGCCCCGTAGCGCGCGGCAACCCGCGCCATCCAGGACGAAAGCAGTTCGTCCCGGAACGGACGCGGCGCAACTGGCAGTCCGGCCCGCACCATCATGCCCCGACCCGTTGTTGCACGGGCTTTCCCCGCCGCCGAGCGGTCTGGGTCATCGAGACCAGCGGTAGCACCAGATTGTCGCCAAAACTATCCGCGTCGAGGCGCTCTTTGCCCGATCGGACCGCATCTTCCGCCGCCGTCTCGATCAGGCGGAAGATGCGCGCCGTCACGCCGGAGGTCAGCTTATGAATCCGCTCTCTGGCCTCCCCGCTGATCAGATCGGATGCCTCGCGCAAGGGCAGGATGCGTTCGAAACTTTTCAGGAGCCCGGCAAAGGCAGCATCGTTCTGCCAAGGCTTGATATGGAACGCCTCGAAGCGCTCGGCCAGTTGTGCATCGGTCAGCAGGGCCTGCCGAGCCAGGTCCGTTCCGGCACACACGAGTGGAATCCGCAGGTCATTGGCCAGAAACCGGATCGCATTGAGAAAAATCCGCTGTTGCCGGAAGGTTCCGGCCAGCATGCCGTTCACCTCGTCGAGAATGATCATCTTCGCCCCGACGGTCCGCAGCAGCGACCGGCAGATATCCTTCTCGCGGGCGAGCGTGCCGCCTGTCATCGCCGGCGCGCCCATGCTGGCCAGAAGTTCGCGGTAAAGATCGCGCTCGATGGGCTCGGATGGCACTTGCGCAACAACCACCGGACGGTGGTCAACGCCGGTGATCTGGCTGAATTTCGGCGGGTGGTCGCGTTCAAACTTGCGGACGATCTTGGTCTTGCCCATGCCGGTGTCACCGTAGATCAGCAGGCAGGGCATCCGGTCACGCGGCGGATAGGTCAGCAGGTTTTCCAGACGTGCCAGTGCGGCCCCGGACTGATCGAAACCGATCCAACGGTCGGCCCTGATCCAGGCAATGCGCTCATCATCCGGCAGCGCCGCGAACCGGCGGTAGGCCGGATCGAGATGTGCAAATACGCTGTCCCCGGTCATGACCATTCCTCAACTTCGAAGCCCGGGTGGTCCCTAAGCACATTCTCGCTGTCCTTGGGCTCCTGTTCGGCTTCCTCAGCTTCGTAGGCTCCTACCCCATCAAGCGCTCGGTCCCGTCGTTCAGAAATTCGCCTGGCCTCCCGTGTCCTGGTGCTGGCCGCATCAACCAGAGCGCGCTGTTCCTCGATCACTGCGAATATGAGGTCTTCATCCTCGAGCGCGCGCCCGCGTTCGCGCAAAATCGCCTGCGCACGGCGATGTTCCGCAAGGGTGATCGAGGGATGGCGCAGGTCCGCAAATCGCACAGGGTATCGCTGCCCCTCAGGGCTCCGGACAAAAACTGTGGAGAGATCGCGCGGATCGTAGGACACGCGCAATTGGCGGTCTTGCCGACCCGCCCAGAGGCTCAGGACATCGTCCCAATACCGCAGGCCGAAGAGATGGATGCCATCGCGGCGCACCATGCGTTCCGTACTCGGCAGGAAGTCGATCCGGAACCCCTCCGGATCGTATGGCCGGCGCAAAGGTACCTCGCGGCGCCCATAGGCCTCGTTCCAGGCCGCAACTGGCGGAATCCCGAGCGAGCGGTGCCGTTCAGCATGATAGCGGGTGATTTCCAGCGCCAACCAGTGCTCCAGCTCGTCGAGCGTCATCGCCGATTTGCCCACGGAATCGTAGTCACCGCGGTCCTTGATGCTGCTGAAGGTCGATCCGGGCAGCAGGTGGACCGCCCCCATCATCGTGCCGATCAGCCGCTCGATGTGACCGCCGTAATGTGGCGCCCCTATCGGCCGGTACGGCAACGAAATCCCGTGCTCCTCGGCGCCCCGCTTCATCGCTTTTGAGCGGAACTCCTTGGCATTGTCGACGTGAATGGTCTCCGGCAATCCCTCGGCGGGCCAGTCTGCGTCGATCCCCAAGCTCTCCAGCCAGTCGAATTTGGGCTGCACCAAGTGCTGAATGGCCAGTGCAACCGACAAGGCTGATGGCGGCTCCAGCGTCAGATAGAACCCTGCCACCATGCGGCTGGCGACGTCGATAGCAAGGGTCAGCCAGGGCCGTTGCAAAGGCTTCCGATGGACCCGGTCCACCACGATGACATCCACCAACGTGTGGTCGATCTGAACCACCTCATAGGCCCGTTCGACCTGATAGCTGCCTGACACCGGGTGATGGCGCTGGCGAGAGGCCTTAGCGCCCTCACGCGCCGCCATGAGTTCCGCCGGATCTATCGCCGCCACACGGTCCCGCAGCGTGGTCCAGCACGGGGGACGCAAACCCCGCTGACTGCACCGCCTGCGCACCTCCTTTTGCAGGGCGTTGATGCTCGGCTTCTGGAGGGACTTGTAGAACTCCTCGATCGCCCCCGAAATCACCGCTTCGATCTCGTCAGGCAGCCGGCGGCTGCCCATCGGTGTCCCAACCTGAGCCGCCAGCAACGAACTGGCGACCGGGCGCGCCTTGTACGCTGAGATCAACTCGTAGAGTCGGGAGCGCTTGAGGCCAAGATCGCGGCAGGCCTTGAGAAATTCGGCACGGTTCGGTGTCGCCTGGCTTGCAAGGCGGCGGATCACAGCTTCCCGCGTAACCGCCTGTTCCCAAGCAGCATCCTCGACGGCGTTGATGTCTGCTCGATCCACCATAGCCAAAACCCACAAAAGAGTGTCTTATGTCCGATAATGAAACTATAATCCGGGAATGAAACAAGAACATGAACGTAATAATATCAATACGTTAGTGTCCACTCATGGAACAAGAACGACACCCCAGACGCCGAGAAATCGACCTCAGCGCCCTCCGATTCGAACAATCAAGCTCAGCGCGACGAGAGAGACCAAGTCAGCACCGACCCCATCGCCCTACCGGCCCATGTGGCCGGGTCCGGCACGCTCGACCGGCTTGTCGACACCGCCCGTGATTACGCCAGGGCCTCGACCGCCGAGAACACCAACAAAGCTTATGCCGCCGACTGGAAGCACTTCGCGCGTTGGTGCAGATTGAAGGGAACGGATCCCCTCCCCCCGTCTCCCGAAATGATCGGGCTCTACCTGACCGATTTGGCAGCGCCGGCGAAAGGCACCCCTGCCCTCTCCGTCTCTACGATCGAGCGCCGCCTGTCCGGCCTGGCCTGGAACTATGCGCAACGCGGCTTCTCGCTCGATCGCAAGGACCGCCATATCGCCAACGTCCTCGCTGGGATCAAACGCAGGCACGCGCGCCCGCCTGTGCAAAAGGAAGCGATCCTGCCCGAGGACATTCTCGCCATGGTGGCCACCCTGCCCTTCGATCTGCGCGGCCTGCGGGATCGGGCGATCTTGCTGATCGGCTTTGCAGGCGGTCTGCGCCGCTCCGAAGTCGTCAGCCTGGACGTCAGCAAAGACGACACGCCTGACAGTAGCGGATGGATTGACGTCTTCGAAGATGGCGCGGTTTTGACATTGAACGCAAAGACAGGCTGGCGCGAGGTGGAAATCGGACGCGGATCCTCAGAACAGACCTGTCCTGTGCATGCGCTCGAGCAATGGCTGCATTTCGCCAAGATCGATTTCGGCCCCGTGTTCACCCGCACGTCGAGGGACGGGAAGCGGGCGATGGACGAGCGGCTCAACGACAAGCATGTCGCGCGCCTCATCAAGAAGACGGTGCTGAAATCCGGCATCCGAGCCGAGCTGCCCGAAAACGAGCGCCTTGCGCTGTTCTCCGGTCACTCGTTGCGCGCCGGTCTCGCAAGTTCGGCCGAAGTCGATGAGCGCTTTGTCCAGAAACAGCTCGGACACGCCTCGGCCGAGATGACCCGCCGCTACCAGCGCCGTCGCGACCGGTTCCGGGTGAACCTAACCAAAGCAGCCGGTCTCTGATCGCACGCTCATTCGGTCGTTTATTGGAGATATCTTAAATTGCAAACGGCCGGATTTCATGCCCCTGATTGGCTATGCGCGCGTATCGACAGAGGATCAGACACCCCTGCCCCAGTCTGAGGCCCTGCAAATCGCGGGATGCGTCGAAATCTTCGAAGAACACGCCTCAGGCGGCAATCGCGCGCGGCCAGTGCTTGCGCGCGTTCTCGAACGCGTTCAGATCGGCGACACGCTGGTCGTCGTGCGGATCGACCGGCTTGCGCGGTCCTTGTCGCATCTTCTCGAGGTGATCGAGAGTCTGGAGGCGAAGGGTGCCTTCTTCCGCTCCCTGCAAGACCCGATCGACACGTCCTCACCGCAGGGCAAGTTTACGCTGCAGGTTCTGGGCGCCGCAGCCGAGTTCGAACGCGCTCTGATCCGCGAACGCACAAAGGCCGGGCTTGCCTCTGCGCGCGCCAAGGGTCGCGTTGGTGGCAATCCTGGGCTAAGCGCCAAGGATCCCGTCGCGCTGCGCAAGGTGCGGCTGGCGCGACAGGACGGCTACATGGAGCGCCTGAACGAGACCGCGCAGGATTGGGTACCCCATGTGCGCCGCTTGCGCCCCGATATGGCTTGGGAAGACGTCTTGCAGATTATCAATGGCCCCCTGCCCCATGATCGACGCTGGACGCAAAGCCGCTTGCTTCGCGCCGTAAAGGCATATGTGCGCGACGGGTTTCTGCCCGATGAAGTGCTTGGCCGCGCCGGACGCCGCGAAACCGACGATCGCCTGCCTGCCATCGTGGCGGCCATCAAAGGTTCGGACCCCGATATCACGCTACAGGCGATCTGCGACCGATTGGAATCCATGCGTGAGCGGACTCCACGGGGACGTACAAGCTGGCAACCGTCCTCCGTCAGGATGCTGTTGGAACGGGCGGAGCGACTTGGGTTGCTGGTCAGGCAAATGGATTGACGACGCGCAGCCGATCTTCGACCAGCAATCCGTCGTGCATGTCCTCAGTCCATAACGTCGTGCACCCAGCGATCAGCGCGGCAGACACGATCATCGAGTCATAGACCGATAACTGGTACTTCGCTGCCAACGCGCGACCCACTTGATGGGTTTGAATCGTGAGGTCCTCGACAGGGCATAAGGACTTAATACCCTCAAGAAACGCTCCGGTATCTTCCCAACTGAGACCAGCTTTCCGTCGGCAATTTACCATCGCTTCGTTCAGGACCTGAACGCTGATCCGGGGTCCCTGCCCCAGAATTTCCTCCGCCCTCTCAGCCTTTGGACCATCGTCGAGCAGGTAGAGCACAACATTCGTGTCTGCGAATTCAGCGCTCATGCGCGGCGTCGCGGCTTAGACGCGCGTCCTTGGGCAGTTTTCCGCGAAACCGCCTTAGCCCTTGTAGAACTTCATCGGCGCGAGGTTGGCGTCTCACAAGAATGGTTCCATCGTCCTTTACCAGGTCGACCTGATCGCCTTCCTTTAAGCCGAGTTCTCTCACAAGATCCGCGGGTAGCCGGACGGCAAGGGAGTTTCCCCATTTGGCAACTTGCATCTTGTCCTCTCATGCATGGATAAACATCCAATAATGTATATCCAGAACTGCCAAAAGGCAAGCTCTGGTGCGCTCAAAGCCATGCTGGAGCCCTCCGACAAGAGTTCTCCCCTGTCCCTTTTCGTGAGATGCGGTGCGTTACACCATGCAGCAGGAAGCCTAACAGCCTTGTGTTCGGTGACGACCCGCCCACTAGATGTGGAAAAACCTTGCGCGAATCCGACTCTTGCGCCAATAGTCACGGAAACGAGGCAAAAAACGTCAATTTCCGTGAACACGCCAAAGACGCGATGTCTCGGAAGCGAGAGGGCAGATGGATAATACCTTTGTGCATGAGGATCTCAACGCGGTGATCCGCCAGCATTCGGAATGGCTGGCGAACCAGTTGCATTCGCAACGTGAGAGCCTGTTTCCACCCGATGCCGAGAAGACCATGCGCAAATTCACCTCTGGTGAGGCTGCGGCGCTGCTCGGCGTAAACGATTCCTATCTTCGCAAACTCAACTTGGATGGCAAAGGGCCTTCTCCCGAGCTGACCGCCGGCAACCGTCGTCTTTACTCGGCGCAGGATATCCAAGCGCTGCGTGTGCTCCTTGAAAAAACCGCTCGCAAGCCGGGCGATTACGTTCCCGGACGACGAGAGGGTGATCATCTTCAGGTCATCGGCGTGATGAATTTCAAGGGCGGGTCCGGAAAAACAACAACCTCTGCCCATCTCGCCCAACGGCTTGCCCTGCGCGGATATCGTGTGCTGGGCATTGATCTTGACCCACAAGCTTCCTTCACCGCGCTGCACGGCGTTCAGCCGGAATTGGACCTCGAAGATGGCGGCACTCTCTACGATGCGATCCGCTATGAGGACCCGGAGCCGATCCGGTCGGTCATCCGCAAGACCTATATCCCCAATTTGGACTTGATCCCCGGCAACCTCGAATTGATGGAGTTCGAGCACGACACCCCGCGCGCGCTGGCGCAGGGCAATGCCGGACTTTTCTTCTTCCGCGTGAAGGAGGCGCTGGCCCAGGTCGATGAGGACTACGACGTGGTCGTCATAGATTGCCCGCCGCAGCTTGGCTTTCTGACCATGTCCGCCCTGTCCGCGGCCACGGGCGTTCTGGTGACCATCCATCCAGAGATGCTCGATGTGATGTCCATGTCGCAATTCCTCCGCATGACAGCCGACCTCATGGACGTGATTGCCGAGAGCGGCGCTGACATGTCTCATGACTGGATGCGCTATGTTTTGACCCGCTACGAGCCGCAGGATGCGCCGCAGAACCGCATCGTGGCTTTCCTGCGAACAATGTACGGCGAAGCCGTGCTGAATTCGCCCATGTTGAAGTCTACAGCCATCTCAGATGCGGGCCTGACCAAGCAGACACTTTATGAAGTGGAACGCAGCGCGTTCACGCGTTCCACCTATGATCGCGCGATTGAGAGCCTGAATACGCTAAATGACGAGATCGCCGACCTAATCCAGAAAACCTGGGGGCGCACATGACCAGTGGCAAGAAGAAGCGCATGTCAATGCTGGACAGTCTCGCGGCAGCTGGGGCCCCCTCCCCTGCCCCTCAGACAGGTGCTGTGACACCGATGATGACCTCGAATCGTGCCCTTCGGTCCGCCCGCGACGCGGTCGATTCCCATCATGTTTGGGAACTGGACCCGGCGAGCATCGAAGACGGGCGTATGGCGGACCGGCTTGACCCGGCCGATGTAATGGATTTGCGCGATGCGATTGAGGCGAACGGTCAGACTGTTCCGATCCTCGTGCGACGTGCGCCGGGTGAAGATGATCGCTACCTTTTGGTCTATGGGCGACGCAGGCTGGAGGCGATCCGTCAGTCCGATAAGGTTACCAAGGTTCGCGCGTTAGTCACCAACCTGGATGACGACAGCGCTCTGCGTGCTCAGATTTCGGAGAACATGGGTCGGCGCGATTTGTCTTTTATTGAAAAGGCCCTGTTCGCAAAGGACCTTGTGTCGTCCGGCTTCGGAAATCAATCTCAGGTTGCAGAAATTCTTACCGTCACGAAGTCGTCCATATCTATGGCGATCGCGATCGCGGACATGGTCGGGCCGGATCTGGTACGCGCCATTGGCGCCGCCCATGGCATTGGCCGACCCCGATGGGAATCCCTTGGTCGGGCCATCGACGAGAATGGTCTGGACCGCGAGGACCTTATCGGGATCGCGAAAGAGGCACGTGAAAATGCCGAGACCTCCATGGTGGTGGATGACATTGCCTCTACCAATGACCCGTCCATCCAAACGTTCCTGGCCGTAGAAAAGGCTGTGACCAAGGCGATTAAACCGGCCAAGTCGCCCTCCCCTGCCCCACCTTCCAGCGTCCCGCTGAAGATCGGCGGCAAACGCGGCGGCACGGTCAAACGCACTGCCAAGGGCCTATCGATCGAGTTGGCGGATGGAGACTTCGCCGATTGGGTCGAGACGCAAGTGCATGACATGATTGAAGACCTTCACGAACGCTGGAAGCAGCGGTCGGAAGACTGAGGAAGAGCAGAAATCAAAGAAGGAGGCACGAAAAGGCAAAAGAAAAGGTCCCGCAAAGCGACCACTCCACGAGACCCTAACTTGTTTCTAGCACCTTCAAGGTAGTGTCCGGAGCTATTTTCCGCAAGTCCAAAGTGATTCGCGGACCGGGATATTTTTGTCTTCGTGAATGACAAAATGGACTACACGCCCGTAACGCCGTTCCGGCGAACGATAGATGCTGCCATCCTGAAACATCAGGCAGCGACCCAGGAAGACCTGCCCCCAGTCGGCGCCAACAAGTGGGAGGTCCTGAGGGAGCTCGCTGCCGCTCGAGTCGCGTTCGGCTTGTCCGATCGGGATTTGACGGTGCTTCAGGCGCTGGTCAGCTTTCACCAAGCGACAATTCTCGGAGGCAATGACAGCGAATTGATTGTACATCCGTCCAACAAGGCGATTTGCGAGCGCCTGAACGGCATGCCCTGCTCGACGATGCGGCGCCACCTCTCCAACCTTGTGCAGACTGGCTTTGTTGTCCGGCGCGATAGCCCCAATGGGAAGCGCTATGCCCGCCGCTACGGCGACGAAAAGGTTGCGTTTGGGTTCGACCTCTCTCCGCTCGTTCGACGCTTCCAGGAGGTTTGTGAGGCCGCTGAGACCGTCCGGGCCGCAGAAGAGCGGTACAAGCGCCTACGTGCCACTGTGAGCCTCATGCGGCGTGACCTCGCAGGGCTGGCCGAGTACGGGCGCTCACTTCGTCCGGATCAGGGCGTCTGGGACCAATTCTCTGATCTTGCGGCCCTAATGGCCCGAGATCTTCGCAGAAAACTCGAAATGGAAGACCTTAGGCGCATCGAAGACTCTTTGGGGTCAGCCTTAGATCACGCCAGAAACCTTCTGGATGGCTGTGAAACAGAAAATATGAGCACCAATGATGCTGTTTCTGAGCAGCACTATCAGAATTCAAATAAAGACTCTTATGATCTTGAACCTCGCTTAGAAAAAGCGCGGGGCGGAGGCGTTGCGCGCGATATTCCAGAAGTTGCCGATAGCCCTCTGTGTTCTGAAGATGAGGCGAACCCAACGGCAATTACTGACGATCAACTGATGCCGAATATACCGCTTGGTCTCGTCCTCGCCTCCTGTCAGGAATTCAAAGCTTATTCCGAGCAGCCTGTTCGCCACTGGCACGATCTGGTCCGTGTAGCTGATGTGGTCAGGCCCATGATGGGTATTTCCCCGTCCGCGTGGGACGAGGCGAAACGCTATATGGGTCCCGAAGAAGCGTCTGTTGTGATCGTTGCAATGCTTGAACGGTTTGCGGATATCCGATCACCTGGAGGCTACTTGAGAACCCTATCTTCAAAGGCAGCAATTGGGGAGTTCTCCTGCGGTCCGATGATCATGGCCTTGATGCGGCGGGATGCTGCATGATGAGTTCACAGCTGTGAACTCGGCTGACAAGTAGGATAGCTCGGGATAGTTCACAGCTGTGAACTTCTTTCCAACACGGTCAGAGGCAGCGCTCGCGGACTTGGCCAGAAACAGGGTGCTTCGGTTGCCAGTCACACGGGCATGTCACCGTCTCCAAAGAGGTTTGGAAAGAGCCGCTCTCGATAATCCAACGGAAACGCCAACCGAACCGGCGTCTTCGGCGAGACGGACGTCATGTATCCGGCGGCGGTCAGTTTACTCAGCGTGTTGCGAGCAGTACGCTCGGACGTCTTGAGCACAATCTGCGCATCGCCTCGTTCCAGTGCCCCATGACGAAGAACCGCCGAGATTAGTTCCGGCGCTCGCTTGTCATCGATGGTATCTGCAACAAGACGACGATACCGTTGGTCCAATCCGCCGAGATCGAACAATCTTGCTGAGAAGCTGATCTGGTCGAGCGTCACCTTTAGGAACCATTCACTAAACGTCTTCAGTGCCGCTTCTGACAGGTTCCCCCGTCCGTCGCGGTCTCCGCGGCGTGGACTGTCGGCCAGATCCATCATCCGTTTGTACTCGCCCCGATCGGTTAGCCCGCGGGCCAGCCCACGTGATACGGACCAGAGCCCTTGGCCACCAATCCCCGCTGTGAGGGCCATGGCATGAGACATCAGTCTGCTGACACGGCCGTTACCATCCGGGAAAGGGTGGATGTAGTTGAGCCGGTGATGCGCAGAGGCGATCGCAATGATCCGTCCGCTCGAAGACCGCGCCGCAATCTGAAATCGTTTGTCGAAGTGGTCCATGAATGCCGCGACGCGCGACGATGAAGGAGGTAGGTGGCGCCCGACCGCAACTTCCCGATCATCATCCTGGCGCATGCGTCCCGGAACGATGGGCTCTTGTGTGCCGTCGGGATGTTCGATGACCCGAAACTCATTCGGCATCTCGTCGTAGAAGCTCTTATGGACCCAAGTCAGGAATTCGACGGATGTGGGGCGGGGCAGGGTGCCCTTGCGATGCATCTCGTCGATGGCCCGTTGAACGATGACGTGCGCCCGGGCCTCAAGGGCGAGGGGACGGGTTTCTTCCTCAAGCTCGGCACCAGCCAGCGCCCTTTCGATATCGCGGGGGCGCGTGTTGTGTCCTTCGATCAGGTTGGAGTAATAGCAGTTCATCACACGGACGAGATCGGCAAGCTCAGCTGCGCTGTCAGGATGCAACCCTTGTCCCAGCCCGGTGGCTTCCCTCTGGATGTCGACCGAAAGGTCTGCCAGTTCTGTAGGAATATGCTCCTCGAAGAAGCAGGGTTCGATCCTGGCGGGTGTTTCCAGCATTTTGCCGATCTTCCATGTTTGCAAAGTATTTGACAAATAAACACATTTCGTACTTTCAAGCAAGGTTTTGCCGATATGCGTTGCCGATCTTGCCTGCCGATCTGGAATTGCTGCATGAAATCAATGGCTTCGGCAGATGTGCCGGGCTTTTCGGTTTTGTTGTGTGCCCAAAGGGGCCGGAAAAAGAGAAAGTGTTCTTCGGGTTTTGTGACTGACGGATGAGGGCCTTTGGGGTCCCTCAGATGGGTCCGGGCCGGGTTCCGGTCTGCCGTTCCGGATGAAGGGCATTCCTATGCAATCAGGTGTCTTGCGCGTGCTCCGCGCAACCGCCGCCTCCTGGTGGCGGCATAGAGAGCTGCGCCGAACTGGCCAGAGGGCGCTGGCACAGCGGCTCGAACGCCAGACCGTCCTGCGTGATCTCGGCTATCTGAAGCAGGCGGCGTCATTGCCAAACGCGCATGTGATCTGCGGGGAGGGTGGGACATTCCTCCATCTCGGTTGGACCACCGTGTCGACCTTCGCGCCGATCGAGCGCTTTCCCTTGGCCACTCTTGCGGTCGCACGTGGCACGCCGTTCATCGATATCCGACTCGTCACCGATGTCATCGCCTTCGCGAACCTGCCGCGGGTGACGCGGGACGGATCGGTCGACCCTGACTCTTCGGGTCCCGGCAAGTCCGTGTCGCTGACCACCTACATCGACATGGTCGAAGCCCTCGGTGGCAGGATCGCCAACGATCCGCGCCCCTGTCGGTCAACCTAGTCACCACTCCCTCTCACCAAAACTCGAAAAGGAGGCCAGCCATGGCCCGATCCCGTACGCCCAAATTCGATGCCTCCGAGGTCATCACAAACGAAATCATCCGTATCATTGAGCGCGGCGTCCTGCCCTGGCGAAAGCCCTGGACCGCAGGCGGCAGCTCTCGCCCCCTGCGCGTGGGGGGTGAGCCCTACCAGGGGGTCAACAACTTCCTGCTGACGATGCGCACCGTGATGGCGGGCCACAGCTCGCCCTTCTGGATGACGCTGCCTCAGGCCAATGCCTTGGACGCGAAGGTGCGCAAAGGCGAGAAGTCCTCTGTCGTTGTCTACTACGGCCAAAGCCGGAAAGACGCCGATGGCGAGGACGACCGTAGCAGCGGGGATGATCACTCCGAGGAAGCCCGCATCTTCCGCTTCCAGAAATCCTACCGCGTGTTCAATGCCTGCCAGATCGAGGGCTTGCCCGACAGTTTCTACCCTGACCCGGAGCCCGTGCCCGAGCATCCGCCGTCCGAGCCCATCCCGCACATGCAAGCGTTTTTCGATGCCATCGACATCACAACCGTCTTCACGGGCACGGAGGCGTACTATTTGCCCCCCGTGGACAAGGTCTACATGCCGTCCATCACGCGGTTTCAGGACCCGCGCAATTTCTACGGGGTCTGGGCCCATGAGCTGGCCCATGCCACAAAAGCCCCCCATCGGCTGAACCGCGATTTCGGGTTCTCGAAGTTTGGCAACACGTCCTATGCTCGCGAGGAGATCGTCGCGGAATTGACCTCGGTGTTCCTGGGTCAGACGCTGGGCTTTACCGCGCATACGCTCGAGATGAATGCCGCCTACCTCCACAACTGGTTGCGCGTTCTTCGGTCGGACAAGGGCGCAATCTTCCGGCACGCCGCGGACGCGCAGCGGGCCTGCGACTATCTGATCGCCAGATCGGAGGCGTGCAGGGCAGGGGAGGGCGCTGAGGCAGCATGACCTATGCTCTTCCGCAACGCAGAAAATGGCAGCTTCGAGCCCACTTTGACCGATGCTGCGTAAAGGATGTATCGCTGCTTTCGAGGGCGGTAGAAAACCTGCTTGATCGCAGCCGCGATGCGGAGGGAAAGCAGCGCCGAGTTGTCGGAACGCGTGAACCAAAAGGCGATCTAATCGAACGATTCAGCGCTTCACCCCGTCTGCGGCTGCCTCTCAAATACTGCGCGGTGCCCAGAGAATAATACCCGCACCGACAAGGCAAATGACCGCTCCAACTACATCCCATTGATCCGGGCGATGCCCTTCTACGCCCCATAGCCACAGCAGGGACGATACGATGTAAACGCCACCGTAGACTGCATAGGCGCGGCCCGCCTGATCGGCGGGGCTGAGCGCCAGTAGCCAGGCGAAAGCGGCAAGGGACAGCATGCCCGGTGCCAACCAAAACACGCTCTTGTCCAGCCGGAACCAGGCCCAGAAAGCAAAGCATCCGGCAATTTCGGCCAGCGCAGCGGCGAAGTAGATAAGAACCGTCTTCATCGGGCCAGACATACGTTCCGAGGAGGATCGGGTCTATTGCGAAAAATCTTTCAAATTCAGAGAAGCGAGCCCAAATCCGATCCAACACTTGGATAGGCCGCCGTCATCGACTTAAGTTGCTTGGCCGCCAGGCCCAGCTTGATTGCCAGCCCGAAGAAATTGATCAGTTCGCCGTATTCCGGGCCGAACAGGTGCGCGCCGAGGATCTTGCCGTTCGACTTGTCCACGAGGACCTTCGCGGCAGCAGAGGTCTCGCCGATCCGGTAGTTCGAATACCAATCGCCAGTGTCGGTGAACCGAACATCGACATCATACCCGGCGTCCCTTGCCTCACTTTCCAACATGCCGACACGCGCCACTTCCGGGACTGTGAAGACGGCTGTAGGAATACCGGCATAATCCGGTGCGGTCTGAGTGTCTTTGAGCATGTTGGAGGCCGCGACCTTCCCTTCGATCACTGCGACTGGCGTCAGCGGCATGCCATCGGTGTCGGCGGAATCTCCGGCGGCAAAGACCGCGCTGTTTGTCGTGCTTTGCAGATGCGGGGCTACAACGATGCCCTTGTCGCTGTAATCAACACCAGCCGCCTCAAGATTCAGATCGGCCAGGGCTGCCACACGGCCCGCGCCATGCACGACCAGATCGGTTTCGATTGTTCGGGTTTCATCGCCCGACTTCACCTCGACAGTGAATGCTCTACTGGCTTCCGAGACCGATACGATTTCGGTTTCGCGCATCAGGTCCACGCCGATACCGCCGCTGCGGTCGATCAGCATTTCGACCAGATCGGGATCGAAGCCGCGTAAGGGCCGGGCGCCACGATCCACGATGATCGGGTTGGCTCCGGCCCGTGCGGCGATATGCGCAAACTCGAAGGACACGAAGCCGCCACCGATAAAAAGAACCCGATTGGGAAGGGCCTCCAGGTTGAGGAAATCCGTGCTGTCGATCACGAGATCGGCCCCTGTGAAGCTCAGCGGCCTGGGCATGGCACCGGCGGCCACGAGGAACCGTTCCGACTGATATGCCGTTCCATCGACCTCCAGCGTGTTGCTTCCCGTGAACCGCGCGGCTCCATGCAGGGTTTCGACGCCGTTGCCCGACAGGCCCTTTTCCATCTTGTCCGGCACGGGATCGGTGAAGCCACGCTTGTGTGCCATCAGATCGGCCCAGTTGATCGACAGATCACCGGGATCGATCCCCTTGCCCTGCATGAGCCGTGCCGCGTCCATGATTTCCGCACCGCGCCGCAGGATTTTCTTTGGATCGCAGCCGCGCAATGCGCAGGTGCCGCCGTAGGGCAGCGCATCGACAATGGCGACACGCCATCCTGCCGCGCCACATTTGTTGGCCGCGGCCACGCCCGCCATGCCCGCCCCGATGACGATCAGGTCGTAGTCTTCATTCATTCTCCGGTCCTTGTCCTGATCTTCATCCGGCGCAGCAGCTCAACTTTGCCACGTCCATATCGAAGGTTTGCGCCGCCAGCTTCAGCCCTTCCACGGTCGTCAGATAGGGGAAGATCGTCTCCCCGAGCGCCTTTGTGGTCATGCCAAACTTCAGCGCCATAACGAGGGTCTGGATCGTATCGGACCCCTCGGGCGCGATGATCTGGCCGCCAAGCAGCCGGTCGGACTTTCTGTCCGCCACCAGCTTGATCAATCCGCGCGTGTCGCGTGCGGCCAGTGCGCGCGGCACCTGATCGAGCGGTACGATGGACGTCTTGACGTCGAGGCCCGCGTCCCGCGCCTGGGCTTCACCGAGACCGACGCCCGCGACCTGCGGGTCGGAAAATACCACCCAGGGCATCGCGGCGTTGTCGTAGCGATGGTCTTCGCCGAGAACCGCATTTTTGGCCGCGAGCTTTGCACCATAGGCCGCCATATAGACGAACTGGTCGCGGTCGGTCACATCGCCTGCGGCATAGATGCCGCGCACCGATGTCTGCATGTCCTCGCCGACGACGATGGACCCACGCGCGTCGGTTTCCACGCCGATTGCGTCCAGGCCCATATCTTTGGTATTGGCCCGCCTGCCAGCGGTCGAAACGAGGTGATCCGCCGTCACTTCGACAGGCTTTCCGTTCTGGATCACGCGCAGTGTCACGCCCGCGTCGTCGCGGCGCACAGTGTCGTAGCTTAACCCGGTCAGAAGGGTGATGCCTTCGGCCTCGAACGCCGCCGCCAATGCCTCCGAGACCTCTGGTTCCGCGCCGGGCAACAGATGCGAACGGGCGACAAGCGTGACCTTCACGCCCATGCGGCTCATCATCTGGGCCAGCTCCGCGCCGATGTAGCCCGCGCCGATGAAGATCAGGCTTTTCGGCAGTACTTCGAGTTCCAGAAGACTGGTGCTGTTGAGCGCGCCGATTTCCTCGATGCCGTCGATGGTCGGCAGAACGGGACGCCCGCCCGTGGCGATGATGGTCCTCGGTGCTTTCAGGGTTCGCTCACCGACTGTCACGCCACCTTCGATCAGCCGCGCGGGACCGGCGTCGATGTAATCGACATCCTCATATTCCGGCAGAAGGTCCGCGTATTTCTTCTGGCGCAGGGTCGTGACCAGATCGTCCTTGGACTGAACGAGCGTCTGCCAATCATCCACTTGTGCCCGTCCCGACAGGCCGGGGAACCGCTTGGCAGCCCCCGCACAGTGCACGGCCTCTGCCGCACGGATCATCGCCTTGGAGGGCACGCATCCCACGTTGACGCAAGTTCCGCCGATGGTGCCATGTCCTACGAGGGCGACACGCTTTCCGGCATCCGCGCCGGTAATTGCGGCGGAGAACCCCGCCGATCCGGCCCCAAGAACGATCAGGTCATAGCCGCCCTGTTCATCGTCGTTTTTGTTCAGGTCTTTCATCTCAGCGCGCCTCGCCATGTTCGGGGTCTTTTGGTCTGGCGGCGAGCAGATATATGACCGCGCCGATGGCGATCAGCGGTGTCAACATGCCGAGGAGGCCGAAGACCATGCCGGTGGCGGTGCAACATCCCATCATCATAAGAGCGATCCTTTCTTTTGCGCACGGTTCAGGAGAACCGCGTAGAGTGCTGTGGCGGCGAAAACGCCGATTGTGATCCGTATTGCGAACCTGAATTCGAGAAGAATGATCAGGATCGACAGGGCCACCGCGAGGCCGGTGGCCCAAAGTTTCGGGGCCGGTCCCGGTTTGCCAGCGCGCAGCCAAAGGGCCTGTGCCACCACGGCGAGGCTGAAAAACAGCAGCGGGAACAGGGCGTAATCGAGCCAGCCCGTGAGGGCCGACAATCCGACGCCAGCGACGATGACGACCAGAAGCGGTGTAAAGCAGCAGAGCGCGGCGAAGAGCGCACCGCCAAGCCCCCATTTCAGCAGACGGTCGGAATTTTCAGGTGTGTCAGTCAAGGAGCCGTCTTTCTTTGTGATGGGTCGGGGCCGGAGGCGCGTTTCATTTGCGAACGACGCAGTGCGCGGACGATCAGGTAGGTCAGACCCGCCAAAACCAGCACGGCAATGCCACTCATTCCAGAGAGCCAAGCCCCAACGCCGCCGAACAACGCTGCAAGCACGGCAGTTCCGCCGCCGCAGCAGACGACCACGACCGGAGCTGCTATTCCGAAGGCCAGCAGGCCACCCATCAGATTGTCACGCATTGCAGGAGATTGTCACGCATTGCAGGCGGCTCAGGAGGCTGTGTCGGGCAGCACCTGCGCCGGATAGCCATTGGCCGTCACCGCGCCGATGATGCTTTCGATGGAAGTTTCGGCGTCATCGTAGGTCACGCTGTAAACACCCTGCCCGTATTCGGGGCCGTCCTCGAATGCGGCGATCTCGACCGACGGAACACCGCGCATCGAGCTGGCAACAATGAACGAACAGGACGGGCATGTCAGTTCGCTGACGGCGATCTCGACCTGGCGCTCTTCAGCGAGGGCCGGGGTCGAGAGTGCGACGATGGCCAGGGCGGATAACAGGAGATGCTTCATGGTCATGGTCCTCGTTCAGAATTTCAGGATGAAGGGGGTGATGTAGGGAAAGATCATGGCGACAGCGACAATCGCGGAAGCGGCCCAGAGGGTTGCGCGCATGATGCGGCGGTCGATGGGGCGGGCGCAGGTGCCATCGGCACAGGCCTCGGCATCTACAGGCTTGTAAGCCTTGTAGAAGCCGTATCCCAAAAACGCGGCGCTCAGCGCGAAGGTGTACCATTTGTAGGCATAGAGCGCCCCGAGCTGCGCGATGAACACGCCTGTCACGCCAAAGCTGACCAGCACCAATGGAAGGATGCAGCAAGAAGTCATCGCCAGCGCACCGAGGACGCCGAGGCCGGTCACGCCCCATCCCTTGGTGGTTTCGTCGCCAATTTTCTGCGACTGAGATTGCGGAAGTTCCGCCAAATGTTGTTCCATCGAATCTTCCTTGAACAGATGTTTCCACCGTTCTAGGGTCTGTAGTTGATACAGGCTCAAGGGATTTTTCGGCACAATGAGTAACACAAGCGTGAGATCAATTCGGCGGGGCGATTTGGCCCGCGCAACGGGCTGCAACCTGGAAACCATTCGCTATTACGAGAAAATCGGGATCATGCCGGACCCGCCGCGCAGTACGAAGGGCTACCGAAGCTACGACGATGCCCACGTCAAGCGGCTGAAATTCGTCATGCGGTCCCGCGATCTAGGCTTTTCTCTCGAAGAGGTTCGCGGGCTGCTTGGGCTGGTCGATGACCGATCCCGGACATGCGCCGAGGTGCAGATCATCGCCGAAGATCATCTGACTGACGTTCAGGCCAAGATTGCCGATCTGCAGCGCATCGAGCGCGTCCTGTCGGACACTGTTGCGCGATGCACCGGCGATGCTGCCCCAGAATGCGCGGTGATCGATGCGTTACTCGATGCTTAGTCCACCCTAAAGAAGAGGGGGCAACGGACCTTCGTGAACGGCGCAGCGAAAGCCCGAAAAGTCCCGCAGAGCGGACTATTGGAACTGTTTGGTTCGGGCAGGTTTGGACCGGGTTCCTCCGCCAAGCGGAAAAGGAAAAGTGGGCTTTGAGAAGGGTGTTTCAAACCTCTCAAAGGAGATCCCCATGTCCATGAATGTTCAACCCCAGCCAGACCTTCCGGATCCGACCGTGATCGCGGCGCAAAACGACGCGTTTCGCAAGCTCGCGTGCCTTGGGGTGCCGCCCGCGCAGCCCATCCAGGGCCGCATGCATGTCACCCGCGCGCTTATGGAGGCCGGTGACGGCTTCATGGCCGAGGCGGTGAAGGCGACCGGTGCGTTTGATACATTCGAGCCTGAGAATGATCCCGAGGGATGGCACGATTTCGGGGCGGTCGAGATCCGGGGCGAGACCGTGTTCTGGAAGATCGATCTCTACGAAGCAGACTCGGACTTCCGCTACGGGGCTGAGACCCCGGACAATCCTGCCACCACCATGCGCGTGCTGACCATCATGCTGGCGCGCGACTGGTAGGGCAGGGGACTCCTCCCCCTGACATCTGAGACGATGAAGGCCCGCTGAACCCTCAAAGGGAAAGTGGGCCTTTTGTCGTGGTGATCCCTGAAGCCGGGGATTGGTCACGCGCGTGAGCGCGCGGGCCGCGCGAGGCATTCCCCGCGCGGGTCGAAGTCCGGCGCGCGGTCGTAGTGAACGCTCTGCAACCCCACGCCGCAATTCGCAGCGCCACAGTGCAGGAAGTCAGTAAACAGTGAACGATGATAGGGGTGAGGGCGTCGCGATCGCCAATCTGATCGGGACCGATGGGTGCAGTGTTGTTGGTTGGGTTTATCGTTGGAGTACAGGCTCACATGCGGTGATGTGGGACGTCCAAGGGCCCCAGCCGGTATCGGAAACCCGGCCGGATATAAGTGACGAACAGAAGCAAGAAATCGACTTCGATGCGCTCACGCGGATTCGAAAAAGTGACAGTGGATAGGATTCTCACGCAGCCGCCAGTTCATATTGATGGAAAGGGTCTGCGAGCGTACCGGTCATTTGAGCTGATGGCAGCGAAGGTCTCGAAGGAGCCCAGAGTGAGCGATGCTGCGCGCTCCACCAATGTCAGTTTTGGTGGTGATCGGCGAAATTGTGTATTTTTGGAAGCACCGCCAAAAGCTCTACAAAGTGTTCGCGGTGCGCGGTATCACGGGAACCCCGCACGCATGTATGCGATGATTTTCCAGATTTCTTCTTCAGTCAGCGCTTCCCTGAAGGCTGGCATTTCTGTTCCGAAGCGCTGACCGCCCTCAGAAATTGCCCAGAGCAGATACTCGTCTCCCGACATCGGCATCTGAACAAACCATCTAAGGAGAGCCGGAGAAGGCACGAGAGACCGACCGGCCTCACCATCCCCGAGACCCTCGGCTCCATGACAACTTGCGCAGTTCGCTGTGTATAGCGTCTTGCCTTCCGCGATAACTTCAGGCGTCGCGCGAATAGTGTTCCGAGCACCCCGATAAGCTGCGGGCACGCCCTCGTTCATGTAAGTCCAGTGTCGTTGCATGCGCTGCTGCTGGCCTGGTCCCATGTTTCCGTGCCCCCAGCCAGGCATGCGTTCAGACCACATGTGGCCCGGTCCCATCGGCCCGTGGCCCCACCAATCGCCTCGTTGCTGCTGTGCGACGGCCACAGTGGCAATGATGACAAACACCGCGCCCAAACCCATAAATCGTAGTCTATGCTGTGTCATCGTCTTCTCCCTATTATTTCTGATCGTCTAATTTCACCTCAGGCTGCGTCATAACTCGTGAACACTTCGGTGCTACCGTCGCGCCGGATCAGGAATACTTCGTAGGCTTCCCGCTGATCTTCCGGCCCCATTCCGGGTGATCCATAGGGCATGCCTGGAACGGCGAGACCGACTGCATCTGGACGTTCGTCCAGAAGGCGACGGATGTCTGCAGCCGGCACATGGCCCTCGATCATGTAGCCATCGATCTCGCCCGTGTGGCACGACATCATGTCTTGAGGGATGCCATTGTCCAACTTGTGCCGAACCAGCAGAGTGCCAAAGCTGCGCTCCTCGGTTACACGAAAGCCTTCCGCTCGAAGAATATCGACCCAAACCCGGCAACAGCTGCAATTCGGGTCCTTAAGAACGTGGATCGACGGAGCTCCCTGCGCAATCGCGGCGAAGGGTGCAATGATGGTAAGACCTACAGCGGCTATAATAATTTGACGGCGCGTTACATCAATATCAGTCGTCCTTTAGCTCTGTCCTAGTCTATTTCATCGCTTAGTGGCTGCTTATCTCCCGCGATAGTTGTCGCAGGACTCAACGCCCCCTGCGACCACATCGAGAAGTGCGTCCACATCGCTCAACAGCGTTGCGATACGTGCGCTACTGATACGGTAGCGGATGAAGCGCCCATCTCGGTCGCTGTTAACTAGCCCGCACTCCAACAAGCATCGCAAGTGGTTGGATACGTTTGGTTGTGATAGTCCCGTACGCTCGACGAGTTCGTGAACAACCAGCGGCTCCCCGCACAGCGCGCCGAGAATAGACAAGCGGCTTGGGTCGGCAAAGCCGCGAAATAGTTTTGCTCGTTGTTCAATGGTACCGACCTTGCGGTCCACAACGATCTGCGTCATATCATTGCTCACTGATATATTATCCTTTGATCCACTTTAGCAGGAGAACTGCGATCATGGCCAACGCAGAAAGCGCGATAGCAGATATCCCATCCTTTCGTTACCGCGTTTCCGGCATGGATTGCGCCAAGGATGCCGCCCAGATCGAGCGGGCGGCGCAATCTGCGGGTATCGCGCCTGACGCCGTGAAAGTGTCTACTGCAACGCACATAATGACTTTGACAGCTCCCGAAGCGCGCTTGCCGGAAATTGAAAAAGCCGTCGAGACAACAGGGTATGGGTTTGACCGCATCGAGAGCGACGAAGATATTCAGCAAGGTGCGGCCCATCAGGACCCTGGCTATCGCCGCGCGCTCTGGATCGTTGTGATCCTGAATGTTGGTTATGGCGTTCTTGAAATGATCGGCGGGTTCATTGCCGGATCACAGGCCGTGAAGGCCGACGCGTTGGATTTCATCGGCGACGGCGCAATCACCTTCCTCGGCCTGTTGGCCATCGGCTGGAGCCTCGCTTGGCGAGCGCGGTCGGCCCTGATCCAGGGCATCTTCCTCGGCCTGCTTGGTCTTGGAGTCTTTGGCACGACCATCATAAGGGCATTCGAGCCGACAACCCCAGACGCCACTTTGATGGGGATTCTGGGCCTGATTGCTCTTGTGATAAATGTCATCTCCGTGCTGCCGTTGCTGCGGTACCGCAAGGGCGACGCGAACATGCGCGCTGTCTGGCTGTTCTCGCGCAACGACGCCATCGGCAACGCCGCAGTCGTTATCGCCGCCGGGCTGGTGGTTTGGCTAGGCAGCGCATGGCCCGATCTCATCGTAGCCTTCGGGATCGCCGGACTGTTCCTGCACTCGTCATGGGCGATCATCCGCGACGCGCGGGCCGATCTGAAGGCGGTGGCATGAACAGCCGCGTTCTCGGTGGGCTTTGCGCCATCGCCGCGTTTGGTGTTGATCAGGGCACCAAGGCTCTTGCCCTGAACTCCCCGGCGCTTGAGAACGGGGTCGAGGTTCTGCCCTTTCTCAACCTCGTGCGGGTTTTGAACGATGGGGTCAGCTTCGGTATGCTCGGCGGGGTCGTACCCTGGTGGGGTCTGGTCGCACTTGCTGCCGTGGTCGTGGCATGGCTGCTGATCTGGCTGTGGAAGGCTCCGGACAGGCTGACAGGTGCGGCGCTCGGTCTGATCATCGGAGGCGCGCTTGGCAATATCCTTGACCGTCTGCGCTATCAGGCCGTCCCTGACTTTCTCGACTTCCATTACGGGTCATACCACTGGCCGTCCTTCAACTTGGCTGACGTGGCGATCTTTTGTGGGGCAGCATTGCTGTTCTGGGACAGCTTTCGCACCTCGAAAGTCAGGCCGGAAAATCGGGAACAAGACAATCGCAAGGGAGATGTCACGGGGGGATAACAGCTAACAGGCAAAGAACTTTGGGAGGGAATTCGGCTTGAGATTTTTGGATTGGATTGACCGTGGCATTCGCGGCATCGGCGTCGTGACTGCGTGGCTGACAGTTGTTTCGATTGCTGCTTATGGCGCGCTTCAGATGCTGGATCGCAAGCTACAACTTGGCGTGTCGAGCTATTTGCCGGACCTGTCCACGTCACTGCTGTTCATCCTAATTTTCTTGACCTTTGGGTATACCTATCTGCGCGACGGTCACGTGCGCGTTGATGTTCTTCGCAGACATTGGTCCGCCCGCCGCATTGCTTGGATCGAACTGATTGGCGGCCTTTTTGTCCTTCTGCCGCTCGCCGCCATCCTGACCTATTACGGATGGGACGGTTTGATGCGCACCACGAAATACGCGGAAACTCAGTTGTGGGCACAACGCATTGCCGGGGTCATCGGCCCCATCTTGCTGGCTCTTGCCGGGATGATCGTAGCCCTTCGCAACATCGCCTTTCTGACAGGGAGACGTGCGCAAGGTGCACCGGAACAAGCAAGCGGCCTGCACAATGGTGAATGAGGTCCTCACGGTTGCCATGCTTGTCGTGATGGCGATTGGGGTTTTCAGTGGCTTTCCGGTGGCGCTGGTGCTCGCGGGGACAGGCTTCTTGGGGTTTGTCGCTGCGGTTTGGGTGGGGATCACTGATTTTCAGCATCTGGGGCTGATCTACCTGCGGGCCCGTGGTGTACTGACCAATGAATCAGTCCAATTCACCAGCGTTCCAATGTTGATTTTTCTTGGCCTGATCCTGAATGCCAGCGGGATTGCCGAAACCATGTTTCGCTTGCTGGGGCGTCTTCTGACAGGCGTTCCCGGTCGCTACGCCATTGCGACTTTGCTGATCGGCCTCGTTCTTGCGCCCGCCGCCGGGGTGATCGGTGCTTCCGTCATAACTGTGGCGTTGGTGGCCTATGCCCCGATGATGGCGTCGGGCTACGCACCGCGAACCGCAGGAGGCGCTGTCGCAGCTTCTGGAGCATTGGGTGTCGTGTTCCCGCCAGCCGTGATGCTGTTCTTCATCTCGAACGTGTTCTATCTGCGCATCGGATTGATGTATGTGGCCCTCATCGTACCTGTGCTTCTGATGGTCATGGCCTTCGCGGTCTACTTTGCGGTCACCTTGAGAAAAACGGTCGAAATCCCGCTGGACACACCCAAGACCAATCTTGTGTCAGACCTCTTGTTTGTACTCGCGTCTGTCGCGGTCATCGCATCCATTCCGCTCAGCATCATTCTGGGCTTTGCGACACTAACAGAGGCGGCTGGAGTAGGGGTTTTTGGCGCGCTATTGGTCGCGCTGGCGCGAAAGCGCTTGTCTTTCTCATCGTTGAACTCTGTCACGGTGCAGACAAGCACGATGACGTCGATGGTCTTCTTCATCGTATTGGGCGCATCGGTATTCTCGCTCAGTTTCCACCTGGTCGGTGGACCGGACGTCATCTTCGAGTGGATATCCGCATTCGATCTCACCCGGTGGGAACTGTTGGCGATCCTCCTTGGCGTGATCATCATACTTGGGTTTGTTTTTGACTGGATCGAGGTGCTGCTGGTCTTTGTACCCGTACTGATGCCGATTATTTCAGAGCTCGACTTCGCAGATCACGTCGGCTCTGCCTACTTTGCGCAGATCTGGATCGCTGGCCTGATTGCGTTGGCCTTGCAAACGTCCTTCCTGACGCCTCCTTTCGGCTATGCCCTGTTCTTTGCCAAGATGGCCGCACCGAAGGGTATCAATCTGTCTGATATCTATCGCGGAGCGGTACCCCTTGTTGCCATTGAGATTGCATTGATCGCGGCGCTGATCTCGTTTCCTCAGCTTATCACTTGGCTGCCCGAAATGGCCCTTGGGGATGCCGATGCGCCGCAATTGATACAGCGGTGAGTGATGTAGCCTGCAGCGGGGGAAAGCATTCCCTTGTGGGTTCTCTAGGTTTAACCGTTTTTTCGGATTGAGCTGAAGCGGCCACTGGCGCAGCCGCAGCGAAATGGTGCTTAGTCCGCTCTCCGGACAAACGCACCGAAAGCAGCGAAGGGCCGGTATTTGAACAACTCAGCACGCTAAAATTCTCGCAGCATGATGGCAAAGCTGTCTTTGTCAGCGCTAGTAGTTCACCTGTTCGAAGCCGTAATTGCCCTCATAGTCACGCCAATCGACGAAGACAGATCGGTGATAGATACCCGGGCAATTCTGGCCCCAACGTTCAAGTCCCACATGGGCCTCGGGCAGGGCAGTTATGGAAGATCGCTGCCATGAGAAATCGCCTTGGGTCCCGTAGGTGCCGAGGACCACGGTCGCGCTTCGGTTACAATCCCCATCGCGCCCGGACTCGTGCTGTCGTGCATACCGTACATCGAAGACGCGGATGGACCGCACGAAATTGAACTCTGGCCCGCTGATATCGATGTCCGCGCGGTCCTGAACAAGCCGAAGGGTGAAGTCTGTGGGAACGAGATTATCTACTGGCAAGGATTGGAGCGGTCGACGGTTGTCGGTCCGGTACAAGGCTTCAATTATGCGGTCAGCGTTGTTTGATTGCCGATCGCTCTCATAGGACGCGCCCATGGGACAGCGCCAGATTTGCAGCGGCGGTTCCACTGGCCAAGGCGTAATCCGCCGGATGAACTCGGCGCGGGCTCGGGCGCAAGGGACGGAAGCGGGCCAGCCGCCAGACAGGCACAAGAGGATCGCGCAATCGATCGGGTAGGTCTGCGCGCGGGCGGGTGCCGGCAGCGAAAAGCTTGTCACGGCCAAAGCGACTGCGACCGAGGGGAGGAGCTTCTTGAGTAAATGGCGCATACTGGGGGACCTCCGTGAGAGGAGTTCAGCATACATACGATAATATACTATCGCAACGAAAAATATAAAGCCGCATAATTAAGTTTATGTTAATTTACCCTCCAGATCCCTTCTTCCTGAGCCACTCGCGATTCAGAAAGAAGTTTCTGTAAATGAGCCACAACATTCCTTTCGGCGGCCATTGCAATATGCGGGTCAGATTTCTTGTAGACTGAAGCGGCGATATTCTGGACTGTATCGGAAGTATTTAGGAGATGCTTGAGGATCTGGGTCTCGCGGCGCATCCGGTTGGCAAGTAACCGTTCGATGTAAGGGCGCGGATCCTGGAGTACGGGCCCGTGACCCGGCAGGCAGATCCTATCGTCGCGATCAATAAGCCGTTGAAGCTGGTCGCAGTAATCACGCATGTTGCCGTCAGGGGGGCTGACGATCGAACTGTTCCAACTCATCACGTGGTCGCCCGTGAATAACACTCCATCCAGCCTCGCAAAGCAGAGGTGATCGCTCGCGTGACCGGGTGTGTGAAGGACAGTAAGACCGGCAATCCTTTGCCCGTCTTCCAAAAACCCGTCGGGTTGAAATGCATCGTCTGGAAAGGCACGCGAAACATAAACGGGCAGACCTGTCCGTTCGCGCAATCCCGGCACGGCACCGAAATGATCGGAATGGTGGTGTGACACTAGAATTCCGGCCGGGTTGCCTCCCAGATTCTCGACAATTGCTTCGAAATGTGCACTGTCTTCTGCTGGACCCGGATCGAGAATGAACCGACCGTCAGGTGTATCAATGATGTAGCTGTTCGTCCCGTGATAGGTCATCTTCCCGGGATTGCTCGCAACGATCCTCAGGATTCCCTCGGCCACCTGTTCTGCACGCGCGCGACACGGTTCCGGCTCTGTGTGAAACATGCTGCGTTTTGTCATTGAATACGACCACTTTCTGACAGTGAAAAGTCTGGGACTTGCAAAGCCGCCTTTTGCTTTGCATAGCTTTGGAAGCCTCGGGCTGGCGTCCAGCGCCGGTCAGAACCGGCGCTGGAACAAGGCAACAAAGCCCAGCAGTCAAGCGTGACCCCGATTATGGAAACCTGTATACAGCACTACAGCAATTGCTGCCTTCGTCAGGTCTCCAAGCAGGAACGGGTAAAGCCCGGCGTTCAGCAATTTTTCGCCATAGCCGACAAAGCCACCCAACCAGAATAGCCCTGCGCAATACATAAGTATCGAACCGGAGAGGACCGCTACAGATGCTCTGATTGAAGGCGGAAGCCCTGCCAGCTTTTGAACCATCCATCCTGCAGCCGCCGCCGCGAGCGCAAACCCAATCAAGAATCCGCCAGTGGGACCCGCAAAATAGGCCAGACCCGCCGGTGCGGGAGGCGTGCCAGCGAAAACCGGCAGGCCAAACAGACCTTCCAGAAGGTACGCAGCGACAACTAGACTACTGCGCACCGGCCCCAGGAAAAGGCCGAGACCCAAGACCACCAGGGTTTGTGTTGACATCGGTACCGGGTAGAATGGCACCGCGATTTTGGCGGATAGTGTCAGAAGTATTGTGCCGATGAGTATTATTGAGATCTCTCGGGTCAGTCTTGCGACCGGTTGGCGTTGAGTGGCTTCCAAATTCATCTGTTTCGTCCTTGTTTCTGTAGATCGTTGATTTGCTGGATAGGGAAGCTCACATGCGCTTGGCGACTTCTTCCAGCATGACCTCGCTCGCACCGCCGCCGATGGCCTGAACACGGGCGTCGCGCGACATGCGTTCAACCGGGGTTTCGCGCATATAGCCCATGCCGCCGTGAAACTGGACGCAGTCGTAGAGCACGCTGTTTACCAGTTCGCCGCAATAGGCCTTGACCATCGAGACCTCCTTCACGCAATCGTGGCCCGCCGCGTCCAGACCTGCGGCATGATAGACCAGCTGCCGTCCCGCCGCGATCCTCGTCTGGCAGTCTGCCAGCCGCTGGCGCACCACCTGCTTTTCCCATAGAACACCGCCAAAGGCCTTGCGCTGCTTGACGTATTCCACTGTCATGTCCAGCGCGGATTGCGCTTCGGCACAGGCCATCGCACCCAGCACGATGCGTTCGTTCTGGAAGTTCTTCATCACCGAATAGAAGCCGCGGTTGACCTCGCCCAAAACGTTTTCGGCCGGGATGCGGACATCTTCGAAGATCAGTTCGGCAGTGTCCGAGCACAGCCAGCCGGTCTTGTTCAGCGCCCGACCGACCGAAAAGCCCGGCGTGCCCTTTTCGACCGCGAACATGGTGATCCCGCGCGAGCCCTTGGCATCGGGGTCGGTCTTGGCGCCGACGAAATACAGATCGGCATGTACACCGTTGGTGATGAACATCTTGGTGCCGTTCAGCACCCAGTCCGACCCGTCCTGCACCGCGCGGGTGCGCATGCCGGCCACGTCCGAGCCCGCGCCCGGTTCGGTCACGGCCACGGCGGTGATCTTTTCGCCCGACGTGATCGACGGCATCCAACGCGCCTTTTGTTCGGGCGTACCGGCGTTTTCCAGATGCGGCGAGGCCATGTCGGTATGGACAAGAACCGTGGCCGAAAAGCCGCCGAAGGTGGAACGCCCCACTTCCTCGGCCAGCACGACGCTGGACATCACATTCAGCCCTGCGCCGCCATATTGCGCGTCATAGCGCATGCCCAGCACGCCCAGATCGCCCATCCGGCGCAGCACGTCGCGCGGCACCATGCCGTCATTTTCCCAGGACTCGGCCTTGGTTGTCACTTCGGTTTCAATGAACCGGCGCAGCTGGTCGCGGATCATGTTGAGGTCTTCGTTGAACGGGCCGGTGGCCGCGGTGATGGTGTCTTGTCTGGTCATGTGTTTTCCTCCGGGTCGAGTTTGATAAGTGGGGCGTGCCCGGCGACCGTATCGTCTGGTGCACAATAGATTTCCGTCACCACGCCCGCGACCGGCGCGGGCAGGCTTTGCAAGAGCTTCATGGCCTCCAGCACCACCAGCGTGTCACCGGCTTCGACGCGGTCGCCGAGCGCAACACGTACCTCGGCAACGGCGCCGGGCATGGGCGCCGACAACATGTCAGCGCCGCCAGATCCGCCGGTGGCACGTTGCAGATGCTGATCTTCCAGCGTACGCAGGTCTGTCGCGGTCATTCCGGCAGGGGTTTGCAGGTGCACCCGCCAGTGACCCGGCGCGCGCACGACATGGGCGATGCGCGAAAACGGAACGCCGTCGATGCGTCCGCTCAGACGGTTCCCTTTCAGGGCGACATTTTCGGCCGTTATTGTCTGGCCGTCCGGCTGTACGGCGGCAAGCACCGTCCCGGGCCCCGGCCCGGACTCGGTCACGCGGATCGGCGCTTCGTTGGTTGTGTCCCAATAGAAGGCCGCACCGGGCTGTCCCGCAGGGGCTGTGAGTCGCCATGACCCCAGGCTTTCCCAGGGCGACGCGCCTGCCGGGACGAGACGCAGATGCAGCGCCATCGCGGCAAAGGCCATGTCCCGGGGATCAGCGGACGGTTCAGTCCAGCCGCCTGGGAACATCTCGGGCAGGCCCGAGGTATGGTGCCGGAACGCCTCAAAATCCGGGTGTGCCAGTAACGCGCGCTGATAGGCCAGGTTCAGGCCGACGCCGCCGACGGCAAAAGCATCGATCGCGGTGATCGCCCGGCGGATCGCCCCGGCCCGATCCGGCGCGTGGACGATCAGCTTAGCAATCATGGAATCATAGTGGTGGCCGACGACCGAACCGCACTCTACCCCAGTGTCCAGCCGCACATCCGCGGGCGGCGCCCAAAGGGTGATCTCGCCCGTTTCGGGGCGGAAATTCTCGCCCGGGTTTTCGGCGGCGATGCGGATTTCAATGCCGTGCCCTTCAAACTGCACATCGCTTTGCGTCAGCGCCAACGGCTCGCCCCGCGCGATGCGCAACTGCCATTCAACAAGGTCGATGCCGGTGATTGCCTCGGTCACAGGGTGTTCCACCTGCAACCGGGTGTTCATCTCGAGAAAGTAGTACTCGCCGCGCTCGGGATCATAGAGGTATTCCACCGTCCCGGCGGACCGATAACCTATCGCCTGCGCCAGTCGCACAGATGCTGCGCGCATTTCGTCGCGAAGGGCCTCGGGAAGATCGGCAGCAGGGGCTTCTTCGATCAGCTTCTGATGATTGCGTTGAAGCGAACAGTCGCGATCACCGAGGTGCAGGACATTGCCATGGCTGTCGCCGAACACTTGCACTTCGACATGCCGCGCACGAGGCGCGTAGCGCTCAAGGAACACTGCGGGATCGCCGAAGGCGCCTTGCGCTTCGGCCCGGGCAGATGCGATTGCTTCAGACGCGCCGCTCAGATCAGAAACAAGCCGCATGCCGCGCCCGCCCCCACCGGCGCTGGCCTTAACCAGAAACGGGGTGCCAAGCATGCGCGCCTCTTCCAGCAATCGTGCGTCGGACTGATCTTCGCCGCGATAGCCGGGCAGCACAGGAACTCCCGCATCCTCGGCGGCGGCCTTGGCTTCGATCTTGCTTCCCATCCGTGCGATTGCAGCGGCAGAAGGCCCGATGAACACAAGGCCCGCCGCCTCGACCGCTGCCGCGAAATCGGCATTTTCCGACAAGAAGCCATAGCCGGGATGCACCGCCCCGGCGCCGGTTGCGCGGGCGGCATCAAGGATGGCCTCAATGTTCAAATAACTTTCCGACGGCGCGGACGGACCGAGGCAGACCGCATGATCGGCCTCGGCCACGAAGGGCGCATCGCGGTCGGCCTCGGAGAACACCGCCACGCTTTCCAGCCCCAGCTTGCGGCATCCGCGCTGGATGCGCCGGGCAATCTCGCCCCGGTTGGCGATCAGGACGCGGGTAAAGCTCATTTGACCCGCCATGACGGAATGTCTTTGTTGATGAAGCTGTTGATGCCCTCGATGCCTTCTTCGGTTTCCCAGGCATCGGCCAGTCGGTCGGCGGTGTAGATCATGTTGGTTTCAAGGTCGTGGGAGGCGACATAGGCGACCAGCGCCTTGGTATCGGCCACGGCCCCCGGCGCAGCCTGAAGGTGATCGTGCACCACCCGGTCCACCGCGGCGTCCAGGTCGTCCGGAGCGACAACTTCGGTCAGCAGACCGATCCGTTCAGCGCGCGCCGTGTCGAACAGGGCGCCCGACAGCATGGTTTCGCGCGAATGCACCTTGCCGATGCGGGCCACGACGTAGGGCGAGATATTCGCGGGCAGCAGACCCAGTTTCACCTCGGTCAGGCCAAAGCGCGCGCCTTCGACGCCGATGGTATAGTCGCAGACCGAAATCATGCCGACCCCACCGCCATAGGCCGGCCCGTTGATCCGCCCGATCAGTGGCTTGGGCAACGTGTCCAGCCGGCGCAGCAGATGCGCCAGCGTGGCGCTTTGTTCGACCCGCTCGGCGCGGGTTTTCTCGACGTTCGAGGCGAACCAGTTGAAATCCCCCCCGGCGCAGAAGCTCTTGCCGGTGCCCGTCAGCACAACGATGCGCACATCGTCGTCTGAAGCCAGCCGCCCGGTCGCGTCATAAAGTTCCGCAATCAGCGTACCGTTCAGGGCGTTGTGCTTGTCCGGCCGGTTCAGGGTCAGGGTGGCGACGCCACGCGCGTCGGTCTCAAGCTGGATGGTTTCATGAACTGTCGTCATTTTTCCGATCTCACATTCTGAATACGGGCGTGTGGCGCCCTAGGTCGGGCACCGAAGAGACTATGGCCAGGCATAGACCCAGAATGTCGCGAGTTTGCCCGGGCTCGATCAGCCCGTCATCCCAGAGCCGCGAAGTGGCGTAATAGGGATCGGACTGTTCGCCATATTGGGCACGCACCTGCGCCTCGATCTGTGCAAGATCGGTCTCCATCTTTTCAGGCTCGCCGCCTTTCTGGCGGCGCAGCTCCAGCATCACATTGGAGGCGATGTCTGCCGACATCGTGGCCAGTTCCGCCGTGGGCCAGGCAAAGAGGAAATTCGGCGCGAAGCCACGCCCGCACATGCCATAGTTGCCCGCCCCGTAGGATCCGCCCAGCAGGACCGACAGGCGCGGAACCTTGGCGACGGACATGGCATAGACCAGCTTGGCGCTGTCTTTGGCGATGCCGCCGCGCTCGGCTTCGGTGCCGACCATGAAACCGGAAATGTTGTGCAGGAACAATAGCGGGATGTTCCGCTGATCGCACATTGATATGAATTGCGCGCCCTTGAGCGAGCTGTCGGAAAGAAGCGCGCCGTTATTGGCCAGGATACCGACCCGGTAGCCGTGGATCCGCGCCGTGCCGCAGACCAGTGTTTCGCCCCAGCCGGGCTTGAATTCGCGGAACTCGCCGGCGTCGATCATGCGCAGCAGAACCTCGCGCATGTCATAGGGCTGTTTGCGGTCGGCGCTGATGACGCCAAGCAATTCCGACGGATCATGCGCCGGCGGTGCAGGCGCCGTGTCGGGCTGCATCGGGCGCGACTGGCCCAGCTCGGCCACGATATCGCGCATCAGCGCGAGCGCGTGATGTTCGTCCTCGGCCAGATGGTCGGAAACACCCGACACGCGCGAATGCATCTCGGCCCCGCCCAGCGTCTCGCCATCGACCTCTTCGTTGATCGCAACCTTGACGATCGAGGGTCCGCCCAAATGGATGCGCGCATTGCCGCGCACCATGATGACCTCGTCTGACAGTGCTGGAATATAGGCGCCGCCCGCCGTGCAGCCGCCGAATACCGCCGAGATCTGCGGCAAGCCACTAGCCGACATGTTGGTCTGGCGATAGAAGGAATTGCCGAAATGGCGGGCATCGGGAAAGACCCTGTCCTGTTCGGGCAGATATGCCCCGCCGCAGTCCACCAGATAGAGGCAGGGCAGCCGGTTTTCCGCCGCGATCTCCTGCGCGCGGATGTGCTTCTTGACGGTTTCGTGGTAAAATGATCCGCCTTTCACCGTGGCATCATTGGCGATGATCATGCAAGGCAGGCCGTGCACGTTACCAATGCCCGTGACGATCCCGGCGCCGGGTACGGCTCCGCCGTATTGTCCGTGGGCCGCCAACGACGACAGCTCCAGGAACGCAGTGCCCGGATCGACCAGCAGGTCGATTCTTTCGCGGACCAGAAGCTTGCCGCGCTTGCGGTGACGTTCGACCATATCGGGCCGCCCGCCCGACGTGGCCTCGGCAATACGCGCGCGCAGGGTTTCGACACGCTCGCTTTGCGCCGCGTGATTGCGGGCATAGGCCTCCGATGCGGTCAGCACCGCCGTGTCAAGTCGTGCCATCTGTCAGGTTTCCTTTTCTTGCAAGATTCCGTGCAGGAACACGTCGGCATAGGTGCGTGACAGGGCATCGGCACCGCCGCGTTCGGGGTCGAACCATTCCAGCGTGGCGTTCAGCGCGCCAATCAGCATCAGGCGCAGGCGGCGGATATCCACGTTTCGTTTCAGCGCTCCATCCCGCTGAAGCCGGGACAACAGGCTGTCCCATTCGGCCTCGTAGGCGCGGCGCGTGGGCAGATTGGCATCCCGGACGGACTGCGGAACCTGCCCGAAAATGCGCACATTGGCCGAGGAATAATCGCTGACATCCAGAAGCGCGCGCAGATGCGCCCCGATTGCGGCCCGAAGGGCCGCCTCGGCGCCGGTATCCGCAGGCAATGCACCAACAGCCTGGCGCATATCGTCGTGAACGGCCTGGATGCCCGCATCCAGAATGGCCACGACGATCTCATCCTTGGAGCCGAAATGGTAATAGATGCTGCCCGCCTTGATCCCTGCGGCCTCGGCGATTTTTCTGAGCGACACGGGCCCATAGCCCTGTTCCCGAAAGAGCCTGGCAGCGACATCCAGAACGCCTTTACGCCCGACCGCGCTGCGCGATGTCTCGCTGACCTCTCCGGCTGTCGTATCCGCCATGCGATTCCCTTCGGTACGATACATAACTAACATCTGTTAGGTTGCTAGCGCCAATGAGTCAACAAACAATTATTCCAAACCTGGCTCGGGTTGGAACTTGTGGAAAATGCCGTCCGGGCAACCGTGATACAGCCGCCCGGAAATGTCAGTCGTACGCCGGACCCCGAACAGGTGGCCCGGGTGGCGGGGATCAGATCGAAAAGCCCCCGCCGCAGATGATGTGCTGACCCGAGATGAAGTTCGATTCCGGCGCACAGAACAAATAGACCGCGCCCGCGGCCTCTTCCGGTGTGCCTACCCGGCCCAGCGGAATCATGCGTTCCATCTGGGACAAGAGATCAGGGTTCACGCCGACCTTGATTTCTTTTTCCTCGATCTTGATCGTGCTGTCGCCGTCTGCGCTGCCCTCCGTCAGGCGGGTGCGGATCGGGCCGAAGGCCACGGCATTGACGTTGACCTTGTAGCGGCCCCATTCCTTGGCCATCGTCCTGGTGACACCCAGGATACCGGCCTTGGCGGCAGAGTAGTTGATCTGGCCGGCATTGCCGCCGGTCCCCGCGATGGACGAGATATTCACCACCTTGCGGAACACCTCTTGCCCGGCCGCGGCCTCTTCCTTGGCCTTGGCGCTGATTACCGGCTGGGCGGCGCGCAGGATCTTAAAGGGCGCTGTCATGTGAACGTCGATGATCGCCTGCCACTGCTCGTCGGTCATCTTCTGAACGACGCTGTCCCAGGTGTAGCCGGCGTTGTTCACGATGATGTCGAGTCCGCCGAAGCTGTCCACGCCCGTCTTGATGAACCGTTCGGCAAAACCGTCTTCGGTCACGCTGCCGGCGCAGACCACCGCTTCGCTGCCAGCGGCGCGGATAGCTTCAGCGGCTTCATTGGCCGGGTCGGCGTCCAGATCGTTGACCACTACCCGGGCCCCTTCCGAGGCCAGTTTGAGTACGATTTCGCGGCCAATGCCTCGGCCCGAACCCGAGACCAGGGCAACACGACCGTCGAGTTTTCCAGTCATATTAATTCCTCCCGAAAGGCGCTATCAGGCTTTTTCATAGAGTGTGGTGACACAGGCCCCACCGAGGCCCAGATTGTGCTGAAGTGCCAAGCGCGCGCCATCGACCTGGCGCGCATCAGCCTGCCCGCGCAACTGCTGGACAAGCTCGGTACATTGCGCAAGGCCGGTCGCCCCAAGAGGATGACCTTTGGACAACAAACCGCCCGACGGGTTGGTCACGTATTTTCCGCCATAGGTGTTGTCGCCATCATCAACAAACTTCGCAGCCTCGCCTCGGCCGCAAAGGCCAAGCGCCTCGTAGGTGATGAGTTCGTTGTGGGCGAAACAGTCGTGCAGTTCGACCACATCCACGTCTTCGGGCCCGATGCCCGCAGCCTCGTAGACCTGATCGGCGGCGCGCTTGGCCATCGAAAAGCCGACCACCTCGCGCATATCATGGGCTTCGAAGGTTTCCGGGCCGTCCGTTGTCATGGCCTGCGCCGCGATCCGAACCGAACTGTCCAGTCCGTGCTTGTCGGCGAATTCCTTGGAACAGATGATCGCGGCGGCTGCGCCACAGGTTGGCGGACAGGCCATAAGCTTGGTCATGACGCCGGGCCAGACCACCTGCGCAGCCATGACGTCTTCCGCCGTCACTTCCTGGCGGAATAGGGCCACCGGGTTCTTGGCCGCATGGCGGCTGGCCTTGGCTCGGATTTTGGCGAAGGTCTCAAGAGGCGTGCCGAACTCGTCCATATGCGCTTTGCCCGCGCCCCCGAAATAGCGCAGCGCCAGCGGAATATCGGGGTTGCCAACCAGATCGTCGGTTTCTTCGTCGAAAGCCGCAAACGGGCTGACCCGATCGTGGAACATCGCGCCGATTGCGCCGGGCTGCATCTGCTCGAATCCTAGTGCCAGAGCACATTCCACCGCGCCGCTTTCAACTGCCTGGCGGGCCAGGAACAGGGCAGACGACCCGGTCGAGCAGTTGTTGTTCACATTCAGAACCGGGATGCCGGTCATGCCGACCTGATACAAAGCCCGCTGGCCACAGGTGCTATCGCCATAGACATAGCCAACATAGGCCTGCTGAACCTTGTCATAATCCAGACCCGCGTCGGCCAGGGCAGAACGGGTGGCTGCGCTCGCCATCACATCATAGCTTTCGGATTTTCCCGGCTTCTGGAACGGGACCATCCCGACGCCGGTGACATAGGCTTTGCCTGTCATTTCTTTCTCTCTCCCATGCTTGGTCTGGCTATTGTGAACGGTAAGCCATATCATTTTCTAACACATGTTTGATTTTAGCGCTTAGCCTCGATAACTGTCAACATAGTTAAAACGTGATGTAGGGCGCTTGCGTCATTTGCTAACACATGACTGATTTTCTTGACCGCGCGTTCCGGAAGCCAGCACCTTTCAGGCTTTTGGGTCCCGGCATGACGGTTGATGAGCGTTTGACGTCTGGTTCCGGTAATCAGTGGCACCCAACCCACTAAAGGGAGAGAGAATGGCGTATTGTTATGAATTCAAAGGGTTCGTGCCCGTTGTGCCTGAGGATACATATGTCCATCCTCAGGCGGTTCTGATCGGAAATGTCATCCTGGGTCATGGATGCTATATCGGACCCGGAGCAAGCCTGCGGGGCGATTTCGGCAGGATCGTGATTGGAGACGGTGCCAATGTTCAGGATAATTGCATCATGCATTCCTTCCCCGGCCGCGACGCGGTGGTGGAACCGGACGGGCATGTCGGCCACGGCGCGATTCTGCATGGTTGCATCGTTGGACGAAACGCTTTGATCGGCATGAACGCGGTCATCATGGACGGCGTCGAGCTTGGCGCGGAATCGATTGTCGGCGCGCAAGCCTTCGTGCGTGGTGAAACGGTGATTCCGCCACGCTCGATGGTTGTCGGGTCGCCTGCGAAGGTGATCCGCGACGTCACCGAGAAGGAAGTCGCTTGGAAAACACGCGGAACTGCCGAGTATCAGCAACTCGCGCGCGACTGTCTGGCCGGATTGAAGCCCGTCGAGCCGCTGAAGGCGGTCGAGGCCAACCGACCGGAGATGGCTGCCTCCGACGTCGTCTCCATTCAGGAAGCGCGGCAGAAGCCGTCCTGACCTGCCCGGAAGCCGGACAGGGGCGGGTCTCTGCAGGTGCCGAATGCGCCAAGTGGTATCGCCTTGGCACGGGCCGGCCCCAGCGGAAAGCCGGCGTGCCGCCCTACCCCTCAAGCCGTCACAGCCGGAAGATCCCGTAGTGCGGATCATCGATCGGCGCGTTCAGCGAGGCGGAAATCGACATGCCAAGCGCATTGCGTGTGTCCGCCGGGTCAAGGATGCCATCGTCCCACAATTCCGAGGTCGAGGTATAGGCTTCGACATCTCGGCGGAATTTCTCCAGCACGGGATCACGGATCGCGGCGATTTCTTCCTCGCTCAGTTCTTTGCCTTCGCGCTGAAGCTGCCGGATCTTGACGTCGGCCATGGTATTGGCAGCCTGATCCGCACCCATCACGCCGATTTCGGCCTGCGGCCACATGAACAGCGTGCGTGCATCCCAGGCCCGTCCGCACATGCCGTAATTGCCTGCCCCATAGGACGCATTGGCGATCACGGTAAACTTCGGCACGACCGAGCCGCCCTGCGCCATCAGCATCTTGGCGCCGTCCTTGGCGATGCCGCGTTCTTCGTATTCGCGGCCCACCATATAGCCAGTGATGTTCTGAAAAAAGACCAGTGGCGTACGGTTCTGGTTGCATAGCTGCATGAAATGCGCGGCCTTCAGCGAGCTGTCGTTGAACAGCACCCCGTTATTGGCGAGGATCCCCACCTTGAAACCCCAGATATGGGCAAAACCACAGACCATCGTGGTGCCGTAATCGGGCTGGTATTCGTGAAAGCGCGAACCGTCCACGATCCGGGCCAGAACCTCGCGCATGTCGAATTGGGTTTTCCGGTCCTTGGGAATGATCCCGTAAAGCTCGGTCGGGTCGTAGTAAGGCTCTTCATAGGAAGCAGTTTCGATGATCGTTTTCGGTGTGCGTTTCCATTGGCTGACAATCTCGCGCGCCAGTGAAAAGGCGTGCTGTTCGGTCGCGGCACGATAATCTCCCGTCCCCGAGACAGAGGTGTGCATCACCGCGCCGCCAAGCTCCTGCACGCCGACCTCTTCGCCGGTGGCCGCCTTGACCAGCGGGGGACCGCCAAGGAAAATCGCCCCAGTGCCTTCGATGATGATGTTGTAATCGCTCAGCGTAGGTACATAGGCACCGCCTGCGGTGCAATGCCCGCCGACCACAGCAATCTGCGGGATATTGGCCTGACTCAGCTTGACCTGGTTGCGAAACACCCGCCCGCCCAGATAGCGGTCGGGAAAGACGCCATGTTGCAGCGGCAGGAAACCGCCGGCGCTGTCGCAGATATGGATGACCGGCAAACGGTTTTCCAATGCCACATCCAGAAGTCGCACGATCTTTTTAACCGTATGCGGATACCAAGCACCGCCCTTGACGCTGGCGTCATTGGCATGAATAGCGACCTCGCGGCCCTGCACGATGCCGATACCCGTTACCACGGCGGCGCCGGGCACCGCACCATCGTATTCGCGGCAGGCGGCCAGGGTTGAAAACTCCAGAAACGGTGTGCCGGGATCCAGCAATAGCTTCAGCCGCTCGCGCACCCCCAGCTTGTTTTGCCGCGCAAGGCGGTCAATGTCCCGTTGCGGGCGTTCGAAACGCGCCGCGTGCTGGCGGGCGTGAAATTCCTTCAGCCGCACGGACATGGCGGCATAATTTGCCTTGTAGTCGGCGGCGTTGGTATCGACCAGACTTTCAATCCTGCGCATTCTCACTCCTCCTCCGGGGCCAATTGGGCCAGGATATCTTTCAGCCCAAAACTGTCGCCTTCGGCGAATGGCATTTCGGCAACGACCCCGTCGCGTGGCGCCGTCAGTGTGGTTTCCAGCTTCATGCTTTCGATAACCAAAAGCGGCTGGCCTTCTTCAACTGTGTCGCCGGGTTTGACCGCGACCGAAACCACGACCCCAGGCATTGGTGCCACCAGTCGATCGTCGCTTGCGCCCCCGTCACGCCCCGCCAGACGTTCGGCGGGGTCAACCCGCCCGACTCCGTAGGTTCGCCCGTCCATGTGCACAAAAGTCGCCTCCGGCCCCACGGCCAGTCGCAATTCGCGCACAACACCCTTGGCCCGCAACGTGTAACCGCCCGGCAGGCCAGTCGGGTCCAATTGGCAGGCAACAGTACCATCGGGGGTATTCAGCACGAACCGGCTGCCATCATGGCCCAGCCAGCATTCAGTCTCTTCGCCGTCGATCTGAAAAATCCGTTGCATCAGTTTCTCCACCCGCCCATCTTGCGGTGCATTTTCGGTATTTGCATTACGTCGCTCACCAGCCGATCGTCTGACAGGGCCGCCGCCGCCATCAGCAGGTCAGAGACATCTTCGCCCGGTGCGGTCAGCATTTCGGATTGTTCAGCCAGGAAGCCGGTTGAAACGTCACCCGAGGCAAAATCTGGATGTGAAAGGATCGCATCCAGGTATCCGGTGTTGGTCGTCACCCCGAGAATCACATAGTTTTGCACCGCATTCCGGGCACGGGCGATGGCCTGCGCGCGATCCCGGCCATGCACGATCAGCTTGGACAACATCGGGTCGAAATCGGTGGTCACCTTGCCACCGTCCAGAATGCCGCTGTCCACGCGGACACCCTCGCCTTGGGGTTCGTCCAGCAGCAGGATATCCCCGATCGCGGGGCGGAAATCGGCCGTCGCGTCCTCGGCACAGATGCGCAGTTCGATCGAATGGCCGGTCTGCGGAATATCCGCCTGCACCGCGCTCAGCCCTTCGCCCGCAGCGATGCGCAGCTGTTCGGCCACCAGATCAAAACCCGTGACCATCTCGGTCACCGGATGTTCGACCTGAAGGCGGGTGTTCATTTCCAGGAAGTAAAACGCCCCGTCCCGCGCATAGATGAACTCGACCGTCCCGGCCCCGCGATACTTGACCGCGCGGGCGATCCCGGCGGCGGTTTCGCAGATTTCCTGACGTTGCTCGGGCGAGAGCGCCGGTGACGGCGTTTCCTCGATGATCTTCTGGAACCGGCGCTGGATCGAGCACTCGCGTTCCCAGAAATGCACCACGTTGCCCTGCCCGTCGCCCATCACCTGCACCTCGATATGGCGCGGGCTCTCGATGTAGCGTTCGACGAACAGCCGGCCATCGCCGAAATAACGCTCGCCCTCGCGGCGCGCGGTCTCGATCTCGGTCTCCAGGGCGCTGTCCTCGCGCACGACGCGCATCCCCTTGCCGCCGCCGCCGGCTGAGGGCTTGATCAGCAGCGGGTAGCCCACGGCGCGGGCGCGGTCCACAAAGGTGGCGGGGTCGTCATCCTCAATCGCCGACGGCGCGACGGGAAAGCCGCGCTCCTCGACAAAGGCGCGCGCGCGCACCTTGTCGCCCATCAGGTCGATGGCTTGGGAGGTCGGGCCGACAAATGTCACACCGGCCTCTTCCAGCGCCGCGACGAACCCGGCATTTTCCGACAGGAAACCATAGCCGGGATGCACCGCGTCGGCGCCGATTTTCTTTGCAGCCGCGACGATCTGCGAAATATCGAGATAGGCGGCCACGGGCGTCGGGCCGTCGATCATCGCGACCTCATCCGCGATCAGATGGGCCGGCCCCTCTTGCTCGGCGACATGGCGCAACACGACCGTCGCAAGCCCGCGGGCCTTGGCGGTGCGCAACACGCGCGCCGCGATTTCACCCCGATTGGCGACCAGGAGTTTCGAAATGGTCATGGTATTGTCCTTTTAGTTCCGGTCCGAGGCGTTCAGCCCGTCGCGGGCGGCCAGATCGACCGGCACAGGAATTTCAATATCAAGCAGCATCTGCGCGAACCCTTTGCCTTGCGGGTCGATGCGGACCGAGGCGATGCCGCCACCACCAAGCGATTCATGCAGCAGGAAGTTCAGCGAATGGCTTCCGGGCAGGTCGAACCGCTCGACCTTGCCTTCGCAGACGTGGGCGAAATAGTCTTTCACCGCCTCTTCGCTAAGAGCCGAGCGGATATAAGGCAGGTAGTCCGGCTTGCGCGCGAGGATGCCGATATTGGCGATATCCCCCTTGTCGCCCGAGCGGCCCCAGGCCAGATCGACGAGGCGGACCTTGACAACGTCCGGACCGGGCTCGTGGCTATCTGCGGGCCGTGCAGCGGGCGGGTCGAGCTTCACTGCATTCGTAGCGATGGTGACTGGAACCTCCTTGCCGTCCACCTCGACCGCGACGGGGGTATCGGCCTTGCTCTGAAGGAAGGAAAATAGACGGACCACCGGCTGCACCTTGGGCCGCCCGGCAAAGAACCCGGTCAGGCCCTGCGCGGTGGAAATCGCCATCGGCGCGATCTCGCCCGCAAAGATGTTGAGCGCCGCGCGGTCGTCATGCACCGCGCCGATCTTGAGCACGACCTCGCGGGTTTGGGCGCATGCATTGGCCCCATAGGCGGCCTCGGCGCCCAGCACCTCGACGCTGACCTGCCGGAAATCGCCCAGGTTCTTTTCGCGGAATATCCGGCGGCAACGGGTCAGGATGGCCTCGGCCACGCGCTCGGCCTTGGCGGGCGCGTCGATGGCGGCGAGGGTCAGCGTGGTGACGGCGCGCCAGCCATCGGCATGGGTCGCCGACACCTTGTAACTGCCGGTGCGCCCCAGCCCCTTGCCGCCCTTCACCAGCACCCGGTCGGGGCCCACCTGTTCCAGCGTGACCTGCGACCAGTCGCAGATCACATCAGGCAGCAGATAGGCGCGCGGATCGCCGATTTCATAAAGCATCTGTTCGCCGACCGCGCCGGGCACGACCAGCCCGCCGGTATCCGGCGTCTTGGTCATGACGAAACTGCCGTCTTCCGACACCTCGACGATGGGCATCCCCATATCGTCCCAACCCGGCACGTCCTGCCAGTCGGTGAAATTGCCGCCCGTCCCCTGAGGGCCGCATTCGATCAGGTGCCCGGCCAGCGACCCTTGGCTGAGCCTGTCCCAGTCGTCATCGCCCCAGCCGTATTCATGCATCAAGGGACCGAGCGCCACCGCACTGTCGGCGCAGCGCCCGGTGATCACGATCTCGGCCCCGGCATCCAGCGCGGCCGCGATGGGGCGGGCACCCAGATAGGCATTCATGCTCCAGATATCGTCTGGAAACTCAACACCCGAGAACATTTCCGTCTGACCGCTTTTGCGAATTTCATCGACCCTAGGCAACAGGTCATCGCCCAGCACGACTCCGATGGACAGATCGATCCCGGCTTGGGCGGCGGCTTTGGCAAGCGCATCGCTGCAGCCACGCGGGTTCACGCCCCCGGCATTGGCAACGACCTTGATCCCTCTTGCCTTGATATCCGGCAACCAGGGAGCCAGCGCCTTGACGAAGTCCGGCGCATAGCCCGACTCGGGCGCTTTGGCGCGGGCCCGCGCCATCAGCGACATTGTCACCTCTGCCAGATAGTCAAACACCAGATAGTCGATCTCGCCCTTTGAGACCAGTTGACCGATCGCTTCGGGCGTATCGCCCCAGAATCCCGAGGCGCATCCGATGCGCAGTTTCCGATCTGACATATTCTTCTCCTCCCCGCTTGATTAACGGCCCGTCCATTCAGGTTTGCGTTTCGCAATGAAGGCATCAAAGCCCTCGCGCGCGTCTTCTGTCTGCGCAACGCGGGGTAAAAGTGTTTCCGCAAACCGCATCTGCTGCGGATAGGTCATGTCCTCCATCGCGTGACAGGCGTATTTTCCCAGCCGGATCGCGCTCGGCGACTGCGCAGCAATCTGGGCGACCAGTTCTGCAACCTTGTTGTCCAGTTCCGCGGCATCGGTCACATAGTTGACCAGATTGAATTGCAGGGCTTCCGAGGCCGTCAGAGGAACGCCGGTGATGAACATCTCCATCAGCCTGCGCCGGGGCAGCACGCGCATCATGGGTGGTACGATCGTCATGGGAAACAGGCCCACCTTGACTTCGGGCGTCCCAATGCGGGCATGCTCTGCCATTACAGCCAGATCGCAGGCACAGATGATGCCAGCCCCCGCCCCCATCGCGGCTCCATTGATGCGCGCGATGGTTGGCTTGCGGCACGCCTGTATCGTTTCAAACAACCTTCCGGCAAAGTGATCCGGATCTGCCGGATCCTGAACAAACGGGCCGCCATCCGCCCCCGCCTTGATGTCGCCCCCGGCACAGAAGGCGCGCTCACCCTCGCCGGTCAGAACGATCACGCGGCAATCGCTGTCCCTCTCGGCAGCACAAATGGCAGCAATGATCCCGTCTGCGACTTCACGGTTGAGGGCATTTCGGTTTTCAGGACGTCGAATCGTGATACGCACTTCCTGGCCGAGCGCCTGCGATTGAACAGCGGTCTCAGTCATTTCCGTAGCTCCCCCCTGTATTCAGCGCACCGCGCATTCATACGTCGGGTCGTCAAAAGCTTGGCTTGATCTATTTTCTAACATATGTTTGATTTTGGTCAACACTGCAGACGACATTTTTCGGGAGGATGATATGACCACTCAAAGAGAGGCTCTCGCGGCTGATCTGGAGGCCATCAGGGCAAACTATTCGTTGACTGATGAGCAACGCCAGATTGTCGATCACGTGGATCGGGTATCGCGCGAGGTGCTGCACCCGCTGCAAGCGCGTATGGATGACGAGGAATGGTGGCCCGATGATCTGTTCAAGCAGATGGGCGGGCTGGGCCTGCTGGGGATTACCGCACCCGAAGAGCTGGGCGGATCGGGACAGAACGAGTTCACCCAGGCGCTGGTGTCCGAGGTGATTTCGAAGTGGAATCCGGCTGTGGGCCTCTCACACGGGGCGCATGACAACCTGTGCCTGAATAACCTGCTGCGCAATGGATCCGAAGAGCATGTGAAGAAATACGTGCCGGGTCTTTGCTCGGGCGAGCTGGTTGGTGCTTTAGGCCTGACCGAACCGGGCGCGGGGTCCGATGCGCTTGGGTCCATGGCGACCACCGCGCGCCGCGACGGCGATGACTACGTCATCAACGGCTCGAAGATCTATATCACCAACGGGCCGATTGCCGATGTGATCCTGCTTTACGCTAAAACCGACAAGTCGAAGGGTGCCAAGGGCATTTCCGCTTTCATAATCGAGACGGACAATCCCGGTTTCAAGGTGGCGCAAAAGCTTGACAAGATGGGCTTTCGCGGCTCGCCTACCGGAGAACTGGTGTTTGAGGACTGCCGCGTACCCGCGTCCGCCATGGTTGGACAGGAAAACACCGGCGTTTCGGTGGTCATGAGCGGGCTGGACCTTGAACGCGCGATGGTCGCTTCGGTCTGCGTGGGCATGGCGGAACGCGCGCTGGAACTGGGGCTGGAATACGCCAAGATTCGCGAACAATTCGGCCGACCAATCTCGAGCTTCCAGATGATGCAGTCGAAGCTGGCCGAGATCTACACCGAGGTCGAAACCGCGCGTGCCTTCAGTTATCGGGCGCTGGCCGCCTGTACCGGGTTGCCGAAGGGCGCCGGGGGTCGCGGTGAAATACACAAACTGACGGCGGCGGCCTGTCTCTATGCGGGCGAGGCTTTCAACAAGGCAGTGACCGAAGCCTGCCACATCCACGGCGGCTCTGGCTACATGCAGGACACCGAGATCAACCGGCTCTACCGCGCCAACAAGCTGTTGGAGATCGGCGCGGGCACAAGCGAAGTCCGCAAGATCATCATCGCCGAAGAACTTCTGCGCGCCTGAGGGAGACAAGACCATGAACAAGCAACTGCGCAACGACACCGCTCTGCCCACCCATTTCATGACCGACGAACAGCAGGCCCTGGCCGATCTGGCCGAAAAGTTCTTCATGTCCGAGTTTCATCACCTGAACGCGGAGATGGACGATACCGATGACCTGCCGGCCTCGGTCTTTCCCAAGCTGGGCGAGATGGGCTATCTGGGCCTCAACGTACCGCCGGAATTTGGCGGTGCCGGGCTGGACTTCACCTCGGCCTGTATCATCACCGAACAGATGTCGCGGGCCTCTGCCGCGATCGGGCTGACCCACGTGGCCCACGACAACCTGTGCGTCAACAACATCTATCGCAACGCGAATGACGATCTGCGCCACAAATATCTGCCGGGCCTGTGCGATGGCACGCTGATCGGCGCTCTGGGTCTGACCGAACCCGGCGCGGGGTCCGATGCGCTTGGGTCCATGCGGACCACGGCCACGAAGGATGGCGACGATTACATCCTGAATGGCGCCAAGATCTACATTACCAATGGGCCGATCGCCGATTTGGTGCTGGTCTATGCCAAGACCGCGCCCGAGAAGGGAGCCAAGGGTATCTCCGCTTTCATCGTGGAAACCGACACGCCGGGTTTCAAGGTTGCGCAGAAGCTCAACAAGATGGGGTTCCGCGGCTCGCCGACGGGGGAGCTCGTGTTCGAAGACTGCCGCGTTCCGGCGGGGAACATGGTGGGCAAGCTCGATGGCGGCGTTGCCGTGACCATGTCCGGGCTTGATCTGGAACGTGCCATCGTCTGTTTCAACGCAATGGGCATCGCGCAGCGGGCACTGGATATTTCCATCGATTACGCCAAGACACGCCAGCAATTCGGCAAACCGATCGCCAGTTTTCAGATGGTTCAGGCGATGCTGGCCGACATGTATACGCAGATCGAGTCCGCGCGGAGCCTTTCCTTGCGCACCGCAGCCATGTGTGAAGGCCTCGAAGAGGGCGAAGGCGGGCGTGGCGAAATCCACAAGCTCACCGCTGCGGCGATCTACAAGGCCGCCGAGGCGACGTCCTTCGTGCTCGACAAGGCCGTCCAGATTCACGGCGGCTCGGGTTACATGCGTGATACCGAAGTGAACCGGCTGTACCGGACCGGTCGCGTGCTTGAGGTCGGCGCGGGCACCCAGGAGGTTCGCAAACTCATCATATCCGGCGAATTGCTGAAGAACTAGGGGCGGAACATGAGCGAAGCGAAATCAACGCGTTACGCGTCGGATCTCATGGCGGGCCAGGTTGCCCTGGTCACGGGGTCCGGATCCGGAATGGGCCGGGCGACGGCGATCGAAATGGCCTCTTGCGGGGCCAGGCTTGTGCTGTTCGCGCGCCGGGAAGAGCCGCTGGAGGAGACCGCCGAGATGATCCGGTCGGCGGGGGGCGAGGCCTTTGTCGTGCCCGGAGATACCCGCGACGAAGTCAGTATCGAAACTGCGATGGGGCGGATCAAGGACCACTACGGGCAGTTGGATGTTTTGGTGAACAATGCCGGCGGCCAATATATCGCGGCCGCCCGTGATATCACCAACAAGGGCTTCGAAGCCGTGATCCGAAACAACCTGATCGGATCTTGGCAAATGACCCGGGCAGCGGCGGATCACTTCATGTACGACAATGGTGGATCGGTTGTGTTTGTCACCGCCATCTCGGCGCGCACCGCGCTTACCGGCTTTACACACACCGTCGCCGCCCGCGCCGGTGTGACGGGCATGATGAAAACGCTGGCCGCCGAATGGGGCGAATACGGCATCCGCCTGAACTGTGTCGCGCCGGGCACGATCAAGACCGATGCGCTTGGCCGCTATCCGATTCCGCCGGAACAGTGGAAAAAGCTGAACCGCTCGGTGCTAAACCGGATGGGGGCGGCCGAGGACATCGCAGGCACGATCATTTTCCTGGCCTCGAAACTTGGCGGTTTCATCACCGGAGAAGACATTTATGTAGACGGCGGTGAAACCCTGCACATGGGTCACGACGCGCGGGACATGATCAACCCAGCGATGTTCGAGAAACGCGAACGGGGAGATGGCAAGAATGAGTAAGCAACCCGTCCTTCTGGAGATTTCCGACAGGATCGCCACGGTCACGCTGAACGACCCCGAGCGGCGCAACCCGGTCACCGGCAACGACATGATCGCTGCCCTTCTGGAGACCTTCGCCAAGGTGCAGGCCGACCCGCAAGTCAGCGTCATGATCCTGACCGGCGCCGACCCGGCCTTTTGTGCCGGCGGCGACGTCAAGGAGATGAACGATCCCGAAAGCGTGTTCCGCAAGGAACCGCTGGCGGCGGCGCAGAGCTATGTCGACGGGGTGCAGCGCCTGCCGCAGGCGCTCTACAACATGGACATTCCCACCATCGCCGCAGTCAATGGCCCGGCGGTTGGCGCGGGGTGTGACCTGACCATGATGTGCGACATGCGCATCGCGTCGGAAAAAGCAAGGTTCGGCGAGGTGTTTCTGAATCTCGGAATCATTCCGGGCGATGCGGGCAGCTGGTTCCTGTTGCGTCGTCTGGGCCACCAGAAGGCCGCCGATCTGACCTTCTCAGGGCGCATGGTCGAGGCCAAGGAAGCGCTGGAGCTTGGCATGGTGCTTGAGCTGGTGCCGCATGAAAAATTGATGGCACGAGCCCGCGAACGGGCCGCTGTCATCGCCGCGAAACCGCCGCGCGCGGTTCGGATCGCCAAGCGTCTGATGCGCAATGCCGAACGGATGGACCTGCCGGATTACCTGAATTCTGCGGCGGCTTATCAGGCGCTCATGCATCAGACCGAAGACCATCACGAGGCGGTTGCTGCGTTCATCGAGAAACGAAAACCCAACTTCACGGGGCGTTAAGGAAAAGATCGCATGTCTGACATCACCCAAAAGAAGATGGAGCAAATCGCGCAGATGTGGAATGCGCGCGGCAAGGGTCTGATTACGCATATGGCGCTTGAGATCGAAGAGGTCTCGACCGAAGTCGTTCGCGTTCGGATGCCGTTCAATAAGGACTTTTGCGTCGATGCGGCACAAACCCTGCTTCATGGTGGTATCCTGACGGCCCTTCTGGACAGTGTCTTCGGACTGGCAAACTTTGTGGCCATCGAAGGCGTCAGTACCATGGCCACTCTTGACCTGAGAGTTGATTACCTGCGCCCTGCTCGTTCGCGCGCGGATGTCATCGTTCAAGCGCATTGTTTTCGCGAGACTCGCCACATCGCCTTCAATTCCGGCAACGTCTGGTTCGATGGCCATGAGGACGCTGAAATAGCCCGTGGAACCGCGTCGTTTGCTTTGACGCGCGGTGCGACCAGCCTGTTTGACGCGATGACAAAAGGAAAAGCCTCGTGATGGATTTGCAAACTGTCAATGCGCACGTATCCCGAGTGCCGTTTTTTCGATTCCTCAACTTTGAAGTCCACAGTTTGGATAGCCTCCATGCCGAAGCGGAAATGACCTTTGATGACCGCCATATCGGGAACCCGGTCATGGAGTACTACCATGGCGGTATAATCGCGAGTTTTATGGAAGCCACGGCTGCCATCGCGGTACAGCCCGATTTCGCCGACGTTCCGGCCAAGCCGATCAACCTAACCGTCGATTACCTCAGACCCGGTGTGAAAGGACCGCTTCTTGCGCGCGCCAATGTCACGCGCAAGGGCCATAGGATGGCCAGCGTTAGCGTACAAAGCTGGCAGGCGGAACGGGAAAAGGCGGTTGCCGAGGGGTTGTATCACTTCCTTCTGGTTTGACAAAAGCCAATCGCTTTCAGGGCGTGCCTTGTCCCGTGGACGGGGTCGCCTCCCGGCTACAAATTCCTTCGAGTAACAGATTGATGAGCATGCTGGAGAATTCAGGCAGTGATAGATATCCTTCCGCTCCTGCCTTGTTCGGGTCGAACCATTCCACCGTCCAATTCAAGGCGCCCAACATTACTTGGCGTAAGGGGACGATCTTGATATCTGACCGTATGGCACCGTCGTCCTGAGCGTCACGGAGTACCCCGTCCCAGAGTTCTCCATATTCATGGCGAATACCCCTGTGCCTCTCCCTGAAATGATTGGGGAGCATTCCATAGCTTCTGATATTCGCCGAAGTGAATTCGCTTGCCTTGAAGAGGAAATCCAGGTGCGCCCAGATTGCAGTCGCTATCCTGGCGTGATGATCGTACGGGGCATCGAATTTCCGCACGGCGCTTTCGACACCTGATAGCAAGTCCTTCAGTCCGGCGTTTAGAACTTCGTCAACGATTGCATCCTTGGAATCGAAGTGGTAATAGACGCTGCCCGCCTTCATGTTCGCTTCTTCCGCGATCTTCCTGAGCGTCGTCGCCTTGTAGCCATTGTCCCTCAGAACGCGCGCCGCGGCCGTCAGGATTTCTGCACGGGTCTTAGCCGCCTTGCCGTCGGGGTCCGGAGTTTTAACGTGTGTGGCGGGGCACTGCTTCAAGCCTTCGGTATCCGCCTTACAATGCAGACACATTCCGTCAAGTATCAGCTTACTCATTCGTTCCGCGAGGATGTGCACCGGATACTTGTCGACATCGTACCATTCTACGGTCCAGTTCATGGCACTTAGGATGAACTGGCGGATCACAGCAGTGGATATGTCGCTTCGAAGGTGGCCGGCGCGTTTGGCGTCATTCAGGAATTTGCCCCAGGCACCCGCATATGATGCACGCAATTCGCGATGCGGGGTGCGTGTTTCGTCCGACAACATCGGATAGTTCCGAATATTGGCTGACGTAAAGTCGCTGTCGGTCAATAGGTAGGTAAGGTGTGTTTCAATCAGCACTTCGAAAGTCTTGCGAAAATCCTCCGAACTTGTCGGTGCCGACCGAACGATTTCACTGACCGCCTCATATAGTTGACGGACGCCAAGATCGAGAACTTCGCTCAGAATCTGGTCCTTGGATTGAAAATGATAATAAATGCTGCCGGCCTCAATGCCAGCTTCCTGCGCGATGTCGCGCATAGTCGTTGCGTAGTAACCTTCGTATCGAAACAGTCGAGCAGCCGCCGAGAGGATGCCTTCGCGTGTCCTCTCAGACTTGCTCAAGTCGTCGCTCAGTGTCCTGGGTGGGTCAGTCTTGTGTACCATTCCATTTCGATACTTGCGGGACACGAGACTGTCCATTGCATTAAATCTAACAAATGTTAGAATAACGCAAGGAACGTTCCGAATCAAGTTCTTTGCCAAGATGATAGCGGAAGAGGAGGACCTCCATATGCGAGGGTTGAGTGGAAAACGCGTGATCGTGACCGGCGGCGGCAGCGGCATCGGGCGCGCGGTGTGCGAACGGTTCGGCGAAGAAGGTGCCGAGATTGCGATCTTTGACATGAGCGAAGACGGGGCGAAGGAAACGGTTCGCCTGATCACCGAGGCCGGCGGCAAGGCGCAGGCCTTCAAGGTGGACATCACCGACCGTGCCCAGGTCGACAAGGCTGTAGCCGAGTTCGAGGCTGGGGGTCCGGTCGATGTGCTGGTGAACAATGCCGGCTGGGACGTAATCAAACCGTTCCTCGACACAGATGCCGATCTTTGGAAAAAGGTCATCGACATCAATCTTTACGGTCCGCTGAATATGCATCACGCGGTGCTTCCGAGCATGGTCAAGAACGGGGGCGGCCGTGTGGTCAACATCGCGTCCGACGCCGGACGCGTCGGATCATCCGGCGAAGCCGTGTATTCGGCCTGCAAGGGTGGCATCATCTCGTTCACCAAAACCGTAGCCCGCGAACTGGCGCGTAAAGGTATTCAATTGAATGCGGTCGCCCCCGGCCCGACCGATACGCCGCTGTTCGCTCAGGTTGCCGAGGGCGAGGCCGGTCAAAAGATCGCCGAAGGTCTCAAGCGGGCGATTCCGATGAAGCGTCTTGCGCAGCCGACAGATTACCCCGGCATCATCTGCTTCCTGTCGTCGGACGACGCAGGGTTCATTACCGGCCAGGTGATTTCGGTTTCGGGCGGCTTGTCCATGCACGGTTAAAACGCTGGCAGCAGCGCCGGACACAAGGCGCTGCTGCCAAACCGTGCCAAGAGTTACCTCCCCGACTGGTCGCGCCTTAAGTGCGGCCCTTTTTCGTTGTAGAAAGGTTGCGAATGTTTCAGCCAGGCTCTGACATCCAGCGGACAAGCACGCTGACCGCATTTCTGAGGGGCTGCGGCATTGACAGTTACGAGGATCTCGTCCGCCGTTCGAATGAAGACCCAGACTGGTTCTGGGGCCAGATCATTGACCATGCCGGGATACGGTTCGCGCGGCCCTACAGCCGGTTGCGAGATATCTCCGAAGGGCCCGAATCGATCCGGTGGGCCGTCGGGAGTACTTTGAATCTGACGGAAACCTGTCTTGACGCCCGAATTGCCGATGGCTTGGGCGACAAGGTCGCAATCGACTGGGTCGGCGAAGACGGAAGCCGCCGCCGCTGGACCTATTCCGACCTTACCGCCGAAGCCTCCCGCGTCGCCTCGGCCCTTGCCGCGCGCGGTGTAAAGCCGGGTCAGGCGGTGGGCATCTATATGCCGATGATCCCCGAAATCGAGGCCGCGCTTCTTGGTATTGCCCGGCTGGGCGCGGTTGCGGTGCCGCTGTTTTCCGGTTTTGCGCCCCATGCCATCGTATCGCGTCTGAACGACGCGGATGCCGTGGCGGTGTTGACGGCGGATGCCACACCCCGGCGAGGCAAGCCGGTCTGGATGGAAGCGACCCTTGCCCAAGCTTTGACCGACGTGCCATCGGTTCATACCGTGATCAGCCTGCGACGGTTCGGCGGTGCGGTGGCCGATCCGGCCCGCGATCTGGACTGGACCGAAACCGTGGGCCGCGCCAGTCCGGAGTTTGCCGCCATTCCCGTCAGTGCCGACGACACCTTTCTGATCGCCTATACATCGGGCACCACCGGGCGGCCCAAGGGGGTGGTGCATACCCATCTGGGGGTACAGGCCAAGGCCACCGCCGATTTCCTGCTTTGTCTCGACATGAAACGGGACGACCGGCATCTTTGGATGACCGACATGGGGTGGGTTATGGGGCCGCTCACGCTGTTGTCGGTGCTCTTGTCCGGTTCGACGCTGGTGCTGGCCGAAGGCGCACCTTCAATGCCCGGCGATCCCTTCAGACTTCTGCGCCTTGCGTCCGAAATGGAGGTCACGCATCTTGGCGTGGCCCCGACTCTGGTCCGGCAGTTCATGACGCAGGATACTGAACCTTTGTCGGGCTACGACCTGTCGCCCCTGCGCATTGTCGCCTCGACCGGTGAACCCTGGACCGACGACGCCTGGCTCTGGCAGCTCGATCATATCTGCCGCCGCCGCGCGGTGCCGCTGAACATCTCGGGCGGGACCGAGCTTTTTGGCGCGATCCTGACCTCGACCGTGCTGCATGAAATCAAGCCCGGCGGATTTTCGGCCCAGGCCTTGGGTGTCGGCGCCAAGGTGCTGCGCCAGGACGGCAGCGAAGCCGCGCCGGGCGAGGTCGGCGAACTGGTCGTGACTCAACCGCCACTGGGTCTGACCCCGGCCATTTGGGGGGACCGCGATCGCTATCTTGAAACCTATTGGTCCACCTTCCCCGGCCTCTGGCGGCACGGCGACTGGGTGCGCTGCGATCCGGACGGGACATGGTATATTCTGGGCCGGTCCGACGACACGCTGAACATCGCCGGCAAACGCATCGGCCCGCCCGAGATTGAGGCGGCCCTGACCGAAACCGGAGAGGTGGTGGACGCCGCTGCCATTGCCGCACCCGACGATATCAAAGGCGTGGCCGTCGTCTGCGTCTGTGTGGCAGCCCAGGGCGTCACGCCTGACGCAGAGCTTGTGGAGCGGCTCAAGGATCGGGTCGGAGAGATCGTCTCGAAACCCTTCCGCCCGCGCGAGATCCACTTTGTCGAGGCCCTGCCCAAGACCCGCAGCATGAAAACCATGCGCCGGATCGTGCGCGCGGCCTTTCTGGGCGAAGATCCGGGCGATCTGTCGTCGATCAGCAACCCGGAAACCATTCAACCCATCGCAGACCTGCAAAAGGAAAAGCCATGATCACTGTTTTCGGAGCCACGGGCACCACCGGCGCCCCTCTTGTCGATACGCTTATGGCAAAAGGCGCGACCGTGCGTGCTGTCACCAGCGACCCTTCCAGGCTCGATGCGCTAAAAGCCAAAGGATGCGAGGCGGTCGTTGCGAATTTCACGGACCCTGCCGCGCTGGCGCGGGCCTGTGACGGGGCAGAAAAGATATACCTGGTCACGCCTGCCCATCTGGACATGCGTCAGTGGAAGGCGAATGTGATCGCGGCGGCCAAGACCGCGGGGGTGCGCCATGTTGTCGTGGCCACCGGGCTTGGCGCCTCGCCCAAGGCGGGGCTGACATTTGGGAAATGGCATTCCGAAACCCAGGAACTGCTGAAGCAAAGCGGCCTTGACTGGACCTTCGTCCAGCCGACCTATTTCATGCAGAACCTGCTCTGGCAGGCCGGCAATATTGCAAAAGATGGGGTCTATTACGACGATCTGGGCGGCCCTGTGGCCTGGATCGACGCCCGCGACATCGCGGATGTCGCTGCCGAGGCGCTGACCGCTCCGGGGTACGAAGGCAAGGGTCTTGGTCTGACCGGACCCGAAGCTCTTGCCGGAGAGGATATCGCGGCGCTTCTGTTCGAGGTGACAGGTCGGACTGTCACCTGCGCACCCCTGTCGGCCGAGGATGCCAAGGCGGGTATGATCGCAGGCGGAATGCAGGACGAGGTCGCCGGGGCCATGGTCGAACTGGCCTCCATCGCGCCCAAGGGCTATCTTGCTGGCATAGAAACTACGGTCAGCGACGTGCTGGGACGCCCGGCGCGCCGGTTTGCCGATTTCGTCGCCGAAAACCGGGATGCTTTCGTCAAGTAACCTGATGGCGGCGCCGCTTTATCTCGAACTGGCGCCGCCTGAGGAAGCGCCCAGACAGATCGACCACTTGTTCGTGTTCCGCGATACCGGTGTGCTGAGCGGTGGTGGACGCGGGCGGTTCGCAACCGACCTCTTTACCCTTTCGGTAACGCGCGACGACTGCGGCGGCGGGCGCGTATCGCTGGCAGAACCGCGCCCCTATTTTTCGCCCCGCCCAAGGCCATTCCAGGGTGTCGTGGCCGGGCTGCGACTGTCGTCACGACCGCAGCGATTTCCCGACTCCAAAGGGCTGGACATGCTGGCCTCAGAACTGGCCCGGGTTCAGACCGGGGACGATGACCTGCCTGCGCTCATCGCGGTGCTTGACGGCCTTGCGAGAGACCTGCGCTTTGCCGCACCACCCGGAGCTTACAGCGACCGGACCAAACGTCGAAAGGCGCGGGCGGAAACCGGCGTGTCGCGGCGGCGGCTTGCGACCTTGCGACGCTTTCGCCGGGCTCTCGGGCAGCTTGCGTCAAAGACCCTGCCGCTGTGCGATCTGGCGCTGGACGCCGGATATTACGATCAATCTCACTTGTCCGCCGCTTGCCGGATCTTCGCCGGCAAACCGCCCGGCGCGTTGCGCGCTCTGTCTATTCCGCGTCGTTTTGACCTTTCGCTACAAGATACGCGCCTCAAAGACCGCCTAAGATTGGTCATTGACGAATGAAATCGAAGAGGAAGACCCGCCATGACACAATTCAAACCGAAAAACCCCGACTATGACGCACGCGTGCGCAACAGTTTCGATCGCCAGAAGGCAATGAACACGTTGGGGATCAGCATTGCCGAGTTGTTACCCGGCCGCATCGTTCTGGAAATGGCACATCAGGTTGCACTGACCCAGCAGCATGGGTTTTTGCATGCCGGAATCGTGTCGACAGCGCTGGACAGCGCCTGCGGATACGCGGCCTTTTCGCTGATGCCAGCGGACGCGGCAGTGTTGACGGCCGAATTCAAGATCAACCTACTCAACCCGGCGGACGGCGAACGGTTTCGCTTCGTCGCTGACGTGGTGAAACCAGGCAGGACGCTGACCATATGCGAGGCGCGTGCCTATGCCGTGAAGGGCCAGGATGAAAAGCTCGTCGCAACGATGACCGGAACGCTCATGGCGCTGATCGGGCGGGCGGGGGTCGCGGACTGAGCGCAACCCGGCCGCAGCACATCCGATCCGGGCGGCCGGGCCGATTATTCAGACAGCTGGATCAGCTGTTCCAGCGGCTCGCGACCTCGGCCAACCGTTTCCCATAGGCGCGCGCGGTATCCAGATCGCCGCCAGCAGGTTCAGACCTGCCAAGCGGTAATGTTAGCCTTTAGCAGTGCGGTCGCCGATTGTCCGTCATCAGGGTTTTTCGGAGAGCTGAGACTGTATCGTAACGGAGGATCTGGTTCGGTTTCTGTTCAAGTTTATGCTGCAGCGGCCTGATGCTGCAACCGTAATTGGAACGGATGGACGCCCACGGTGCCGATGGGCTGCCGTCACGCCGGAGTTTCCAGTCAGGGCTGAGCTGGCGCACCATTCTGGCCAAGCGCGAAAACTTTCGTGCTGCCCTCGCCGGGTTCGACTTTCGGGGAGTTGCGAACTTTGACGACAACGACATTGAGCGCCTACTTGCCGATGAAGGAATTGTTCGCTATCGAGGCAAGATCGAAGCCGTGATCAACAACGCTCGCCGTACTTTCGAGGTCGTCCAAGAGGAAGGCTCCTTCGCTGCATTCATCTGGCTATATGAACCTGCCAAGGACGACGCACTGCCACAAATGCGGTCCAAATCACCAGCGTCCGAGACCCTGTCCAAAGATCTACGAAAGCTTGGCTTCAAATTCGTGGGACCGACCACCGTATATGCATTCATGCAGGCCATGGGATTTATCAACGATCACGCAGAAGTCTGTTGGATGCGAAAGGACGTCGAAACAGCCCGAAACACCCTTCGCACACCGACATAGGCAACTGTCGGCCAATTAACGTGAAAAAAATCAGGGCCACTTAGCGTGGAAAGTCAAAGACAGGTTTCGCGTCAGTCGACCGAGACTTCAGAGCCTTGAGAGTAGCGTGGCCAATTGAGCGGCGTCTTTGGGTTTCAGCTTTGCGCCGATCCTTTCCGACAGAACCCGTTCATAGATCGGCCACATCGCCCTCCTGACAGATTTACCCTTTTCAGAGATAGAAATGTTTTGACCTCGCCCATCTTCCGAGCAGTTCCGTCGGTCCACCAGCCCTGCTTTCACCATGCGGTCCAGCAACCGCGATGTACCGTATTGGGGTAACAAAATCCGGTCTTTGAGTTCGAATGGACGGAGTCCGTCCGGGCCTGCCTTCTCGAGTTCGAGAAGCGCGTCATACCATGCAAGTGGCGGGTATCCTGCCGATTTCAGAGACGATTCGACAGCCTCAAGCAAAACGCGGCTTTTAGTCATGAGGGCTGTCCAGGCGGCCTCAGTAGCATGGTCAATCTCGTTCATATCCAGCACCTATCATATACATGTAAGTGCATCAACCTTGACGTCGCATGTGACGCGTTATATATAGATGCAAATGCATCGACACATGGGATCATATCATGTCACAATCGCACCTCACAGAATTTGGGATATTCCTGCTCCGTATAGCACTCGGTATCATGTTCCTGGCGCACAGCCTGTTTCTCAAGCTCTTCATTTTCACACTTCCCGGAACGGCGCAGTTCTTCGTTTCGATCGGGCTGCCCGGCTGGTTTGCCTATATGATCTTTGCAGTCGAGGCGATTGCCGGTGCCCTTTTGGTCCTCGGCGTACAGGCTCGGTGGGTCGCGTCGGCGACCGTGCCCATCTTGGCCGGAGCGACCTGGGCTCACTCAGGAAACGGCTGGATGTTCGGATACGAGAACGGCGGGTGGGAATACCCGGCCTATCTGACGCTGCTTGCCGTCGTGCAAGGACTTCTGGGCGACGGCCGTTTCGCCCTCAGCCCCTCCTTCGCGCCCGGCAACGTGCAGATGGAGGGAGAGACAACATGAGCCTCCACCTCATTAGCCATGCGCTCTGCCCATATGTGCAGCGCGCAGCGATCTCGCTCACTGAGAAAAGTGTCACGTTCGAGAGAACTCACATCGATCTTTCGAACAAGCCCGACTGGTTTCTTGCCATATCTCCGCTGGGCAAGACGCCTGTCCTGGTTGTGGACGGGACGCCGATTTTCGAATCTGCGGTTATCCTCGAATATCTTGAGGATACACAACCCCACGCGCTTCATCCGCACGACGCTCTCGATCGCGCCCGCCACCGTGCCTGGATTGAATTTGGATCTGCTGTCTTGAACGACATTGCGGGGTTCTACTCGGCGCCGAACGATAAAGCGTTGGAAGCAAAAGTCGCGGCGCTCCGCGCAAAGTTCCTTCGGCTGGACGCGGAGCTTGGGGAGGGACCATGGTTCGACGGCCACCAGTTCAGCCTCGTCGATGTCGTCTTCGGCCCGGTCTTCCGCTATTTCGACGTTTTTGACGCCATCGGAGAGTTTGGCGTCTTCACAGGGCTTGCCCGTGTAAGGGCCTGGCGATATGAACTGGAGCGTCGGGTTTCTGTGAAGAGTGCCGTCAGTGAAGACTACCCGACTCTTCTGCGTGACTTCATCAGACGGCGCAATTCTTACCTGTCCCAGATCATGCAGACAGGAAGGCCGAAGAAGACTGTTACACAGGTGCAATCGGCTGACCGCTGATCACTTGATATCGTTTTGTCGGGCCGCAGTGCAGAACCGGACGTTTGAGTTCGCTTGGTGAATACCCGCTCTGTCCCGCACATCGGATAGTCGCCGACTTTCCCTTGAAGGCCCGCAGCAGCCCCAACCGGCACTTGCCGGCATTCCATGCCCGTCCGTGCGAAGCGCCGGGTGACCTGCTGCCCCCACAGCGCAACCGGGAACAAACCACCGATCGCGCTGATGAATGGCTCAGGGATCGAAGAATCCGCCTGAGCTCAAACCCCCGGGAAACCCCCAGCCGTGTGGTCCGACAGAGGGCAGCACGTCAATCGCGGGTCAATCTATCCCGGTTGGTGGACCACTTAGCGTAATCGCGGGTGGGCCTTCTCGACGAACGCCCGGATCTCCCACACTGGTCATCCAATGATCGGCGTTTTGCCGATATGTAGAAGGAGAACCAGCATGCCGAGTTATGCCGCTCTTGATGTTGCCCAAGAGACGACCGCGATCTGTGTTGTCGACGACGAGGGCCGCACCCTGACAGAGAAGAAGGTGCCGACCTGTCCGATTGCGATCTCCGACTTCCTGGCGCACGGCGCGCCCGATTTGGTGCGGGTCGGAATGGAGACAGGCCCCCTTGCAGTATGGTTGTGGAACGAACTGGCGGAGCGCCAAGTGCCCATCATCTGCATGGATGCTCGTCACGCCAACGCGGCCTTGAAGATGCGTCCAGTCAAGACGGACCGAAACGATGCTGCCGGCCTTGCTCAGATCGTGCGCACCGGCTGGTTCAAGCAGGTGCGCATCAAGAGCCGCAGCAACTATCAGATCCGTTCGCTGCTCACGGCACGCGAGATGCTGGTGCGCACGCGCGTAAGGATCGAGAATGAGCTGCGCGGGCTGTTGCGTACCTTCGGCGTGTTGTTCGGCAAACGTGTTGGCAGCTTTACGGAGCGCGCTGGCGAGATCATCTCGGGCGAGCTCGAGGCCGCACCCGAGATGCGTCTGGTTGCCGAAACGCTGATGAAAGCGCGCGCCTCGATTATGGACCAGATCAAGGTGCTCGACCGGCGCCTGTCCGCCGTTGCCAAGGCAACGCCGGTGGTGCGCTTGTTCATGACCGCGCCCGGAGTGGGCGTGATCACCGCCTTGTCCGTCGCTTCGGTCTTCGACGATGGGTCGCGGTTCAGGCGATCATCAAGTGCGGGAGCGTATCTCGGCCTGACTCCCCGCCGATACGAGTCTGGCGAGACCAGCCGCAACGGCCGCATCTCCAAACAGGGCAACCAGTTAACCAGAAAGCACCTCTACGAGGCGGCCACCACCCTGCTGACGCGCAACCTGCGCTTCTCAACGCTGAAGGCATGGGGCATGAAGCTGGCCAAGGCGTCGGGCTTCAAGAAGGCACGCGTGGCCGTTGCCCGCAAGCTTGCTGTCATTCTCCACGCCATGTGGAAGACAAACAGCCCGTTCCGCTGGAGCGAGGTCAATTCATGAGAACAAAGGAGTGCTACTGACCAACTGAAGACTTCAGGAATGCGTCCAGCCGGGACGCGTGGCCAGGATCAGGCCGGCCCTCTGAAACGCGGCGCTTCCGCAAGACGCACGGAAGATGACCGCGAGGACCACTTCGGCCGATCCACCATCTGACGCCAACATGCAGCGACACCAAGAGCGATCGACTGCGGAGAGAACCCTGAACCCGGCGAAGGCGCAGTCATGTAACAGAACCCTTGACCAGTGCGATTAGAGAACTTTCAGGGGGCTACTCCAAAGGGCGGGGATGAGAAGCTCGTCGCAACGATGACAGGAACGCTTAAATCGCTAGTGGGGCGAACGGGCGTGGCGGGGTGACGATCGGGTCGGAGCAAAAATTAATCTGCGAGCCGGGCTTCGAGGATATGCCGCTGGACCTTTCCGCTGGTCGATCTGGGAAAATCCTCGAACGCGATGAACAGAAACTTGCGCGGCCGTTTGTAGCCAGCGAGGTTTTCGCGGCACAATTTCATCAGCGCCTCGGCATCCGGCCCGCCCTTGCTGCAGGCGACAAAGGCCACCGGGCTTTCCCCCCATTTCACGTCGAATGCCCGCACTACCGCGGCATCGACCACACCGGGATGAGATAGAAGCACACGTTCGATTTCCGCCGGATAGACGTTCTCGCCACCGGTCTTGATCAGGTATTTCGCCCGATCCACGAAGTCGACGGTGCCGTCCGCATTGCGCCGGAACAAGTCGCCCATGTGGAAAAAGCCGTTGCGAAAATCGCGAGCGTTGGTGTCCTCGGCGTTCCAGTACCCTGAAAACAATGTCGGGCCCCGCACAGCCATTTCGCCCGGCGTCCCATCGGGGACTTCGCGGTCGTCAGGATCGACCAGCCGAACCTCACAAAATGCGCTGATGCGCTTGGAAAGCCGGTTCGGGGTAACACCCGGCGCAATCAGATCGGCGGTCCCCGGCGGCAGGCCGGTTTCGGTTGCGCCGAAAGAATTCAGATAGGGCGTGTCCAGAAGGGCTGTCAGTTCCGCGATCTGATGCGGCGGCACCAGATCGGCCATTGCGCCGCAAACCTTGATCCCCTTCACGGGCAAAGGGTTGGCGCGTCGTTCTGCGATAAAGGCGTCCAGCGCACCGGGCATCATCACGAACCAGCCGATCCGGTAGCGCGACAGCGCCTCGTTGATGACTGCAGGCTGCAATCCGTCCACCATCACCACGGTCCCGCCCCGCAAGATCGTTGCCAGCGCATGATCGGTGGAGGCCATGTGGAACATCGGCGCCCAGGCGATGAACCCGTCACCGGGATCCAGCGCCAGTTGTGCCGCAAATGCCATGGATCGGGCGATATGCGCGCGGTGGCTGATGAGCGCCCCCTTGGGCAGGCCCGTAGTCCCCGAGGTATATAGAATCGTCAGACCGGCCTCTGGATCGTCGACCATGCTTCCGATGCGCGGGTCCGGCCCGGCCCCGGCAATGGCCGTTTCCAGGTCTGGCCCGACGGTTAGACAGGGTGTCGACGCGACGGCGCGATACGCTTCTGAAAGTTCCGGTTCGACAACCGCGAGCACCGGCTCAACCAGATCGATGCAGTGCCACAGTTCATCGGGGACAAGCCGCCAGTTCAGACAGGCGACGATCGCGCCGATTCCCGCTGCGGCGAGTTCGACCTCCAAGTATTCAGAGCGGTTGTGCGACAGGATCGCAATCCTGTCGCCCGGTGCAACGCCCTTGGCCAGAAACACGGCAGCCAGACGATCGACCCGCTCCAGCAGCTCGGCATAGGTCAATTTCCTGCTGCCGTCCTCGATGGCGAGGGCGCGGGCGCAGTCATGTGCGCGGGTTCGAAAGATCGAATACAGATCAGCGCGCCCCGCGCGGATGACGTCGGTCAGCATAGTTTCCCCCTTGCCCGAGCTTCGGTTCAGAGATCCTGCGCCAGGCGCACGCCTTCATCAATGGCGCGCAGCGCATCCAGTTCGGCGGCCTCCTTTGCCCCGCCGATCATCGTAACCGGGACGCTGCGCGCGGCAAGCTCTTGGGCCAGGGTCCGTTCCGGTTCCTGACCGGTGCACAGCACAATTGTATCGGCTGCGATGACCTTTGGCATTCCGTCCGCGACGATATGCAGCCCCGCATCGTCGATATGTTCATAGGTCACGCCGCCCATTGCCTCGACCCCATGTTTGCGCAGCGCGTTGCGCAGGATCCACCCTGTCGAAACACCAAGCCCCGCCCCCGGTTTAGCGGTCTTGCGCTGCAGCATGACGACCTTGCGGCGCGACGGCTTCGGTGCCAGAGGGTCGCCCGCCAGGGCACCTGATGAGACAAATTCGGGGTCCACAGCCCAGGTTTCGCAAAAGACGTCGGAGTTGGCGGTCTCGGCGGGTTCGGTCACCAGGAACTCGGCCACATCATGACCGATGCCCCCTGCCCCCATCACGACGACACGGTCGCCCGCCACACGGTCGCCGGACAGAATTTCGGCGTAAGTCGCGACGCTGTGATGGTCGATACCCGGCAGGTCGGGAATGCGCGGCATGACCCCGGTGGCGATAACCACATGGTCGAAGCCTTCAAGATCGCTCGCCTCTACCCGCTGTCCCAGACGCTGCGTGACCCCGTGTTTCTGCATCTGACCGGCATAATACCGAAGGGTTTCGTCGAATTCGTCCTTGCCCGGTGCGGCGCGGGCCAGATTCAGTTGACCGCCCAGCTTGTCCTGCGCCTCGAACAGCGTGACAGCATGGCCCAGCCGCGCCGCCTCGGCGGCTGTGGCCATGCCCGCGGCACCACCGCCAACGACGGCCACTTTCTTTGGCGTGTCGGCTGGCGTATCCCGGAATTCCGTTTCACGCCCGGCCCTTGGATTGACCAGACATCCGACCGGCCGGTCCGAAAAGATGAAATCCAGACAGGCCTGGTTGCAGGCGATGCAGGTGTTGATCTCGTCCGCGCGGCCCTCTCGCGCCTTTTTCACGAAATGTGGATCGGCCAGAAACGGGCGCGCCATCGAGATCATGTCCGCATCGCCAGAGGCAAGTATGTCTTCGGAAAGCTGGGGTGTGTTGATCCGGTTCGAGGCGACCACCGGGATCGACACCGCCGCTTTCACGTTGGCTGCCGCCTTGCGCCAGGCACCGCGCGGCACCGGATAGGCGATCGTCGGCACGCGGGCCTCGTGCCAGCCGATGCCGGTGTTCAGAATATCCGCACCTGCGGCCTCGATCTTGCGTGCCAGTGCGGCAATTTCATCGGCGGGCGCGCCGCCCTCGATCAGATCGGCCGCCGAAATCCGGTAGATAACCAGAAATTCGGACCCACAGCGTTCGCGCACCGCGCGCACGATCTCGACCGGGAATCGGTGGCGGTTCGCGGCGCTGCCGCCCCAGTCGTCTTGGCGCTTGTTGGTATGGGTGACGGTGAATTCGTTGATCAGGTATCCCTCGGACCCCATGATCTCGACGCCATCAAAGCCTGCGGCCTGCGCATTGGCGGCTGCCACGGCAAAATCCTCGATGGTACGGAGAATGTCGGCTTCGGTCATTTCACGCGGGATGAAACGGTTGATCGGAGCGCGGATCGGCGACGGGGCGACACAGCCTTCGATCTTGGCATAGCGCCCGGCGTGGAGGAGTTGCGCGCAGATCAGGCTGCCTTCGGCCTGCACCGCCTCGCAGATCGGGCGCAGGCTAAGCGCTTCTTCCGGATCATCGATTCGCGGACCTTCTGGATCGAATATGCCCTCGGCATTGGGCGAAAACCCGCCGGTGACCAGAATCGCCGCCTCCCCCCGCGCCCGCTCAGAGTAAAAAGCGACCTGTTTGGCTATGCCGTCAGGCTCGGTTTCCAACCGCGTGTGCATCGACCCCATGATGACACGATTTCGCAATGTATGCTGGCCTGCGCGGATGGGCGAGAGCATGGTCCCAAAGCTCTCCGTTGGCTTATTCTCCACTGTGGGCATCCTCCTTAAAACTACGCTTGATCTGCATTCTAACATTTGTTAGATTTTTTAAAAGAAGATTTTCGCTCATGGGAGGAGCACCGATGCAGTTCCAGCCAACAGACGATCAGAAGGCGTTTCGCGAGACCGCAAAGCGCTTCGCAACTGAAAAGCTTGCGCCCACCTATCAGGCGCGCGCAAGCGGCCATACGTTCGATCGCGCCCTGATCAAGGAGATGGGTTCGCTTGGATTGATCGGGGCCGATCTGCCCGAAGACTTCGGCGGGCTCGGCGAAAGCTCTGTCACATCAGGGTTGATCGTCGAAGAAATCGCCTATGCCGATTTCAACGCGAGCTATGTGCAGCTTCTTGGCTCTCTCATGGGGGGCATGGTGGCCAAGCACGCCTGTCGGGATATCGCTGCGGAGTGGGTGCCCAAGGTGGTCTCCGGCGATGCCGTCATTGGCCTGGGCCTGACAGAGCCGCGCGGCGGATCGGATGCGGCGAACCTGATCCTGAAGGCCGAGAAGTCCGGAAACGGCTGGCGGCTGAACGGTGAAAAGACGTCCATGAGCTTTGCCAGCCAGGCCGATGCGGCCGTGGTTTTCGCCCGCACCGGCAATCCCGATGGCGGTTCGCGCGGGGTCAGCGCCTTTTTTGTCGATTTGAACCAGGACGGCATCAAGCGAACCCATTTCGACGACATCGGCACCAAGCCTGTCGGCCGCGGATCGGTGTTCTTTGATGACGTGTTTGTGCCGGCCGAAAACCTGATGGCCGAGCAGGACCGTGCCTTCGGGACGATCATGGCGGGCTTCGATTATTCCCGCGCGCTGATCGGGCTGGAATGCCTTGGCGCGGCGCAGGCCTCGGTGGATGAAACCTGGGCCTATGTGCAGGAACGCGAGGCGTTCGGTGCGCCGATCGTACAGTATCAGGGCGTCAGCTTTCCCTTGGCCGAGGCCGAAACCCAGCTGACCATGATGCGTCAGCTTTGCTATTACACGCTGGACCTGCGCGACCGGGGCATGCCCCACACGTCGCAAGCGGCGATGTGCAAATGGTACCTGCCTAAGACCGCCTGCGAAATCCTGCACCAATGTCTGATCCTGCACGGACATTACGGGTACACGACCGACCTGCCCCACCACCAGCGCTACAACGATGTGCTTGGTCTGCAGATCGGTGACGGCACCGCACAGATCCAGAAGCTTGTGATCGCCCGCGAAAAGGCCGGCCGCGTGGCGCTGCAATATGACAAGAAAGCAAAGGGGGCATCGAAATGAGCGCTCCCGTCGCAGTAATCACCCAAGGCAGCGTCGGCATTATCGAGCTGGCGCGCCCCGAGAAGTTCAATTGCCTGTCGCTTGAGGTGCATGAGTGCATTTCGAGCGCGCGCGCCAGGTTCGAGGCGGACCCGGATATCCGGTCGATCCTGATCCGGGCGCAGGGCAAACATTTTTGCACCGGAGCCGACCTGACCGAGGTGAAGGGCAAACTGAACGATCCCGCCGCGCTGGACCATTTCCTCGCCTTTGGCATGGAAAACCTGCGAGCGCTCGAAACCTCCTCCCTCCCTGTCGTAGTCGCAGTGCAGGGGTTGTGTCTGGCCGGCGGGGTCGAACTGATGCTGGGATGTGACGTGTGCTTTGCGGCCGAAACCGCGCAGTTCGGCGATCAACACGCACAGTTTGGGTTGATCCCTGGTTGGGGCGGCTCGCAACGGCTGACGCGGCTAATGGGGGAACGCCGGGCGCTTGACCTGATGTTCTCAGCGCGCTGGCTCAAAGCCGACGAGGCCAAGGAGGTCGGGCTGGTCAACTACATCGTACCGGATGCGGATCTGCACCAAGCCGCGCTGGAATATTGCGAAAAGATCGCGACCCGATCGCGCCCAGGGATCGCGGAAATGAAGCGGCTGGCGCGCGAAGGCGCAGATCTCGGCATCGACCAGCAGATGCGGCTTGAGCGTGACGCCGCCGTGCGCGCACTGCCCAGCGATGACGTCGCCGAGGGCCTCGACGCATTCGAGAACCGGCGCGCCCCCGAATTCAAGGCTTGAGGACGAAACATGGAATTCACTCTGAACGATGAACAGCGTCAGATTTACGAATATGGCGGTCAGCTGGCGCAGACATATGACAATGCTTATTGGCTGGAACACGCGCGCAAGCACGAGTTTCCCCACGATATGTTCAAGCAGATTGCCGATGACGGTTTTCTCGGCATCATGGTGCCCGAGGAATACGGCGGCGCGGGCCTCGGCATGACCGAAATGGCGCTGTTCATGGAAGGCACCGCCAATCACGGCATTCCGCTTTTGATGATGGTGGTCGGGCCGACCATGTCGCTGGCTCATATCGCCAGCCACGGGAGTGAATTCCACAAGAAAGAGCTGCTGCCGGCGGCCTGCCGCGGTGATATCCAGTTCTGTTTTGCGATCACGGAACCGGGCGCCGGGTCGAACACGATGAAGGCCACTACGCTGGCCAAACGTCGGGGCAACCGGTTCAGCCTGTCGGGCGAAAAGACCTTTATCACTGGCGCCGAGGTCTCGGACTATTGCCTAGTCGTGGCGCGAACCAAGCCGCATACCGAGGTCAGCCGCAAGACCGACGGCTTTACCCTGTTCGCAGTGGATCTGAAGAAAAAGGGCGTCGACAAGCAGCGGGTGAAGATCTCGATCCCCCTGCCCGAGGAACAGTGGACCCTGTTCTTCGACGAGGTGGATCTGGGCCCGGAGGACGTGGTCGGCGAGGTGGACGAAGGGTTCTCGATCCTGTTCGACAGTCTCAACCCCGAACGCATCATCCTGGCCGCCCTGTGCTGCGGCATCGGCCGGTTCGCCCTGAACAAGGGCGTGGCCTATGCCTCCGAACGCAATGTGTTCGGCCAACCCATCGGTGCGCATCAGGGCGTGCAGCACCCGATGGCCAAGGCGCACACAGCGGTCGAGATGGCCAGCCTGATGACCCGTCGGGCGGCCTGGGAGTTTGACAACAAACTGCCGGCAGGGGCGTCGTCAAACATGGCAAAATACGCCGCCGCCGAAGCCGGGATCGACGCGGTGGACGCCGCGCTGCAGGCGCATGGCGGATCGGGCTTCACCGAGGATACGGGACTATACGAGATGTACCCGCTGGTGCGCTTGTTGCGCACGGCGCCCGTGAACCGCGAGCTGTGCCTCAGCTTCATCGGCGAAAAGGTCATGGGTCTGCCGCGGTCTTATTGATCGCTCTGCCCGACATGGAGAACGACATGCAATTTGGAATGCGCTTCAGGCGGCAGGATGCCGCCGACAAGATAAATGATCGCTTCTGGCACACGATCGAGGGCACACCGCTCGACGAGGTGCGCCGTATTCAGGAAGAGCGGCTGCGCGATCAGATGGCGTATCTCAAGGCGAACTCGACCTTCTATCAGGAAAAGTTCGCCGAGGCCGGTGTGGACTTCGACGATATCCGCACCATCGAAGACCTGCAAAAACTGCCCTATACCTACAAGACCGAGATCCGCGAAAGCCTCGCTGCCGAGCCGCCCTTTGGCAAGCACCGTGCCGCGCCCATGTCGGACATCATCCAGATGCAGGCCTCGTCGGGCACGACCGGCAGCCCCTCATATGTGGCCCTGACAGAATCCGACGCCGAGATGTGGCACGAGATGACAGCGCGCTGCTTCTTTGCCAATGGCGTGCGCCCCGGCGACATGGTGTTGCACGCGTTTTCGCTGGCCAAGGGCTTTGTCGGCGGCATCCCCGTGATGCAGGGGTTGCAGTATATGGGCGCGATCGATGTGCCGGTGGGGGCGGATGGCGGTGCCGAACGGCTGCTGCGTGCCTGCGCGGATACGCGCCCGCGCTGCATCGTTGGTGCTCCGAATTTCGTTCTGCACCTGGCCGAAAAAGCGCCCGAAGTGCTGGGCTGCAAGGCTAGTGAGTTGGGCGTGGAACAGGTCATCGTCGGTGGCGAACCCGGCGGCGGCATCCCTGCTATCCGCGCCAAGATCGAAGCGGCTTGGGGGGCGAAATGCACCGAAATGCTGGGCGGAACCGATCTGGGCGTGACTTACTGGGCCGAATGCGACGAACAGTCGGGAATGCATATGGTCAACATGGACTATATCATCACCGAATTGCTCGATCCCGATAGCGGCAGGATCATTCCCTGGGAAAAGGGCGCCGAGGGCGAGATGATCTATACCGCGATCGGCCGCCAGGCGAGCCCGCTCGTGCGGTTCCGGTCAGGCGACTATATCGAGGTCATCGACACCGAATGCGCCTGCGGGCGCACCGGCCCCAAGATCCGCTGCACCGGTCGCACCGACGACATGCTGATCGTGCGCGGGGCCAATGTATTCCCGTCCGCCATCAACAGCGTAATCACCGAGATGGTGCCAGACACCAATGGCGTCATGCGGATCGTCGCTGATTTCGAGGGCCACACCACGCAGGGCGCGCTGACGGTGATTGTCGAACGCGGCCCCGGTCGTGATCCGGCCGATGACGCCGCCCTCAAGAAGAAGATCGAGCAACGCCTGCGCGACGCGCTTGTCTTCAAGGCCGACGTTCACCTGGTGGCGGCTGACACTTTCGAAAAACCCGGCGCCGCCAAGGTCGCCTTTGTTCTCAGGGAATATCCGAACCTGCCATGACCAAAATGAAATCCCTGCTTGATACCGGGTCCGACGACTTTCGGGCAAATGACGCACACTACCGTGAAAAACTCTCCGATCTGCACGCGCTGCGGCTGCTGCAACGTGTCGGCGGCCCCAAAAAGGCGCGCGACCGGCATGTGGAGAAGGGCAAGATCCTGCCGCGGGAACGGATTGAACGCCTGATCGACCCGGGCACACCATTTCTGGAACTCGGAGAACTTGCCGGGTTGAACAAATACAATGGCGTGCCGCCGGGCGCGGGCATCATCACCGGGATCGGTGTGATCGAGGGCCGTCAATGCATGATCATCGCCAATGATGCCACGGTAAAGGGCGGCACCTATTTCGGCATGACATCGCGCAAACATGTGCGGGCGCAGAAGATCGCATGGAAGAACCGTCTGCCCGTTATCACCCTCGTGGACTCCGGCGGCGCCTTCCTGCCGGATCAGGAAAACATCTTTCCCGACGAAGGCCAGTTCGGGTCCATCTTTCACCAACAGGTTGGCATGTCCGGCGATGGTGTGCCGCAAATCGCCGTGGTCATGGGGCCCTGCACTGCGGGTGGTGCCTATATCCCCGCGCTCTGTGACGAAGTGGTGATCGTGCGCGGTCAGGGCTTTATGTATCTGGGCGGACCGGAATTGACCTTTGCCGCAACCGGCGAAAAGGTCGAAGCCGAAGAACTGGGTGGCGGCAAGATGCATTCGTCCGTCTCCGGCGTGACCGACCATTTGGCTGAAGATGACGCCCATGCTCTGGCCATCACGCGCGAAATTGTCAGCCATCTTGGCGAAAAACCCCAACCCCGCAAGACGCCCGAAGCGCCCCGTGCGCCCGCCTACCCGGTCGAAGAGATTTATGGACTCATCAGCCGCGACCCCAAGGTACCGACCGACAACCGCGAAATCGTGGCTCGGTTGGTCGATGAGAGCGATTTTCACGAATTCAAACCGCTTTATGGCGACACGATCATGACCGGCTGGGGTCGCATCCACGGCCACGAGGTCGGTATTCTCGCCAATACAGGTGTGCTTTTCGTCGAAGCCGCGCTGAAGGCCACGCATTTCATCAATCTCTGCGTGCAGCGTGATATTCCGCTGCTGTTCCTGGCCGATGTGAACGGCTTCATGGTCGGGCGCGAGGTCGAGCAGATGGGCATCGCAAAAGCCGGTGCGAAGATGATCACGGCCATGTCTTCGGCCCGGGTGCCGAAATTCACAATCATCACCGGTGGCTCTTACGGGGCCGGATACCTGGCGATGCTGGGCCGCCCGTTCCAGCCGGACGCAATGTTCGCCTGGCCGACGGGACGGTCGGCGATCATGGGGCCGGAACAGGCCGCCAGCGTGCTGGCGCAGGTGCGCGCGCAGATCAACGAACGCGAAGGCAGAAACTGGACCGCCGAGGAGGAGGAGGCCTTCAAGGCACCGATCCGCGAGGAATACGAAGATTTTCAGGGAGCCTATAATTTTGCTTCCAACCTTTGGATCGACAGCGTGATCGAGCCCTGTGAGACCCGTGACGTCATGGCGCTGATGCTAGATGTGACATCGCGCAGACCCAAGGTCGAGACCAACTTCGGCGTGTTCAGGATGTGAGGAGCGAACCGTGAAAATCAAAACGCTTCTGATCGCCAACCGCGGCGAAATTGCCTGCCGGATCGCGCGCACTGCGCGGGCCAGCGGTATCACACCTGTCGGCATACATTCGCAGGCCGACGCCAATGCCCTGCATGTCCGCGAGATCGGCAAATCTGTCTGTATCGGCGGCGGACCGGCCTCCGAAAGTTACCTGAAGATCGACGCGGTGATTGCCGCCGCGCAATCGGTGGGCGCGGATGCGATCCATCCCGGTTACGGCTTTCTGGCCGAAAACCCCGATTTTGCCCGCGCGGTCGAAGCCGCCGGCATGATATTCATGGGGCCGACGCCGGAAACGCTGGAACGTTTCGGCGACAAGGCCAGCGCCAAAGAGGCCGCCGTGGCGGCCAGCGTCCCGGTGATTTCGGGCGCCGAAGGTGCGCGGTCCGATCCCGAGCAGATTGCCGAGGAGGTGCGCCAAATGGGCCTGCCGGTGCTGCTCAAGGCTGTCGGCGGCGGTGGTGGGCGAGGGCAACGGCTCGTCACCGACGAAACCACGCTGGTCGAGGACATCGAAGGCGCGCTGCGCGAAGCAAAATCCACCTTCGGTTCCGAAGGGCTGCTGTTGGAGCGTTTCCTGCCCGAGGCGCGCCATGTCGAAGTGCAGATCGCAGGTGACGGCAAGGGCCATGTGGTGCACCTGTTCGAACGCGATTGCACGCTTCAGCGCCGTCACCAGAAGGTCATCGAGGAAGCCCCGGCCTGGGGATTGCCGCGCACGCTTCTGGACGACATCGCGCGCGACGCGGTGCGCCTCGGTGAAACGCTGGACTATCGCGGGCTGGGCACGGTCGAATTTCTGGTCGCGGGGGACGAATATTTCTTTCTTGAGGTGAACCCGCGCATTCAGGTGGAACATCCCGTCACCGAAGCGATCACCGGGCTGGACCTTGTCGCGCTTCACCTGCGCATTGCCGAAGGCGCGGGCCTCGGGCTGGTGCAGGAGGATCTGGCGATCAACGGCCATGCGGTCGAGGCACGGCTATACGCCGAAGATCCGGCGATGCAATTCGCCCCGTCGACGGGTACGCTCACCACGCTCAGCCTGCCATCGGGCCTGCGTATCGACAGCGGCGTCGAGGAAGGCGATGCCGTCACGCCCTACTACGACCCGATGATCGCCAAGCTGATCGTGCACGCGCCCGACCGGGAAACCGCATTGGCACGTCTGGCCACGGCGCTTGATCATGTCGCGGTCGAAGGTGTCGAAACCAATCGCGCCTTTTTGACGGCGCTGGCGCGAAACCATGAATTCGAACGGATGCAGGTGCATACCCGCTGGATCGACGGCAGGCTGGATGAGCTGACACAGGCACCCGGCCTGACCCGCCCCGATCTGTGGAAAGCAACCGCTGCCATTCTCTTCGTGACCCAGTCGCGCAGCGACACAAACGCCAATCCCTGGACCAACCGTGATGCCTTTACCGGCTGGCGGCTTGGACTGGGCGGCGATGCGATGGAAGCGGGGCAGCGCGTGACGCTTACCGATTCTGACGAGGTATCCGAGGAATTGCGCGTCAGTCCTGTCAAACCGGGTGCCAGATACACCGTCTATTCGGAAAACGGCGAGGCGCTGACACTGTCGGCACGCGAAATCACGCCGGGCCGTTGGCGCCTGAACGAGGGCGACACTGTCCACCTGATCGAGGCACGTCTGCATGCCGGCGTGATCGAACTGGGCACGCCCGAAGGCCGCCTGGTCTTCCGCCCCGCCGCGCCCCTTGCCTTTGCCGGCGGCGATGCCGCGGCGGATCGCGCCGTGACCTCTCCGCTGACCGGCATGATTGTCGAAATCAAGGTCTCCGATGGTCAGAGCGTGGCCGAAGGCGACGTGGTTGCGGTCCTGGAATCCATGAAACTCGAAATCTCGATCCGGGCGGCCGCGGCCGGGATCGCCAGCCACATATCCGTCTCGAATGGAGACATGGTCGACCGGGGCCAGGTCATCGCCGAGATTCTGCCATCCGAGGAGTGATGAAATGAACGACTTTCCCAAATTCGTCGAATTTCGTGAAGAAGGCCCGCGCGAGGGTTTTCAGATCGAAAAGAAGATTTATCCGATCGAAGAGCGGATCGAACTGATCGACATGCTCAGCGAAACCGGTCTGAAGCGCATTCAGGTCGGAAGTTTCGTCAGCCCGAAATACGTACCGCAAATGGCCGACACCGGCGAGTTGTTCCAGCGTATCAAGCGCAAGCCGGGCGTGAATTACACATCGCTGTGGCTGAACGACAAAGGGTTTCGCAAGGCCCTGACCGCGCATGAGGTCGATATCGACCCGCGCCTGCTGTTCTATCCCTCCGAGGCATTCGCCCAATCGAACAACAATTGTTCCTCGGCGGAGATGCGGGAAAAACAACGCGACTGGGTCCGTCTTTACAAGGAAGAAGGATATACCGTCGACGCGGCCTATGTGATGACGGCATTTGGCTGCAACTTCGAAGGCCCCATCCCGCAAGAGCGAATCTTGGACGATTTCCGCTTTATCCTTCAGCTGTGCGAAGAAGAGAACATCCCCGTGCCGATCCTCGTGGTCGCCGACACCATGGGTTGGGGAAACCCCGAGGCGGTCAAACGGATGATCGGCGCGCTGCGCGAAATGGCGCCCGAGGCGCGCATCGGTATGCACATCCATGATACGCGTGGGCTGGGGATCGCCAATCTCCATGCCGCCCTGTCGATGGGCGTGGACATGTTCGAAAGCTCGGTCGCCGGTCTTGGCGGCTGTCCTTTCGCGGGCCACGGTCACGCCCGCGCCGCAGGCAATGTCTGCACCGAGGATGCGGTGTTCCTGTGTCACGAGCTCGGCATCGAAACCGGCATTGATCTGGACAAGCTGATCGCAGCGGCGAACAAGGCAGAAGAGATCATCGGCGTGCCGCTCATGGGCCGGGTCATGCATACCGGCGGCCTGGACAAATATCGCAAGGCAAGCTGAGGGAGAATGAAGATGACAAAGGCACTTGATGGGAAGGTGGTTCTGGTCACCGGGGCCGGCGGTGGGATCGGGCGTGATATCGCCTTGATGGCAGCCTCGGAAGGCGCCGCCGTGGTGGTCAATGATCTGGGCGCGTCACTGAAGGGCACCGGACAGACGGAAACCGCGGCGCAGAAAGTCGTTGAAGAAATCAAGGCGGCGGGCGGCGATGCGATCGCCGATGGCGGCAACGTCACCGATCCGGACGCCGCGCGCGCGATGATCGAAGCCGGAGTCAGCGAATTCGGCCGCATCGACGCGGTGGTGAACAACGCGGGCATCCTGCGCGACGGGTTCTTCCACAAGATGACCTACGAGGATTTCGACGCGGTTGTGAAGGTCCATCTCTACGGTGCGTTCAACACCAGCCGCGCGGCGGCCGATTATTTCCGCGAACAAGAGGGCGGTGCTCTGGTGCACATGACCTCGACCTCGGGGCTGATTGGCAATCTGGCGCAGGCGAATTATTCGGCGGCAAAGCTGGGCATCGCGGCCTTCTCGAAATCGGTCGCGCTCGACCTGAAACGCTGGAACGTGCGGTCAAACTGCATCGCGCCCTTCGCCTGGAGCCGGATGATCTCGTCTATCAAGACAGACACCCCGGAACAGGCGGCACGGGTCGAAAAGATCAAGGAAATGACACCGGCCAAAGTCGCTCCAATGGCCTGTTTCCTGATGAGCGACCGCGCGGCCGACGTGTCCGGACAGATCTTTGCGGTTCGCAAGAACGAAATCTTCCTGTTCAACCAGCCCCGCCCGGTGCGGTCGGTTCATTCCGGTGATGGCTGGACCGCCGACGAAATCGCCGAGCGTGCCATTCCCGCGCTCAAATCGCAATTCACACCGCTCGAAGTTTCGGCGGATGTCTTTTCGTGGGATCCTGTCTGATGGGAAGACGCAAAGAAAAAATCAGCTCCGACATTGCCTGGAGCACCTCTGACAAGATCAGCGTGCGCGGGCTCGATCTGCCCAACGAAATCCTGGGCCACATGAACCTCGGCGATCTGGCGTTTCTTCAGTTGACGGGTCGCAAGGCCACATCCGAGGAAAGCCGGGTGTTCAACGCCATCGTCATTACCCTGGTCGAACATGGCATCACGCCGTCGGCCCTGGCGGCGCGGATGACCTATATGGGGGCGCCGGAATCGCTTCAGGCGGCCGTGGCGGCTGGCTTGTGTGGGCTGGGCACCGTCTTTGTCGGTTCTATGGAAGGTGCCTCGAAAATGCTTTACGAGGCACTGCCACAGGACAAGTTGGGCACCGGTGTCGATCTGGATGCGCTGGCCGTCGAGACGGTGGACAAATTCCGTGCCCGCAAGGCCATCGTGCCGGGGCTGGGCCATCCGGTGCACAAGCCCGTCGATCCGCGCACCCCGCGCCTTTTCCAAATCGCCGCCGAGAACGGAAAATCCGGCGAATACATCGCGTTGATCCAGAAAATTCAGACCGTGGCCGAGGAAAGATCGGGCAAGATGCTGCCGATCAACGCCACCGGCGCGATCGGGGCGATCTGCTGCGAATTCGGCTTCCCCTGGAAGATCGTGCGCGGTTTCGGCGTCATGGCGCGGGCCATCGGCCTGGTGGGACATATCCTCGAGGAAAGCGAAAACCCGATTTCCTATGAGCTGTGGCAGCGTGCCGAAGAAGAAATCCTTGAAACCTCCGGACCGGGGGCGAAATAGGCGATGCAGACCTCGGCCCCCGACACCCATAATGATCTGCGCGACGCAATGCGCGCGCTTTGTGCGCAGTTTCCGCCGGAATATCATCGCCGCGAAAGCTACCCCGAGGAGTTTGTCGATGCGCTGACCCGCGAGGGCTGGCTTGCCGCGATGATCCCAGAGGAATACGGTGGCTCGGGTCTGGGGTTGACGGAAGCCTCGATCATCATGGAGGAGGTGAACCGCTGCGGCGGAAACGCGGGCCATTGCCACGGGCAGATGTATAACATGGGCACGCTTCTGCGGCATGGTTCGGATGAGCAAAAGCAGAAATACCTGCCCGGTATTGCCAGCGGCGCGTTGCGCCTGCAATCCATGGCCGTGACCGAACCGACAACCGGGACCGACACCACCAAACTGAAGACGACCGCGGTCAAGAAGGGTGACCGGTATGAGATCAACGGCCAGAAGGTCTGGATCAGCCGTATCCAGCATTCCGACCTGATGATCCTGCTGGCGCGCACCACGCCCTTGAAAGAGGTCAGGAAAAAGTCGCAGGGCCTGTCGATCTTCATGGTCGATCTGAAGGCGGCAATCGGCAAGGGCATGGAGATCTGCCCGATCGACAACATGCCCAACCACGAAACCAACGAAGTGTTCTTCGACAACCTGGAAATACCCGCCGAGAACCTGATCGGCACCGAGGGGCGCGGGTTTTACCATATCCTTGACGGTCTGAACGCCGAACGCACCCTGATTGCTGCGGAATGTATCGGTGACGGCTACTGGTTCACCGACAAGGCCCGCGCCTATGCCGGCGAGCGGATCGTTTTCGACCGTCCCATCGGGCAGAACCAGGGCGTGCAGTTTCCCATTGCCAAGGCCTATGTCAACATCGAGGCCGCCAATCTGATGCGCTTTGAAGCCTGCAGGCGCTTCGATGCCGGGCTGGATTGCGGAGCGCAGGCTAATATGGCCAAGCTGCTGGCCTCGGAGGCCAGCTGGGAAGCGGCCAATGCCTGCATCCAGACCCACGGCGGCTTTGGCTTCGCACGGGAATACGATGTCGAGCGCAAGTTCCGCGAGGCGCGGCTTTACCAGGTGGCCCCGATCTCGACCAACCTGATCCTCTCCTATGTCGGTGAACATATCCTCGGCATGCCGCGATCCTTCTGAGGTTTGAGGCCCATGAGCGAGATTGACCTTGAGGCGCTGGCACCCTGGCAGGGGCGCACCGAAACCCGCGAAGACTTGCTGACACAGGGGCTGATCGACAAGTTCCGCGCCACGTTTGGCGGCCATCTTTGGGACGGCGCGGGCGATGTTCCGCTGGGCATTCACTGGTGTCTGGCCCTTGATGCCGAGCCGACCTCGGCCCTCTCAGAGGACGGCCATGCCGAAAAGGGCGGGTTTCTGCCGCCTGTCCCGCTGCCTGCCCGCATGTGGGCTGGCGGCAATGTCACCCATATCGCGCCGCTGGCAATCGGCGAGACCGTCACCCGACGCTCGACGATCGGGGATATAGCGGCCAAGCAGGGCCGCAGCGGCGTGTTGGTCTTTGTTGACCTCGAACAGGAGTTTCAAAGCGGCGACCGGCTTTGCATCCGCGAGACACAAACCATTGTCTTTCGCGGGATCACACCGCCCGGCCCGGCGCGGACCGCACCTGCACCAGCCCCCGCAGCGCCCGACGCCGCCACGCTGGCATCAAGCCTGACACCCGATCCGGTGCTGCTGTTTCGCTATTCCGCGCTGACGTTCAATTCGCATCGCATCCATTATGACCACGTCTATGCGACCGAAACCGAGTCCTATCGCGGACTGGTTGTGCACGGCCCCTTGCAGGCCACGCTGCTTCTCAACCTGGCCGCGGATGCCTTAAAAGAACCGCCAGGACGGTTTTCTTTCCGGGGTCTTGCCCCGTTGACGCTGCCCTGCAACTTGCAACTGCATAATGATGGAACCGGTGCCTCCGGAACAGTATGGTGCCAGGATCAAACCGGGATGCGGAGTTTTTCCGCCGAATATTCAGAAGTCTGAATGGTTCTTTAGGGTCAACGGACTCCGGTGTTGATTTAAATTTCTAACATATGTTAGTTTTCAGCAAGCCTCTGAAAAAAGAGGTGGGAGGAGAAACGATGCGACGAAACCATGTCACAAGCGGATCACCGTTCGATCGGGTTGAATACGGCCCGGCGGGTTGCTCAGGCCAGTCATGTGCCTTGTCATGACACTGGATGCGGGACATGCTTCAACACCGCTCGCCGTGCGCGGCGCTACACTGAAATTCGGCGGTGTGACTGCGCTCAACGATGTGAGCATTTCTGTCAACGACGATGAATTGCTTGCGATCATCGGCCCGAACGGTGCCGGGAAAACATCTTTTCTGAACGTGACCGCCGGCTTTTACCGCCCGCAAAAGGGACATGTCGAAATCTCGGGGCAGAACGTGACCGGCCTGCGCGTCGATCAGATCGCCCGGCGCGGTGTGGCGCGTACGTTTCAGGGCACCCATCTTTTTGCCGGGCAGACCGTGGTGGAAAACATCATGATTGGTCGTCACATGCTGATGAAATCGAATGTGGTCCAGGCCTTCTTCCAGTTCGGTCCCGTGATGCGCGAGGAATCGGAACATCGGGAAGCCGCAGAAGAGATCATCGACTTTCTAGAGATCGAGGCAATCCGCAACCGGCCGGTGGGCACGTTGGGATATGGGCTGCGAAAGCGTGTCGATCTGGGCCGTGCATTGGCGCAGGAACCGTCGATCCTCCTGATGGATGAACCGATGGCCGGCATGAACTCGGAAGAGAAAGAAGACCTGGCGCGCTTCATTCTCGATGTGCGCGAGGCACGCAAGATCCCAGTGGTTCTGGTCGAGCACGACATGGGCGTTGTCATGGACCTTGCCGACCGGATCGTGGTGCTGGATTTCGGGCGGGTCATTGCCGAAGGCACCCCGGAAGAAATCCAGAAGGACCCGGCTGTCATAAAGGCATATCTGGGGTAGCGGCATGGTCAAACAACGGACAGCAATGGTCTTTTCGGACCCGGCAGTGACACCTAGCGAAACCCTGCCGCAGGTTTTGCTCGCGCGAGCGACATCTACACCGACCAAACTCGCGGAACGGCACAAGCGCCTGGGTATCTGGCGTGAGTTCACCTGGGCCGATGTTCTCGACAGGGTTCGCGCCTTGGCTCTCGGGTTGGAGAACCTGGGCTTGTCGGCCGGCGAATCCGTCATGATGATCGGCGAAAACGAACCCGAACATTTCTGGGCTGAATACGCGGTGCAGTCGCTGGGTGGTAAGGTTCTTTCCGTCTATCCGGATCAGACCGCCGAGGAGATCCTCTATCTGGCTGAGGATTCCCAGACGCGGATATTCCTGGCGCAGGATCAGGAGCAGGTCGATAAATGCGTCGAGATCTCTGGCACGTACTCGGGTGCGTTGGCGATCGTTTACTGGGACGATTCCGGCCTGTGGGGCTATGATCATCCCCTGTTGCATTCCTTTGAAAGTGTAAGCGCGGCAGGACGTCAGATCCACGCCAAGGAACCAACCAGATTTGAAGAACACGTAAAACGTGGACGGGCGGATGATATCGCGTTGCTGTCCTATACGTCGGGGACCACCGGAAAGCCCAAGGGTGTGGTCATCAGCCAACGCTATCTGTTCGACAACTGTTCGCGGGTGATGGGGGCGGTCGATATCGCGCCGGGCACCGAATACCTGACCTATATTTCCCCCGCCTGGGTAACTGAACAGATTTTCGGCCTTTCGATCGGACTGCTCGCGCCCATGGTCGTCAACTTTCCCGAAGGCCCCGAGGATGTGCTTGCCAACATCCGCGAACTGGCGGTTGACGCCCTGGTGTTCAGCCCGCGGCAATGGGAAAACCTTGCCTCGATCGTTCAGGCCCGGATGCTGGGCGCGGGCAAGTTTCGCAATGCGATGTACGACTGGGGTATGAAGGTTGGCCGCGACGTTCATGTCGAACGGCTGGAAGGGCGAAAGCCCAGGCTTGCCGCGCGCCTGCAGCTTCCCTTTGCCGAGGCGCTTGTGCTGCATCACCTGCGCGACAATCTTGGCCTTGGTAAGGCCAAAAACGCAATGAGCGGCGGCGCCCTGATGGCGCCAGACGTTTTTCGTATGTTCCACGCGATGGGGGTTAAGCTGCGCAACGTGTATGGCGCGACCGAAATCGGCCTTTTGACCGCGCATGTCGGCGAAAGCTATCAGCTGGAAACCAGCGGCAGTTGGATGCAAAGCAACAAGAACTACGGCGAACCGCTAGAATACAGGGTTTCGGACGAAGGGGAGCTTCAGGTGCGTGGCGGATCGGGCTTCGGTGGCTATCACGGCAAGCCCGAGAAGACCGCCGAGGAGCTGACCGAAGACGGTTGGTACAAAACCGGTGACGCGGTGTCGATGACCGACAGTGGCGAACTTTTGTTCTTTGACCGCGTCAAGGACATGCGCCGTTTGGCAAACGGGCACAGCTATCCGCCGCAATTCATCGAGACGCGGTTGCGCTACAGCCCCTATATCAAGGATCTCATGACGCTGGGCGACGAAACCCGAAACTTCGTCAGCGCGTTGATCAATATCGATATGGAAGTCCTTGGCCGCTGGGCGGAAGAGAACAATATCAGCTTTTCGACCTACACCGATCTGTCGCAAAAAACCGAGATTCTGGAACTTATAAAAAGCGAAGTGGCGCGCATCAATGCGCTTTTGCCCGAAGGCTCACGCCTGGAGCGGTTTGCGAATTTCCCAAAGGAACTCGACCCGGACGAAGGCGAGTTGACCCGCAGCCGCAAGCTTCGGCGTGCCTTTCTGGAAGAGCGATATGCCAAGCTTGTCGATGCAATCTATGGCGGCGACAACCAGACTGACCTTGAGATCGCCGTGACCTATCAGGATGGACGCCAAGGCGTGCTCAAAGCCACGGTTCGCATATCGGACGTCAAAAACGCATCGAAGGCTGCCAGCCGGCAGTCGCAAAATTAGGGGAGGTCGGCGACAATGGTCTATTTCATAAATGACATCATAACCGGGGCTTTGATCGGCCTGCTGTATGCATTGGTGGCCATGGGGTTCGTGGTGATTTACCGGGCCAGCAAGGTGTTCAACTTCGCTCAGGGTGAACTGGTGATCATCGGCGGTTTCATCGTCTGGTTCACGACGATGCAGGCAGGGCTTAGCCTGTGGTTGTCGATACCCCTTTCGCTGGTTCTGGCCGGGCTGGTCGGGTACGCAATCGAACGAATTTTCTTGACAAAGCTGATCGGTGAATCGGTCTTTTCGATGGTCATGGTCACGGTTGGCCTGCTGATCCTGTTGCGCGGTCTGGTGCTGCTTGTGTTCGGTCCCGCCGTGCGGCCCTTCCCGATCATTTTCCCACTGAAGCCCCTGTTCGTCGGCGATATGCTGATCCCGATGAACCTGCTGATCGGCGGGATCATCACCATTGTTGCCGCTGTCGGCCTGTCGTGGTTCTTCAACCGGACCCGGTCGGGCCTGCGGATGACCGCAGTGGCGGAAGATCACGTCGTCGCATCCTCGATGGGCATTTCGGTCAAGGGTTCGATTGCCTTTGCCTGGGTTCTCGGGGCAATCCTGTCCACGATTGGTGCAATGATCTTTCTCAGCGGCAAGTCGCTGACCTTTCTGGCCTCGGATATCGGGTTTGCCGCGCTGCCGGTGGCATTGTTTGCCGGGTTGGAATCTATCGGCGGGCTGATCCTGGCGGGTGTGATCATCGGTGTCGCCCAGAGCCTGACCACCAACTACCTTGATCCGTTGATCGGCGGCTCACTTGGCAGTGTCGTGCCTTACATCATCATGCTCGCCATCCTACTGATCCGGCCCACCGGCCTGTTCGGCTGGCGCACAATCGAGCGGGTGTAAACCATGGATCCTTCCGGCATTTTTTCCACAAGCTATCGCAGTGACAGACGTGTTGTCCGGACGCGCTGGCAGGCGCTTGCCCTGGTCGTTTTCATGGCTCTGATGCTGGCAGCACCCTATCTGGTGAGCGGGCGCATCATCGCCATCCTGAACATGATGCTGATCAGCGCCGTCATTGCTGTCGGGCTTCAGATCTGCACCGGTTATGCGGGCCAGATCAACCTGGGCCAGGCGGCGTTCATGGGGGTCGGGGCCTATACGGCTTCGATACTGGCCTCCAAGACCGGTCTGACATTCCTGCTGACGATTCCCCTGGCCGGGATCTCGGCCGCCCTGTTCGGTTTTCTCTTTGGCCTGACTGCGGCACGGATCAAGGGATTTTACCTGGCTCTGACCACGATTGCGGCGCAGTTCATCTTTCACTTTGCCGTCCTGAACCTGCCATCGAGCTGGATGGGCGGGTCAAACGGGATCACCGTCCCGCCGGCAGAACTTTTAGGACTGCGCTTTGTCGGCGAGTCTTCTCAGTTCTACCTGAATCTTGCAGTCGCGGCAATCATGATCGCGGGCGCGTTCGGGATCGTGCGATCCCGCTTTGGCCGCGCATTTGTGGCGGTCCGGGACGACGACGTGGCAGCGGGGATCATGGGGATCAATGTCGCGGCCACAAAGGCGAATGCCTTTCTGATCGGAGCGTTCTATGCCGGCGTCGGCGGGGCGCTGTGGGCCTATCTGATCCGCTTTGTCGGGGTGGATCAGTTCACCCTGTTCCATTCGATCTTCTTCGTGGCAATGATCATCGTCGGCGGCATGGGCTCGATCGTGGGGGCTCTGGTCGGGGTCTTCGTCATCCGCATCATTCAGGAAATCATCGCGACGGTTGGCCCCAATATCGCCGAGTCGGTGTCCTTTCTTGGCGGCGATATCGTGTTCGCCGGCATGAATGTCGTTCTTGGCGGCGTGATCGCGATGTTCATGATCCTTGAACCCAAGGGGCTGATGCACCGCTGGAACATCCTGAAATCATCATACCGTATCTGGCCGTTTCCTTACTGATCTGGGGCGGCATTCAACCTGGGAGGAAGAACATGACATACCAAACGAAACGGGGGCTTCGCGGCTTTCTGGCAGCGGGCGCCATGGCCGTCGCGGCGACCATGCCTTTGAAAGCGAAGGCCGAAGAGATCTATAATCTGGCCCTGCTGTCGGACTTTTCCGGCCCCTATGCTGACATCATGCCCATTCTGGCCGGCGGACGCGAAGCCGTGTTCACCTGGTGGAATGAAACCCGAGGTCAGGACCTTGGCGTCACGCTGAACTACAAGAATTACGAAACCCGCTATGACGCGGCACAGGTGGCAAGTCTCTGGCCCGGGATCAAATCGGAACTGGACCCGATTGCGGTTGTCGGGCTCGGCGGGCCTGACGTGGCGGCTCTTTCCGAACGCCTGCCGGAAGACAAAATTCCGATGTTCATGGCGACAGCGGCCTACGGTTTTGCCTGGCAGCCGGATGCCTGGATTTTCAACCCACGCCCGACCTACTCGCACGAAAGCGCGGGCTTTCTGAACTGGATGCGTGAACAGCGCGGCGGAGACGAACCGTTCAAGGTTGCAATCCTCGCCTCCGAAGCCTCGCCTGCCTATGTCGACATGGCAAAGGGCCTTGAACTCTATGCCGAAGAGCACCCCAAAGAGATCGACCTCGTAGAGGTCATTTATACCGAGGTGCAACCCACCGATCTGACGGGGCAAATGCGCCGCGTTGTACGGGCCGGGGCCGAGGCGCTGATTATCCAAACGAACACCTCTATCGTGGTTGCCGCGAAACGTGGCCTGCAGGCCAATGGGGCGAACATCCCGATCATGATGAGTTCGCATAACGGTCTTCCAGCCTCGGGGGCGGCACTTGGCGGCCTTGAGCAACTGGAGGGAGACTTTGAAGCCTACGGCATGGCGATTGCGGCCGATGAGGACACTCCCGCGCGACAATTCTACGAGACATTGGTTACAGAGTACGGGCTCGAGGCACCTTGGAACGTCGTGACAGCAATGGGTGTGTCGCAGGGTCTTTATACCGTGACCGTGATCCAGCACGCGATCGAGGCGAACGGCGCCGAAGGACTGACCGGCGAGAAAGTACGCGAAGCCCTCTTTGCTCAAACGATCACGACCGAAGAAACCCACGGCTTTCTTCCCTCCCTCACGTTTACTCCCGAAGCGCCTTTTCCATTGGAAGGCCTCAAAGTGAATGTCGGGACCGTCAAAAACGGGAAAATCACCATCGAAGCGACCGGCGTCGATATTCCTGAAGTCAAGAAATGGTGAACCAAACTGGGCACCGCATCAGCGGTGCCCGTCCTTATCCTCAGCCCCGGGCAATACGACCATGCTGGAACTCAACAACGTAGAAGTGACATATTCCGATGTCATCCTGGCGCTCAAAGGCGTGTCCATGACAGTGCAGGAAGGTCAATGTGTTGCGCTGCTGGGCGGCAATGGCGCGGGCAAGAGCACGACACTCAAGGCCATCTCGGGAACGCTCAAATCCGAGGATGGCAACGTCTCGGCGGGGTCCATCATTCTGGACGGCACCCCTGTTCAGAACATGGAAGCGTCGAAGGTTGTGAAGAACGGCCTGATCCACGTAATGGAGGGCCGGCGCGTGCTGCGTCATCTGACGTCTGAGCAAAACCTGATCGTGGGCGGGCATATGGTGCCCAACGCCGCCGAGCTGAAAACCCGGCTGGATCATGTTTATACCCTGATTCCGCGGCTTGCGGACCTGCGCAACCGCACCGCGGGCTTCATGTCCGGCGGCGAACAGCAACTGTTGCTGATCGGCCGGGCTATGATGGCCAAGCCCAAGATCATCGCGATCGACGAGCCGTCCCTGGGACTGGCGCCGATGATGATCCGGGATGTCTATGACGTTCTCAAGCAGCTCAAATCCGAAGGCACCACCTTTTTCCTGGTCGAACAGAACAGCGCAGCAGCGCTGTCCATCGCCGACTATGCCTATGTGATGGAAAACGGACGGATCGTGATGGACGGCCCGGCAGACAAGCTCGCCGACAATGAGGACATCAAGGAATTCTACCTTGGCGTTACCGCGTCCGGCGAACGAAAGAGCTATCGCGACATCAAACATTATCGCCGCCGCAAGAGATGGCTGGGATAGGAAGGGAACTGAAATGAGTGAATTGCTTGCCATCAAGGAACGCACCGCTTTCGTGACCGGGGCCGGTCAGGGCGTGGGCCGTCAGGTCGCGCTGTATCTGGCGGAACACGGCGCGGGTGCTGTTGTCGTCAACGATTTCCATGCCGACCGGGCACAGAGCGTTGCCGCAGAAGTGGAAGCCGCCGGGGCAAAGGCGCTGCCGCTGGCCTTCGATGTCTCGGATTTCGATGCCGTCCGCGCGGCGTTTGCCGAGGCGCAGACCGCCTTTGGCGGCGTGGATATTCTGGTCAACAACGCAGGCAATGCCGGGCCGACATCGGGGCTGGACGATCTTGTTCCGTTCTGGGAATCCGATCCCGCCGAATGGCGCCGCTGGATGGCCACCAATTTCGACGGGGTTCTGAACTGCACCCGACACGCCATGCCCCTGATGGTCAAGGGCGGCTATGGCCGCATCGTAACCGTCATTTCCGATGCCGGTCGCGTCGGCGAACCGCATCTGGCGGTTTATTCCGGGGCCAAGGCCGGCGCGGCGGGCTTCATGCGGGCAATTGCCAAGGCCGGCGGCCGGTTCGGGATTACCGCGAATTGCGTCGCTCTGGGTGGCACAAGAACCCCGGCGGTTGCCGACCTGATCCCGGATGAAGCGACCGAGAAGCGGGCCTTGTCGCAATATGTGATCCGCCGTCTGGGCGAACCGGAAGATCCCGCCGGAATGATCCTGTTTCTCTGCTCTGATGCCGCCAGCTGGATCACCGGCCAGACCTATCCGGTGAACGGGGGATATTCCTTTGCCTGCTGACCGCAAATGTGGGTGGGCTCCGTCAAACGGAGCCCACTGCAAGAACGCTGTCAGTGTCAGCGCCCAGCTCTGGCGGCAGGCCAGGCGTCGCACATTCGAAATCGTCGAATTTCAGAGGTTGGACGAGGAATGTCTCGGTCTTGCCGCCTTCATGCGCAATCGTGCGCAGCAACTGCCGCGCACGAACATGCGGGTCGTCCAGCGTTTCGACCAGCGAATTGACCGGTCCCCATGGCACGCCCGCCTTGTCCAGAAGATTGCCCCATTCGGCGCGCGTCTTGCCCACCATGACCGCCGCGATCTCTTCGCGGAGCGCGTCTTTGCGGGCGACACGGTCGCGGCCTGTCAACGGCGCAAGATCCGCTCTGTCGATCACATCGCAGAACGGTTGCCAGAACCAGTCCTCATGCGCGATGGACAAGGTCATGAGCTTGCCGTCTTTACAGGTGAACACGCCATAGCCCGGCTCGGCGATGAACTCGCCCAGCGGCGTGCCGTTGGCGGCCGGAACGAGGAAAGCGGTCAGCATGGAAACCACCGCATCCGACATCGAGACATCCACATAACGCCCCTGCCCCGTCCGCTGGCTCGACACCACCGCCGACAGGATTGCGATCGCCGCGAACAGCGCCGCGCCAACATCCGCCAGCGGGATCGCGGGCACGGCACCGGGCTGCCCGGCATCGGCCTGTTCGGCCAGCAGGCCCCCAACGCCCTCATAGCTCAGGTCATGCCCCGCCCTGTCACGGTAAGGGCCGTCCTGCCCGTAGCCCGAAATCGACACATATACCAGCTGTGGGTTGACCCGGCGCATGTCTACGAACCCGGCACCAAGGGCTGCCAGTTTGCCGGGTCGGAACCCTTCGACGATAACATCCGAGTCCTTGGCCAGACCGCGAAACCGTGCCAACCCCTCGGCGGATTTCAGGTCAAGCGCCACGCTGCGCTTGCCGCGATTCAGAGCCCGAAACAGCGGCGGAAACTGCCGGGCCGGATCGCCGACGCCCGGTCGTTCGATCATGATCACCTCGGCCCCCATGTCCGACAACAGCATGGTCGCATAGGGACCGGGGAATTGTTCGGCGAGGCTGAGGATTTTCAGGCCGGCCAGGGGTGCGTTGCTCATATCGGGCTCCAATGTTCGGTTTATCCGCGTGCGGGTCCGCCTCATAGCAGCGCAAATTGCTGGAAATGACAAGTTGAAAATGGCATAATATCCATATCTTTCAGGAGCTTACCGTGATTGAAGCCAAGCAAACGCTATCCGTCGAACGGATAGCCCGAACCGAATGGATCACCTTCCAGCGGACCGACCAGTTAAACGCCATGTCCACGCAGATGCTGCGCGAGATGACAGATGTGCTGGAAGCGGCGATGGCAGACGACGCGGTGCGCGCGATCGTCCTGACCGGTTCGGGCCGGGCGTTCTGCGCCGGCGCCGACCTGAAAGAGGTTGCCGGCGCCAAACATGCGCCCGGCGAACCGGATCTTCTCGACCTCGTCGATCACACGTTTGGACTGATGCGACATGGCCCCAAACCCATGATCGCCGCCGTGAACGGGCTGGCCATGGCGGGCGGTCTGGAAATGGTGATGGCCTGCGATCTGGTCTTTGCCGCCGAAAGCGCGCAGATGGGCGACGCACACTCCAATTTCGGGGTCTTTCCCGGAGCAGGCGGTGCGGCGGTCCTGCCGCGCAGGATTGGCCTGAACCGCGCGAAATACCTGCTGTTCTCGGGCGAGAACGTTTCGGCGCGGGACATGATGGACTGGGGGCTGGTCAACAAGGTCGTCGCGGACGAAGACCTGCGCGACGCGGTGCAGACCTTTACCGACAGACTGGCAGACAAAAGCCCGGCGGTTTTGCGCCGTATGAAGGCGGTTGCCAACCGATCAATGGACGTGGACGGAACCGCCGCCCTGTCCGAAGAGATGCTGAACCTGCGCGCGCACATGCGGTCCTGGGACATGCACGAGGGCCTGTCGGCGTTCAACGAAAAGAGAAAACCGCAGTTTCGCGGATACTAGATCAGGAGGACAAACGATGCAGGACATTTACGTCGTTGGCATCGGGATGACGCCGTTCGGAAAATTCCGGGACAAAACCATCAAGGCCATGACCGGCGAGGCCGTCGTCGCCGCCCTTTCAGACGCCGGAGTTACGGTTGATCGCATCGACGGCGCGTTCTTCTCGAACGCGGTGCAGGGTCACATGGAAGGCCAACACATGATACGGGGCGAGATCGCACTACGCGAGATGGGCCTTCAGGGCATTCCGGTGGTGAATGTCGAAAACGCCTGTGCCAGCGCCTCGACCGGGTTCAAACTGGCGGTGGATTTTCTCAAGGCGGGCAATGGCGATTGCTGCCTCGCCGTAGGCGCCGAAAAGATGTATTCCGACGACCGCGCGTTAATGTTTTCGGCCTTCGACAGCGGCTGGGACGTCAGCAACGGCGACGAGGTCGCGCAACGGCTGGCCGATCTGGGTGCCGGAGTCGAGGAACCCGAAGGATCTAAATCGCCCAAGCCCTACAGCGTGTTCATGGATGTCTATGCAGGCTTCGCGCGGTTGCATATGAATACCTTTGGCACCACGCAGGAACAGTTCGCCGCCGTCGCCGCCAAGAACCATGCACATTCCGCGCATAACCCGCTGGCGCAGTACCGCGATGTAATGAGTGTCGATCAGGTTCTGGCCGCCCCGCCCATCACCTATCCGCTAACGCTGCCGATGTGCGCCCCGATTTCGGACGGTGCCGCGGCGGCGGTGCTTTGTACGGGCGAGGGCCTCAAACGGCTGGGGCTCGATCCCGCCCGCGCGATCAAGGTCAAGGCCGCGATCCTGCGCTCGGGCACCGATCGTCCGCCGGAAGATTACAAGAACCACCTGACCCGGCTGGCCGCGCTTCAGGCCTATAACCAAGCCGGGCTCGGCCCCGAGGATATGTCGGTGGCCGAAGTGCATGACGCCACCGCCGTCGGTGAAGTAATCCAGATCGAGAACCTCGGGTTTGTCGAATTCGGTGAGGGCGGCCCGGCCAGTTTGCGCGGCGACACAAAGATCGGCGGACGCATTCCGGTGAACCCCTCGGGCGGATTGGAATCCAAGGGCCACCCGGTCGGGGCCACCGGTATCGGGCAGGTCTTTGAACTGGTCACGCAACTGCGCGGCGAAGCCGGCGCGCGTCAGGTCGAAGGGGCGCAGAACGCCATCGCCGAAAACGGTGGGGGCTTGCACGGGGTAGAAGAAGCTGCCGCCTGTGTCACCATTCTCGGCCGCTGAAACAGGGAATAGAATTATGGAAAACGTGATCGCCGCCGCTCAGGCAATCTATACAGACGAGCAACGCATGTTGCTGGAGAACTTCCGCAAGATGGCCGAGGCAGAGTTCGCTCCGCTGGCGGAGAAATACGAAGAGCTGGGCCACCCGCCCGACGCGGACACGTTGAAATCATTGTTCGCCAAGGTCGAGGAATTTGGGCTGATCAGCGGCTTGATCCCCGAGAAAGACGGCGGTGCCGGAATCGACCGCATGACCTATGGCATCCTTTACGAGGAACTGGCCCGGATATGGGCAGATCTGGCAATTGCGGTCCTGATCCAAGGCCACGCCGTGTTTGCGGTCAACCTTCTGGGAAATCCGGCGCAGAAAGAGGCCTATCTGAAGCCGCTCCTGCGCAGCGAACGGATCTGTGCCACCTGTATTTCCGAACCAGAGGTCGGCTCGAACGTGCGCGAGGTCAAAACCCGCGCAGACCGCGAGGGCGACAAGATTTTCGTCACCGGCCAGAAGCTCTGGATTTCCAATGGGGCCCAGTCGGATTTCGCCATCGTTGTCTGCAATCTGGACGACGGTATTTCCATGGTCATCGTCGACCGTGACACCGGCGGATACGAAAGCCGCGAATTGCGCAAGCTGGGGCTTGTTGGTGCATCGACCTGCGAATTGTTTTTCGACCGGGCCGAAACCACTGCCGAACATGTTCTCGGTAGTGCAGGCGGGGGCCTGTTCCAGACTTTGAAGCTGTTTGAAAGCGCCCGCGTGTTTGTCGGCCTGACCAGCATTGGCATTGCCCAGGCAGCACTGGAATGTGCCGTCAAATATGCGCAGGAACGCGAACAGCACGGCAAGCCCATCGGCGGGCACCAGTTGATCCAGGGCTACCTGGCCGACATGGCCACGCACCTGGATGCAGCGCGCCTGTTGTGTCAGCGCGGCCTGCAGCTTCTGGATCTGGGCGTGCGGTGCGACACACAGACCTCGATGGCGAAATGGTATGCGACGGAAATGGCTGTCGAGATTGCCGGCAAGGCCGTCCAGATTCACGGCGGCAACGGCATCACCAAGGAGTTTCCCGTCGAACGGCACTTCCGCAATGCCAAGATCATGCCGATCCCGGACGGGACCACCGAGATCCAGAAACTGGTCATCGGGCGTAACCTGACCGGGCTGAACGCGTTCTGACGGTTGAACTGAGCTGAAATGAAATGGGAGCGGCCGGGAAATCCCGATCGCCCAGCATATGCGAGCATCATCCGGTTATGGCCAGGCTCAGCCGTCCTTATCGTTGACGATCAACTCGGCATTTTCCGGCAACTCCGCGACCACGCCCACCGCGTCGGCGCGGATTCTGGCCTGCAGTTTGAAGGCCTCGGCGGCGGCCTCTTCGGCAGCGGCCGTGTCGGCACCCTCATCCAGCACCAGCGAAAGCCGGATCATGTCGCGGTCGTTCTCGCGCGTCACAACGGCCTGTGCAGACTTGGCGCCGGGTGTCGCGATCACGACTTCCTCGATCACGCGGGGATAAACGAAGATCTCGCGCACCTTCACTGCCGCGCCCACCCGGCCCTGCAGGGCGGACAGGCGACTTACGCTTCCATCCGCGTTGCTTTCCAGCGCAAAGGCGCTGTCGCCGGTGCCGAACCGGATCATCGGCCAACCTGCATCGCGCGCGGTCACGACGACCTCGCCCGGCTCGCCCTGCGGCAGTTGTTCGCCGCTGACCGGATCGCAGATCTGCACCACGCGGTCGGGATGAACCACATAGCCTTCGCCGCCATCCTCATAGGCGACAAGGCCCAGATCCGCAGTGGCATAGGCAGCCCAGGTGGAGACGCCATAGTCGGCCTTGATTCGGCGGCGTTTGGCCATCCAGTCACCCATCTCGCCACCAAGAAACGCGCTTTTCACCTTCCACGCGTCGCGGCCATAGGCTTCGATCACCTTATCCGCCAGCGTCAGGAAAAACGCGGTCGAGGCGCAGATCGAGGTCACGCCGGTTTCGACGATGATCTGTGCCTGAAGCTCGGTATTGCCGACCCCGCCGGGGATCACCGTGGCGCCCGCGGCCTGCGCCGCTTCATCGAACAGAAGCCCCGCAGGCACGAGGTGGTACATCCAGGTGTTCAGGATGACATCCCCCGGTCCCACGCCGGCCGCCTTGAACAGCAGGTCAAGACCGTGACCGCCACCGCCCGAAAGGGCCGGTTCGAAGATCGGGCCGGGCGACACGTAGATCCGCCCGACATCCTTCAGATCCGAGGCAAGGAAACCGCCGAAAGGCGGGTTGTCGCGCTGGATCTTCAGAAGCTCTTCCTTCTTCATCACCGGAAGACGCGACAGGTCTGCCAGCGACGAAACAGCAGCCGGGTCGAATCCGGCAGCCGCAAACCGTGATTTCAGGCCCGCAGCCTTTTCAGCCGCGGCGGCATAGGCTTGCGCGATACCTTGATAGATGTTTTCGGACATGACCATGCCTCCTTGACCGTTCGCCGCTTAAATCGGGCAATCCTTGCGGAAGTTCGGCGCGCGCTTCTCGCGGTGCGACAGCACGCCTTCCTTGACGTCGTCGCCCATGAAGCCGAGCATTTCCAGCGCGGTCGACGCATCGAAGATCGGGCCGGCCTGACGCAGCCAGTTGTTCAGCGAATACTTGGTCCAGCGGATCGCGCTTTGCGAGCCGTTGGCCAGCTCGACGGCCGTGTCCAGAGCGATCTGCTGCAGCTCGTCATCTTCAACGCACATCGACACAAGACCGATGCGCTCGGCCTCTTCGCCCGAAACCGGCTTGCAGGTCATCAGGTAGTATTTTGCCTTGGCCATCGAGGTCAGAAGCGGCCAGATGATCGCCGCAACATCACCGGCGGCAACCCCCAGGCGCGGGTGACCATCGACGATCTTGGCCCGCTTCCCGGCAATCGAGATGTCCGCGAGGATGCCGACAACCAGACCGGCGCCGGCCGCGGGGCCGTTGATCGCGGAAATGATCGGCTTGTTGCAGTTGATGATGTTGTAGACGAGGTCCTTGGCCTCTTTCCACGTCTTCATGATCTCGTGCGAATTGCCGATCATGTTTTCGATCAGGCTGAAATCGCCGCCGGCAGAGAACGCCTTGCCCGCGCCGGTCACGATGACGGCGTTGATGTCCGGGTCACGGTCGATGTCGATCCACATATCCGTCATCTGGGTATGGGTTTCGGCATCCACCGAGTTGAAGCTCTCGGGCCGGTCGAACGTGATGCGCAGCACGCGATCCGCGGGATAGTCAAATTTCAGTTTGTCGTATTTTGCATAACGCTCCGACATGGGTCTTTTCCTCCGTAGGGTATGGGTTCAGCCTGGCAGTCCGAGAACGGCCTTGGACAGGATGTTTCGCTGGATTTCGTTCGATCCGCCGTAGATCGTGGTCGGCCTGGCCTTGTAGAAGCTCGCAAGGACATCGACACTTACGTTGCCGACCTGAAGCGGGCCGACGGTGCCGCCATCGGGTCCGGCGGCCTCGATCATCAATTCGGTGATGCGCTGAAAGCACTCGGTCACCCAGATCTTGAGCATCGAGACATCCGCGCCCAGCGTTTCGCCTCGCTTCAGTTGGTCGGCGAAGCGGGCGTAAAGCGCGGCGTGATCCTCTACATCAAGCGCGGCCTGTGCAAAACGGTCACGGAATACCGGATCGTCGAAAGCGCCACGGCCCCGGGCAAAGCTCTCAAGCTGACCCAGGGCGTTCTGGGCCAGGCTGGGCGCGCCGATGAAGATGCGCTCGAAGCTCAGGAGCGCCTTGGCCATGCTCCAGCCCTTGTTCAACTCGCCCACGAGGTTTTCGCGCGGCGTGCGGGCATTGTCGAAAAAGACCTCGCAAAACTCGGTTTCCCCGGAAAGCGTGGTGATCGTGCGCACCTCGACGCCGGGCTGATCCATCGGGGCCAGGACAAAGCTGATGCCCTGCTGTTTCCTGGGCGTGTCCGGTTCGGTGCGCACCAGCATGAAGATATGCGTGGCGTCATGCGCCATCGTGGTCCAGATCTTCTGCCCGTTTATGACGAACTCGTCGCCGTCAATCTCCGCGCGGGTGCGCAGGTTGGCCAGATCGGACCCGGCACCGGGTTCGGAATAGCCCTGGCACCAGATGTCCTCGCAACTGAGAATGCGCGGCAGCCAATAGTCCTTCTGTTCCTGGGTGCCAAACTTGATGATCAGCGGGCCGACCATCTGCACACCCATATCGCGCCCGCGATTGACACCCCAGCGTTGCTGTTCTTCGTAAAAGATCAAGAGTTTGGCGGCGTTCAGCCCCATGCCGCCATATTCCGCAGGCCAAGCCGGCGCGACCCAGCCTCTGGCGTGCAGCTTGCGGTGCCAGGGTTCGATCTCGCAAAATTTGGGTCGGTGCGGCAGGTGGCGCAGCTCCTCGGGGTACTCGGCCTCAAAAAAACCGCGCACTTCCTTGCGGAACTCCGCATCGCTCATTGCGTTCCAGTCGGTCATTGTGCGGCCCCCTCTTCTTCGCGCGCGTCGAACCAGGCCCGGCGGTGATAGGCGTCGTCGCCCAGCCAGGCCGACAGCACCAGCGCCCGGTTCATGTAAAGCCCGATATCGAACTCGTCGGTGTAGCCGACTGCCCCGTGCAGCTGGATGGCGTCGCGGGTGACTTTCCTTGCGGCGGTGACGGCCCGCGCCTTGGCCCGGCTGGCCAGCCTTGACCGGGTATTTGCGTCTGTTTCACCGTCCATCCGCGCCAGAACTTCGCGCACTCCGGCCTGGGCGACCTCGCACATCACGTTAAGATCGACGGCACGGTGCTGGATGACCTGGAACGACCCGATCGGCTTGTCGAACTGCTCGCGCGTCTTGATGTAGTCGAGGGTAATCTCGAAGGCGCGTTGGCACAGGCCGACAAGCTCTGCCGCGGCAAGCGCCGTGGCATCGGCCACAGCCTCGGCCAGAGCATTCCGAACCGCGGCGCCGCTGGCCAGTTCCTCGGCCGGGGTTGCCGAGAACGAAAGCTCGCCCAGGGAACTGCCGTCGGCCTGCGCCCGCGTGTTCGTGACAAGCCCGGCCGCACCGACCTCGGCCAGAACCAGGACCGGGCCATCGTCACCTTCGGCCACAACAAGGAAACCCTGCGATCCCGCCGCGCCGACCACCCAGGCCTTGCCACCTGTCAGCTTGCCCTCCGCGTATCGGCAGGTCGCTTGGGCGGGCGCGCCGCCCGGGCCACGTTCCTGCCAGGCAACCGCCAGCGAAGCCTCGCCGCCGATGAGCTGGGCCAACTTCGGATGGTCCGGGCAAAGGCGGTGCAGAAGCCCGAGACCCAGACCGATCGTCGCCACCACCGGTTCCGGTGCGATTACGCGGCCGGCTTCCTCGGCGATGACGCCGCCGGCGGCGAGGCCCATGCCAAGCCCCCCCTGGTCTTCGGGCACCGCCACGCCGAAAACACCGGCTTCGGCCAGTTCCCGGATCATATCCGGGTCAAATTCGCCCCCGGCATCGCGGAGTTTTCGCGCCCGTCCACTTCCGCCCGCTCGGTCAAACAGCGTGCGCGCGCTTTCACGCAGCAGGCGAAGGTCTTCTTCTTGTTCGCTGGATTGCATGTCAGTCTGTGTCATTTTGTTTTCGCTGGATCATCACGGGGGTATCGGTTGAAAAAACCACCTCGCCGATCGGATTCTTGGCGCTGAGCGTATAGTGCAAGACACCCCTGTCGGGCTTGCTTTTGGACGGCGTCACCGAGTTGACCGTCATCTCAACATCAAGGGGTTCATCCGGGCGCACGGGCCGCAACCAGCGCAGATTGTCAAAGCCCAGACCGCCGATATTGGCAACATCGACCATCATCTCGGCCATGACCGGCCTGAACACCTCTAGCATCGTCTGAAACCCCGAGGCGATCAGGCTGCCATGGATGCTGGTCGCATAATCTTCGTCGATGTGCAGCCGCTGCGGGTCCCATTCCGTGGCGAATGCCTTTATTGAATCCGCGCTCAACGGGGCGGTTCGGAAGCGATAGACCTGGCCCGGCGAGAAATCCTCCAGATACCTCAAGAGGAACCCTCCTTCGCGAATCCGGCATCGTACCCGTTCGCATCCCTGGAAATCCGAATGCGGTTGAACTCTTCCAGTTTCGGGTAGGTTGCGCTGAAGGCGTTCAGGAACTCCTCAATCGGCGCATCGAAATAGAGCCCCCGGTCGTTCACATATTCCATGTGGCGCTGGTCCTGTTCGTCGAATTCATGAAACAGGGCGTCGTGATAGCCGTCAAAGACCAGAGGCTTGACCCCGAACCTTTCGCACAGATCCATGTTGAAGGCAGGCGTGACCTTGTAAGGCTCTCCATCCAGCCACAACTGAACGTAGCCGTGATAGATGAAAAGATCGGTGCCCATCAGCTCCTGCAGCTTGGGTGTGTTCAGGTGGTTGCGCACATCCGCAAACCCCAATGCGGCGGGAATGCCGACGGCACGCAGACAGGCGGCAAGCAAGATCGCCTTGGGAACGCAAAAAGCCGCCTCTGCCCCGGCAATATGGCTTGCACGGTAGGAGTCTTCATCCAGCGCGAATGTGTATGGATCATACCGGATGTCATCGCGGACCGCTTCGAACAGGCGGATCGCCTTGTCCCGCTTGGACGCATCCGGCGAGAGATCGCGCAAGGCCGTTGTCACAAACCCCTGCACTTCCAGGCTGTCGCTTTCGACATAATGCGATGGCATGACATAGCGTTCGGCTTCTGTCGGCAGGTCGTCATTGGGCTTGACCATCGTGCATCTCCGTTTTTCTAACACCTGTTAGAATAGTGAGTCTCAACCAGCGCGTCAACCGGGTTTACTCTGTCTCAGGCTCGTCCAGCCCGTAACGCGCGTTGTCTTCGCCAAGGACGGCCGCACGCCCCGCCGAACTCGCCGGAGCGCGGAATGCCGGCGCGATTGGCAGCGGCAATGCGGGCGCCTCCTGTCCGGATATGTTCAGGGTCCGTCCGAATGCGCCGCGCGCGGTGAAATGCGCCTCGGTCGACGCCTCTGCGGGCGTTTTCACGACGGAACAACAACAATCGGCCGCCGCCAGCAAAGGCCCCCAATGGGTCGAGGGTTGCTCGCCCAAAAGGCGCGCGACTTCGGCGGCGCTGGCATCGGGGTCGGACCAGTCATCGCGAAGATCCTGCGGCAGGCCAATAACATCGCAGAACGATTGCCAGAACTTTTCTTCCAACGCACCAACCGCAATCTGGCGCCCATCCGCAGCGGTATAGAGCCGATAACGGGCCAGCCCGCCGGTCAAACGGCCAGAGGCGTTTTCGATCTCTTGCCCCGCGATCACACCTTCCGCATGCGCCCAATAAGCAAAGGCAAACGCCCCTTCGGACATGGCGATATCCAGATGCGTCCCCTTTCCGCTCTGTTGCCGCGCCATCAGCGCCAGCAGGATGTTGACGACCGCTGGATAGGTGCCGCCCCCGATGTCGGCGATCAGACCGTATGGCATAGTCGGCTGTTCGTCCGGGCCCCGGCTCAGTGACAGGATACCCGCATCGCCCACGTAGTTGAGGTCATGACCGGCGGCGCTGGCCTTCGGTCCGGTCTGTCCGTAACCGGTAATCGAGCAGTAGATGAGGCCCGGATTGATCTCGCGGACGGTGTCGTATCCCAGCCCGAGCCTGTCCATCACACCGGGGCGAAACTGCTCTACCAGAACATCGGCCTTTTCAAGCAAAGGACGCAGAACTTCTATTGCGCCCTTTGACTTGAGGTCGATCGCCACCGACCGCTTGCCGTGATTCAGAACGGAGAAGCCAATGCTCTCACCGTCAATTTTCGGCGCGGTCAGGCGGGCGTCCTCGCCCGTGCCCGGGCGCTCGAACTTGATCACCTCGGCCCCAGCCTCTGACAGTATGAGCGTGGCCATCGGACCGGGAAGAAGGGTGCTGAAATCCAGCACCAGGATATCCTTGAGCGGTTGAGCCATCTTCACTACCTCAGGCGAAGCGTGCCGCGCCGTTGTTCAGAACCACCACATCGCGGGTCGGGATCGACGCGCGGAACCGGGCCTCGCCGTTCTCTTCCCAAATTTCGAACCGCACGGTTTCGCCGGGATAGACCGGTGCCGAGAACCGGACATCCAGACCGACAAGCCGGGCGGCATCATAGTCGAGCAGCGTCTTGAGGATCGCCCGCGCCGCCAGCCCATAGGTCGCCAGACCATGCAGGATCGGGCGATCGAACCCGACCGAGCGGGCGACATCCGGATCGGCATGAAGCGGGTTATAGTCACCGCTGAGACGATAAATCAGCGCCTGGCGCGGCAGGGTGTCGATGTCGCAGACATGATCGGGCGCGCGATCAGGCAGCGCCGCCGGAGCCGGGCCGGGCCTGTTGTCGCCGCCAAAGCCGCCGTCGCCGCGGCAGAAGGCCGACATCGCCACGCGCGCCAACTTGTCGCCGGTGTCCGCGTCGACGATATCGCGGCTCTGGTAGATGACGGCGCCCTTGCCCTCGCCCTTGTCCGAGATGAAGTCGATCTTGCTGCGGCCGACAATCCGGCCATGGGTCGGCAGCGGCTTGTAGATATCTAGCCACTGTTCGCCGTGCAGCACTTTCTGCCAGTTCACGCCCGTCTTGGGATCGCGCAGCCAGAAGCCCGGATACCCCATGACGACAGCCATCGAGGGAACGGCCTTGAGCCCGTCCTCATAGACATAGGCCAGTTCCTTTTTGTCGGCCGGATCTTCGCCGAACCCAAGGCCGAGCGCATAAAGGATTGTATCCCGCTCGGTCAGCGTCTGTTCGACTTCCTCAAAATCCCAGTTCGATAGTGCATCGAAATCCAATGGCATTTACTTTCCTCCCTTAGTTGCCGTCAGAGCGTGTTTTGCGACCCCAGAATGGCCGTGACCTGGCTGGACAGCACACCGCCGTTGCCATGCGCCAGCGCCAGGTCGATATCGTTCAACTGAATGCCCGGCGCGTCGCCCCGAATCTGACGCGCGGCCTCGATCACGGTAAAGATGCCGTACATGCCGGGGTGCACACAGGACAGGCCCCCGCCGTTGGTGTTCACCGGCAAGGCCCCGCCCGGCGCGATACGCCCGTCCCCGACAAAGGCCCCGCCCTCGCCCTTGGCGCAAAAGCCGAGATCTTCCAGAAACAGGATCGTGTTGATGGTAAACGCATCGTAAAGCTCGACCGCCTGAATGTCCGAAGACGACACGCCCGCCGCGGCAAAGGCGCGTACGCCGGATTCGCGGGCGGCCGTCACGGTGAAATCCTTCATCTGCGAGATTTGCCGGTGCGAGCTTTCCGCCGCGCTGCCCAGGACGTAAACTGGCGCCTTGGGGAAGTCGCGTGCGCGCTCGGCGCGCACCATTACGATCGCCCCGCCGCCATCGGTGACCAGACAGCAATCGCGCACAGTCAGCGGATCACCCACCATGCGCGCGCCCAGCACGTCCTCGCGGCTGAGCGGGCCGCGCTCGAACGCCTCGGGGTTGGCCTGCGCCCAGGCTCGCGCGGCCACCGCCACATCGGCCAGATTTTCACGGGTGGTGCCATATTCATGCATGTGCCGTGCCGCCGCCATCGCATAGGCGGAAATCGGATAGCGCGGATTATATGGCGCCTCATAGGCGGGCGGACGCGAGGCCGTCACCAGCCTGCCCGACGCCGTGCGCTGGTTGGAGCCATAAACGATCAGCGCCACGTCACACAAACCTGCCTCCAGCGCCATGGTGGCGGAGGTCAGGTAATTCACGAAGGACGATCCGCCCGTCATGGTGCCGTCGATGAACCGGGGCTGAATACCCAGATATTCAGCCGCCATCAGCGCCGGCATGCTGTCTTCCATCATGGTGCAGAACAGACCATCCACATCTGACAGCTTCAGCCCCGCATCGCCAAGTGCCGCAAGCGCGGATTGCGCCATGACATCATAGGCGGTCAGCCCATGCGCCTCGCCAAACCCTGCGTGGCCGGTGCCCACAATGGCGGATTTTCCCCGAAGTTCAGTGGTCATGGCTTATCCCTCCGACGGCTTGAAAAGTACGGCGGGGGCGCCCTCGGCCTCGCCCACGAAAGCGGTCACGGCCATGTCGATGGTGACATCACCCGGGGCGATGCCCTCGACCCGGCTCATCATCCGGACACCTTCCTCCAGCTCGACCATGCAAATATTATAGTCGCCGCCGCGCTCGGGTTTGCGGCGCACGACCGTGGTGGTATGAACCCGGCCCTTGCCGCTGGCCTGCGACCACGAAATCGCGGTGCCATGGCAATGCGGGCACAGGATTCTGGGAAAGAAGTGATAGGCCCCGCAATCATCGCATCTGGGCAGCACGATCTCTCCCATTGCCAGCGCGTTCTGGAATATCTGGTCTGGTCCTGTGGCATCCGGCACCGGCGTTCTCCTCAAAATGTCTCAGTCACTGGTCAAGCGTGTTGCCAATATTTCTAACATTTGTTAGATTTAGTCAAGCGCCCAGGATCATCTGCGAGAAACTCATGTCAGGTTCAGACTTAACCCCCCTTTCCGGCAAGCTCGTCGTCACGCTCGAACAGGCGGTGGCGGCACCCTTTTGCTCTTCGCGGCTGGCCGATGCCGGCGCGCGTGTGATTAAAATCGAACGCAAGGGCACGGGGGATTTCGCGCGCGCCTACGATACCGCCGCCAATGGCGAAAGCGCCTATTTCACATGGCTGAACCGGGGAAAAGAATCGGTCGCGCTGGATATCAAGGCGGACGAGGACCGGGAAGTCTTGCTCAGGATGCTCAAAAACGCGGATGTGTTTATTCAGAACCTGCTGCCGGGCGCGCTGGCCAAGCTCGGGCTCGACTCCGCGACCCTGCGAGAAAGGTTCCCGCGCCTGGTGACCTGCGACATCACCGGATACGGCGAAGACGGCCCGATGCGCAATGCCAAGGCCTACGACCTTCTGGTGCAATGCGAAAGCGGTCTGGCATCGGTGACGGGCACGCCAGACGGACCGGGGCGGGTTGGCGTGTCGGTCTGTGACATCGCAACCGGCATGGCAGCCCATGCCGGGATCTGCGAAGCGCTCGTCGGGCGCGACCGCACCGGCAGGGGCAGCGGCGTTTCGGTGGCCATGTTCGACGTGATGGCCGACTGGATGTCGGTTCCGCTGCTCTATCACGATTACCTTGGCAAGGAGACGCCACGTGTCGGGCTGAACCACACGGTTATCTGCCCCTACGGGGCCTACCCGTGCAAGGACGGTGAGCTGGTCGTCGTTGCCGTGCAGCACAGCGGCGAATGGCAGCGGTTTTGCGAACACATACTGGGCGACGCAACACTGGCATCGGACCCGCGATTTCATGACAACACATCGCGCCTGAACAACAAGCCCGCGCTGGAGGCGCTGATCAAGGCGGAGTTCGCCGCGCATGAGCGTGCCGGAATGCTGAAACGGCTCGATGCTGCGGGCATTGCCTCCGGTGCCGTGAACGACGTGGCGACCCTGTCCGCGCACCCGCAGCTTGACAGGTCCGCCATTGCCACGCCCTCTGGCGAAATCAATGTCCCGACGCCCCCGATCCGGCGCAGCGGCGGTGAGGCGACGCTTGGCCCCTGCCCTGCCTTTGATGCGGAAGGCAAAGCTCTGCGCGCCGAATTCGGGCCGCGTTCATAACAAAGGTTACGGAAATTAATGACCGCAGCAAAAAAGCCCGCGATCCTTGACGGCGTGAAGGTCGTCGATCTGACTTCGGTGGTCTTCGGACCTTTGGCCACGCAAATGCTGGGCGATCTGGGGGCCGATGTGATCAAGGTCGAAGGCCCTGAGGGCGATCTTCTTCGCCAGGTCCAGCCCTCCCGCAGCAAGCTGATGGGCGCGGCCTTCCTGGGCACCAACCGCAACAAGCGCAGTGTTGTGCTCGACCTGAAAACGCAAACCGGCCGCGACCGGCTGCGCAAGCTTCTCTCGGATGCCGATGTGATGATTTCAAGCATCCGGCCCGCCGCACTTGCGCGCCTTTCGCTTGATCCCGAAACCCTGCGTCACGAGAACCCAAAGCTGATCACGGTCTCGGCCACCGGCTTCGGGCAGGACGGACCCTATGCCGCCAAGCCCGCCTTTGACGATTCCGTCCAGTCGGTTTCGGGTCTGGCCGGCCTAGCAACATTGCGTGACCCCGAGGCTCCGCCCGCCTATGCCCCGACGATCCTCGCCGACAAGCTCGGCGGCGTGACAGCTGCCTACGCCGTCATGGCGGCCCTTTTCCACCGCGAGCGCACGGGCGAAGCCCAGCATGTCGAGGTTCCGATGTTCGAAACGCTGGCCTCCTTTCTGATGGTCGAGCATCTGGACGGCGCCACTTTCGAAGAAACCCCGCGGGATTTCGGCTATGCAAGGATGCTGGTTCCGCACAGGCGCCCGGTTCAGACGGCGGACGGCTACATCACGATTCTGCCCTACACCAACGTCCAGTGGGCGCGGTTCTTCATGGCGGTCGGGCGCGACGACATGATTGACCACATCTGGGTCACCGACATGGATGCGCGCAGCCGCAACATCGGCGCGGTATACGATATGGTGGCGCAGATTGCCCTGACCCGGACAACGGATGACTGGCTTGCCCTGATGGAGCAGGCCGACATCCCCGCCATGCCAGTGAACAACCTGTCGGATTTGCCCAGCGACCCCCATCTTGCCGCGACCGGGTTCTTTCAGCAGATCGATCACCCGAGCGAAGGCGCCATCTGGACAACACGCCCGCCGATCCGGTTCTCGGCAACACCGGCGCGGCATGACCACCGCCCTGCCCCCGGACTGGGAGAGCACGACGAAGAGATCTTCGGACCGGGCGGGGAATAACCCCACCCGGCACCGGGTCGATCACACATCCATCGAACGTGCGATCAGTTCCTTCATGATCTCGTTCGTGCCGCCATAGATCATCTGAACACGGCTGTCGGCATAAAGCCGCGCGATCGGATATTCCATCATGAAGCCATAGCCGCCATGCAGTTGCAGACATTCATGCATGACCTCGTTCTGCGTCTGGCTGCCCCACCACTTTGCCATCGAGGCCGTGGCCGCATCAAGCTCGCCCGCTTCCAGCCGTGCGATCCCGTCATTGACGAAACTGCGCAGCAATTCGGCCTTGGTCTTGCATTCCGCCAGCTTGAACCTTGTGTTCTGGAAATCCATGATCCGGCTGCCGAACGCCTTGCGGTCCTGCACGTATTTCACGGTTTCGGCGATGGCAAAGTCGATGAAGCCTAGCGCGGTGATGCCGATCATCAGCCGCTCCCATGGCAGTTGCTTCATCAGCTGATAAAACCCCTGCCCCTCTTCCGGGCCGAGCAGGTTCGCCGTCGGCACGCGCACGTCCTCGAAGAACAGCTCCGCCGTGTCCGACCCCTTCATGCCCAGTTTCTTCAGGTTGCGCCCCCGGCGAAAGCCCTCGGCATCTTCGGTTTCCAGAACGATCAGCGAAACACCCTTGGCGCCGGCGCCCCGGTCGGTTTTTGCCACGACGATCACCAGATCGGCGGTGTGCCCATTGGTAATGAAGTTCTTCGACCCGTTGATCCTGTAATGGTTGCCGTCCTTCTCCGCATGGGTCTGGACGTTCTGAAGGTCAGAGCCGGTTCCCGGCTCGGTCATCGCGATGGCCGCGACACGGTCGCCGCTGACCAGCTTCGGCAGCCACTTTTTCTTCTGCTCTTCGCTGCCATAGGCGTCGATGTAATGGATCACGATGGACTGGATGCCATAGCCCCACCCCATGTCTCCGGTACGCCCTTGTTCGTAAACGGTAATCGCATCGAACCCGATACCGCCGCCGAACCCGCCATAGTCTTCGGCGATCGAGCCCCCCATGATGCCCTGCTGTCCGGCGGACTTCCAGAACTCGCGGTCCACGATCCCCTGCTCGGCCCATTTTTCGATATTCGGGGCCATTTCGGCATCAAAAAGCTTGCGCGTGCTATCCGCAAATATCTTGTGTTCATCCGCCGCCCAACCAGGCGAGTTCTTGATCAGAGACATGTTTCTTACCTATCGAGCCAAGCTTTCATTTGGAGGAATCTAACGAGCGTTCCGTTTCTTGACAACGATCCTGAGCAGCTGATGACGAAGCGTCACCGGCTCTTGCACCACGCGTCTCCGGGTGGTTCCGTTGGGCCCGCCTTCCACTCGCCACACGCAAAAAAAGGCCCGCCGGTCTGGCGGGCCTTTCCGTGAAGCACCGTGTGCCGCGCCTCAGAGCTTCTCGACGAACTCGGGGACGGCGGTGAAAAGATCCGCGACCAGTCCGTAGTCGGCGACCTGGAAGATCGGGGCCTCCTCGTCCTTGTTGATCGCGACGATGACCTTGCTGTCCTTCATGCCTGCCAGGTGCTGGATCGCGCCGGAGATGCCGACGGCGATGTAGAGCTCGGGCGCGACAACCTTGCCGGTCTGGCCGACCTGCCAGTCGTTCGGGGCATAGCCCGAGTCGACGGCTGCACGGGACGCGCCAACGGCGGCGCCCAGCTTGTCGGCGAGGCCCTCGATGATCGCGAAGTCGTCCTTGGAGCCGACACCGCGGCCACCGGAGACAACCACCTTGGCGGAGGTCAGTTCCGGGCGGTCCGACTCGGCCATCGCGTCCTCGACCCATTCCGAAAGGCCCGGATCCTCGGCCGTGGCCGCATCCGCGACAGAAGCGGAGCCGCCGTCACCGGCCGCGTCGAAGGTGGAGGTCCGGAAGGTGATAACCTTCTTTTCATCCTTCGACTTTACAGTCTGGATGGCGTTGCCGGCGTAGATCGGGCGCTCGAAGGTATCGGCGTCGACCACTCCGGTCACGTCGGTCAGGATCATGCTGTCCAGCAGGGCAGCAACACGCGGCATGATGTTCTTCGCATCCGTCGTGGCGGGGGCCACGATGTGCGAATAATCCCTCGCGAGGGAAACGATCAGCGCCGACACAGGCTCCGCCAGGCGGTGACCGTAAAGCGCATCCTCGGCGACCAGAACCGATGCGACGCCGTCGATCTTGGCGGCAGTGTCGCCTGCGGCCTTGGCGGAGGCGCCAACGGCCAGGACGGTCACATCGCCCAGAGCCTTGGAGGCAGAGACAGCCTTGGCGGTGGCGTCCAGCGCCAGTTCGCCGTTGTTGACTTCGGCAAGCAGAAGAACGGCCATTACATAATCCCCTTCTCTTTGAGTTTCGCCACGAGGGTATCCACATCGGGCACCATCTCACCGGCTTTGCGCGCTTCGGGCTCGGAGGTCTTCACGATCTCCAGTCGCGGCGAAACGTCGACGCCGTAGTCGTCGGCCGATTTCTCATCCAGCGGCTTTTTCTTCGCCTTCATGATATTGGGCAGCGAGGCATAGCGCGGTTCGTTCAGACGCAGGTCGGCGGTGACGATGGCGGGCATCTTGACCTTGATGGTCTGCAGACCGCCGTCGACTTCACGCTTCACGACGGCGCTGTCGCCGTCGATGTCCAGCTCGTTGGCAAAGGTTGCCTGGGACCAGCCGAGCAGGGCCGCCAGCATCTGGCCGGTGGCGTTCATGTCGTTGTCGATCGCCTGTTTGCCCGCGATGACGAGGCCCGGGGCCTCCTCGTCGATGACACCCTTGAGGATCTTGGCGACGGCCAGCGGTTCGATGTCGGTGTGCACGTCATCGGCGGCGACAACCAGGATGGCGCGGTCTGCACCCATGGCGAGCGCGGTCCGCAGGGTTTCCTGCGCCTGCTTCACACCGATGGAGACGACGACCACCTCTTCGGCGTTCCCGGCCTCCTTCAGGCGGATGGCCTCTTCGACGGCGATTTCGTCGAACGGGTTCATCGACATCTTAACGTTAGCGAGATCGACACCGTTGCCATCCGCCTTGACGCGGACCTTCACGTTGTAGTCGATCACGCGTTTCACAGGCACGAGTACCTTCATTGGCGTGGATCTCCTTGATTTTCTGGTTTGGTTTCGACCGGTTCAGCGGTCTTGGAATTCCGGCTTTCGTTTTTCCGAGAACGCTTTCATGGCCTCCGGAAAGTCGTGCGCGCACAACAGGACGCTTTGGCAATCACGCTCGATGTCCAGTGCCTCAAGATAACTGCATTCCGCGGCGGCGCGCATCACACGCTTGGCGGTCTGAACACCGAACATCGGATGCTGGGTAATCTCGCGCGCGATTTCCAGCGCGCGGGTCTCGACCTGGTCGGCCGGAACGCAGTCTTCGACGATGCGCAGTTCCTGGGCGGTCCGCCCGTCGATCTCGCGCCCGGTAAGAACAAGCATCCGCGCCACACCCGCGCCGGCACGTTGCTGCAAAAGCCAGCTCGACCCGGTGTCGGGACAGCCGCCAACGCGGGCAAAGACCTCGCACAGCCGGGCATCTTCTGCCGCCACGACAATATCCGCCGACAGGGCCAGGCTGAGGCCCGCACCGAAGGCGACGCCGCACACGGCGGAAATCAGCGGTTTGCGAAACAGATAGGCCGCGCGCCCGCCATCGTGGACCTTGTCCACCATTTCCGATGTCGCGCGCGCGCCTTTGGCGATCTCAGTTTGAAACCCGACGAGATCGCCGCCGCTGCTGAAATGGTCGCCACCGGTCATGACAACGGCACGGATCGTATCGTCGCGTTCCGCTTTGCGCAGGTGGGTCACCAGTTCATCGACGAAGGCGATGCTGTAGGGGTTGCGCTTTGCTGGCTGAAGAAAGCGCAGGACGCCGATGGGGCCTTCCCTGTCCAATCGCATCAAGTCGCTCATGGTATGTCTCCTTCAGGTTCCGGTCCAGACCGGCCTGCGCTTTTCGGCAAAGGCCTTGGGGCCTTCAATGGCATCATTGCTGGCATAGACCACCTCGTGCAGGCGCTTGCCTTCCTCAAGGCCACCCGCACAGCCCAGATCCATGGTTGCGCGAACGCTGCCTTTCGCCGCAATCACCGAAAGCGGCGCCGCGCTGGCGATGCGTCTGGCCAGTTCGAGCGCGCGTGAGCGAACGGCATCGGGCGTCTCTTCGAGGTAGTTGGTGAACCCGTAATCGTGCAAACGTTCGATCGGCATCAGGTCGCCGGTCAGAACAATTTCCATCAAGATGGGCTGCGGCAACATCGACAGCGCCGGCGACGCCCAAGGCGATCCACGACCGATCTTCACCTCGGTGATGCCGACCTTGGTCCCCTTGAGACCGACCCGGAGATCGCAATTCAGCGTCAGCATCATGCCACCCGCCATCAGCGACCCCGTCATCGCCGCGATGATCGGCTTCTTGCAGGCGCGCATGGTCTCGTGAAACGGATCACGCATCTTGGACAGGATATCGACACCCTCGTCGCGTTTGATCTGCGTGGCTTCCTTCAGATCCAGCCCCGCGCTGAAAACCCCGCAATCGGCAGAGGTTAGAATTGCCACGCGCACGTTGTCATCCGCTTCGATCTGTTCCCAGGCATCGGTCAACCCGTTTGTCGCGGCCACGGAAAGCGCATTCTTGCGCTCGGGCCGGTTGATTGAGACGGTCGCGATACCGTCCGCGATGTTCACGTCAATGGGGCTCATGATGCCTGCCTCGTATTCTTTGGATAAACTTGGGGCGAAGCTTCCCCGCGACAGGTTTGCCGCGGGGAAGTTCATGCTTGTTCGGCCGACTTATTCGGTGGTGAACGTCGCCGAGCTGTGCTTGATGACTTCCCACACAACGTCGAGATAATCGGCGCTCCAGTCGGTCAGCGGAACCCAGGTTTCGCCATTCCATTGTTCGACGCGCGTCTTGCCGCCGCCACCGTGGTCTTTGTCGGTCACTGTAACCGGAGCCATCAGGCCATTGGCGTCGAAGTTCTCGATCGATTCATAGGCCGCCTTCATGCTCTCCGGCGTGATCGGCCAGCCGTTTTCGGAAATTGCGATACGTGCAGCCTCAAAACCGGCCGAGTAAATCGCCATGCCAGTGTTGTAGTAAACGTCACGGACCAGTTCTTCGGGCCCGCTGCCCTTGCCATTGGCATAGTAGGTGTCCAGCATCGTCTTCACGATCGGAACTTCCTGACCACCGGCCACGTTGGTTCCGCGCAGGATGCCCTTCGCCTCTTGTGCGCCGATGTTGGCGATATCCACTTCGTTCAGCCAGTTTACCGACAGATAACGATCAATCGGGAAACGGTTGCGGCGCATTTCTTTCGAAGCGACGACATGCCCGCCCGCCAGAAGCCAGCTGATCACATAGTCTGGCTTGTCACGGCGGATATTGCTCCAGGCACCGGCCTGATCCGACCCGGGAAGCGGCACGGGATAAAGCTCAAGTTCAAACCCTTCCTTATCGGAAAGTGTTTTCAGGATCTCGATCGGTTCCTGACCGAAGGGGTAATCCAGATAGATAAAGCCAATCTTCGCGTTGGACAGATCACCGTCCATCTGGCCCTTGATGAAGGCAACGTCATTTGCCGCCTGCTGCCAGTACGTCGGACCGACCGGGAAAACCCATTCGAACACTTCGCCATCCACGGCGTCGCCGCGGCCAACGAAGGATTGCATCAGAACGTTGCCGTCTTTCATCGCACGCGGCAAAACAGCGTTCGTGACCGGGGTGGACAGGAAATTGAAGATGAAGACACCGTCGCGCTTGAGTTGCTCATAACATTCAACGCCACGCTGGGGTTCGTTGCCGTGATCGCGCACGATTATTTCCACCGGATGCCCTTCGATGCCACCGTTGTCGTTGGTGTACATCGCCAGATCCTGCGCGGCCTGGGCCACTTGTGGCGAGATGAAGGTATACGATTTACTGAGGTCGAAGCACAGCCCGAACCGGATCGGTTCCTTGTCTTGCGCGGACGCAAGCGTCCCACCTGTTGCCAACGCTGCGGCAAGAGCCACAGTCTTGAGTTGCTTTGTAAGGTTCACCATGTTTTCCTCCCATGGATGATGGTCTACCGGCTTGATTCTGTTCCGGGCGCGCCGCAGCCGTTCACGGCAGTTGCCCATCTTTCGGTCGCTTTTTATTGTTCGTATTTCGAAGAGCTTTCCTTCACCACTTCCCATACGACATCGGTGTATTCCGCGATCCAGTCGGTTTGCGGCACCCAGGCCTCGCCATCCCACATCTCGATACGCGTTTTGCCGCCACCGCCATGATCGTCGGCGGTCACCGTGATCGGTGCCATCAGCCCGTTCGCGTCATAGCCGTCAAGCGCTTCCAGCCCCGCCTTGTAAGACTTCGCGGTGATCGGAAGACCTTCGTTTTCGACCGCTTTGCGCGCGGCCTCAAACATGATCGAATACATGGCCAGTCCGGTGTTGTAGAAAACGTCCTGCGTCTTCTCCAGCGGGCCGGAACCTTGTCCCTTATCATAGAGCTCGGTCATGATTTCCTGGTACAGGGCAACATTCTGTCCACCCACGACATTGGTGCCGCGCTTGATACCGATGGCTGCTTCGTTGCCGATATTGGCAATGTCCACCTCGTTCAGCCAGTTGACCGATATGTACTTCTCCATCGGGATGCCATTTCTCTTCATCTCTTTCGAGGCGACCACATGCGCGCCTCCCAGCATCCAGACGATCACGTGGTCAGGCTTTTCGCGGCGCACCTTGGACCACACACCGGCCTGATCATTGCCCGGAAGCGGCACGGGATAGAGTTGAAGCTCGAAACCCTCTTTTTCGGACAAGGTTTCCAGGATCTCGATAGGCTCCTGCCCGAACGGGTAATCGAAATAGACAAAGCCCACCTTCACATCCGACATATCGCCGTCATGCAATTGCTTGATATAGGCAACGTCGTTGGCGGCCTGCCCCCAGTAAGTCGGTCCAATCGGATAGACCCAGTCAAACACCGTGCCGTCCACGGCATCGCCGCGGCCCACGAGCGACTGCATCAGAATGTTCCCATCTTCCATAGCCCGCGGCAGCACTGCTAGGGACACAGGCGTGGACAGCGTGTCAAAGACAAAGACGCCCTCGCGGCTGAGCTTGGAGTAGCACTCGATCCCGCGCTGCGGCTCGTTGCCGTGGTCGCGCACGATGACTTCGACCGGCTCGCCGCCAATCCCGCCCTTCATGTTGATCAGCTTCGCCAGATCCTGCGCCGCCTGGGCCACTTGTGGTGTGGCAAAGGTATAGGCCTTGCTGAGGTCGTAGCAGACGCCGACCTTGAATGGTTCGGTCTGGCCCTGCGTTCCGGCTGCCATGCCGGTCATCAGCGATATGGCGGCTAACGCCTTTGTAAGTGTCTTCATCATGTCCTCCCTGAACAGTCTTGGTTAAAACCTCAACTCAGCCAGCGTTTGCGGCGGCTGTAGTGTTTGACATTGTGAAAATCGGTGGCCTCCCCGCCGCCGAGATAAAACTCCTGAATATCGGAGTTGGATTTGAGCGCCTCGGCCGTGCCGTGCATGACAACGCGGCCGTTTTCGATCAGATAGCCTTCGGAAACGATCTCCAGTGCGGCCAGGGCATTCTGTTCCACCAGCAAAACGGACATGCCCGCCTCCTGATTGATCTTTTGCAGGATGCCAAAGATCTCTTCGACCAGGAACGGGGCAAGGCCAAGACTTGGTTCATCCAGCATCAGTAGTTTCGGCTGGGTCACCAGGGCTCTGCCGATGGCGAGCATCTGTTGCTCGCCACCCGACAAATAGCCTGCTTGCGAATTGCGGCGCTCGGCAAGCCGTGGGAAATAGGCGTAGATTTTCTCCTTTTCCGCATTCAGCGCCGACCGGGACATGCCGCGTGGCGCGGCGGCGGTCAGGTTCTCGTCCGGCGTCAGATGTTCAAAGACCCGTCGCCCTTCGATGACGTGACAGATGCCCATCTCGACGCGCTTCTGGGCAAGCATCTCGGTGATGTCCGTTCCCTGGAACATCACTTCGCCCCGGCTGATACGTCCGCGCTCGGCCTTCAGTAGACCGCTGATCGCTTTCAGCGTGGTGCTTTTCCCCGCGCCGTTCGAGCCCAGCAGCGCGATCATCGCGCCCGTTGGCACCTGGACTGAAACACCTTTGATCGCCAGCATTACATTGTCATACAGCACCTCGACACTGTTCATGGACAGGATGGGCTGGGCCTCAGCTTTTTCTTGCATCGACATTTCCCTCATTTCTTGAACTGATCGAAGGGCCAGACCATCAGGTAGTCCCTGATGTTGCCGTAGAGTTTCCCCAGACCAAGCGGTTCGATCAGAAGGATAACGACGATCAGCGCGCCATAGACCGCGTTCGGGATATGGGCGAGCGTTTCGATGTTCACTTGCATGCCCAGCCCTTCGCTTATCGAAACGACAAGACCGTTCACAAGCCCGGGAACCAGCAGGATCAGGGCAACACCGAAATAGGATCCGATGATGCTGCCAAGCCCGCCAACGATCACCATCGCAAGAACCTGGATCGAAACGGCAACCGAGAACTGCTCTGGCGCGGCAAGAAAGAAGAAGGTGGCAACAAGCAACGCACCGCTGACGCCGGCGATAAACGACGATGTCGCGAAGGCCAGGATCTTGTAGTAGAAGCTGTTCACACCCAGGATCGCGGCGGCAAAATCCTTTTCCCGCACGGCGACCAGGGCACGTCCAAGCCCGGAGCGCTTGAGGTTGAGCATGAAGATCGTGACCAACACACACCATCCAAAAGCGACATAGTAATACCCGGTATCCGACGTGATGTCCTGCCCGAGCAGCGCAAGTGTCGGCGATTGCAGCGATGCGTGCGAGCCCCCTGAGATCATTGGCGAATGGGTCAGAACCCAATCCATCACAAACTGCATCGCAAGAGTCGTGAGGGCGAGGTAGAGACCCTTGACCCGCAATGCGGCAAAGGCGAACAGGCTGCCAATCACGGATGACATCAGCCCGCCGATGATCAGGGCAAATTCCCACGGCACCCCAAATCGAGCGGCGTGGATCGCCGAGTACGCCCCGACCGCCATCACCGCGGCATAGCCCAGGTGCAGCTGCCCAGCCCAACCTGTCACCAGGTTCAGCCCGAGTGCGGCTGCCGTCCAGATCAGCCACGGGAGCATGTAACCGTTCAGGTAGAGCGAAGGTATGATGAATGGCGCAGCAAGGCCCAACAGGAGGATGAACGCGGCCAGGTTCCGGTCGGCAGGGACCTTGAAGATACGGCTGTCCGAGACATAGTTCGCGTGATGGACGCCGGAAAGTCTGTAAAACATGCCTTACACCCTTTCGATGTCGTGACGGCCGAACAGACCGTGCGGGCGGATCATCACCGTAAGAATGAGCACGGCGGCGACGATAAGCTCGCGGCTCCCGCCTCCGACCAGCGGATCGAGGAAATCGGCGCCGACGTTTTCGACCACGCCCAGAATGATGCCCGCGACCACGGCGCCAAGGATGGAATCGAGACCGCCAAGAACGGCCACCGTCAGCCCTTTGAGCAGCAACAGCGACAGCGCCTGATCGACACCCTGGATTTCGCCCCAGATCACACCTGCCGCCACGGCCACCACAGACGCCAGCGCCCAGGATAGCCCGACACCGCGCTCGACCGAGACACCAACCGACCACGACGCCATGTAATCATCCGCGATCGCCCGCAGCTTGATCCCGGTGCGGGTCCGGAAGAACAGCATGAACGCGACGAACAGAGCCAGCGCGACGCCTGCACCGACAAGATGGATGCGGCTAACGAAGATGTCGCCCAGGAACAGCGGCTCATAGCTGACGCCCAGTTCCATCGAACGCGACGTCCCGCCCCAGATTGCAAGCGTTGTGCCCCGCAGGAAAATATCGAGGCCAAGTGTCAGCATCAGGATCATGACGACCGGGCGTCCGGCAAGACGCCGCAGCGCCACCCGCTCGATGCCAAAACCCAGGCCGAACATGATGACCGCAGCCAGCGGAATGGCCAGCCACAAAGGCAGACCCGCATCGTACGACAGGGCAAGAACCACGTAGGCCCCCACCATCGTCAGCCCGCCCTGCGCCAGATTGGGCACCGAGGACGCCTTGTAGATCAGCACAAGTCCAATGGCGAACAGCGAATACAACAGGCCCGTCAGGGCCCCGTTGATCGCAAGCTCGGCTAGAAATATCCAGTCCATTTATACCTCCCTGACGGGAAGGATTCTTTCAACCTTCCCTACTTCCCCGGTCTCGTAAGTCACCTGCGCGCTTACATGGACCTCTTTTGAACCGTCGTAGAGTGCCGCGATCACGTCAGCGTAGCGTTCCTGAACGACCTTGCGCCGCAGTTTTCGGGTTCGCGTGATCTCGCCATCGTCGGGGTCGAACTCTTTCGGCAGACTGACAAAGCGCTTCAGGCGCAATGGTTTGGTGACGGCCTTGTTGACCCGCTCAAACGCCTCGCCCAGCAATGCCGCGACCTCTTCGCGCTGCGACAGATCGGCATAAGACACATAAGGCACGCCATTCACCTCGGCCCAGTGCCCCACAGCCTCGAAATCCACACAGACCATCGCCGTCAATTCATCAAGGCCCGCGCCGATCACCGCCGCGTCCTTGATATACGGGCTGAATTTCAGCCGGTTCTCGATGTAGTTTGGCACATAACGTTCACCGCCAGCCGTATGCATGACCTCGGAGACACGGCCCAAAACGACGAGGTGGCCGTCATCCTCCAGATAACCGGCATCGCCCGTATGCAGCCAGCCGTCCGCAAGGGCCTCGGCGGTCGCTTCGGGCTTGTTGAAGTAGCCTTCAAACACGCTGTCCGAACGCACCAGGATCTCGCCGTCCTCGGCGATGCTCAGCTCGACACCCGGCGCGGGTTTGCCAACGGTATGCAGCCGCACCTCGCCCGGTGCCTGGATCGCATTGATCGCGCTGTTTTCGGTCTGACCGTAGAGCTGGCGCAGCTTGATCCCCAGGGCGCGGTAGAACACAAACGTGTCTTCACCGATCGCTTCGCCGCCGGTGAAGGCGTTCTTCAGACGGCTCATGCCGAACTGGTCTTTGATCGGACCGAACACGATCGCCTCGCCCAGCAAGCGGCCCAAAGGCTCCAGTGCGCCGCCGCTCTTGCCATTCAGCTTGGCCGTCTCGGCCGCAACGGCCCGGTCCATGAAGAAATGGTACAGCCATTTCTTGAGAGGGGTCGAATTTTCGATGCCGACCTGGATTGTCGTCAGCATCTGGTCCCAGCTTCTTGGCGCCGCCAGATAGAAGGTCGGCGCAATCTCACGCATGTCGCGGATCACCGTTTCCTGCCGCTCGGGCACGTTCACTGTGAACCTCAGCAGCAACGCCGCCGCGACGGTAATGGCGTAATCCCCCACCCAGGCCATGGGCAGATAGGCAAGCACATCCTCGTTTTTGTCAAAGGCCCCCGCCGCATGGCCGTTGCGGGCCGCGGCAAGCACGTTTTTTTGGCTTAGAACGATCCCTTTGGGCGCGCCCGTGGTGCCGGACGAATGCATGAAGATCGCCGGATCGCCAGGCTTTGCCCGCTGCAAAAGCGCGTCACGCAACCCCGGTGCTTCGTTCAGGTCGTGCAGACCAACCTCGATCAGGTGATCCCAGGACATCAGGCCTTCGACCTCATAGAACCCAAGGCCGCGCGTTTCATCATAGATGATGTGGTCGATGCCTTTCGCGCCGGCGTCCTTCAGTTCAAGGATCTTGTCGACCTGTTCCTGATCCTCGGCGATGGCCGCGACAATCTCGACTTCGCCGAGAAAGTGCTGGAGTTCCGCAAGCGTCGCGCCCGCATAGGCAGGCATTGCATAGGCCCCCAGCAATGAGACGGCCAGCATCCCGCCATACAGACGTGCCCGGTTGTCGCCCAGAATAAGCACGGCTTTGCCCGGCTCTACACCGATCTTCTCCAGCCCGGCGGCACAGGCAAGCACCTCTTCGGCATACTCCGCCCAGGTGGTTTCCTTCCAGATCCCGCGTTCCTTTTCACGAAGCGCGATTTCGCTTCCGTGGCGCGACGCGTTATGCGCCAGCAAGGCACCGATCGTATCGCCGTCCGAAGACTGGTTCTTCGTAAAATCAGTCATGCGACCCTCCGATATATGCCTCGACGACCCGCGGGTCCTTTACGACTTCTTTCGGAATGCCGCTGGCGATCATTTCGCCATAGTTCAGGGCCAGCATCCGGTCACAAATGCCGGTAATGACATCCATATGGTGCTCGATCAGCAGGACGCTGACGCCCCGTTCGGCACGGGCATCCAGAATGAAGCGGGACATATACCCCTTCTCTTCCTGGTTCATGCCTGCCATCGGCTCATCCAGAATCAGCATTTCCGGTTCTGCCACCAATGCCCGCGCCAGCTCGACCCGTTTTTTCAACCCGATCGGAAGACCATCGACCAACTCATGCCGGATGCTCTCGAGTTGTAGAAACTCGATCACCTCTTCGACGATCTTGCGGTTCTCGATCTCTTCGCGCTGTGCGGCCCACCAATAAAGCGCGGTGCGCAAGACGCCCGGCTTCATGTGGATGTGCCGCCCGAGCAGAATGTTGTCCAGCACGCTCATCCCGTTGAACAGGGCAAGGTTCTGGAACGTCCGGGCAACCCCGAGTTTGGCAACCTTATGAGGCGCCGTGCCCGTGATGTCCTCCCCCCCCAGCCGGACAGTGCCAACATTTGGTGGGTAAAACCCGGTGATTGCGTTGGTCAGTGTTGTCTTGCCACTGCCATTCGGGCCGACAAGTCCGAAAATTTCGCCCTGGCGAATAGTAAGATCCACACCGGTGACAGCGACGATGCCGCCAAACCGGCGTTCGATCCCGCTGCATTCCAGTATCGTCCCGTCACCGGCACCAATTGCTGTTTTGCTCTTCGTCGTCATTTAAGTCCCATTGTCCCCACTTAGGTTCATGGCTTTCATCAGGAAATCCGGAAGTAGTCCGGTCGCCCCGTTGGCCATGGATCCCCCCACAATTGTTGCCCGCCGTCGATGTTCAGAACTTCGCCGGTTACAAATTTTCCTGAATTGGCCGCCATATAGACAACGCCTTCTGCGACATCCCATTCATCTCCGGCATGCCGCATCGGATTGGAGTCCTGAAAGGTCGCAGAGCCCTCGGCTGGGTAGTTCCCGAAACCGTTGCTTTCGCAGCACCCCGGTGCCACGCAGTTCACGCGGATATCATGCGGTGCCCATTCTACCGCCACCGACTTGGACAGGTAAATCACCCCTGCGCGGGCCGCACAGGTATGCGCGATCCCGGGCATGCCGCGCCAGATATCGGCCACGATGTTCACGATGGAGCCCGGCTGCTTGTTCTCGACCCAGTGGCGCGCCATGGCTTGCATCATCCACCAGGTGCCGTTGAGGTTGGTGTCAATGACCGCGTTCCAGCCGTTCGGGCTGAAGTCCAGCGCCGCCTGGGGGAACTGGCCCCCGGCATTGTTCACCAGCACGTCGATCGAGCCGAATTCCTGATTTGTCCCGGCGATAAACTCCCCAACCTGTTCGGGGTCGCGGATGGTCATCGGCATCGCGAAGACCTTCGCGCCCAGGCTTTCGAGGAATGCCTTGGCCGAAGCCAGCTTTTCCTCGTTGCGTCCATTGATCGCCAAGTTGGCACCCAGTTTGGCGAACAGGGCCGCAATTGCCAGCCCCAAACCGCCACCTGCTCCGGTGACAACGACGGTTTTGCCTGCGAACAGGTCGCCAGCATATACAGTCGAGCGTGTTGCGAGGTCTTCTTTCGAAGACCCGAACTGCGTCTCACTCATGACGCCTCCTCCCATTCCCCATTCAGGGCAGTTGATGCAAATCTAACGCGTGTTAGAAAAAATATCAAGAAAACATTTCGCAGGTGTTACCGCCCGTCCCCTCCGTTCAGTAAGACTTTGGAAGCCCAAGAGCTTTTTCTGCTATGAACGACAAAAGCATCTGTGGCGTCACCGGTACTATTCGGAACAGCAGCGCCTCGCGCACCAGCCGCTCCACATGATATTCCTTGGCGTATCCGAATCCGCCAAACGTCATCTGCGCGACTTCGGTCGCTTCGACCGCGGCGTCTGCCGCCAATAGCTTGGCCGCGTTCGCCTCGACTCCGCAGGGCTCTCCGGCGTCGTAAAGGGCGGCGGCGTGCATCACCATGAGGTTGGCGGCCTCCACCTGCGCCCACGCCTTGGCCAGCGGATGCTGAACGCCCTGATTCTGGCCGATTGGCCGGTCGAAAACCACCCGTTCCCTGGCATATTGCACCGCGCGCGCCAGAGCGTTGCGGGCGATGCCGATGCACTCGCCGGCCACAAGGATGCGCTCAGGGTTCAGCCCGTGCAGAATCTGCCGAAAGCCCTTGCCCTCTTCTCCGATCAGGTCTTCAGCAGGTATCGGCAGCCCGTCGATGAAGACCTCGTTCGAATCGACCGCCTTGCGCCCCATCTTCTCGATCTCTCGAACATCAACGAAATCGCGGTTGAGATCGGTATAGAACAGACTCAGACCATCGGTCGGGCTGGTCACATCCTCAAGACGCGTTGTTCTCGCCAGAAGCAGCATCTTGTCCGCCACCTGCGCTGTTGAAATCCAGACCTTCTGCCCATGCACGACATACCTGTCCCCCTGCTGCACCGCCATCGTCTTCAACTTGGTGGTGTCCAGCCCGGTTGTTGGCTCGGTCACGGCGAAACAGGCCTTTTCATCACCCGCGATTAGGGGGGGCAACATGCGCGCGCGCTGTTCATCAGTCCCGAACTTCACCACCGGGTTGAGCCCGAAAATGTTCATGTGGATGGTCGAGGCCCCGCTCGCGCCAGCCCCGGACTCGGCAATCGCCTGCATCATGATCGTCGCTTCAGTGATCCCCAGGTCGGCGCCGCCGACCGCTTCAGGCATGGCGATGCCAAGCCAACCGCCATCGGCCATTGCCCTGTGCAAATCATGCGGAAAACCACCGTTGCGATCCCGGTCCAGCCAGTAGTCATCGTCGAATTGTGCACAAATCCGCAGAATATGGTCCCGGATTTCCTGTTGGTCGGTGGTCATTCTAAATGTCATGGCGTCCCCTTGCCTTCCAGTCTCACGAGTCCTGCCTCACAAAGGTCAGAGATCTGCTCATCATCGAGGCCAAGATCGTTTAGAATACTTCGGCTGTCTGCGCCGGGCGATCTTCCCAGCCAGCGAAGTTCACCGGGCGTCGCGCTTAGATGCGGGATCGGACCGATGACTTGGGTCTGCTCGCCGTCGACCGATACGATGTTCCCGCGATGGCGTATCTGCTCATTGGTCGTGATCTCCTCGACGCTAAACACCCGAGAGGCAACCGCATCATGTCGGGCGAATACAGCCGTAACTTCTTCAGCGGTGTGCTGCGTGACGAAATCATTGATCGCGTCAAAGACCACCGCCATGTGCTGCGACATCTCGCCGAGTGTCTCGAACCGCGGGTCATCGGCCAAAGAGTCCCCTCCGACCGCCCGCAACAGGCGTTGCGCTGTTTCCGCGCTACCTGCCGAGACGGTCAGCCAAACCCCATCAGACGTGCGGAACATGCCCCCCGGCGCAAAGTCCATCGGCTGGCGCAGCCCGTTGCGCCGCGGCGAAAGGTTAGCACCCGTCAACGCGGGAACAGGATAGTCCATCAATCGAAGCAGCGCTTCGAATACCGCCAGATCGACAACCTGACCCCGTGCTATCCCCTTTTCGCGGGCGAACAGCGCAATCATGATTCCCAATGCGCCCATCAGACCTGTCGTGCTGTCGGCCGCCGGAAATCCGGGGTGCATCGGCGGCCCGTCGGGGAAACCAGTCAGATAGGCCAGACCGCTCATAGCCTCAGCCGCGCGCCCGAAAGCCGGCACGTCGCGCATCGGGCCATCCTGACCGTAACCCGATACACGCAGAATAACCAGATCCGGGTTCCATTCATGCAGGGTTTCAGGCCCGACACCCGCACGTTCAAGCACGCCTGGCCGGAAATTTTCAACAAGTACGTCGGCGCTTTCAACCAGTCTGCGCAGGATGTCCCGGCCTTCGCCCGACTTCCAGTCTAGGCTCAGAATTTTTTTGTTGCGGCCCAGAGTTTTCCACCAAACGCCAACCCCGTCCCCGGCCCTTGGTCCGAGATCGCGCATCATGTCCGTCCGGTTGGGTGCCTCAATCTTGATGACGTCTGCCCCAAAATCAGAAAGCAGCGAGGTCGAGAGTGGTCCAGCAATAACATGACCGAGCTCGATGATTTTCAGCTGATGAAGTGGGGAGGTCATATGGTCTCTTCGCTAATAATCTAACATCCGTTAGATTATTAGCGAAGATGCGGATCAAATTCAAGCGGTGAGTGCGATTCGAATGGCTCGGGAAAGGGTCAACGATTGCTGTCTTTTAGAAATTTGCGGTCAGACAGAGAGAATGTTTGTCCACAAAGTCGTCACCTTAATCACGGGCTATCGACCAGTTCGCAAAGTCAGGAAGAGGTCGCCTTCGAATGCAACGTGGTCGGATTCATCTCCCGCCTCGGAGGACGGATCCGAAACAGGAGCGCGTAGAGAACGGGCACTGCCACCATTGTCAAGACCGAAGCAAAGGCAAGGCCGCCCATGATGGTCACAGCCATCGAGGCGAAGAAGGCATCCGGCAGGAGCGGAACCATGCCGAAAATCGTCGTGCCGGCCGCGAGCACCACTGGGCGCAGACGGCTGACCGATCCATTCATCACGGCCTCGTAGTCCGCAACACCATCTGCACGTTGCAGGTCGATCTCTTCGACCAGAACGATGGCGTTTTTCATCAGCATGCCCGAAAGCGACAGGAAGCCGAGCAGGGCGGTGAAGGTGAAGGGCAGTCCGGTGAACAGGAGCCCCAAGACCATGCCCGTCACGGACATAGGCACGACGAGCCACAGTATGAGCGGCTGGCGAACTTTGTTGAACATCAAAATCGAGATCGTCAGCATGACGAGAAAGCCCAAGGGAAGCTGTTTGCCAAGGCTTGCCTGAGCATCCTTGGCGCTTTCGTACTCGCCGCCCCATTCCATCGAATAATCATCGGGAAGCGGGAGGGCCTCGATTTGTGTCCGGACACTTCGGAAGGCTTCGTCGGCGGTCAGGTCGCCGCGTGCGCCGCCGAGGGCGGTGATCGTTCGTTCACGGTTGCGCCGGTGAATGAGTGCCTCGACGAGTCGTGGCTCGAACCGCTCGGCAAGGTTGGCCATCGGAACGTATGATCCTCCCCCATCGGACCAAACCGACAGGTCAAGAAGACGGTCGACACCGTCGCGGTCACTCTCGGGAAGACGGAGATGGATTGGGATGACCGTGTCGTCCTCGCGCAGCTCGCCTACACGCAGGCCGGACGTTCCGTAGCGAATGGTATCCGCGATCGCGCTTCGTGTCGCGCCAGCAATGCGCATGCGTGACTCGTCAACAATGGGTTCGACAAGGATCTCTCGCTGTCGCCAATCGGTACGCGGATTGGTGATTGTCCCTGCTTTCTCGAAAATCCTGGTGGCATCGTCCGCGAGCTGGCGCAGGATGACAGGATCTGGTCCCGAAAAGCGGACTGCCACATCGGCGCCGGCGGGCGGACCGAACACGATTTCTTCGACGCGGACCAAGGCGTGGGGGAATTCGGCGGGCAGATCCCGGTTGAGCCGCCTCGCGATGGACGTGATAGCCTCGGCGTCGGCAACTCGAACGATAAGCTGACCGTAGCTCGGATCCGACTGCTCGGGATTATAGGTCAGCATGAAGCGGCTCGCCCCTCTCCCGACGAGGGCGGTCAGGTCCGTCACGCCGTCCTCGTCCAGAAGCATCTGCTCCAGCCGCCGCATTTCAGTGTCGGTGACGTTGATGTCGGTTCCTTGCGGCATCTGGAACTCGACATAGAAGATCGGTGTGTTCGAAGCGGGAAAGAAGGCCTGCTTGACCTGCCCGAAGGCCATGACGGACCAGACGGTCACCCCCACAATCGTCAGGACGACCAGCACACGGTTTCGCAGCGCCAGCCACAGAAGCGCGCGGTAAAGCCCGTAGAATGCGCCCTTGTAAGGATCGGTCGACGTGTCCTTCGGCGCTCGGAGCAGCAGCTTGCCGAGGTAGGGCGTAACCGTAACGGCAAGCGCCCAGCTCATCAGCAGCGAGATCGCAATCACCGCAAAGAGCGAGAACAGAAACTCGCCCGTCGCATCCGGCGACAGGCCAATTCCGGAAAAGGCCATGATCCCGATCACGGTCGCACCGAGCAGCGGGATCGACGTCGCGCTTTCCGTTTCTGCCGCCGCCTCCTCTGCGGATTTGCCGCGCGCCATGCCGATCACCATCCCTTCGGTAATGACGATGGCGTTGTCGACGAGCATTCCCATCGCGATGATCAGCGCACCGAGGCTGATCCGTTCCATCGCGATCCCGAAGATCGACATGAAGAACAGCGTCGAGAAGACGGTCAGCCCGAGCGTCGCGCCAACCACGAGCCCTGCGCGCCAGCCCATGGTCAGCATCAGCGCCGCGATGACGATGGTGACCGATTGTCCGAGGCTGACGAGAAAGCTTGAAACCGCTTCATCCACGACGACGTGCTGTTCGTAGATCGGAATGATCTCAGCGCCTTCCGGAAGCTCCGCCTCGAGGCGCTCCAGCCGTGCCGACACCGCCTCGCCGACTTCGACCACGTTTCGGTCCGTTAACGCCGAAACGCCGAGGGTGAAGGCTGGGGCGCCGTTTTGCCGGATGATCTGGCTGGGCTGTTCGGCCGACTCACGGGTCACGCGGGCGATGTCATGGACCGCGACCTGGCCGACGTTTCCGGCCGTGCCCAGCCGCAGCGACTCTATACCTTCGGGACTTACATAGCCTGGCGGAACCGATAGGCCGATTCGGGCGGGGCCCTCGGTGATCTCGCCGTTCAAGAACACCTGGTTCTCGTCCGCCAGAATACCCAGGATTTGGTTCGGCGGAAGGCCCAGTTCGGTGAGCCGTGCGGACGGGATCGAGATGTTGATCACCTCTTCGGCAAGGCCCTGAACCTCGACTTTCGCGACGCCATCGACAGTGACCAGCCCGAGCCGCAGGGTCTTGGCCAGGTCGCGCTGTTCCTTCGGGCTCAAACCTTCCGTCGTCACCGCATAGAACATGCCATAGACGTCGCCAAAATCGTCGTTGATGATCGGCGGGCGGGCGCCCGCGGGCAAGTCCCCCTCCACGTCGCGGATGCGGCGGCGCATCTCGTCCCAGACCTGCGGGATTTCGTCCGGCCCATAGGTCATCTCGATCTCGACAGTGATCTGGGCCATGCCCGGCATGGACTTGGACTCCACCCGGTCAAGCTGCTTCATCTGCTGCAACGCATTCTCAACGACGTCGGCGACCTCCTCTTCAACCTCTACGGCCGTAGCGCCGGGATAGGCCACGAAGACAAGCGCCGTCTTGAGGGTGAAGCTGGGGTCTTCGAGGCGGCCGACCGTATTGAGGCCCCAATAGCCGCCAACGAGGCAGAAGATGATGGCGAGCCAAACCGCCACCGGACGCCGGATGCTTGCGCGCGATATGCTGAGTGCCATAGATCCTTTTCCGCCTATCCCAGGAGCACGGGGTCAGAGTCCCGAGACTGCCACCGTCTGGTTTTCTCTAAGCCGCCACCAGCCGCCGGATACGACCACTTCGTCACCTTGGAGGCCTTTCAGAATGGCGATCTCGTCGTCCATCGGAAGGCCCAGACGAACCGTTTTGCGGGCGACCTGGCCAGACGCTTCCTCGTAGATCCAAATGGACGGCTCGGTCCGGCTCGTCGTGTCCACCGCCGATACCGGAACGATGACGGAGTGCGGGCGATCTTCCTCCGCCGCGATCGAGATGCGCACATCCGCCGTCATTCCCGGAAGCAGGCGTGGGTCGATCTTGCCCGTGATTGCGAATTCCACGTCGTAGGTCTGCGCCATGGGATCCACATCCGTGGCGAAGGACCGCAGCACCAGCGGCGCCGTGTAGCCCGGCACCGCCGGGAAAGTCGCAACAACGTCGAAGGCGTCGGGGGACGCCCGCGCGATGGCGGCCAGTTCCTCGGGCAGCGAGATCACGATCCGCATCTCGCTGATATCCTGGAGCCGCACGACCGGCGCGGCCGAGGTGACGTTGACATACTCTTCGATGAAGGCGCGTGCGACGATCGCATCGAAGGGCGCGACGAGCTCGGTTTGTTCGAGGCGCCGCTCGGCCTCGCGAAGCGCAGCGTCTGCCTGTGCCAACTGAGCGCGTGCAGTGTCGAGACGGGCGTCGGCCGCGACTCCCCGTTCGGCGAGACTCGACGCGCGTTCGAATTCGGACTCCGCAAGCTCGAAGGACGCCTGAGTCCGAACGACCGTGAGTTCGAAATCGACCTGATCGAGCTTGGCGATCACCTCGCCCTCGCGTATCCTGTCGCCCGGTTCGACGTGAAGTTGAATAATCTGTCCCGGCACCTGAAACGCAATATCCACCGTGCGGGCGGGCTCGACGCGGCCGGCAACAGTGCGGGACCGATTGACAGCCCGGGTGAGTGCTCGGGTTACCTCTACCACGACCGGTTGGTCGAGTTCGGGCGCGACCGCCGCTTCGGCAGTTTCATTGGTATCTTTCCTCGCTTGGGCCAACACATCGCTCAGAGGCGCCGGAAGGAACGGAATGGCCAGAGCCGCCGCGACTGCGCCCGCAAGCACGGAAGCGACCCGTTTCCAATTTCGCTTTCTATTCGAGTTCATCGATCATGGTCCTCAAGCGTTCGATGGCGCGACCTCTGAGATCTGCGCCGCCGTCGGGAAGATTCAGGAGTTTCTGGAACCGCAGTCCCTGGATTGCCAGGACAGCGACCATAGCACCCGGAGCGTCTTGCGTCTCGGACACGATACGTTCAAGGTCGTCGGCCAGTTCAACTCGTAGCGGATCGAGCAACGGCGGGTCCAATGCGGCAGCCGCAAGAATGGCCATAGACAGGTCATCGGTAACGCCTTCGGACTGCAGTGCCGTTTCGAGATGACCACGTAAAGTGCGTAGCGGGTGCTGCTCCGGCACACTTCCCAGCAGATCCCGATGTTCGGCCAACATCTGATCCAACAGCCCGGAAAGCAGGGCTTTCTTCGTCGGGAAATTGTAAAGCAAGCCACCCTTGCTGAGGCCTGACTCTTTTGCGACCGCGTCGATCGTGATCCTTCCCGCTCCCTCACGCGCGGCTATCGCACGCGCCGCAGAAAGTATCCTGCGGGACGCATTTCTGGATTCTGCAAGGGGCATGTGCTCACTCAAAACTGTACCGTCCGGTCGGTTCACGTTGACTTTCAGGTAGTCTGGGGTTCCATCAAGGTCAAGCGTTCAATCGAATCCGACCCGGGTGGCTCACCATGACGCCCGCAGACCATGCGAAGCCAAGCGGTTGAGCGCCCCCGCTCTACAAGTTATTTCGTCCGGCATAGATCCTCAGAAACGCGTCAGCCGCCCTCTTTGAGTGCTCAGATGCATCGACGGGCTGGTCGACGGCCAGCAAGCGCGGCATGATAACGCCGGCGATTGACAGATGAATAAACTGACTGGCGGCGCCTTGAATGTCTTGCACGTTCAGTGATTTTGCCTCGTGCAAGCGTTCGAGTATTTGCGCGACTGTCCTGATGGCGCGTGTTGGGCCTGAGCCCATGTATATTTCGCCTGCCTCCGGCAGAACCGAGGCCGCGCCGATGCAAACACGCAGGAGGCGAATATAGTCATCATCCATGACCAGCCCGATCATCCGCTGCGAGAGTTCTTCCAGCACGCTCCGCGCATCGTTCTGGCTTGAAAGCGGACGGCAGATTTCCATTGAAAGGCTGTCGCACTCAGCTTGCAAGACGCTTAAAAAGAGTTTGTCCTTACTTGGGAAATGCGCATAGAGGGTTGCCTTCGACACCTTGGCTTCTTCGGCGATCGCATCGACGCTTGCACCTTCGAAGCCGAACTTCAAGAAGACCTCTCTGGCTCCTTTCAGAACATCGGCCACTTTACTCTCCCTCATATCGATCACCTGATTCCAATACGTGATACCGAACGCATAGCTCCACCTGTCTGGCCGCGCTTAACGGCATCCGGCGTTTCCATCACCTGTCTTCGGCAAAAAACGAGCTTTCGCTGTGCAACTCATACACACAATCGGGTACACACAATCGGGGCGACGCGACCTCGCCGAAAGCTTTCTCACCCGGATGTTCTTTGGGCCGGCGCAGTCAAACAGCGCCCACGTCATCGTCATCAAAGACCCCCTCAGCCATCCACCTGTTCGCGATTTCCCCCAGTGCGTCCAGAACGTTTCGAAGGTCGTCGCCGCGCGGCGTCAGGCCATAGGTCACCGCAGGCGGAATAGTCTCCGCCTGTTCCCGCCAGATGACCCCGGCACATTGCAGCATTCGCAGACGCTCGGTCAGCATTCGGGTCGATATCCCGGGCACGGCGCGCTTCAGCGCCCCGAACCTTTGCGGCCCCTGATCGCTCAGGACCCAGATGATGTAGGTCGTCCACGGTCCCATGAGCAGACGCAAGATCGAGTCCATCGGGCACTGTGGCGGAGTTTTGGGCATCGCTGTGCACTCGCTTACCGGGTGGTTACTTTTCTGTTCCTACTTTAGTTTTCGCTACAAATCAACTATTCCACCTCCTGCAAAAGGCACTCGGGGTTTCCCCGCGAACCGGGAAGGACAATCGGACATGGCCCGCCAGCCCACGCTCTTCATTCCCCATGGCGGCGGCCCCTGCTTCTTCATGGACTGGAACCCGCCGGATGAATGGGACCGGCACCGGCAGTTCCTGCAGGATCTGCCGGGCACGCTGCCTGAGCGCCCCGGGGCACTCTTGGTGATCTCGGGTCATTGGGAAGAGCCCGCCGTCACCGTGCAGACCAACCCCGCGCCTCCGCTTCTGTTCGACTATGGCGGTTTCCCGCCCCATACCTACGAGTTGAGCTGGCCCGCCCCCGGCGATCCGGCGCTGGCGGACCGCATCCATGACCTGATCCGCGCCGCCGGTCTCCCGGCCGCGAAGGACGCCGTGCGCGGGTTCGATCACGGCGCCTTCGTGCCGCTCAAGGTCGCCTTTCCCGAGGCCGACATTCCCTGTGTCCAGCTCTCGCTTGCCCGCGATCTCGACCCCGGGCGCCATATCGCCCTCGGTCGGGCGCTGGAACCGCTGCGCGACGAGGGCGTGCTGATCCTGGGCAGCGGCAACACCTATCACAACATGGCTGCAATGATGCAGAGCCTGCGCGGCAGGCCACGCGGCCCCATCGCCGGCAAGGCGTTCGATGCCTGGCTGACCGATGCGGTGACCTGCCCCGATCCCGATGAACGCAACCGCAGGCTCGCGCGCTGGTCGGAGGCGCCGGGCGGCCGCGATGCACATCCGCGCGAAGAGCACCTGATCCCGTTGCATGTCGTGGCGGGCGCGGCGGGCACCGATATCGGCCGGAAGACCTTCGAAGACCACGTTCTTGGCGCCGTCGAAAGCGCCTTTCGCTTCAGTTGAACAGAAACTCAGGAAAGGAACACAACGCCATGTCCAATTCCATCAAGGGCCCCTTCATCGTGACCGGCGCATGCGGTCAACTCGGCAGCCACGTTATTGAGAACCTGCTGGCGCAAGGGGCCGAACCCCTCGTCGCGATGACCCGCAAGCCGCAAAAGCTCGAGTCGCTTCGGGCGCGAGGGGTCGACGTCAGGGCGGGTGATTTCAATGACCCGGCCACGCTTGGCGCGGCCTTCGCCGGCGGCGGGCGGCTGCTGATCATCTCGACGGACGACCTTGAGCCGGGCAAACGGCTCGCCGCGCATCGCAACGCGATCGCGGCCGCCAGGGAGGCCGGCGTGTCACATATCGTCTATACCTCGCTCACCAATCCCGATGAAGACAACCCGATCGGATTCGCCGTGGATCACCGCGAGACCGAGGCGCTGATCAAGGCGACCGGGGTCCCCTACACGATCCTGCGCAATTGCCTTTACGCCGATCTCCTGCTGTCAAGTGGGCAGCAGGCGATCGGTGCGGGGGCGCTCTACGCTGCGGCGGGCGACGGCAAGGCGGGCTATGTCACGCGCGCCGATTGCGCGCGCGCCGCCGCTGCCGCCCTGCTGACCGAGACCGGATCGAGCGTGCGCGACATCACCGGGCCCTCAGCCGTCGGCCAGGCCGAGATCGCCACGATCCTGTCCGAGGTTGCCGGGAAAGAAATTCCCTACGCCCCAATCACGCGCGACGCCTTGGTGGCCGCGATGGTCAGGAATGGCCTGCCGGAGTTCATGGCGGATGTCTTCTCGTCCTTCGACGTCGCCATCGCCAGGGGAAATCTTGACGTCGTCTCGGACGACGTTGAAAAGCTCACCGGACAAAAGCCACAATCGGTCCGGGATTTCCTGCTGGCAAACAAACCCACTTTGGCCGGGCAGGCACAAACGACACCAAAGGAGGCCTAGTCATGCTGAAGATACCGCCGCGCGAGGGGCATAGGCCCGTTACCACGCCTTGCGCCCCGCATACGCAAATCAGTCAGAACCCGGATGCCGAGACGTTTCGGGCATTCAGGGACAGGGCCTTCGATTTCCCCTTTGTCATCCGCAAGCCTTCGATGATCTCGGTTCCGGGGGCCGAGGCACTCTGCCTCGAACACGGGCACGAATGCGAGTGCCGCGAGGCGTTCATGATCGGGAGGGAATTTGCCCACGTCCACCCGCCGCAGGACGGCAGCCTGCACATGATGCTGCCCGAGGATGCGGTGCCGAGGATCGTGGATCTGGGCTGGGCCGAACCACACCCGATGGCGGCGGCGGGGATGATTCCACCTACAGCGGTAATGGTCTACGCCCCAAGGGACAGCGCCGAGATCGAAACTGTTCTCGATCTGCTGCGGCTTTCCTATAACTTTGCTCGCGGAAAACTCGAACGGGTCAACAGCATCGTTCTCTGACGGGATCGACCGATCCAGAGAGCTTCCCCGGTGGCCTCCGGCGCGACTTCTCTTCAGACGGCGGCCCTTCATCCCGACTGGATACGAGGAACGGTCTGCCGCCTTACATACAAACCTGGTGTCGCTGCACCCTAATTAATCAGAATCTGCGGATTGGACGCCTTTTCGACGGCTTCTGTACCCTTAATTACAATATATCCACAGGGCCCTGCGGGTTTCGGTAAATCCCGGACAGGGATTTCGGTAAATCCCGGACAGTTCCGGGAGGGCTCGGACACGGTTGATCATCGCCTGCGATGTTACGGCATTCTGCCGGTCTTGAACAAGGCCGGGGGGACCATTTCTGGCGGGCCACCTTTGCGCCCTCGCGTGCCTTCGCAACTTCGCGGGCATCCATCGCATCCAGACGACGCTGAACTGTCCGTCGTGTCGGCGGCTGCAAGCCCTGTTGCCAGCACGCGCTGCGGATTTCTGTCACGACGCGCGAAAGGCTCGAACGCTCCCGCCTCAAGAAATAACGGCGAAGATGTTCTTCAATCACCGCTTCGACCTTGCTGGATATCAAGGTCGTACCGGCCGGGCGGCCCCGTTTCCGCGGAGCCGGGGCACTGGTGCGCCCACCCTCTTCCGCCAGCCGCTTTATCCAACGCCAGATCGTCGCCCTGCTGACACCAAGCTCCCAAACGGCGTCATTGATGTTACTTTCCAGACTGCCAGTCCCATTGAGATATGCCTGAACAACCGGACGCAGCACGACGGCCCTGCGCGCCTCTTCAGCTCCATCGGCAACTGACTCTTCGTCATCATTGTTCATCGACATTTGCCGCAAAAACCTGTGAACCCTGTCTCAGGTTTAAGGGCAAAAATATCGGAGTTAAGGACAAAATCTCACATTTAAGGGCAAAGGATAGCCGTTGATTTCGTTGGATTTCTCATCTCACAATTAAGGGCTACGCGACACCCGCGTCAGCTGGGCTTCGTCGGCATCCGCCCCCGCCCGGATCACGATGTCGCCCACGACAATCTCCAGATCGGATGCGGGACGCGCCGTCGCCGCATCCACCGCGCTGTCGTTGACCGTCAGTTCCGCGAACATCGCAAGCGTCGCCACGCTCTCGGGCAGCACCAGGTTGCCTTTGCGTATCTGCTTGCGCCAGTCGTAGATCTGCCAGCGCGTGGTGCCGTGCTTGCGCGCGACATCGGCCACCCTCACTCCGAGCATCATGCTCTCCGCCGCGATCCGCGCCCGATCAGCCTTCGTGCGCCGCCGCCGGCCACTTGGCCCCTCGATCACCGCGAGCGGGGAAACCGCAACACCCCTTGAGCCGTCCAATTGGACGCCCATTTTGCCGTCTCTTTCCAAGATCCAAACCCTCCGTCACGCACATGCGCGCAGAATGGCCGGATCAGCTCAGAAATGGCAGGAGGTGGTCGGCGTCGCGTTTACGAAAATGTCGGCAGTGAGCCCAAAGTGATCGTGCTTCGCGGTGGCAGCGAAGCACCCCTTGGCACGTGGGGTCGCATAAGTCACGCTTGAACGCGTCCTAGAGCTGACACGTGTTCTTCGATCCGATCAGCGTTCAAAGGCCCTCCGTGGCCAAGGTAAAAGGTCGTGCACCCTCGCTGCAACAAGAGCTCCAATGAGGTTGCCACCGCCAAGTGGTCTTCTTCAAAAGGGGGGCGCTTGGGCTTACTTCGCAATACAATACCACCGAGCAGCACGCCAGAGGCTGCCAAATCTCCCGCAATGACGCGGTCATTTTCCAACAGCACCGAAACCGATCCCCGCGTGTGGCCAGGAGTGTGGATGATTTTCAGTGGAAACCCGCGATCCTCCAGGCCCATCTCCCCAGCCGTCATGATCTCATCCGGTTTGAAATAGGGAAACGGTCTTTCGATCGCCCCGGTCTTTTGGAATGTCCACCCAAACGGACCCGTTGCTGCGAGTTTGGGGGGCTGACCAGAACAGTATGGAACTTCAAGTGCATGGGCCCAAATAGGAGCAGAGGTCAAAGCCTTTATCGCGACGGCAGATCCGGCATGATCGATATGCGCATGCGTCAGAACAATCAATTTCACATTGGACCAACTCAGGCCAAGTTTCTTCAACGTCTTGAATATCTTTGCTTCGGACTTGGGTAGCCCCGTATCCACAAGAATGGCATCGTCTCCATGTACGATGAGGAAAGAATTAAGCATCCCGAAAGGCAGAATTGGGATAGTCTCAATTTGGATCTTGGTCATGAGCGCGTTCCGCTGTTGCTAAGGTCAAACAACACTGCCTCGAATCGCACCGCCGCGAAATTGGGCACCTTTTTGTAACCGGAGATCAGAGATGAAAGACGCAATTGCGACGACCCGCCCCTGGGCTGACCCGGTGACCGGGCAATGTCCGGTGGCAGATACTTTGAGTATTTTGGGCGGAAAGCATGGGGCAAAAATCCTTCATTGCCTCACCGCAGGAGAGCGGCACTTTCTTGAGCTTTAGCGGGAGATGGATGGCGTCAGCCGAAAGGTGCTGCGGGCCCAGTTGAAAGAGTTCGAAGAGAGCGGGCTGGTTGCGCGCACCCCCAAAGGTGACGCGCGTCAACGTGTCGGTTACGCCCTGACGCGCAAAGGATCCGCGCTTGGTGATATCCTCGGACAACTCTACGACTGGCAACAGACTTTCGATTGAGGGGTTTCCACGCGGCTCCCTGTGCTGTCTTGGCTGCCACAGCAGTGCTTGAGTTCTGTATGATCAATGTCCGCTTCTCCAATCGGGCGTTTGGGTCAAGTTCATTTCATGGTTTCGTTTCCGTCCTTCGGGATCGGGTCTCTCATCCGGGTCACGCTTCTCTTCGCAGTCATTATTGGCCCGGTTCAGTTGGGCCGCTGCATGCATGTGTCGGATTGGACGTAGAGCGCCCCGCTTCGTCTCGCGCTTGGATTGTCGCAGCAGACATATTCGGCGTCATCTACAGACCTCGTCCGGTGAGGGACGATCCCGTCGTTGAGCTTTGGATGGCTGTCAGGTCATAGCGCCCTCCAAAGGCCGGTGACGGAACTCGGTGTTGTCGGCCCACATGCGGCGCATGATGACGGCCAGTTTGCGGGCGACGGCAACGACGGCCCGGCGGCGACCTTTGCGACGCATCGGCCGAAGGGAGACTGTCCGCTATTTTGTGCTCTGACGTTGTTTGTCAGGCCATCGGGAAGCGGTCTTCGAACATGATGGCGCGCCTCCATGCAAACGACATCGAAGCCAGCCTTGCGAAGTCCGAAGTAGAGATGCTGGCTCATCGCGCCAGACTCAAAGCCGATCCGGCACTGCCCCTCCGGCATATCGCGCAGGCAGTCCACGATATCTTCTATCTCGCACACAACAAAACGTTCGAAGACGTGCTTGCCATCGGCATCAACCACGCAGACGGCCACCTACCGCAGTGAGAGGTGGTTCGGTTGATCTGAACAGGTTCTGGGCGTTTTCTAAGTGGATTTCCGCCTCGTTTATGCCGCCGCAGCTTGGGGTGTCGGCTGGTTGAAGTAGGCCTGATCGGGCGTTTTCCCGTCAAGCGATGAATGAGGTCGACGGCTGTTGTAGAAGCCGAGATAACGGCCGATTCCGGCGCGAGCTTCCGAGACGCTGGCATAGGCCCGCAAATAGACTTCCTCGTATTTGATGGTCCGCCAGAGGCGCTCGACAAAGACGTTGTCCCGCCAAGCGCCCTTGCCATCCATGCTGATTGTCGCGTTGCCCTTAAATCTGAGACACGACGCGTTCGGGGATATTTTTGCTCTTAATTATGAGATTCGACTGCCATCGCGCCTATGCTTTTCGCGCGCTGCCGGGCGATGTGATCAACCGCAGCAAGCAGACGTGGCTCCGTCTCGAAGGCGCGCAAGAGAGCAACCCTTGCATAGTCGTCGATGCGGGAGCTCGAGATGGTGTCAACGCCGCGTTAAGAATCCCCAGAAGTGCCGAAGTAAATTTCCCCACTTGCACGGGTCCGGTGATCAGCCGGTGTCAGTGATCTGCAGCTCCGTTTTTGGTGTTGGGCGGTCGCCCGCGCCGCTTTGGCGGCGGTGGTGGGGTGATTGGGGCGTTGGCGCGGATATGCTCGGGGATGAGGTCAGCATGGCTGCGTAACCGGTAGCTGGCGCCCTCGATCTGGATGACCACGGCGTGGTGCAGGAGCCGGTCGAGCAGTGCGGTCGCGACGACCGGATCGCCGAAGACCTCACCCCATTCCGCGAAGCCGCGGTTCGAGGTGAGGATCATGGCCCCCTTTTCGTAGCGGGCGTTGACGAGTTGGAAGAACAGGTTGGCGCCGCCGGTTGTGATCGGAAGGTAGCCGATCTCATCGACAATCAGCAGGGAGGCCCGGGTATAGAAGCGGATCTTCTCGGCCAGCCGGCCCTCACGTTCGGCCTGACTCAGCGCCGTGATCAGTTCGGCCAGGGTTGCGCGGTAAACGCTTCTTCCAGCCTTCACGGCTGCGACGCCAAGGGCTGTGGCCAAGTGCGACTTGCCGGTGCCCGGTGGCCCGAGGAAGTGGACGACCTCGGCCCGCCGGATGAAGTCGAGTTGGGCCAGAGCCGCGATCCGTTCGCGGTCGAGCGACGGCTGGAAGCTGAAGTCGAAGCCTTCGAGCGTCTTTGCAGGCAGGAGCTTGGCGGTACGCAGGGCGACGTCGATGCGGCGCGTCTCCCGTGTCGCGTATTCCTCGCTCAGGAGCGTGTCGATGGCCTCGATCGCGGTGATCTCGCCTTTCTCCAGTTGCTGCAGCGTGTGATCGAGGGCTTCGAGCGCGCGCGGCATCTTCAGCCCGACCAGAGCGCCGTGGATCCGATCCAGAAGATCGCTCATGACCGTGCCCCCTCGGCCGCCAGACGCTGTCCAACCGCACCGTAGAACTCTAGCGGCCGCCGCAGCCCCTGCACGGACCGCGACAGGGCTGGTCTCGGTGGCGGTGCCTTGCGATGTGCGGGATCGACACGACGCCGGGCCTTGCCTTCCAGCACCGGATGGCGGGCGATCAGTTGGCCATCCTCGTAGATCCGCAGCTCGATGGCGTGATGCTGAACCTCGAGCGTCCGGCGCCGAGTGGTGTCCGGGACGGAGTAGAAGTTGCCACCAACCGCGATCATCCCGTCCTTACTCACCCGGCGCTCCACCGACAGCACCGCGCTGTAGGGGATCGCCGGGAGCGGCTTCAGATGGGGTGCTTCCTCGGCGAAGGCGTCATCCACCACGCGCCTGGTGGTGGCGTGAACGCGTGGATTGGCAACTCCGGTCCGCCAGGCGTCGAACTGGGCGTTGAGATCGTCCATGTTCCGAAACGTCCGGGCCAGGAAGAAGTCCTGCCGGATATAGCGGAACGGTCGCTCGACCTTGCCCTTGGTCTTGGCCCGATACGGCTGGCAGGCGCGCGGCACCGCGCCATAATGATTCAGCAGCGCCACCAGGGAGGCGTTGTAGGTCACCACCCCGGCCTCGTCCTCGCTGATCACGGCGGTCTTCATCCGGTCATAGAGGATTTCCTCGGGCACGCCGCCCATGTCCGAGAAGGCCGCGATATGACAACGCAGAACCGATTGCAGGTTCTGGCTGGCAACGAACCGGCCCCAGAGCCAGCGGCTGTGCCCGAGCACCATCGAGAACAGCCAGACCTTGCGGACGATGCCGGGCTCATCGGTGAACTCAACCGTGAACTCGGCAAAATCGACCTGGGCCTGCTGGCCCGGCGGGGTTTCGAACCGGCGCTCGAACTGCACCTGCCTGGGCGGGCGCACCTCGCGCAGGAAGTCCGTCACTGCGGTGTAGCCGCCGTCATAGCCCAACTCCCGGATCTCGCGCAGCAGGCGCGCCCCGCTGAGATCGGGAAAGGTCTGAACGCGCTCCTGCAGGTATTGCTCGTAGGGCTCGATCACACGCGCCCGCGGCTGGCGCGGGCCGTAGACCGGCGCCTCAAGCCCACGGTCGAGATACTTCCGCACGGTCTTCCGGTCAGAACCAACCTTCCGCGCGATCGCGGATATGCTCAGACCCTGCTTCTTCAAATCATGGATCAAAACGATCTCCCTCAGTCCTTTCACCTGCGGTCTATGACGCGGTACACGACACCGAGGAAATGGGATCGCGGTTCGATACGATCCCTGTTCCCAGATGGGCGTATGACGAGGATTTCGCGACGCTCCTCGATAGTCTTGAGACCAGCATGCCTCTCGCCCGAGCCTCGGACCTGTCGCGACCATCACTGGCTGAGATCATCCATGAATTGTCAGAGGGCTTGATCGGAGAGGTCGTCGATATCGTGAGCAACGCGGCTATCAACGCGATAAGGACCGGCGAGGAACACATTTCCGAAGCGACCATCACCACTCTTGGTTACACGCCCCTGTCGAAACGCCGGAATGCGCCTCTGCGCCGCGAAATGATGTGACCCAGGCTACATCCGAGATCACAGTCACACCTGCGCGCGACTACGGCAATGAGGTGGGGCAAGGCTGGCCCGGCGTTGTTGCACCGGCACCGGGAGAACTTCTGTCGAGCTGGCTGCATCGGCTGGCCTTGGCCAATGGAGTTCCGCCTCAGTATTTTGGCCAGGTTTTGGGTGTCGTAGGTGGAGATTGGTCTGCGAAGCTTGACCGAGACCTTCCCGGGCAAATCTTCAAATTGCTGGTCGAGCGAACCCGGTTGCCTGCCGAGGATATTGATGGCCTGGCTTTGCACCGCGACCCACTAGCCCGGTTGCGATTGCGGCAGATCACAGGATCAGGAGATGCCCGCACATCGACCGCTCGGGTCAATCGCCTGCAATATTGCCCGGCATGCCTGAAAGAGGATCGCGCACCGTTCTTCCGGCGCGGCTGGAGCCTGGCGACGCGCGTTTCCTGCTTTCGGCATGGATGCCGCTTGCGCGATCACTGCCCTGCCTGTGGCGGCGGCATTGCGCCTGCTCGACAAAACCGCCTTCTGCCGCAAAATTTCTGCGTCTGGTGTGATGCTGATCTCCGAAAACCCACCCTGCCTGCCGAGTATGATGCGCAGCGTTTCGAGCGGCTCATCGACGATTTGCTTCGAGTGCATGTTGCGGGACATGGACGGCATGGGAAGACATCCCTGCCCGCCATGCTTGGAGCGGCTTGTTTCGCGTTCAAGGGCGAGACGACGTCAATTTCGCGCCTGCCGCACCGGGTCCGCTACGTATTGTTCCGCCAGTTGGCCGATGGAATGACGCACCTCCAAAAACGTTCCGTGCATCCTGCAATTGATCTCTGGACCCGCATTGCACTGGCTGCGCCTAAGCATTCCGACTTGGTGGCGTCATTGAGTGCAGAGATCACGTCACGGATAACACCGCGAGCAAAGGCGCGCTCCAGACATTCTGATTTGGCAGGTTTACAGCTAGCCATCATCCGCCTTCATTCAAACCGCCGCACATCATTGGCAACGGCTATGCCTGCCAATTGATGACCCCTGCATCCTCCATCTGCTCCCGATCGGGCAGGTCCTGCAGCGACTCCAGATCGAAAGCGACCAGGAACTGCTCCGTCGTCACATAGGTATAGGGTGCCCCGCGCCGCGGCGACCGTGGCCCGGTGACGATCAATCCACGCGCATGCAATCTTCCGATCAGGTCGCGGCTGATCTCTTTGCCGAAGATGTCTTTCAGGCCGTCCCGTGTGATCGGCTGGTGGTAGGCGATGGCGGCCAGGACAGCGACATCGTACTCGCGCAGATCGAGGTCCTGTTCACCTATATCAGCGGCGGTCCGGATCGCCGGGGCGTAGGCGGGCCTCGTCCTCAGCATCCAACCGCCGGCGACCTCTGTCACTTCGAATGATCGGCCGTCAAGGTCAGCGGCCAGGTCCTCGATCAGAAGCTCAACCGAAGCTCCCTGCCCTACCACCCGAGCCAGGTCCTCGCGAGGGACCGGCGATGCACTGGCGAAGAGAACGGCTTCAATCCGCCGCATCCATTCGCGCCAGCGCAATTCGGCTGGCAGATCGTTCAGTTCCCGATCGAAGTCCGTTTCGGCGTGATCCTTGGCCATCGCTCAGATCCCGTAGAGCCGGAACGTGTCGCGGCCGGTCAGCTCGCGCACCGCGCCGAGATCGACCAACCGGTCACAGAGCCGCCGTGCGGACCGGTCCGGTAGTGGCAGGGCCGCAGGCGCGACGGCATCTTGGGTCAGGAACATCGCGACGGCGGCCTCCGCGCCTTTGGCGCGCAGCTTCGGCGCGACCGCTTTGAGATGCGCTGCCCGCCGCGCGAGGTCAGTTGAGAGACGCATGGCATCGACCGCCGATGAGACGAGCGCACGATGACAAGCCGAGCGTAGGTCTTCGCCTCGCTTGCGCATGTCGGCGCGTTTCAGGCCTGTGGCCAGAAGCGGCACGACATGATCCCAAGCAAGCGCCTGAGCGAGGGTCGCGTCAGCAAGGACGAGCGCGGGCACCTCGGCACGGGGGGCATAGTTTAGTACCGTCTCCAGCACCATTGCCGCGCGACTGACCGGTGCCCCCTGCCCGGCATCGAGCCAACTCGCGATCTGATCACCCTGAAGTTCAGGCAGCGCCCGGACCAGAGCTTTCACGGTCACCGGCCTTTCCGTGGCGCGACGCCACGCCTGACAGGTTTCGCCTGCCGGGCCGGGCAGGTCGACGGGGCGCAGCAGATGGACCACGTCGCGCAGCTCCCCTGTCCGCTCCAGACGACCCGAAAACGCGACACAAGCCTCCGCTGCGCGCAGTGCCAGCCGATCCCGTAACAAGGCTTGGGGGACCACCTCTCGCCCCAACACAAGATGCAGGTGGCTCAGTGCTGCGCCCGACAAAAACGCCACATCTTCAAGGGTTTCGGCGCGTGCCGAGGTGACCCAGGGAGGCATCTGGGGTAAGCCAAGAGGGTCGCTGACGAAGGTTGGCCGGACATATGTCATGCCACAACACTATCTCGCGGCGGCGCTTTTGACTACCACATAGTGTAGAAACCGCCCCTCTTTGCCAAGCCTTTCTGTGTCCAATAAGTTTGCCTTATCGGACATATTTGAAGTAAGCTCCATAGCATGGAAGAAACACCAGAAATTCAGCCCCCATGTCGCTTTAGTTTCATGGGTGGATTCGGCCGAAATTGCCTCTCTCGTCGAGGAAATTTCCATTTAACCGGTGGACGGACCTCTTGCTCAATCTGTGGACTCGTTCCGCTCCAGCGTCAATCGTGCGCTTTCCTTTGCCGTTCCGTAGATCCCGCCCATTCGTGAGCCACGGCAATAGTGCGGCACGCCGGAACAGGACGAGGGCGGCCTGCGGCAGGACCGCGCCGGGCACCAGATCTGCTCCAAAGAGATCGTGCAAGACCACCAGCGTCAGAGCCCGCCAGCACACCGACAGGTGCTGAAGAGGCGCAGGCCGACCGACGGCCGCACGGGCCTCGTATGGACAATTCCAACCCGGTTCATCGTACCAGAGCGCGAGGACGGGCCGGGCCGCCCCGTCGCGATCGAGCGGCGCCCACAGAGTGCGAATTGCATGCTCGAGTCGATCGAGACGGCCAGAGTCCCCTCTGACGATTTCGCTGATCTGGCGTTGGAGCTCGAGAACTCCCGCAGCGAAATCCACCTTCAAAGGGTCCTCTGTCTCCCCTCCCCCGCCGGTCAGAACGGTGTCGCACTTGCGACAGAAGGGACGCAACAGGCCATTCAGCATGCGAAAAGAAAGCCTCAGGCGGCCGAGACAGGCGGGGCAGCGGTCCAGAAGCATGGTCCGGTGCGTCGGGCAAACCACCTGCTCCGCCAATCGCCAATTCACCCGAAGATAGGCGTCCCGACCGGCAGCGACATCCGCATCGAAACAAGCAATACAGCTTGGCACCGTCTCGTTCAGAAACCAATCCTGCGGCTGATCAGGATATCGGGACGCCAGTGACCTGCGCCGAAGCCGTTCCGGATCGATCCTACAGGCCTTAGCCCAAAGCCTGAGCAACTCCATATCCGGCACCACATCGTCAGCCTGCCGCGCGCATGCGTCCCTACCCCCCTGCCCCGCCAGGTACACCACCAGCTCAAGAGGCTCCGCCCCGTAGCGCGCGGCAACCCGCGCCATCCAGGACGAAAGCAGTTCGTCCCGGAACGGACGCGGCGCAACTGGCAGTCCGGCCCGCACCATCATGCCCCGACCCGTTGTTGCACGGGCTTTCCCCGCCGCCGAGCGGTCTGGGTCATCGAGACCAGCGGTAGCACCAGATTGTCGCCAAAACTATCCGCGTCGAGGCGCTCTTTGCCCGATCGGACCGCATCTTCCGCCGCCGTCTCGATCAGGCGGAAGATGCGCGCCGTCACGCCGGAGGTCAGCTTATGAATCCGCTCTCTGGCCTCCCCGCTGATCAGATCGGATGCCTCGCGCAAGGGCAGGATGCGTTCGAAACTTTTCAGGAGCCCGGCAAAGGCAGCATCGTTCTGCCAAGGCTTGATATGGAACGCCTCGAAGCGCTCGGCCAGTTGTGCATCGGTCAGCAGGGCCTGCCGAGCCAGGTCCGTTCCGGCACACACGAGTGGAATCCGCAGGTCATTGGCCAGAAACCGGATCGCATTGAGAAAAATCCGCTGTTGCCGGAAGGTTCCGGCCAGCATGCCGTTCACCTCGTCGAGAATGATCATCTTCGCCCCGACGGTCCGCAGCAGCGACCGGCAGATATCCTTCTCGCGGGCGAGCGTGCCGCCTGTCATCGCCGGCGCGCCCATGCTGGCCAGAAGTTCGCGGTAAAGATCGCGCTCGATGGGCTCGGATGGCACTTGCGCAACAACCACCGGACGGTGGTCAACGCCGGTGATCTGGCTGAATTTCGGCGGGTGGTCGCGTTCAAACTTGCGGACGATCTTGGTCTTGCCCATGCCGGTGTCACCGTAGATCAGCAGGCAGGGCATCCGGTCACGCGGCGGATAGGTCAGCAGGTTTTCCAGACGTGCCAGTGCGGCCCCGGACTGATCGAAACCGATCCAACGGTCGGCCCTGATCCAGGCAATGCGCTCATCATCCGGCAGCGCCGCGAACCGGCGGTAGGCCGGATCGAGATGTGCAAATACGCTGTCCCCGGTCATGACCATTCCTCAACTTCGAAGCCCGGGTGGTCCCTAAGCACATTCTCGCTGTCCTTGGGCTCCTGTTCGGCTTCCTCAGCTTCGTAGGCTCCTACCCCATCAAGCGCTCGGTCCCGTCGTTCAGAAATTCGCCTGGCCTCCCGTGTCCTGGTGCTGGCCGCATCAACCAGAGCGCGCTGTTCCTCGATCACTGCGAATATGAGGTCTTCATCCTCGAGCGCGCGCCCGCGTTCGCGCAAAATCGCCTGCGCACGGCGATGTTCCGCAAGGGTGATCGAGGGATGGCGCAGGTCCGCAAATCGCACAGGGTATCGCTGCCCCTCAGGGCTCCGGACAAAAACTGTGGAGAGATCGCGCGGATCGTAGGACACGCGCAATTGGCGGTCTTGCCGACCCGCCCAGAGGCTCAGGACATCGTCCCAATACCGCAGGCCGAAGAGATGGATGCCATCGCGGCGCACCATGCGTTCCGTACTCGGCAGGAAGTCGATCCGGAACCCCTCCGGATCGTATGGCCGGCGCAAAGGTACCTCGCGGCGCCCATAGGCCTCGTTCCAGGCCGCAACTGGCGGAATCCCGAGCGAGCGGTGCCGTTCAGCATGATAGCGGGTGATTTCCAGCGCCAACCAGTGCTCCAGCTCGTCGAGCGTCATCGCCGATTTGCCCACGGAATCGTAGTCACCGCGGTCCTTGATGCTGCTGAAGGTCGATCCGGGCAGCAGGTGGACCGCCCCCATCATCGTGCCGATCAGCCGCTCGATGTGACCGCCGTAATGTGGCGCACCTATCGGCCGGTACTGCAACGAAATCCCGTGCTCCTCGGCGCCCCGCTTCATCGCTTTTGAGCGGAACTCCTTGGCATTGTCGACGTGAATGGTCTCCGGCAATCCCTCGGCGGGCCAGTCTGCGTCGATCCCCAAGCTCTCCAGCCAGTCGAATTTGGGCTGCACCAAGTGCTGAATGGCCAGTGCAACCGACAAGGCTGATGGCGGCTCCAGCGTCAGATAGAACCCTGCCACCATGCGGCTGGCGACGTCGATAGCAAGGGTCAGCCAGGGCCGTTGCAAAGGCTTCCGATGGACCCGGTCCACCACGATGACATCCACCAACGTGTGGTCGATCTGAACCACCTCATAGGCCCGTTCGACCTGATAGCTGCCTGACACCGGGTGATGGCGCTGGCGAGAGGCCTTAGCGCCCTCACGCGCCGCCATGAGTTCCGCCGGATCTATCGCCGCCACACGGTCCCGCAGCGTGGTCCAGCACGGGGGACGCAAACCCCGCTGACTGCACCGCCTGCGCACCTCCTTTTGCAGGGCGTTGATGCTCGGCTTCTGGAGGGACTTGTAGAACTCCTCGATCGCCCCCGAAATCACCGCTTCGATCTCGTCAGGCAGCCGGCGGCTGCCCATCGGTGTCCCAACCTGAGCCGCCAGCAACGAACTGGCGACCGGGCGCGCCTTGTACGCTGAGATCAACTCGTAGAGTCGGGAGCGCTTGAGGCCAAGATCGCGGCAGGCCTTGAGAAATTCGGCACGGTTCGGTGTCGCCTGGCTTGCAAGGCGGCGGATCACAGCTTCCCGCGTAACCGCCTGTTCCCAAGCAGCATCCTCGACGGCGTTGATGTCTGCTCGATCCACCATAGCCAAAACCCACAAAAGAGTGTCTTATGTCCGATAATGAAACTATAATCCGGGAATGAAACAAGAACATGAACGTAATAATATCAATACGTTAGTGTCCACTCATGGAACAAGAACGACAATGGAAGAAACACCCGAAAATCAGCCCCTGGAACCCGAGAAATCGCGCTCAGCGGCCTCCGACAAGGCAAACGATGCTCAGGCCGACGAGAGAGATCGCTCAAACCGCGATGCGATCGCCCTGCCCTCGCATGTCGCCGGATCCGGCACCCTCGATCGGTTGGTCGACACCGCCCGCGACTACGCGGTGGCCTCGACGGCCGAGAACACCAACAAGGCCTATTCCGCCGACTGGAAGCAATTTGCGCGTTGGTGTCGCCTGAAAGGAACGGATCCCCTTCCGCCGTCGCCGGAGATGATCGGCCTCTACCTGACCGACCTTGCGGCACCGACAGGCCCCTCCCCTGCCCTGTCGGTCTCGACCATTGACCGTCGTCTCTCCGGGCTTGCGTGGAACTATGCGCAACGCGGGTTTGCGCTCGACCGCAAGGATCGCCACATCGCCACCGTGTTGGCAGGGATCAAGCGAAAGCACGCACGGCCGCCGGTGCAGAAAGAAGCGATCCTGCCCGAGGACATCCTCGCCATGGTCGCCACCCTACCCTTCGATCTGCGCGGGATGCGCGACAGGGCCATCCTGCTCCTGGGATATGCTGGCGGGTTACGTCGGTCCGAAATCGTTAGCCTGGATGTCGGGAAAGATGATAACCCGGAGTCCGGCGGTTGGATCGAAATCCTCGACGACGGTGCGGTGCTGACGCTGAATGCCAAATCCGGTTGGCGCGAGGTCGAAATCGGCCGCGGCTCATCCGACCAGACCTGCCCCGTGCACGCGCTGGAACAATGGCTACACTTCGCGAAGATCGATTTCGGGCCGATCTTCGTGCGCACCACGCGTGACGGCAAAAAGGCCCTTGAGGCCCGGCTCAATGACAAACATGTCGCACGCTTGATCAAGCGTACCGTGCTCAAGAGCGGCATCCGCGCCGATCTGCCGGAGAAAGACCGCTTGGCCCTCTTCTCCGGCCACTCTCTGCGCGCAGGATTGGCCAGCTCGGCAGAAGTTGATGAGCGTTACGTCCAGAAGCAGCTCGGACACGCCTCAGCGGAAATGACACGGCGTTATCAGCGCCGCCGGGACCGGTTCCGGGTGAACCTGACCAAAGCCGCAGGCCTGTAGCCTCGACAATCCGACAGATAGGCATCACGCCGCCTGCCCGCTCAACCGGCCATAGAAACTGCGCTCCAGATGCAGCTCCCCTGCCCCGGCCTTCTCGACCATACCGCGCAGATATCCACCCGGTGATGCCACTTCGCCCGCCGCGTGCTTGTCAAACACCAAAACAAGCGCTGCTGTCGCGATTTGTGGACCGAGCCGGTCCTGGGCGAGGTTCCAGGCATGCTCTGAGATGCCGATCATCGGCCTCAACTGCCCGGCAACCCGGTGCAGATCGCCCCAATCCTTCAGGTATCCGCCCATATTGTGCGCCCAAGACGCGAATTCCGGACAAGCCTGCATTACGGTGGGCAAATCAAGCGCTGTACCGCGTTTCTTGCCGGTTTCGGTAACCCAATCTTCTAACTCCCTATCAACCCGCTCTTCCGGTGGCGCATTTGGCACCACACCCGCCGCTTGCTCAGTTTCTGAGCGATTACTGGTTACAGGATTAAGTTGGGTTGTAATTAGTATATGAGGTTCAGAATTGACCTCCCTGGGGTCCATTTCTTGAGTCTGTTCAGTGACTTGTTCGTTGGTTTCGATGGCGTTTTCCACAACCTCATCCTCCCGAACTGCCTTGAGGTAGGCGGCCTCAACGCGCTCCTGAAGCTCCCTGAACCAGGCCAGGAGGCGTTCGAGCGTCTCGGAGGCCACATTGCGGCGTGGCAGGCGGTCCAGAAGCTCCTCGAAGAAGTTGGTGAACTGTGCCCACGGGCCTCTCAGCGCACCGCTGAGCGCCGCTTCGATCCGGGCACGGATCATGCGCCTTGCAACCGTGACCTGGCGCTTCAGGCGCTGGCAGAGCTCGCGTTCGGCCTGCAATTCGGCCTGCAGCTGCTCGAACTCCTCGACACGGGCCGACAACGGCGACAGATCGAAGCCGTAAGCCTCGATGATCACGCCGTCCGCGTCCCGGCGGCCCCAGCGTTTGCCATTCGGGCTGTCTTTGAAGGCGATCACGCCGATCTCCGCCAGGCGCCGTGCGTGGCGCTTAAGAGCGGAGAGCGAGAAGCCTGTCTGTTCCATCAGATAGGCATTGGACGCCCAAACGATCGGGCGGCGCCCCTCCTCCCAGTCCTGAGCCTGTGTGAAGGCCCCCAGCGTGTCGAGGAGCAGCATATCGCCGGCTTTGAGGCCGATATGAGCGCCCACGCGCTTCACGGCCACAAAGGCCTGTGTCTTGGGTACAGCTGCCTGTTCCCCAGCTTGCGCGTGTTGCTCGGCCACGGCGAGTCCGGCCGTTGCTTTACGCCATCCCGAAGGTTGGTTGATGTTGGACATACCTTCCCCGTTCTGAGGCATGACTGTCCCAGTCGCTCCATGCGGAGCATCGTTGAATTTTTCCATTTTTTGCCAGCAGACAAAGAAATCCCGTTCGCCCAAAGACGTTTTTCATTGTTTACCGATTCGCGGGCTGCTAGGATTGTGGTGTTAGAACAAATCGCGCCTTGTGCGCAGCAGCCCTCGGGACTTCGGTTTCGAGGGTTTCTTTTTGTGCCGTCCTCCTTTCTGCTCGTTGCCTCCACTCTGACGGTTAACAGCTGTTAACCGCCGCTATCCTTCGTGGTTTTCTGATTGAAACCGCTCGAAGGAATCCTGAATGAGCTGGTCCAGGTTTTGGTCCAGCCAGTTTGCGAATTTCGTATTGTCCCCTGCCCTCCTGACGGTCACCGAAAGTCCGGACTTTCCACTCTTGATTTGAACGCCAGGAAGTGGCGAGCGTTCTTCAATAGAGCGTTCTTGCTTTCCGCGCTTGCCGATCTCTTTGAGCACAAGCTCCAACCGACCATCAGATTCCAACTCACCTGATCGGCCCAAAACCCCAAGAGCGGCCTTTTCGGTCAGCTGCTCTTTTTCAAACGCCGTCGCGAGGGTCGTCCATTTCGGACGCCCTGCCCCCGGCGCGGCGCCGATCGCTTCACCGACGGCGGTGGGAACCAGGCGGTTGATACGCTCAAGCTGCGACAGGGTGTTCTTGCTGATCGCCAGGGCCTGGCAAACCTCCGCCCGGGAGTATCCCTGCTCCAGGATCGCTTGCGCAAAACGAACGCGCTCGTAGTAGCTCAGTTCGGCACGCCCGGCATTCTCGAGCCCCTTAGCCAACAGGGCGTCTGTATCATCGAGCGTACGGATAAGAGCGCGCACCGGGATGCCAAGATGCCGGCAGGCCAGTATCCGTCTCTGGCCATAGATCACCTCGAAATGCCCATCGCGTTCCTTGGACGGGCGAAGAAGAACAGGCACCTGCTGCCCGGCCTCGGCAATACTGGATGCAAGATCCTGGATCGACTCATGTGGCTCAGTGCTGTTAACAGCTGTTAACTCGATATCCAGCCGGTCCTTGGGACCCCAGGCCAGGATGAGATTTGTATCGATTTCCTGGATACCGCCAAGCCCCGCGCGAACAGACCCAATCGTCCCTTTGGGCAAGGTCCGATGCGCTCGGTCAGAACCACCGTCTTTCGGAGCCTCTGTTGCCGCTGTAATGGCGGCCATGATCCCAGTTTTGTTTTTCCCCATTGCCATGATTACCGCCCCCAAGCCTGCTGGACCATCGCCGCAACTTCCGCACCAACCGCGTCCATACTGGTCTTGGCGCGATCATAGGTCGACCTCGTCATCTCCGACCGCAAAACCTCATAGATCGACATCTTCAGCATGGATGCATCCGCGATCGCTGTGCTACGCAGGCTCGTCGCCGCCACGACACGATCCTGGAACAGAGCTCGCATCAAGCTCACGATCTGCTGGCTCGGTATGTCACTCGGATCATCGCGTGTGATGAGGAAGGAAAAGAAGTCATGATCCAGTTTGACGCCCGTATCCTCGATCACACCCAAGTAGGCAGAGGTCATCTCGACGAATTGTTGAGTTGAAGCCAGATCAAGCATACTCGGCGTCATCGGCACGATGACTGAGGTCGCCGCATAGAGACCGGTCAGGGTTAAAAACCCAAGAGCCGGCGGGCTGTCGATAACCACCACGTCGTAATTGTTCTCCACGGACCCGATTGCCTGGCTAAGCTTTTCGAAGAAGGCAACGCCACGGCCAGCATTGACCGCGGTCTCGGTTTCAAACTCGCTCAACACAAGACGCGCGGGCGCAAGGTGAAGACCTGGGAAATAGGTTTCCACGATGGCCTCGGACATCGGCACCGGATCATCGTAACGTAGCGCGTCGTAAATCGAGGCGCCCTCGAACTCCAACTCCGTCTGAATCCCACAAAAGCCGGTGAGACTGCCTTGCGGGTCCAGGTCAATCGCGAGAACCCGATATCCGCCTAAAGCGAGATAGTGGCAAAGATGGATGGCGGAAGTGGACTTGGCTGAGCCGCCTTTGAAGTTCATCAGCTGGATGACTTGGAGCTTGTCTCCCTCGCGGCGACCAGGAAGGTACTTTCCGGGTGTGCGCGAACTTGCCTCCAACAGGTGGCGGGCCTGCAGAATTTCCGCACCGGTGTAGAATCGACGTCCATTCTTGATGACGTCTGGCTCTGGCAGGGACCCCTCACTGTGGCATTTGCGCAGGAACTGACCCGTCACGCCGAGGAGCTCAGCAGTCTCTGTTGCGCTGAATAGTCTCAAATTCTTGCGCTGATCGGGCGCATAAGCCTGCTGAAGATGAGTGGTGAGCGCAGTGTGTAGACGCGCAGCCATCTGGCTTGTAAGTTCGGATTGAGAGGCCGCTTCGATGGGTGCCGTCTGAAACATAGTTGCAATTTCTCTGCTCGAATGCGCTTATTTGCGCAACTTGACTCTAATGGCAGTGATTCACCCTGCTAAGTCAAGGATTTTATCCACAGATTGTGCTGCTGAGCCAATGGCCTACAAGGGAAGCCACACGCAATGTGGAGTTAACAGCTGTTAACAGCGCCCATAAGTGCAGCGCGCCAAGCTACGAATATAGCCTGGCGCCCTGATCTTTAAGCCTCCTTCGGACCCCAGGGGATCACTGCCTGAACCGTGTCATCATCCTGGTTTGCAGCCTTGCCGAGATTGGCGTTGAAGCCGAAGTCCCGGATGCTCATCGTGAAGTAGTCAGCACCGGTGTCTCGGTTCTGCTTCTTCCAGATGCCGCCGCATTCGACCAAGCGGCCGCGTGGCGAACGGCCGAGAACACGGTGCGTGGGGGCCATCGGATTGTCGCTTGAAACCGGCTCCACGGTGATGTCGATGTCAAAGGTCAGGGTGGAGATCGAACCGACGCCTTTGGCGATCTCGATTTCGGCACTTTCGAATTTGATGCAGTTGGTGGTCATTGCTTTGCTCCTTTTCTGGTGTTGCAATGATGGTCACCCGGCAAGGGCCAAAGGCCTGAACACACCATTGGCGGAGCGCAGCGGAGAAGGGTAGGGGGGCTGAATTTTGTTCCGCGAGGAATGACCCGAAGGGACAGGGGACAATTCCGGCAACCGCCCTTTGTGTTCAGGACAGACCGTGCGACCAGCATGTCATGCAACACAGGACAAAGGAGCATCGAAGGCACCATGCTTCATTCCAGAAACGGCTTCGATAACCAAGCCGCCAAAGGTGCTGAGAGACGCCAACCGAAAAGCGCGACAATCGACGGAACAAGACGGAACGTCGAGTGTGTAGCGTTGCGCCGGCAACGGTTTCGCCATCAAATGCGATGACGAAGATGAACAACGGATTCAGGCCATGGATAGACACCGACAAACTCGATGCTGCCGCATTGGCCATTCTCAGCCTGACACTTCATGATGGGTCGCGGGTTTGGAAAGGGATAGACTGGGACATCACAAATCGGCTCTTTCAGAAAGGCCTGATCGAAAACCCGGCAAGCCAAGCAAAGTCCCTCGTTCTGACAGAACATGGCTTGGAACTGGCCAAACGCGCGCTGGAAGAGCAATTCGGCAAAGGCTGAACAAGAGCATCGCCTGAATCTCCCTAACTGCCGGGCAACAGAACAGACAGATCAGTATTCAAAGCAAGTAGCTCGCGACCCACCGCACCGCCCAGGCGGTGCTCCCGCGCGGACAGCGCCGGTCCGGCGGCGGGGCAGGGGGCTTGTCCTTCTGCCCGCCGCCGGACATTTTTGCGAGCCTTGCTCCTGGGCAATCACTTGGCAAAAAAGAAGCCCCGCCGAAGCGGGGCCAGTTGGGTTTCTCCACGAAGGAGCCGTCAGGTGCAGTCGGGCACCCATTTGTCGAGTTTGGCTTTTTGATCCGGGGTCAGCCCCATCAGCTTCTGGGTCGTGGGGTCGCTCACGAGCTTTTCCATCTTCTCGGCCTTATCCGCCTTTTTGAGCTTGGTGAAACCGGCGACACGCTCGTCGCGGGCGTCACAGTCAAGAAAATCGCAAAGCAGATCGACCAGATGACCGGCTGAGACCCGCGAGAAGAAATTCTCCGCCGTGGGCGTCCAATGCTTGCGGATATCGGCACCGGCCTCATCAGCGATCAAGCCGAAGAACTCAGCGCCGCCAGCACGATAGGGCAGGGTGCGCGCAATGGCTTCTGTGATCTGAGTGTTGCGGGCCTTCTTGCCGTCTTCGCGGAAGGTGGCGAAGGCTTCCGACAGGTTTTCAATACGGGTGCCCTTCTGCCAGTATTCGCTGGCATCGATCCCATGCTCAAGGCGCGGCTCTCGGGCAAAGCCATCTTCCACGCTTGGCGCATTGGTCGGGCGATCCAGCCGAATGCCGAACACGCTCTCGAAACTGCCTGACGCCTCGGACAAGCCAAAACCCAACAGGTCCAGAACAAGTTCCGGCTTGCTCAGAAGCGCTGATTGCACCGCGGCCAGCCGGATTGCCTGCATATCCGCCACCAGCTTCTGTGAGTAGGGGGATTTTGGGGTGTCTGACTTGGTGGTTTGTGGCGCTTGCAGGACACCGGCCTCGATGGCGGCTTTCTTGTCCTCGGGGCGGACCAGACCAGCGGTGACCTCGGGTTTGCCCGACCCATTCACAAGGATGATGCAGCCCGCATGGGCTTTCTGAGCCTCGGAATAGTCGCCGTCGAGAAGGACCTGCAACTCGGCAAGCCGCGCTTCGCCAACCTCGTCCAGCACCCCGCCATTGGCGCGGTCTGCCAATTCGTCGTATTCCTCGGCTTCTTCCTCGCTCAGTTCACCCTCAATAGGGTAAAGGCGGGCCAGCTTCATCTGGTCCAATTCGTAGTAGTTGGGCCAGGCCTCAGGTCGGGCTTCGGCCCAAGACCAGCCTTGGGTCTCGACCAGATCGACGCGGGCTGCTTCCAGCTTCTCAGCAAAGAGCCGATCCAGAAGGGCAGGGGAGGCGAGAAAGACTTCGTCGGAGAAAAGATCGCGCGTGACCGTGCCGCCCTCGACTTCGTAGGTCTCAAGGCCAACGAATTTGGCGCGGCGATCCGTGGCCTTGATGGCATCCGGGTGCAGCGCATTCTTGATGGCGCTCTCAGAGACGGCTTGTCCCTTGACCTGATCCAGAAGGCTCAAGGTTAGGGTCTCGTCATCGGAGAGGGTGAAGGCCTTGGCGGTGCCGAGGCTGATCTCTCCCGCCGCCAGCGCGTCCAGCACCGGCTCGGGCAGGCCTGCAAGAGCCAGCCGCTGATAGACACGGGCTTCGGTCACGGCGAAGGCGAGGGCAATTTCAGGGACAGTTGCGCCGCGTTCCTTCATGCGACCGAAGGCGCGGATTTCATCCGCCGGGGTCATATCCTCGCGGGCAGCATTTTCGGCGCTGGCCCAATCCTCGGCCTCGGCTGCGTCAGCGGCCAGCTTGACCGGAACCGTGGTGAAGGGATGGGTCTTGGACCGCTCGGCAATCATCTGGATCGCGCGAAGGCGGCACCCGCCCGCGACAATGCCCACCTTGCCGTCCTCGTCCATGAGGCCTGCGAGATTATGGATGAGGCCGAAACGTTCGATGCTGTCGGCAAGGCTTTCGATATGCGCCTCGGAGACCACTTTGCGCGGGTTCAGATCAGAGATGGTGAGCATCTCCAAGGGGATTTGCAGGATCACGGCGCTGGCGGTGCCGGTTTGGATGGTCTGTTGCTTGGTCATTGGTTTGTCCTTTCGGATTTCTGTCTGGATCGCTCGGAGCGCAGCACAGGCGCTCGGCGGCTGGTTTTGTGGATAGGGGAGGGGAGGGGGCCGGGCCGTTTGAGGCTCCGGCCCAAGTGGTGTCACCACCAGCAGGAATAGATCACAGTCGATCCCTGCGCGATTTCTGCCCGCGCCCATGCGCAGAACTCGAGATCGTAATCGCGGGACTCAGCCGCCACGTCATCCTGAAACTGGTGGCCGTAGAAGAACCCACCCTCGCAATGGGGCAGGGTGCTTCCCTTCACGGCTTGCTCCAGCGTGTCGATGTCGGCGGTCTCCAGTTTCAACTCGCCGCAATTCAGATCGGACGCCGAAAGCCCGGTCCGCTCGGTGTAGAGCGCCTCCATGAAGGTTTGCAGCTTGGAATGCTTGCGCCAGACGAATTTCGGGCTTTCGCCCTCGTCGCCGCTCTCGGCAGTTTTGACATATGCGTATTGATCAAGGCCCATGGCCAGCTCCTTTCGTGGTTAGAGCGGCGCGGTATCTTCTTCCTGTGACCTCTCGGCCTTGTCCGCTTCCGCCAGTGGCGGAGACCTCGACTGATCTCACAGCCCGAAAAGCCCCCGTGCTTTTCGGCTGGGCAGAGCAGGGGAGGGCGATAGCCCGTCCTGCGGCCGGTCGGCGACCCGACACATGGGGCCGGAGCGGTGAAATCGGGAGGGACCCATGCTCCCGCGTGGGAGGAACCGGATTTCTCCGAGGAGGCTGGCGCGGAACGCGACACCAGAGCCCCTGTTCGGGGCGCCGGCAGGATGGCAGGCGGATTCAAGGAATTGAGACCTGCCAGCCGGGTTAGAGCAGAGCGGAGATCCGGCTGACCGCTGGATAAAGTGATCGCGCTCTCGCCCGCGATCTCATGTGAAACACGCACGAAGGATCGACACCGAATGGCGGAGACGCGAGTTCGCGGCTCCGGGTGCAGCCAAGAGCCTGGTCAGCGCCAGAGCGCTGGCGTGCCAAAGCAGAAAAATTTACCAAAAGTATATATCAATCAAAGTGTTATGAGCTCTTTCCCCCAAACGCTTGACCTAACAATCATCCGGCGCACCTGGCTGCGTGACATCAAGCACAAATACATCGATGCGACCACGCAAGTCGTCCGGCAACTGTGTTTCAATCGCTGCCCGAAGGTCTTCAGCGGACTGAAATTCGTGGCGGCTCGACCCGGCGACGACCACTTCGGGACCATACCAAAGAACAAGGAAAATGCCCTGTTCATCAGCGTCTGGATGCATGGCATATCGATCCGCCAATTGTGTTGCCGCTGCCCCGAACAGATCGCGGTGCCATTGGCCCTTGCCTTCGATGACAAGCATCCGCGGGGTTCCATTGACCAGGCGCGTCGCAGTGAGGTCACACCTGTTTCGCTCTTCAAGCTGATGCTCCACCACGTCGTGGATATCTAAAGGTGCCAAACGGGGGCGAAGCCATGCAGCGACCCGCGCCATTCCCCGAACTTCATTCAACCGAACACCGCCGTCGTAAAACTGATCTCTTAGCCCGGTGTGACCCGCCAGAACATCTCTCTGCAGCTCTTGGAAGAGATCCATAACCAGAGTACGCGTTTGCTCGACGCTGGCGGGCAAGCCTGCGTCGATAAAGCTTGCGACTTCGGCCGGTCCAGGACGCGTGGTCGCCATTGCCGATCTGCGGCGAAGCTCTGCACGGATGCTGCGAAGATCATTGAAGGAGGGAGCCATGATATCTTGTGTGAGAAGTCTCTCGATAACCGGCAACGCAACGTTCGGCTCATCACGACCGATTTGCCAGATGGAGTCTTTGAGGTACCGATAAGCCGTCTCACCTCTCGGACTGCCGGTGCCCCAGCTCGATGGAAGAGGGACAACAGGCCAATGAGGCCGATAGGCAAGCTGTATCCGTTCAATCTTTGTGGCGGACAGCGTCGACCAAATCCCTTCCCCCTCTCGACCTCGATCCCGACGGCGCTCCAACCAAAAAACAAGGTCCGGATTGCGGGCCATATACGCCCAGACCTCCGGATTGATGTCCTCGCCAAACCAGAAATCGCGCATGAACCAAAATTGACGCTGCTCTTCGAGCCTGTGCGGCAAAACCCCTTCGTTCAGGGCAACACAGCGGTCACGGACCAGGGCCAGGAGGGCGTCGCGGTCTCCAAAACTCGCGGCCATATCGAAGAGCGACTCGAGGGTTTGGATCGGAAGCTCTGAAAATCGCTGTAGCCATTCGAGCGGAAGTGTGGCCCTCAGGTGATTGAGCACAGGCTCGCGGTGTAGGATATGGAGATCACAAAACCCGCTAGCCGCTTCCAGCGAAGGTTCAAGATAGGCCCGCGCATAGGCCTCGCTTTCCTCGAGGGAGAGCTGGACTTGTCGCTGCACTTCGGCATGAAACGCCTCATGCTCACCTTCTGCATAGGTGTTGTAGCCGCCAGTGTCAGGCAGGATGGCTGTAAAGACCTCTGGCGACACCGCATCTAAGGACCCAGTTGCCCGATATTCGGCAAGCGCGCCAGCGAGAAAGATCTGAATCCAACCTCTGGCATCTCCTTCACCTACTTCAGAGATTGTTGGGCAGCGATCGGATAGGCTCACAAGGCATTGCCGAAGTGTGTTTTCCGGATCGAACAGACCATGGGTGACTTCAGGCAATTTCTCGGGATCAATGAGATAGGCCCGCGCGAGATTATGTGTCCATCCAACGTTTTCGCCTCGTTCAATAGAGTCCCGGTTTTCACAAAAGAAGGCCGTGTTGGCAGCCTCGATCCGCTGCTCGCGTCGCCGCCGACGCGCCTCAAATCTATAGCGCCTCGGTCGTTGTTCCTGCCAACTCTCTCGTCTTGCACGGTTCAACCAAGCCCATTCTCTCATGAGAACAGGCTTCTCAAGTGCCTGCTCGCGGCAGTAACGCCTAAACGCGTCAGGGCCCCGGGTCGACGCTTCCCCATAGTAGCGGTGGCCGCTGATGAAACGGCCCCACAAAGCCGGATTGTCGTTCTGGAAAGCGAGGTCCACCAGATGGCGCTCGTCACCTTCACACAGACTCAAGCCTGAGTGCCCGTAGTGTCCGATTACATCGAACAGCACATTGAATATCTCGTCTCGGTCGGTGAGCCCTGCAAAGGCACGCTCATGCAGCGCCCGTCTCAGGGTGTCATCTCCCTGTAGCACTTCAACCGCACGGCTTTGCCCCGCACCCATTTGACTGTGGTAGTGCAAGTTGCAGACCCAGCCCCAGATATGGCCCGGGTCGTGAGGACCCGCAGACAACTCGAAATAGCGGTCGAGAAGCATTCCGACGATCTTGCTCACGCCATCCCGGCAATGGCAGGCATGCCGGTCGTTGTCGCAGGTGCACTGCAATTCGTCTGTCAGATCGTCGAGCAGCCGGACACAGGTCTGCTGATCAATCTCGCGCGTAAGACGTTTCAGGAAATACCGCTCTTCGAAGGTTCGCGAGCGACGACGCCCCCCCTCGGTCGGGTAGAGCGAAGCTGCGGCTCTGAGAGTTGCGAGGGCTTCATCGTAAGGAGCTTGGGGTCCGAGGAACATCAGGATTTCTGACGAGAGCCTGAGTGCGTCGACTGTGCCGTCAGTAATTAGCCTTTGAAGAGCTTCGGTTGGATCGTAATCGTCATCACTCAAAACGCAGGACAAAACATCAAGACGCGGACCAATGCCTGCATCTGCATCAAACAGTATGGCTTCAAGCTCGGTTCTCAGATCGGGCACGATCGGAGAACCGAGCAGCAGTTCGAGCAAAAGCCCCCGCAGATGTCCGTCGCCTTCTTGGGCGAGGATTGGCCGAAGGGCTTCCAGGATGTCCGGCGTGAAGAAGCCCGATGCGCGGAACGTGCGCCATCTGTCGCTTCGCCGAAAATAAGGGTCGTCTACATTCAGTTCTGCGAGCGCGTCAAGGAGCGAAATGCGTGAGGCCGATGTCAGCCTAGACGGATCGCCATTCGACAAAACCGCGTAGGCATCAAGTGCAATAGCGGCATCCTGAACGGCCTGCGATCCAAGCGCCGCCATCCATCCAAGAAGACCTCGCAGATCGTCGCGAACCACGCCGTTCGGGGCGATGAGCGCCATGGAACGAGACAGATTTAGCCGCGCGGTAGGGTCGTCGATAAGACCAATCAGATGCTGCGCCGCGCCATACTCGGCAACGATCCGATGCACTGGTTCGTGCTGGTTGGCAGCGATTCCAGGTCGAAATAGCTTAGTTGACAGAGTTGATGCAGGGCCATCACCATCGAGCCCAATCGTTTCAAACTGCGGATGCAGGTCGTCTTCGGCGATGTCTCCAACTGCGACACCGTCTGCTCCTGACAGGAGAAGTTTTGCAAAAACCTCATTTGCCCAGGCAATTCGCCTGTGCCGGGCTGGCGCACCTGCGGTAGCCACGTTTGGGTTCGCTTCCCTGGCGAGGTGTTCGATTGCCAACGTGAAGACGTCTGAGCGTGAGGGAAGGTGACCATCGGCCTCGACATAGGCTCCTGCGAACAGCCGAAGAAACTCCGGATTGCCGAGAAGGTGATGGAGGTCAAACCGACTGATGTCTTCTGCGAATGCGTCGAATGACCAATCAGAATGAAGATGATCAAAGAGCAGCCGCTGTTCGTTAGTCTCCAGCGGAACGAGACGGACTACCTGCGGCTCAACTCCAAAAAGATCGCCGATGAGCCGGGTCTTCGCATCTTCCCATTCGCCGGAGCGGCTGGAAAGCAGGACCCTACTCGGTTCCGCATCGCGGATGTGATGCAGAATGTCGAGGACGCGCGCATCTCCGATCCGCGCCACTTCATCAAAGGCGTCGACCACCAGGGTCGAGCCGCCCGGCCCCGGGCGGAAAGCACTGGCTCGGACGCGCCCGGCCCCGACCCGATCAGCGATGCTATTCAGTAGCGCAGTTTTACCCGCACCTGGCTCAGCAAGCAGGATCACAACTCCAGGCGCTGCCAGAAGTTCATCTTCCGGCAAGATCAAGTCTCCATTGAGAAGCCTGCGGGGAATATGAAATTCGCCTGTAATTTGCTGCCCTTTCGTCGAATTCTATTCATTAAATCACGTGTTTGGGACCCGATATATAGTCTTCCTGCTAGCGAAGGAGTAGGTGGAAATTCCCAGATCGGAATCCCGAGAGGCTCGGTGGAAGCCGCCGAGCAACGATCGCTTTGCCCTTACGCCACAGCACGAATGAAAAAGATGTCAGCCCAGAAATGCCCTCAGAGCTACCACCAGCTCGAAAAAAAGCCGCGCTACTAGGCAAAATCATCAGCTGTTGATTTCGGCCTCGAAAGCTTCAATTGCACTCAAGATGTCATCGAAACCCGGCGCATCCCCGATGATCATCTCCCGCATGCCAGAATAATCTCGTCGCAAGGCGGCGGTAAGTTCCGCATTCGGTATCAATCTCAGCGATCCTGGTTTGGCGGCTTCGTAGTTGGCCCAGGCGGCTTTAAAGAAAACCGACTTGTGATGCGCGACATGTTCCAGCAAATCAAGGCTGCCGACAGCACGCCCCTTGGCCTCGTGGCCGATGAGCTGGGCCATGTCGTAGTAGTGGCGTGACATTCGATCCGCCAGGGGTTTGGTGGGATCCTGATGGAAGAGCATGTGCAGGATTGTGGCTTTCTCCCAAAATGTCCGCTCAACACCCAGCACTTTAACATCTACCACGCCAGATCCCAGCAAATCAGGAAAAGCCTGATGAACATATGGCGATATCTCACGAACCTCGGATGGCAGGTGGACGCCCCGCGCTCCAAACTCAAACCGCACAATAGGTTTAACGTAACCGCCGGCACTGTCCGACAAGGATGGATAGGCGAAGAGCAGGGTTTGTGCGTCGCCTGGGTCAACTGTCAGGGCGAAACCCTGTTCCAGACTGGCATCGAAAGCGGCCTGAATCTCAGCCAAAAGCGGGCCAGAGACTTCCGCCTCGGCCGCATCCTGCAACTCTTGCAATAATTGCTTCTGTTTCTTTCCGGACAGATCGGGGTTTTCAGGATCGCGGTCACCTTCGAAACCAAGCTGTGCCCGATCTAGGGATAGATCCACATCTTCCGAGAAGCGATGGATCACGTCATAGGCCTTGGAAAGGGAAGTCCCTCCTTTGAAGATCATGTGATCACCAAAGGAGGGCAGGGCGAAAAGCTGCTTCAGGGACCAGCAGACCCAGAAGTCTTTCTCAATGATAGCCTTGGACATCCCGAGCCGCGCCGCTGCCTCCTGGAAAGCCTCGTCTCTTTGTTCAGGGGTGTCGTTGGCGAACTGATCCATGCTCAGGCGTGCGCAACGATCTGCTGCACAACAGGATGCATCCAGGCCGGTACATGCTTGCTTTGCTTAAAAAGCAAAGCTCGATCCTTGTCATCCAGAGAACGCGCCAACTTGCCAATCACCTGATCATCGATCCGATCCTTGCCGACATAACGCAGCGCCTGAAACACGGCACCGGTCTTCTGGCCGGCACCAATCAGCGTCTTGGAGGACGCATTGCGGAACTGGATCACCTGCCGACCGATTGTCTTTACCCGTGTTGGGCCATCAGTCATGTAGGTCGGTTTGGACGGCACCTGGGTTGAGAGTCCCAGCTGATTGGCCGCCATGGCGGGGGAGGGCTGCAGGACCTGGTTGTCCTTGCGGGCCACAGCCTGCGCGACATCGTCCGCGGACGGCGACAGATAGCCAAAGCGCGGGCTCTTCTTGGGATAGTCATAGAGCCCACGTGTTAGGCGCCGGATCACTCCTTGATCGGCCAGACGCGACAACGCCTGGTCCACACTGGCGCGGGACCCGATGTCCAGAAAATCCGGCGGCGCAAAGACTGCTCCGCGGCCCTTCCCAATGATGCGTTGTCTGATCTTCGATGTGATCATCGGTCTATCTCCTTGTCAGAAAATATAGTATGTTTTTCTGAAAGTCAATGTTGCAGAGCGCACATCTAAAGCCGCCTCGAAGGGCGAGAAGCGAAAGTTCGTTGCGGGTCGATGTAGTAACTTGTCAAGAAGAAGGCGGTCATTAAAAATCGGCCTGCCGAGGTCGACAGATTAATTGAATTCCGTACAGCATTCCAGTGATTTACGGCGCGAAGCAGGTAGTCTATTGTAAACCCTGAATTGTATGCCAAGGTGGTAATTTTGAAAACGTTCTGGGAAGGCGAACCTACAGGCAAGAAGGAGTTGCTGCGGCTATTGACCCGCGAAGGCAAGTGGCTGCGTTGGGACGGAGAAAAAGAAGACCAGGACGACCCCAAAAAGAAACCCAAGGCCGGATGCAAGGATCAGGTTGAAGAAGCCCTTTTGGCGGCGCTGCACTCGACCAATGTCGTTGTGCTGCTTGGGTCCGGGGCGTCCTTCTCGGCCAAGAACAATGGCGGGCCGAATGCGCCGGGGATGTGGCACCTGTGGGAGGCGGTCAAGAACGGTTGCGGCGAAGCTGCTTTCAACGAGGTTGCGCAATCCGTTATCGGACATGTTCCTGCCGAAGGTGAGGAAAACATCGAGGCTCTATTGAGCTTGTGTAAGATGTCCATCGAGTTGCTGGAAGTTAGGGCCGAAAAAGATGCGGCCTTCCCTGATCGCGCCAGACTGGAGCAGCTGAAAGAGTTTGTGGCCACCGCAGAGCGCGAAATCCTGGCTAAGGTCGGTTTCGTGCGCAGTGACACGGAACTGCCTGCGCACACCGGGTTTCTTCGCAAATTCGCACGCCGATCACCAGAGAAACCCAGAGTGAAGCTGTTCACTACGAATTACGATCTGTGTATCGAGACTGCGGGCCTTCGCCTCGGCGTCGTGCTGATAGACGGATTTTCCCATAGCGCAGAGCAACGGTTCAACCGCGATCATTTCGACCATGATATCGTGCGGCGGGCCGCTTCCAGTACGAAGGCTGACTACCTCGACGGTGTATTCCACCTCTACAAGCTGCACGGTTCGGTGGACTGGCGGCGACGGTCGGATGATGTCGTCATTCGATGTCCCCCGTCAGCACCTTTGGAACATCTGATTTGATTTCGTAACGGAGGGTTTCTGGCTCATCGTAACCGCAAAGGAGTGGAGATGAGACAGAAACCCGGAACGCGGAAAGAGCCCGCCGAGAAGGTCGTAAAGGATATTCGGCGTCGCACCAGGAAGCATCATTCGGCCGAGGAGAAGATCCGGATCGTGCTGGAGGGCCTGCGCGGCGAAGACAGCATTGCCGAGTTGTGCCGACGCGAGGGGATCGCGACGAGCCTGTATTACAGCTGGTCGAAGGAGTTCCTCGAGGCCGGCAAGAAGCG
>NZ_QTNQ01000200.1 GCF_018424695.1 Vannielia litorea
CTCATGAGCTTGAACCACCCCGTTCCGCCACGCACGGCCTGCGGTTGTTTCCGGGGTGGTTCAAGCTCATGAGTCACCAAAGCAGGAAACCTGCGTCGAAGCCTTCCATCACCTGACCCCGGGATGGCCGACGTGCTGTCTCGCATCAACAGGAATAGCCGTATCCCCGTTCCGGGGCCCCTCGGCGATTCCTGTTGACCCGACCCAGCCCGCCGTCCCTTGGGGTGTCAGGCGACGGAGGGCTCCGAAGCAGGACCAGCGATCGGTGGTCAGCCCTGTGTGGGCGCGGCTTCGAGGGCCGAGATGATGGCGGAGAAGTCGGTGGCCTTCAGGCTGGCGCCGCCCACCAGCGCGCCGTCGACGTTGCTGACGGCGAAGATTTCGGCGGCGTTGCCGGGTTTGACCGAGCCGCCGTAGAGGATGCGGGTGGAGCGGCCCACGCCGGCGCCGAAGCGGCGCTCGAGCCGCATGCGGATGAAATCGTGCACCTCGCCGATCTGGTCGAGGGTGGGGGTGCGCCCGGTGCCGATGGCCCAGATCGGCTCGTAGGCGACGACGAGGCTTTGGCCTGTCACCCCGTCGGGGATGGAACCGGAGAGCTGGCCGCCGATGATGTCGAGCGTGTTGGAGGCGTCGCGCTCCGCTTCGCTTTCGCCCACGCAGATGACGCAGGTGATGCCCTCCGCGAGAGCTGTATTGGCCTTGGCGCGGATGTGCTCGTTGTGCTCGTCATGGTCCTGGCGGCGCTCGGAGTGGCCGAGGATGACGTGGGTGACACCGGCGTCGGCGAGCATGGCGGCGGAGATGTCGCCGGTGTGGGCGCCGGAAGCGGCGGCGTGGCAGTACTGCCCGCCGACGGAC
>NZ_QTNQ01000201.1 GCF_018424695.1 Vannielia litorea
CCTGCGCACCCCCGGCCTCGGCACGACCTCCGTCAAACGCATCCTCGCCGCCCGCCGCCACCGGACGCTGCGCTATGACGACCTGCTGAAGATCGGCTGCAACCTGAAGAACGCGAAGCCCTTCATCACCTGCCCCGGCTGGTCCCCGCGCGGCCTGACCGATGACGCCAACCTGCGCGACCGCTTCGCCCCGCCGCCCGAACAACTGTCGCTCTTCTGATGCTGACGGCTCGGCTTCCGAAAATCGGCTCCGTGGCAGCGTGGCGCAGCGAGGCCCGCCGCCTTGCCGCCGAGGGCATCGCCGCCGAGCACGTCCGCTGGACCCAGGTGGACGATACCGACCTTTTCGCAGGCGAAGCGCCAAAAGGACCGCCCGTCGAAATCCGCCTGTCCAAACAGGCCCTCTTCGACATCGAAAGCTCCCTCTACCACCGCGACCCCGAGCGCTTCGCCCGTGCCTACGCGCTTGTCCTCCGCCTCGGGCGCGGCGAGATCCGCTGGGGCGGCCGCGCCGATGACGCGCTGCGCAAGCTCCTGCACCAGCGCAAGGAGGTCGGCCGCGACATCCACAAGATGCACGCCTTCGTCCGCTTCAACGAGGTGACGGCGCCGGGCGCAAACCGCCGCGCCTTCGCCGCCTGGTTCGAGCCGGACAACCCCATCACCGAGGCCGCCGCGCCCTTCTTCGCCAGGCGCTTCGGCGACATGGACTGGGTCATCGCCACCCCCACCCTCACCGCCCGCTTCATCGCAGGCGAACTGTCCTTCGAGGAAACCGCCGAACAGTCGCCCCCCCCCGAGGACGCCAGCCACGACCTTTGGCGCACTTATTACGCCAACATCTTCAACCC
>NZ_QTNQ01000202.1 GCF_018424695.1 Vannielia litorea
GCGGCCTTCCGGGCCAAGGCGCGGGCCAACGACGCCGCGATGGCAATGGCGCGCGGTGCAATCCAGATGTTCGGGGCGCTTGGCATCACCGAGGAGAGTCCCCTCGCACCCCATGTCAGGCGCGTGCTTGCGCTGGTGCCCTGGCTCGGCACCTCGGCTGAGCTGCGCCGCGCCTATGCCCAGGTTGGGCGCGTACTGACCGCAAAGCAGAAGAAGGATGAGGCTGCATGACCGCCCTCGGCAAGAGTTCCAGCAAAACCGCAGGCCTAGGCGCCAACCGCGAGGTCGCAGGCCTCGACGCCCTGTTCCGGCCGCGTGCCATCGCGCTGGTGGGCGCCTCGGACGATCCTTACAAGATCGGCGGGCGGCCGCTGCGCTACATGGCGGAGGCGGGCTCGGGCGTGACGTTGTACCCGGTGAACCCGACGCGAGAGACGGTACAGGGGGTGACGGCCTACCCCTCGGTGGCTGCGATCCCCGAGCAGGTGGACCAGGCGATCCTTGCTGTGCCGGCGAGCCGCGTGGAAGCGGCGGTGGAAGACGGGCTGGCCGCCGGGGTGCGCAGCTTCGTGATGTTCTCGGCGGGCTTTGCCGAG
>NZ_QTNQ01000203.1 GCF_018424695.1 Vannielia litorea
CGCACGGGCTGCGCGATTGATCGACTTGGGGGCTCCCCTGGACCCACAGGACCGGGGACTGCCGGGCCGAGGCTATTCCACGGAAAAGGCGACCATGGAGAGGTCGGGAGAGATGCCACGGGCCTCCAGTTCGGCGGCCAGCGCCTCGAAGTAGCCAACGGCCTCGCTGCCATCGAGGTCTGTCACAACGTCGAGCCGTGCCGGGGTGCCCACCGCCAGCAGGAGTTGCTGTGTCACAACCGGGCCCGCGGTCAGGTTCATCGGGATCGAGAAGCTGGCCCCCGCCCGGGTGAATTGCAGGAAGCCATCCAGTGCCTGCACCGTGCCTTCGTCGTCGATCAGAAGGAAGTGCACCACCTGGCCCGAGACATTGAGGATACGCCCTTCCAGGTAGTCGCCCGAGGCGATCACTCGGTTTTCCATGTCGAAATAGAGGTTGAAGGCCGGGTAGGCCTTGGCCTCGCGGATGAAGGTTAGCGCGGCGCATTGGGCCTCGCTGACAGGTTTCAGAACGGTGCCGGGGATTTCGCCTGTCTCGGCCTCCATTCCGGCACGGAAGCCGTCGAGCGAGGCGGAGGTGGGGCCAAAGGCATCAAGCGTGAGCTGGGCGGTTTCTTCTCCCAGCGCGGGCAGGGCGGCGAAGCAGGGGCCGCCATCGTATGTTTTCAGGTAGTCGAGGATGGCGGCGTAGCGGGTGCGATCATCCTCGGAGATGTCGCTCGACGGGGCGCCGATGGAAGAGGCCGCCGTGGTTGAAGCCCTGCGTGCGCCCCCGCCTGAAGGCCAGCCAAACGCAGTCTACATCCTCGCCCCACGCGAGATGCCCGCCGACCGGCTGC
>NZ_QTNQ01000204.1 GCF_018424695.1 Vannielia litorea
CTTCATGGATGATCGCAACTCGGGTGACTGGGAGGCGGATTTTGCTCTGGTGCAGGACATCGGGCGGGCCTTCCTGCCGGCCTATGTGCCGCTGGTGGAGAAGCGGCGGGGGATGGCATGGGGCGAGGCCGAGAAGGATGTGCAGCTGGTGCATCGCGGGCTCTATGCGGAATATAACCTTGTCTATGACCGGGGCACTAAGTTCGGGTTGGCCACGGGGCATGATGCAAATGCCGTGCTGATGAGCCTGCCGCCTTTGGCGAAGTGGGTGTGACAGTGGGCTGCGCTCGGACTTGGGAGGGCGTGTCGCAACGCCTGTGCCCTGAGCTTTTCTGAGAGGTTTGAAGGCTGTCTGAGGGGGGCGCGACGCCATCAATGCGCCCTCCCGGGGGGAGGGTCGGGCGCGGCCCCGGGGTTGAAGCCCGCGCCCTGCTTTGGCCACTGGGCCGAGGGGCTTTAGCGCTCCGTATCTAGCGCGCGGGTGGTGAGCAGCAGGGCGAGGATGGGCAGGTTCTTGAGCAGCGCGCCGTAGGGATCGAGCCAGAGGTGGGGGGCGATTGCCGTCAGGCCGACCGTGTAGCCGCCGACCAGCAGGATCTGCGCCCAGAAGGTGAGGCGGGGGTGCCAGTTTCGGAACAGGGCGGCGGCGAGCGCGAGGTCCAGCACGCCGAAGGTGGGCAGCGGTGATGAGGGTGTCATCCGGCAGGCCGGTGGCGGCGAGGTCGGGCAGGTAGGCGCTGGGCGGGGTGAAGAGTCCGAGCAGGCCGGAGATCAGCCAGAGCAGGCAGAGGGTGAGGCGCAGGAGCGGGCGCAGCAGGTAGAGGCG
>NZ_QTNQ01000205.1 GCF_018424695.1 Vannielia litorea
TGAGAGGAAGACCTTCGGGCATCTGTCGTATCGGGTTGCCACGCGCCTCCAGTCCTTGAGTCTGCCGAACATGATCTCGATCCGGTTGCGCCGTTTGTAGCGGCGCTTGTTGTACTTCACGGTTTTCTTGCGCTGCTTTCGACCGGGGATACACGCGCGTATCCCCTTGTCTTTCAATGCTTCCCTGAACCAGTCGGCATCGTAGCCGCGATCCCCAAGCAGCCAATCGACATTCGGAAGGCTGCCCGGCAATGCCCGAGCGCCAATGTAGTCGCTGACCTGTCCGGCGGTGACAAATAGGTTGAGCGGCCTCCCCTGGCTGTCGCAGATGGCATGCAGCTTGGTGTTCATGCCGCCCTTGGTGCGACCAATCAGGCGCCCACGCCCCCCTTTTTCACGCCCATGCTGGTCGCTGTCCGGTGGGCCTTCAGGTAGGTAGCGTCCACTGCCCCGGCAGTTGAAACGCAGTTTCGATGAGAGGGGATCATCACAGTCTTCTTCTCGCCGTGCTCGGCGGCCAGGCCCGCCATCATCCGGGCGAAGACACCCTTGTCGCTCCACCGTTTCCAACGATTGTACAGCGTCTTGTACGGCCCATAGGCATGAGGGGCATCGCGCCACCGTAAGCCGTTGCGAGTGACGAAGATAATGCCGCTCAACACACGTCGATCATCAACGCGAGGTTTGCCGTGGGACTTCGGGAAGAAGGGCTCAAGGCGCGACATCTGCGCGTCCGTAAGCCAGAAAAGTTCAGACATGTTCACCGCTCGTTTTCGAACCGTGAATCACGCCCCTAAGCGGAAATCAATGGGCCCTGACCCTAG
>NZ_QTNQ01000206.1 GCF_018424695.1 Vannielia litorea
CCCGCCCCCTGCCCGATCCAGAGCAGCGGAAACAGCACCAGCAACAGCCCCACCACGGGCAGCAGGCGCGCGGCATCCATCAGGCGGCGGCGGCGATAGGTCTGCCGCGCAAGGAACAGCGGGATGTCCTCGCCATCCACACGGTCGGCAATGTCGATCAGCCGCTGCCCCGGCCCGCCGGGCTCCTCCGGCCCTTCCCTCATGCCCCGGCCAGCTCGCGCAGGCAATCAAGCACCTCGTCGTTGGAAAAGGGCTTTGTCATGAAGCGGTTGGCCCCGAATTGCAGCGCCAGGTCACGGTCCTTGCCCTGCCCCTTCGCGGTCAGCATCAGCACCGGCAGCGCCGCCGTCGCCTCCGCCGCGCGCAACTCGCGCAAAATGTCGAACCCCGATTTGCCGGGCAGCATCACGTCGAGGATCATCACATCCGGCGAGACCCGGGCCACCGCGTCCAGCGCCGTCGCCCCGTCAGAATGGGTATCCACCCGCCAGCCATCGCGGCTCAGAATGAACCGGATCGCCTCGATGATGTTCGGCTCGTCTTCCACCAGCAACACGCGCTTGCCCAACCGAGCTCCTCCCACTTGGCCCCGTTTCACGCTTCACGGCATTTGACACGCATCCGCCCCGACTGTCAAAACGCCCCGCCATTGCCAACACTCCGGGATGTCACCGAACCGCCCGCAGACCAACGCCATGGCGCAGCCTGTTCATTTTCTTGCCGAAAATACTCAACCCCACAGCGCACCCCCGCGCCACCCCGGCCCATGGCGCGCACAGGCCAGCCACAGGACGCGGGGCGGGGCACGCG
>NZ_QTNQ01000207.1 GCF_018424695.1 Vannielia litorea
GGGTGGCCGGGGGCAGCTCTTCGCGGCGCTTCGGCCCCTCATCGCATTTGCTGTGTGGCGAGAGGCGCGGATGCCTGGCAGCAGGGCGCGCGCTAGGGGGTGGTCTCCGGCTGTGGCAGGGGCGCCAGCGCCAGATCGGTGCGAGGGGCTGATTGGGTGAGATGCCAGCTGGCGGGCGGGGCCATGCGGGCGCGCAGCCGCCGCAGCTGCCAGCGGGTGACGCCGGCGCCATGATCGGGCTCGGCCTGCCAGCGGCTCTCGATCCCCGGCGCGCCGCCCGTGCCGGGCGTCAGGATCAGCCCCAGCGGCGGCGGCCCCTCGGGCGCCCCGGCGGCGAGATGCAGGCGGCGCACCGGCACCATGCCCGGCGACGCCTCCAGCTCGGCCACCACCAGCGGCACCGCGCCCGCGCGCAGCGCCTCTTCCATGCACCAGAGCTCCTCCATCGCGCGCCCGGCGCGTACCACCAGCAGCCGCCCCGGGTCGATCCAGCGGCTTACCCCCTCGCCGCAGAGCGCGCTCGCCTGCCAGCCCGGGGTGATCCAGAGCACCGGCCCGGAGAGCTGCCCGGCGACCGCCAGCGCCAGCGTGCGCCGCGCGGCACCGCAAAACTCGTGCACCCGGCCCCGCGCCAGGGTGAACTCCCCCGCCACCGCGCAGGGGCGTCGCGGGCGGTGGGGCATGTGGGAGAGCGTGTCACGGGGCATGCTCCAAAGATAATGTTCGCTGTTTGTTCTGTAAACCTCTCCCGCCCTGTTCATTTTCTTGCTGCAAATATCTCCGGGGGGTGTGGGGGGCTGGCCCC
>NZ_QTNQ01000208.1 GCF_018424695.1 Vannielia litorea
AACGAGTAATCGACCCCGCCGATCTGGTCAAAATCGGTCTGCGTCAGCTTCACGATCTCGGCCACGGTATTCTCTACCTTCGAGGGGTTAACAAAGTGTGTCATGCCGAATTTCTTCGCCATTTCAGCCTTGTCGTCGTTCAGATCGACCCCGATGATCTTGTCGCAACCGGCCATCCGCAGGCCCTGGATCACGTTCAGACCGATGCCGCCGAGGCCAAAAACCGCCGCCGTTGACCCAATCTCAACACCTGCCGTGTTAATCACCGCGCCGATGCCGGTGGTCACGCCGCAGCCGATGTAGCAAATCTTGTCGAAGGGCGCGTCCTCGCGCACCTTGGCGAGCGCGATCTCGGGCATCACCGTGTGGTTCGCAAAGGTGGAACAGCCCATGTAGTGATAAATCGGCGTGCCATCGAGCATCTTGAAGCGCGTGGTGCCGTCGGGCATCAGGCCCTGCCCCTGCGTGTTGCGGATCGCGGTGCAGAGATTTGTCTTGCCCGAGAGGCAGGAGGCGCATTGCCGGCATTCCGGCGTGTAGAGCGGGATCACGTGATCGCCGGGCTTCAGCGTCGTCACGCCCTCGCCCACCTCCATCACCACGCCCGCGCCCTCATGGCCCAGGATCGACGGAAACAGCCCCTCCGGGTCCGCCCCCGAGCGGGTGAACTCGTCGGTGTGGCAGATCCCCGTCGCCTTGATCTCGACCAGAACCTCCCCGGCCTTCGGCCCCTCAAGCTCAACCTCCATGATCTCAAGCGGTTGGCCGGCTTC
>NZ_QTNQ01000209.1 GCF_018424695.1 Vannielia litorea
CTCTATCTCTTCGGGGTCTGGGTGGTGCTGATCGCGGTGGCCGCGCTGGTGGCTGCCCGACTTTCGGCGCCGTTGCCGCCGGGCGCGCGCGACGAGAGGGACGATGTCGTTTAACCTGCTCGTCGCGGTCTCACTGCTTTACGTGGGCTTTCTGTTCCTCGTGGCCTTCCTCGCCGAACGCCGCGCCCAAAGGGGCATGCCGCGGTGGCTGCGTTCGCCGATGGTCTACACGCTGTCGCTCAGCGTCTACTGCACGGCCTGGACCTTCTATGGCGCAGTGGGCTACGCCGCGCGCTCCGGGCTGGAATACCTGACCATCTACCTTGGCCCGACGCTGGTGCTGACCGGCTGGTGGCTGGTGTTGCGCAAGCTGGTGCGCGTGGGGCGGACCCAGCGGATCACCTCGATTGCCGACCTGATTTCCAACCGCTACGGGAAATCCAACACGCTGGGGGTGTTGGTGACGCTGCTCGCGGTGGTGGGCACCACGCCCTACATTGCCTTGCAGCTTCAGTCCGTCACGCTTTCGCTGGAGGTCTTCGCGCAGTCGTCGGGCGAGGTGGAGCTTTCGGCGCGCAATGCGCTCTGGGTCGCGGGAGGCCTTGCATTGTTCACCATCCTCTTCGGCACCCGGAACCTGGATGCCAACGAGCGGCACCACGGGGTGGTGACCGCCATCGCGGTGGAGGCGGTGGTGAAGCTGGTG
>NZ_QTNQ01000020.1 GCF_018424695.1 Vannielia litorea
CTCCCCCGGCCCGGGCCCCCCAGCCCGGAGTGACCCCATGAGTGAAAAGCCAGAAACGCCAGAGCCCCCGCAAACCGTCGACCTTGCCGCCGCCTTCGAAGAGAGCGGCGTGCGGGAGGTGCTGCGCGAGCTGGATGAAACCATGATCGGCCTCGCCCCGGTGAAGCAGCGGATCAAGGAAACCGCCGCCCTGCTGCTGGTCGATCAGGCCCGCCGCCAGATGGGGTTGGCCACCGACACCCCCACGCTGCACATGAGCTTCACCGGCAACCCCGGCACCGGCAAAACCACCGTCGCGCTCAAGATGGCCGATCTGCTCCACCGTCTCGGCTACGTGCGCAAGGGCCACCTCGTCACCGTCACTCGCGATGACCTCGTGGGCCAATACATCGGCCACACCGCGCCCAAGACGAAAGAGGTGCTGAAGAAGGCCATGGGCGGCGTGCTCTTCATCGACGAGGCCTATTACCTCTACCGCCCGGAAAACGAGCGCGACTACGGGCAGGAGGCGATCGAAATCCTGCTTCAGGTGATGGAAAACAACCGCGACGATCTGGTGGTGATCCTCGCAGGTTACGCCGACCGGATGGACCGCTTCTTCGAGAGCAACCCCGGCTTTCGTTCCCGCATCGCCCATCACATCGAGTTTCCCGATTACACCGATGGCGAGCTTCTGGAGATTTCGCAGATCATGCTGGGCGAGCAGAATTACAGCTTCGATTCCAAGGCCGAGGCGGCGATGGCGGAGTATATCACCGCTCGCCGGGGCCAATCGCACTTCGCCAATGCCCGCTCGATCCGCAACGCGCTGGATCGCGCGCGACTACGGCAGGCCAACCGGCTCTTCTCCGAGGCAAAGGGTCCGCTTGACGCCGAGGCGCTCTCGACCATAACCGAGGCTGACATCCGCGCGAGCCGCGTCTTCAGGGGCGGGCTCGACCATGACCGCCCGCTCAAGGAGGCCGCCGAATGAGCTTTGACCGTTCCATCAAGATCGCCCCATCGATCCTTTCCGCCGATTTCGCCAACTTCGGGGCCGAGATCCGCGCCATCGAGGGGCAGGGGGCCGATTGGGTCCATGTCGATGTGATGGACGGCCATTTCGTGCCCAACCTCACCTTCGGCCCGCCGGCGGTGAAGGCCTTTCGCCCGCATGTGAAAACCTTCATGGATGTCCACCTGATGATCGCGCCGGTCGATCCCTACATCGAGGCCTATGCCGAGGCCGGGGCCGATATGATCGTGGCCCATTGGGAGGCCGGGCCGCACCCGCACCGCACGCTTCAGGCGATCAAGGCGCAGGGCGTGAAATGCGGCATCAGCCTCAACCCCGGCACCCCCGCCTCCGTCATCTCCGAGCTGCTCGACCTCGTCGACATGGTGCTGGTGATGAGCGTGAACCCCGGCTTTGGCGGGCAAAAGTTCATCCCCTCCAGCGTGGCCAAGGTGCGCGCGGTGCGCGAGATGATCGGCGACCGCGAGGTGCATATCCAGGTCGATGGCGGGGTTGATCCCACCACCGTCGGCCCGCTGGTGGAGGCCGGGGCCGATTGCTTCGTGGCCGGCTCGGCGGTGTTCAAGGGCGGCTCGGTCGATGCGCCCGAGGTTTACGGCGCCAACATCCGCGCCATCCGCGAGGCTGCCGAGGCGGCGCAGCGCGCATGAGCCGCCTTGCCGCCCTCCTCGCCCTCGCCGCCACCCCGGCGCTGGCCTCCGAGGACATCGCCGATAAGTATCCGCAGTCGGTGCTCTACGACAAACCTTACGAGGTGATCCCCGGCGTCTGGTCGGCCATCGGGGCCACAGCACCGCCCACCTATGAGAACGCGGGCCATAACAACAACCTCAGCTTCCTCGTCACCGGCGACGGGGTGATCGTTGTTAACGGCGGGGCCAACGCCAAGCTGGCAGAAGCCCTGCACGAAGAGATCAAGACCGTCACCGACCAGCCGGTGAAGCTGGTGATCAACGAGAACGGGCAGGGCCACGCCATGCTGGGCAACAGCTACTGGGCCGAACAGGGGGTGGATATCCTCGCCCATGTGGACGCCATCGAAGAGTTCCTCGACCGTGGCCCGCAGATCCTTGAGGGGATGCGGGGCTATGCCCGCGAAAATGCCGAGGGCACCGTGCTGGTGGAGCCAACGCAAACCTTCGAAGACCGCCACGAGATCGACATGGGCGATATGCACATCGTTGTCATGCACGCGGGCCCCGCCCATGGCGCGGGCGACACGCAGGTCTGGCTGCCCGAGCTTGGCATGATGATCGCGGGCGACATCGCCTTCAACAACCGGATGACGCCGATCTTCACCGACACCTGCACAAGCTGCTGGATCGAAACCTGGGAAACCGTCTTCGCCCCCCTTGGCGCGACCTACGTGATCCCCGGCCATGGCAACCCCACCAACATGGCGCAGGTCGAGAAGGATACCATCGGCTACCTGAAATACCTGCGCGGCGTGGTCGGCGCGCATCTGGAGGCGGGCGGTACCCTGGCCGACGCCTATTACGTCGACCAGGAGCCCTATCGCTACCTGGACACCTTCGACGAGCTGGCCACCAGGAACGCGGGCCAGGTCTTTACCGAAATGGAGTTCGAGTAATCATGGCCCGCATCGTCTTCGACCTCGACGGCACGCTGATCGACAGCGCGCCCGACATCCACGCCGGGGCCAACCAACTGCTGGAGGCCGAGGGGGCGGAGCCGATCACGCTGGCAGATACCCGGAGCTTCATCGGGCAGGGGGCCTCGGTTTTCATCGAAAAGATGCGCGCCGCGCGGGGCATTCCTGACAGCGAGCACGCCCGCCTGCTTGCCGCCTTTGTCGCCCTTTACGAAACCCTCGTCACCCGCACCGAGATTTATCCCGGCGTGGTCGCGGCGCTGGAGGCGCTTGCGGCGGAGGGGCACAGCCTTGGGATCTGCACCAACAAGCCGCTCGTGCCCTGCAAGGCGGTGCTGAACCACCTCGATCTCACCCGCTTCTTCGGGGTGATCCTCGGCGGTGACAGCCTGCCCACCCACAAGCCCGACCCGGCCCCGCTGGAGGCCGCCTTTGCGGCGCTGGGCGACGGCCCCGAGATTTACGTGGGCGACAGCGAGGTGGATGCAGAAACCGCTCGCCGCGCCTGCGTGCCCTTCCTGCTCTTCACCGAGGGCTACCGGAAGACGGAGGTTGAGGCGCTGCCCCACACCGCCGCCTTCTCCGACTTCGCCGATCTTGGCGCGCTGGTCCGGCGGCTGGTCGCGCGGGCCGCATGAGCCTCGCCGCGCTCATCTTCGACGTGGACGGCACGCTGGCCGAAACCGAAGAGGCGCATCGCGAGGCCTTCAACGACACCTTTGCGGAGGCGGGCCTTGGCTGGCACTGGAGCCGCGCGGATTACACCCGCCTGCTGCGCACCACCGGCGGCAAGGAGCGCATGGCGCGGCACCGTGAGGAGATCGGTGCTTCAGGCCCGACTGACGCCGAGATCGCCGCGCTGCACAAACGCAAGACGGCCCGCTACGGCGAGATCCTCGCCGCTGGCGGCCTCGCGCTGCGCCCCGGCGTGGCCGACCTCATCGAAACAGCCCGCGCCAGCGGCCTGCGCCTCGCCGTCGCCACCACCACCAACCGCCCCAACGTCGATGCGCTCTGCGCCGCCTGCTGGGGCCGCCCGGCGGGGGAGGTCTTCGAGGTGATCGCGGCGGGGGATGAGGTGGCGGCCAAGAAGCCTGCGCCCGATGTGTTTCTGCTGGCGCTGGAGCGGCTCGGCCTGCCCGCCTCCGCCTGTCTCGCTTTCGAAGACAGCCGCAACGGCCTCGCCTCCGCCCTTGCGGCGAGTCTGGCCTGCGTGGTCACGCCTTCGCTCTACACCGCGCGGGAGCGCTTTGAAGGCGCGGCGCTGACCCTGCCCAGCCTCGAAGGGCTCACCCCGGACGCGCTGCCGCAGGTGCCCGCCGCAGCACAATGACGAGCGCGCCCAGCAGCGCCAGCCCGGTCGCCTCCGCCCCAAGGCTCACCGCCCCGCCCACAGGCATCACCAGCGCCACAGTCTGAAGCGCGGCGACGGCCACGAAGCCCGCGCGGGTGCCTGCCGTCAGCGGCCTTATCATCCAGCCTGTCAGCGCCGTGCCCGCCGCGAAGGTGCCCGCGAAGGCCGCCACCGTGGCCAGAGCGATGTTCACCGGCGTCCCGATCAGCAGCAGCTCCGGCGCATAGACGAAGAGGAAGGGTGCGACGACCTTCACAAAGCCCAGCCGGATGCTTTCTATCGCCGTCTCGTTCGGCTCCGCCCCGGCAATCGAGGCCCCCGCATAGGCCGCCAGCGCCACCGGCGGGGTGATGGCCGAGAGCAGCCCGTAGTAGAAGATGAACATATGCGCCGCGATCACCGGCAGGCCGAATTGCTCCAGCGCGGGGGCGATCAGGATGGCGAGCAGCAGGTAGGCCGCCGAGGTCGGCATGCCGAGCCCCAGCACGAAGCTGGCAACCATGGTCAGCACCAGCGTCAGAAACAGCGAGCCTGCCCCGGCGGTGAGGATCAGCGAGGAGAGTTTCAGCGCCATGCCGGTGAGGGTGAGCACGCCAATGAGCATTCCAGCGATGGCAACGGCGGCGACGATCGGCAGCACGTTCTTCACCGTTTCCATCATCACCGCGACGAGGCCCACCGGCCCGATCCGGGTGGCCTTGCCGAAGAGCGAGACAACGAGCGTGGTTAAGATGCAGAGCACGGCGGCGGCAGAGGGGGTGTAGCCAACGGCGAGGAAAACGATGAGGCCCACGAGAGGAATGAGCAGGTGGCCGCGCTTCAGCAGCACCTCGCGCAGCGCCGGGATCTCGGCAGGGTCGGCGCGGCCCAGGTCGAACTTGCCCGCCTCCTCCCGCACGCCCACCAGCAGGGCGAAGACGTAGAGCAGCGCCGGGATCAGTGCGGCGGCGGCGATCACGGCATAGGGCGTCTGGGTGACCTCGGCCATCAGGAAGGCCGCCGCGCCCATGACGGGGGGCATGATCTGCCCGGCAGAAGAGGCCGCCGCCTCGATCGCCCCCGCCACCTTGGGCCGGTATCCCGTGCGTTTCATCAGCGGAATGGTGAAGGTGCCGGTGGTGACAACGCCCGCCACCGCCGAGCCGTTGATCGAAGAGAACATGGTGGAGGAGACAACGGCGGTGAGCGCCGGCCCGCCCTGCACCCGCCCCGTCGCGGCATGGGCCAGGTCGACGAAGACCTGCCCCAGCCCGGTCTTCAGCAGCAACGTGCCGAGCAGGGAGAACAGCAGGATATATTGCACCGCCACCCCCATCGGCAGGCCGAACAGCCCCTCGGTGCGCAGGAAGAGGTTGGAGGTGACGCGCGAGAGAGAATAGCCCGCGTGGCCGTAGGTGCCTGGGATCATGTCGCCGAAAAACGCATAGGCCAGCGCCAGCACGCCAAGGCCGACCATGACCCAGCCGATCAGGTAGCGCGCGAGCACCAGCACGGCTGCGGTGCAAATGGTGAAAAGCGCCATGTCGAGCTGGCTGGCGATGCCGCCCGAGCGAACGATGGCGAGGTAATTGATCCAGAGATAGGGGCCGGGGATGAGCACCCCGGCGGCGAGTGCGTAGAGGCCGGGCCGCAACCATCCGGGCCGCTCGGTGGCGACCACGACGAGCCCGGCGGCGACCATCAGCGAAAAGAAGGTGGAGCGCAGCACCAGCGCGGTGATCGAGCCATACCAGGCCGACCAGATGCAAAGCGCGGTGACGGCGATGGATAGCGCGGCCAGCGCGGCGGTTGCTGCGAGGCGTTCCCAGCGGGGCAGGGCGCTGCCGGGGAGAATATCGGTGAGTGGAGTCATTGTGGGTATCCTGCCGCTTGGCGCGAAGGGCGCGCAGGCGGATGGGGCGGGGCCGCGTCAGCCCCGCCAGAGAGGCTTATTGCCCGTCGAAATAGGTCTGCGCGCCGGGGTGCAGATCAATCGGCGTGGCGGTGGCCCGCTCCATGCTGATCTTCTTCGCCGCCGGATGCACCGCACCCAGCTCTTCGAGGTTGTCAAAGAGCGTGGCGGTGATGCTTTCGATCAGCGCCGGGTCGGCATCGGCGGCGGCAAAGAGGATTGCCGGGTCGCCGACGGCCACAACGGCCTCGGATTCGCCCTCATAGGTGCCGCCGGGGATTTCGACGACCTCGTAAAACGGGAACTCTTCAATCAGCCCGATCACGTCATCGGCCACCACGGGCACCAGCTTCACGTCTTCTGTGGTGAAGAGCTCGATGAAGGCCGAGGCCGGGGTGCCCGCAAGGATCATCGAGCCCTCAAGCTGCCCGTTCTTGATCGCCCCGGTGGCCTCGCCATAGCTCAGAAAGCTGACGTTGCCGACGTTGAAGGCCCCCTGCGAGGTCAGCAGCCGCTCGGAAAAGACCGAAGAGTTGGAGCCCGGGGGGCCGATGGAGATTTTCAGGTCGGCCAGGTCTTTCACCCCGGCGGCTCCGCTCGCCTCGGTGGCGGCGATCTGAAGCAAGGCAGGGTAGAGATAGGCGATGGCCGCCACGTTCTGGGCGTCGCCGTCAAAGGCGCCGCTGCCGCTCTTGGCCTCGTATAGCGTGGAGGCAGAGGAGAAGCCGATGGTCATCTCGCCGGCCGAAACCCGGCGGATGTTCTCGATCGAGGCACCCGTCACCTCGGCATTGGCGCTCACCCCGTCGAGCTTGCGCGTCAGCAGGTCTGCCATGCCTGCGCCCACGGCGTAAAACACGCCGCCGGTGCCGCCGGTGCCGATGGAAACCCGCTCCTGCGCGGATGCCGCGAAGGCGGATGCACCGATGAGTGCGGCCGCGAGGCCGATGTGTTTGATCATGATGACCCTCCCGTCATACGTGTTCAGCCGGAACCGCCCTGCGGGCGCCGGATGGCGCAAGCTAGGCAGAAACCTGCTGCAAGCATCCAATACAAATCGCGGTCAGGCTATTCAAAAAGCCGAAAAGCCGCCCCGCCTCCAGCGCTCTGGCCCTCCCGCGCCGTGGCCCCTAAGGTCGCGCCAAACCAGCGGAGGCCCCATGACACAGACACATGCCAACACCCACGCCCTCATTATCGGCGGCACCCAGGGGCTGGGGCGCGCCATCGCCGAGCGCCTTGTGGCCGAGGGCTGCACCAACCTCGTCATCGCGTCGCGCAACGTGCCGCGCGGCGAGGCGGTGGCCGAGGCGATCGGCGCAACCTTCATGCCCGTCGACCTGCTCGACACCGCCGCAACCGTGGAGCTGGTCGAAAAGGCCGCCGCCCACATGGGACGGCTGGATGCGCTGGTGAACTCGGCGGCCCTGACCGACCGGGGCACCGTGCTCGACACCACCCCCGAGCTTTGGGACAGGCTGATGACGGCCAACGCCCGCTCGCCCTATTTCGCCCTCCAGCGCATGGCGCAGCTCGCCATCGAGGCGGGCCACCCGGCGGCGATCCTCAACATTCTCTCCATCGTCGTCCACGGCGGGCAATCGTTCCTGTCGCCCTATGCCGCCTCCAAGGCGCTCATGGTCAATGTCACCAAGAATGCCGCCAGCACCCTGCGCCACCACCGCATCCGGGTGAACGGCCTGAACATCGGCTGGATGGACACGCCGGGCGAAGACGAGATCCAGCGCAAGTATCACGACGGCGGCGATGACTGGCTGGAGAAGGCCGAGGCGAAAATGCCCTTCGGCCAGCTGGTCAAACCCGCCCATGTCGCGCCCCTTGCCAGCTATCTCCTCAGCGAGAACGCGGGCGTCATGACCGGCGCCTGCATCGACTTCGACCAGCAGGTGCCCGGCATGTATCCGGAGTAGAGGGCCGGTTGGGGGGCTGCTCTTCGGCCCTTGGGGTCCTCCTCGCAGCTGCGATGAGGGGCCGAAGCGCCCCGAAGAGCTGCCGTGAAGGGCCTACCCCGGCGCCGAGCCCATCGCCCGCGCCGCGAGTGCGGCCTGCCGCTCCGGGGTCACCGCCTGATGGCGCAGCCGCCCCTTGCCGTCGCGCAGAAAGCGGATCGTCGCGCCGGTGTCGGGATCGGGCGCCCAGAAGTCGGTGATCCGGGCAAACCACGGGCCAATGTCCTCATCCGCCGCCGCCCGCATCATCGGCACAAACACACGTGGGTCATAGTAGCGAAACAGCACCGCCTTGCCGGTGGGCAGCACCACCTGCTGGCATTTGCGCAGGCTGTGGCGCACCTCGCGCATCGGAGCCGGGGAGTAGCAGGCGATGCCCCAGAAGTCTCCCCAACCGACCGACTGGAAGGCCTGCTTGAAGGGGGTGCCGGGCCGGATCGGCACGATCCAGGGCGCGGCGGCGGCCAGCGCCGGGTCGATCCGGCCGCCGAAGAGCGAGCGCGCCTCGGGCTCGGTCTGCACCAGCGGCCAGATCTGCGGCGCGCGGGCGGCGTCCACGAGGGCATAGCGCGCCATGACCTCAGCCCTCCGCCCCGCCGCCGGGGGCCTCCGCGCCATAGGCGCTCATGTGGTCGCCCTCGTCCTGCTGGCGCTCCTTCTCGGCCTCCTCGCGCTGCCGGTCCTGCGTCCGGCCCGCCTCGCAGCAGGCCTCGACGAAGGGCACGCCGCTTTCGGCGGCCTCGCGCAGCCGCTCGGCCTGCGCCGCCACCTCCGACATCGAGGCGGCATCAGATACGCCCTCGGGCACCATGCAGACCATCCCGCTCTCGCCGCTCTCGAGGCTGCCTGTATGGAACCACTGGCCCACCTGGTTCATCACCCACTGCCCGAAGGCGGCCAGCCCGCCCATGCCGCCGCCCGCTGCGCCGCTGGTGCCGATCAGCACGTTCATCGCGCCGGTAGTGATGACCCCGCCGTGCAGCGTGCTGTCGCCCATCCGGGCGGCGGGCATGTTGCCGATGTGCACGTTGAACGCCCCGCTCAGCACGAGGTCGGGCACGCCCGCGCAGGTGCACATGTCGGTCACCCGCGCGGCGGGCGACATCGCCACCAGAACATTGGGCTGCCCGCTCACCACCGGCCCGCCGACATGGGCCACCGGCGGCAGGAAGGGCCCGGGCGGCAGCACCAGCGGGCAGGTGTGAAAATCCATGATCCTTGCAGCAGGCTGGCTCATTGCCGAAACACCTCCACCTTGCAGTTCTCCAGCGGCAGCGCGATCTGACTGTCGCGCAGCGTGACCGCCGCATCGTGGAACCTGTCCGAAATCTCCACCTCCAGCGCGATCCGCCCCAGATCGGCGGGGCGGGCCTCGGCGAAGCGCGAAAACGCTTCGAAGCTCTCCTGCGGGTCGAAAGTGACATGGGCAATCCGCACCTCTCCACCCGCTGTTTCCCACGACGCCCGGAGAGCCAGTGGGGCTGCGCGGTCGGGCCACGGATCTTCCCAATCCGGCGCGGCGTAAATCTCGCGCTCGCCGTTCAGGCTGTCGATCCAGAGGTGACGATGCGTGCCGGGGCAGAACACGGACGGCGTCCAGCCAAACCGCCGCCGCCAGCGGCCCCACTGGCCCAGCGGCACCTTGGCCCCCATCACCGCCGCGCGGCGCGCCTCGGGCAGCGCCCGTGCCCAGCCATCGCGGCAATATCCGGCCAGATCCACCCCCGGCTCTTCCTGCGCCCAGTCCAGCGGCTCCGGCGCGGCCTGAAACCCCATGACCGACCGGGTGAAGGCGCCGTCGGTGAGCCAGACAACAACATCGCCGCCCGGTGCCATGCCGACCGCAAGCTTTGTCCACGCCCCGCGCCGGCCCTCCACCGGGTCGTCGATGCCCTGCGCGAAGAGCCGCGCCAACCGCGAGCGCGGCAGGCTGAAGCTGCCGCCGTAATGCACCCCCTCCGCCAGCGACAGCCACGACAGCTCAACCCGCTCCGGCAGGGGCTTGTCCGGATCGCCGGTCAGCAGGGTCGATCCCACCGCCCCCCAGCCATTGGCCACCGTCCGCCGCAGCGGCAGCGCCAGCCCGCGCGCCTCGCCCTCGGGGAACACGCCGAAATAGGTCAGCTCGGCGGGATAATCGCGTGGCGCGCATTCCGTCGGCAGCCATGCATGGCGGCTCATGCGCCCTCTCCCGCGTCATCCTCGGGCAGGCACTGCTCTTCGCTCCAGTCGATCTGCGCGGGCTCCGGGCCGTCCATCGGGCCGTTCGCGCCGATGTAGCGGCGCCAGCGCTTGGCCAGCCGCGCCCCTTCTGTCACCCAGTAGGGCCGCATCACGAACTCCATATCGTAGTTGGCCGACATGTGCAGATAGGTGTTGCGCAGCCAGCCCGCGCGATAGTCGTCCCACTCGATCCACTGGTCGGGCGTCGAGGCCCCGCCGCCCTCGGTGGCCCGGCAATGATCCATCAGGATGCCGTAGAGCCATGTGAGATCCGGGTGGATGCGGTAGCGGCGCTGGCTCAGTTTCGAGGTGTCGTAAACCACCCCGTGCTCCTGCGCGAAGGTCGCCATCAGCTGCATCGGCAGCCGCCCGTAGTAGCCATAAACGCGCTTGCGGTGCACCTTTGTCACCACGCCGCCGCCGTGCAGCACGATCTGGCCGGGCTTGTACCAGCCGCTCTCGATGAGCCAGTTCCTGTCTTCGACCCGGGCCGCCGCCCCGTTGAACAGCCAGTTGCGGGTGGAAAACGCGATGCTCTTTTCCTCCGCCACCTCGTTGTAGCCGCCGCCGACGTCCGAATGCGCCCCCGGCAGAAATGCCTCGAAGCCGGTGGTCTGGCCCTTGTCGATCGGATTCAGGGCAAAGCCGTAGCGATATTCCTCCGCTGCGGCGAGATGCACGCAATAGGTGGCGTGGCGCGTCGATCCGAGGCCAAGCTGCTGCCAGTCGTTATCCTGGTTGAGCGTGCCGAGCGCCGCCACGGTGTCGAACAGCCCCATGAACTCGATCTTGAAAGACCCGGTGATATCGCCCAGCCGCGCCTCCAGCGGCGCCTTGCCCTCCCGCGCCTCCCAGATGAAGTTGCGCGCGGCGGCCGCGCCCCGGCTGAAGCCGAAGGCGTCAATCTGCAATCGGCTGATCTCGCTCGCGCCGCTCGATTTGTACCTGGCCCGTGCCTGGTTCACCAACTCGGTGTAGCCCCACTGCACCTTCGCGCGGACGCCGGGCAGGGTGTAGCCGAACCTCGGGTGCCAGCCGCTGCCGCCCCCCGCCGAAGAGATCGGATCATCCGCGCCGCCCGTGCGCGTGCCGATCCCCTCGATGTAAATCGGAATGTCGTCGTCCACGCCCTCATAGGGCAGGTAAAGGTTGTGCAGCAGCGCCACGTTCGACAAGTCCGACTGGTAGCTGTCGCTCCAGTCGCTGGTGTCCTCGCCGCGCTTGCGCGCCTCCTTGCCCTCGGTGACGTTATACCTGTTGTTGCCCGTACCATCGAAGTAGAGCCCCGCCCGCAGGGTGATCGGCCTGGGCTGGGGCTCCAGCGGCAAGGCGCACTCCTGCACCGGCAGCGCGCTCACCTCGCCCGCGTTCGGGTCGTCGGTGCTGTAATCCTCGTCCGGCGGGCTGATGCTGGAGCTGCCGCCGGTGTAGTCGATGCCTTCGAAGAAGTCCTCGCTCATCGTGTCGGTCATCGCGCGGCCCTCCGGGCCGGCAGGTCATCGCGCAGCGTCACAAGCTCCGGCACCTCGCCCGTCAGCACCGCGCGCGTCAGGCGCATCACGCGTTCGTCCTCGGAAAACCCGGCGCGGCGCAACAGGTGCGCCTGCCAGCGGGGCAGGGGGATGGCAAAGCCGGTGCGCCGGTGCAGCACCATCAGCTTCTGCACGTTGATCTCGGCAAATACCCGGTGGCGCACCGCGAACTGGCTGATCCGGTCGATGTAGCCGCGCAGCGCATCCTCGCTCTCCCGTCCCGCCGTATCGGAAAAGGTCTGCCGCAGAAAGGGCAGGCTCTTCTGAACGAACCTCTCGTAGGAGGCGGCAGACAGGCCGGAAAGCTGTGCATCGGACAATCGAAACATGAGTGTGCCTTAAATCAATGGCTTGAGCCTACGCGGCAAGGGCCAGGTGCCGCAAGTGACTTACCCTGTCATGACTGCCCCCTTGCGCCCGATGCTTGACGGTGTCAGGCTTTCCCGAAAACCAGGTGATATCCCATGACAAGCTGGCCCGGCCCCCGCATCTTCGACGGACATAACGACACGCTGCTGCGAATCCTGCGCGGCCAGATCACGCCCGAGGACGTGGCCCAGGGCCTGCCCGACGGCCATATCGACCTGCCCCGCGCAAGGGCGGGCGGCTTCGGCGGCGGCTTCTTTGCCATCTTCGTGCCCAGCCCCGCCGACAAGGCGGTGCGCTACGAGGTGATGGAGCATCCGCCCTACGATCTGCCCCTGCCAGACCCGATCCCCCAGCCCGAGGCGTGGGATTTCGTGATGCGCGGCTTCGAGGCGCTCACCGGGCTGGAGCAGGCCGGGGCGATCACGCTTTGCCGCACCGCGGGCGAGATCGAAGAGGCCCTGAAGGGCGACACCATGGCCGCCGTTGCCCATATCGAGGGCGCCGAGGCCGTGAGCGAAAGCTGCGTCGAGCTGGAAGAGCTGCATGCCATGGGCCTGCGCTCGCTCGGCCCCGTGTGGTCGCGGCCCACGGTCTTCGGCGAGGGCGTGCCGTTTCGCTACCCCTCCACCGGTGACATCGGTGGCGGGCTGACCGAGGCGGGAAAGCGCCTTGTCGCCGAGTGCAACCGGCTGAAGATCATGCTCGATCTGAGCCACTTGAACGAGCAAGGGGTGGATGACATCGCCGCGCTGTCAGATGCGCCGCTGGTGGCCACCCACTCCAACGCTCATGCCGTCACGCCGCACTCGCGCAACCTCACCGAGCGCCAGCTTGAGCAGATCGCCGAGAGCGGCGGCATGGTCGGCATCAACTACGCCTCAGCCTTCCTGCGGCCCGACGGAAAGATGCTGGCGGAGTTTTCGCTTGACCTCATGATGCGTCACCTTGACCATCTGATAAAATTTCTCGGCGAGGACGGCGTGGGCTTCGGCTCCGATTTCGACGGCGCGCTCGTTCCCGAAGAGATCAAGGATTGTGCAGGGCTGGTCAATCTCAGGGCCGCATTGCGCAAACACGGGGTGGACGATGCACTGATGAACAAGTTGGCCCACGGTAACTGGTTGCGCGTGTTGCGCGCCACGTGGGGAAAGTAGCGCCATCCATAATGAGGCGGCAGGCAAATGACCGCATCAACAACAGGGAGTTCCAAACCATGAAACATCGCAACTTGCTGCGAACAACAGCCATCGTGGCCGCGCTGATGGGCGGGGTGGCCGCCCCGGTGATGGCCGAGACGCCGCCCAACATGCTGGTGATCGCCAACCGGATCGACGACATCAAGACCTTCGACCCGGCAGAGAGCTTCGAGTTCGCCGGCGCCGACGTGTCGCGCAACGTCTACCAGAAGCTTGTCAACTTCGACCCGATGGACCTCGACGCAGGCTACCAGCCCGACATCGCCGAGAGCTGGGAAGTGGCCGAGGACGGAAAGTCGATCACCTTCACCATCGCCGAGGGCAACACCTTCTCCTCCGGCAATCCGGTGCGCGCCGAAGACGTGGTCTTCTCGCTGACCCGTGCCGTGAAGCTCGACAAGACGCCCTCCTTCATCCTCACCCAGTTCGGCTTCACCCCCGACAACGTGGACGAGATGATCACCGCCGACGGCAACACGGTGACGATCAAGCTCGACAAGGAATACGCCGTTTCCTTCGTGCTCAACTGCCTGACTGCCACCATCGGCGGCATCGTCGACATGGAAACCGCCATGGCCAACGAGGTTGACGGCGACATGGGCAACGAGTGGCTGCGCACCAACACCGCCGGCTCCGGCCCCTACAAGGTGATGGAGTGGAAGCCGAACGAAAGCGTCCTGATGGACCTCAACCCCAACTTCGCCGGTGAAAAGCCCGCGATGGAACGGGTGATCGTGCAGCACATCCAGGAAAGCGCCACCCAGCGCCTTCAGCTTGAGCGCGGCGACATCGACGTGGCCCGCAACCTCTCGCCCGAAGACGTAGCCGGGCTTGAGGGTGTCGAGGGCGTGAAGATCGTCGACGAACTGCGCGGACGGCTGATGTATTTCTCGGCCAACCAGAAGAACGAGATGCTCTCGGACCCGAAGGTGCTCGAGGCGCTCAAGCTGGCGACCGACTACGAGGGCATGGCGAACAGCTTCCTCAAAGGCCAGTATACCGTGCATCAGGCCTTCCTGCCGCTGACCTTCCTCGGCGCGCTGGAAGACAAGCCCTTCTCCTACGACATGGACGCCGCCAAGGCCGCGCTGGCTGAGTCGGGCCACCCCGATTGCGGACCGATCAAGATTTCGGTGCGGGAGGCGCAGGAGCGGCTCGACATCGCCCAGTCGCTCCAGAACACATGGGGCCAGCTTGGTTGCGACATCGAGCTTGTCGTCGGCACCGGCGCCCAGACGCTGGATCGCTACCGCGCGCGCGAGCACGATATCTACCTCGGCGCATGGGGCCCGGATTATCCCGACCCCAACACCAACGCGGGCACCTTCGCCTACAACCCCGACAACTCCGACGAGGCAGGGGCCACCGGCCTGCTGGCCTGGCGGAATGCCTGGGACGCGGGCCCGATGAGCGACGCCACCCTCGCCGCGGTTCAGGAGAACGACACCGACGCCCGGCGCGAGATGTATTTGGAGATCCAGAAGGAGCACCAGCAGGTTTCGCCCTTCGGCGTGATGTTCCAGCAGATCGAGCAGAACGGCATGGGTGCAAGCGTCGAAAACTTCGTCGCCGGTGGGGCAACCACCGCTGTCTCCTACTGGGTCATCACCAAGTAAGTGCCCCTGTAAGTGTCAGAGATTTCACAAACCCGGGACGGCCAGCAGGGCCTGGCCGTCCCCCCTTGGCTCAAGAAGCTGGTCGCCACCCTGCTGACGGTGGCGGTCACCTTGTTGGGCCTCCTCTTCGTGACCTTCATGATCGGTCGCGTCATGCCGATCGACCCGGTTCTGGCCGTCATCGGCGAGCGGGCGACACAGGCGCAATACGATGCGGCCTTCAAGGAGTTGGGCCTCGACAAGAGCCTGCTGGAGCAGTTCCTCATCTACGTCCGCGATGTGCTCTCGGGCGATTTCGGCAAATCCATCCGCACCGGTCAGGAGGTGACAACCGACATCGCCCGCGTCTTCCCCGCCACGCTGGAACTGGCGACGCTGGGCACGGTGATCGGCATCGTGCTGGGCGTGCCGCTGGGCGTGATGGCCGCCGTCTACCGGGGCTCGTGGATCGACCAGCTGGCCCGTTTCGTGGGCCTCATCGGCTACTCCATGCCGATCTTCTGGCTCGGCCTCGTGGGCCTGCTGATCTTCTACGGCATATTGGACTGGGTCGAAGGCCCGGGGCGCCTCGGGGTGTTCTACCAGGGCCTCGTGCCCGAGCGGACAGGGCTGTTGCTGGTGGACAGCGCCATCGCGGGGGACTGGACGGTGTTCAAGAATGCCTTCGGCCACATCATCCTGCCCGCCTCGCTGCTGGGGTATTATTCGCTGGCCTACATCAGCCGGATGACCCGCAGCTTCATGCTGGAACAGCTCAACTCGGAGTATGTGACGACCGCGCGGGTGAAGGGCCTCAGTGAGCGCAAGGTGATCTGGCGCCATGCCTTCCGCAACATCCGCATCCAGCTCATCACCGTGATCGCGCTGGCCTATGCCAACCTGCTGGAGGGCTCGGTGCTGACCGAGATCATCTTCGCCTGGCCGGGGCTCGGCAGCTACATCACCACCTCGCTGCTGGCCAATGACATGAACTCGGTGCTCGGCGGCACGGTGGTGATCGGCACCATCTTCGTGGCGCTCAACATCTTCTCCGATCTGCTCTACCGCGTCTTCGACCCGAGGGCGAAATGAGGGCGGCGCAGCTCATCGGGGTCTTGCCTCACGGCGCGACCCCTCTTCGCAGCCGGGAGGGCGCATGACCGAACTTCCGAACCCCCAGCCCAAGCCCGGCTGGCGCGAATGGCTTCTGACCGATGCCCCCGCCTCGCGCGGGCAGGCGCGGGCGGCGGCGTGGTATGCTGGCTGGCTCGCCCTGCGCGGCAACACGCTGGCCATGTTCGGCCTGCTGGTTCTGCTCTTTCTGATCCTCTGTGCCCTCTTCGCGCCGCTGCTCGCCAGCCAGGACCCCTTCGTGCAAGACCTCGGCGCGCGCCTGCTGCCGCCGGGCAGCGAAGGCTACATCTTCGGCACCGACAGCCTGGGCCGTGATATCTATTCCCGCCTGCTCTACGGCGCGCGCATCTCGCTTTATATCGTGGCGCTGGTGGCGCTGGTGGCCCCGCTGCTGGGCCTCATCATCGGCACCATCGCGGGCTACGCGGGCGGCTGGGTGGACGTGGTGCTGATGCGCTTCACCGACATTTTCCTCGCCTTCCCCCGGCTGATCCTCGCGCTGGCCTTCGTGGCGGCGCTGGGCGCAGGCATCGAGAACGCGGTGCTCGCCATCTCGCTCACCGCCTGGCCGCCCTATGCGCGGATCGCCCGGGCCGAAACGCTGACGATCCGCAACTCCGACTACATCCACGCGATCCGCCTGCAAGGGGCGGGGCCGGTGCGGATCATCACCCGCCACGTCTGGCCGCTCTGCATCTCGTCGCTGGTCATCCGCGTCACGCTCGACATGGCCGGAATCATCCTCACCGCCGCCGGCCTCGGCTTCCTCGGCCTCGGCGCGCAGCCGCCCTCGCCGGAATGGGGGGCGATGGTGTCGGAGGGGCGCAAGTACATTCTCGATCACTGGTGGGTGGCGACCATCCCTGGGCTGGCGATCTTCGCCATCAGCCTCGCCTTCAACCTGCTGGGCGACGGGCTGCGCGATGTGCTGGATCCGAAGGAGAGCAAGTCGTGACGCACAGAGATGAGGGCAGCGCCCGCACCGCACGGGGCGGCCCGAATGGCAGACCAACGGCCCCAAAGTCCCCGACGCCTGCGCATGGCACCTTCCTCGCCAAAAGCGCCCGCCCCGTGGGGGGGCGGTGCGGGCGCTGCCCGGCGTGCCGCCGGGCAGGAGGCATCTGTTATGTCTGACACCCTGCTCGACGTCGAAAACCTCTGGGTGAAGTTCCCCACCCGCAACGGCATCTTCGATGCGGTGCGCGGCATCTCCTTTTCCCTCGGGCGCGAGCGGCTCGGCATCGTGGGCGAAAGCGGCTCGGGCAAGTCGATGACCGGGCGCGCGGTGCTCAAGCTCATCCGCAAGCCCGGCTTCGTGGAGGCCGACCGGATGGTGATGGGCGGGACCGACCTGCTCACCGCGACCGAGAAGGACATGCGCGCCATCCGGGGCCGCCACGCCGCGATGATCATGCAGGACCCGAAGTTTTCGCTGAACCCGGTGATGACCGTGGAGCAGCAGATGGTCGAGGCCCTGACCACCCATGAGAAGGTGAGCAAGCGCGAGGCCCGCACCCGCGCGCTGGAAATGCTCGACGCGGTGGCGATCCGCGAGCCAGAGCGGGTGCTGAAGCTCTATCCCCACGAGGTCTCCGGCGGCATGGGCCAGCGGATCATGATCGCGATGATGCTGATCCCCGATCCAGAGATCCTCATCGCCGACGAGCCCACCTCGGCGCTGGATGTCTCGGTGCAGCTTCAGGTGCTGGAGATCATGGACAAGCTGGTGAAAGACCGGGGCATGGGGCTGATCTTCATCAGCCACGATCTCAACCTCGTGGCCAATTTCTGCGACCGGGTGGCGGTGATGTATGCCGGGCGGATCGTGGAGGTCTGCGAGGCGGGCAAGTTGCACGAGGCGCAGCACCCCTACACCCGCGGCCTGCTCAATGCCGTGCCCGACCTCGAACATCCCCGCGAGCGTCTGGAGGTGCTGGAGCGTGACCCGGCCTGGCGGGAGACACCTTCGGTGAGTGCAAGGTGATGGCAAACGAGATGAACGCAGACCGGACAGGCGCTATCGACATCCACGACCTTCATGTGTGGTTCGGCGTCGGCGCGGCGCGCAACATGGCGGTGAAAGGGGTGAATCTCACGGTCGACGCAGGCCAGAGCTATGGTCTCGTGGGCGAAAGCGGCTCGGGCAAATCCACCGTGCTGCGCGCCATCGCCGGGCTGGTCGAAAGCTGGGATGGCACCATTGCCGTGGGGGGCGAAACCCTGAAGCAACGCGGGCGCTCCAAGGCCTTCTACAAGACCGTGCAGATGGTCTTCCAAGACCCCTACGCCTCGCTCCACCCGCGCCACACGGTTGACCGGGTGCTGGGCGAGACCCTGCAACTCCACGGCTTCTCCGATATCGACGCCCGCATCGCCCGCCTGCTCGACTCGGTCGGTCTCGGCGGCGGTTTCCGCTTTCGCTACCCGCACCAGCTTTCGGGCGGCCAGCGCCAGCGCGTCGCCATCGCCCGCGCCCTCGCGCCCGAGCCGCGCATCCTGCTGCTGGACGAGCCGACCTCGGCGCTGGACGTGAGCGTGCAGGCCGAAATCCTCAACCTGCTCAGCGACCTGCGCAGCGAGATGGGGCTGACCTACCTGATGGTCAGCCACGACCTGGGCGTTGTGGGCCACATGTGCGAGCAGATCGCGGTGATGCAGCAGGGCGAGATCGTGGAAGAGCTGGGCGTGGCCGAAATGCGCAGGCTCCAGGCCAACCACCCCTACACCCAACACCTGCTGGACAGCTCGCTGGGTGCGATCCGCTAGAGGATCGGGCCGCACGCGGGCGGCCCCTGCGGGATTGAGTATTTGCAGCAAGAAAATGCAGCAGGATGCGCTCCGTTTCTGCGGGCGCACAAATATCAGGCAGCGCGCCCGAGGATTGCGCAGGGCCGAAGCGCGGGGACTTGAGGCACACATCAGGCCTCGCCACCGCTTGCTGGCCGCTGCGCTGCAGCATAGGCATGGGCGGCCAAACCGGATTGCCTATAGATGTCGGACAAGCTCTCCATCATCGTGGTCGAAGCCGACCGCGAACGTGCCCTTCTCATCGTCGACAGCCTGCGCGATGCGGGTGACTTCGATGTCACCGTGATCTCCGAGGTCACCGGCCTCTCCCGCCGCATTTCCGAATTGAACCCCGATGTCGTGCTCGTCGATGTCACCTCGCCCTCGCGCGACATGCTCGAAGAGCTCACGCTGGCCTCCGGCCCGATGGACAGGCCGGTGGCGCTTTTCGTGGATCGGGACGAGGGCGGGCTGACCCGCGCGGCGATCGAGGCGGGGGTGTCGGCCTATGTGGTCGACGGGCTGCGCCGCGACCGGATCAAGCCGATCATGGATGCTGCCATTGCCCGCTTCCACATGTTCAGCCAGATGCGCGCCGAACTGGCGGCCACCCGGCAGGCGCTGGAGGAGCGCAAGATCATCGACCGCGCCAAGGGACTGCTGATGAAGGCCAAGGGGCTGGATGAAGACGCCGCCTATGCCCTGCTGCGCAAGACGGCGATGGACCAGGGCGTGAAGCTGGCCGATGTGGCGCAAAGCCTGGTGACGGCGGCGGGGCTGCTCTCATGAGCGCGCCGCTTGTCGCGGGGTTCATCCCGCTGGTCGATGCCGCGCCGCTGGTGATTGCCCGCGAGATTGGCTTTGCCGAGGAGGAAGGGCTGGCGCTGGAGCTGCGGCCCGCCGCCTCCTGGGCCACGCTGCGCGACATGGTTTCGCTGGGGCAGGTCGAGGCCGCCCACATGCTCGCCCCGGTGCCGGTGGCCATGGCGCTGGGGCTGGGCGGCGGCGGTGCCCGGCTCGACGTGCTCCAGGTGCTCTCGGTCAACGGCAATGCCATCGGCGTCTCCACCGCGCTGGCCGACATCATGCGCGAGGCGGGCCACCCCTTCGACTTCGCCGATCCGGTCGCGGCTGGCCAGGCGCTTCTGGCCGCCAAGCCCGAGGGCCTGCGCATCGGCGTGCCCTTCCCGTTTTCCGGCCATGCGGAGCTGCTCTATCACTGGCTCGGCGCGCTGGGCGCCGCCGTGCCGCAGGCGCTCTCGGTGCACACCGTTCCGCCCCCGCTGATGGCCCAGGCGCTCGCGGCGGGCGAGGTGGAGGCCTTCTGCGTCGGCGCGCCCTGGGGCACGCTGGCGGTGGAGAGCGGGGCAGGGGAGCTGCTGCTGCCCGGCACCGCCATCCGCCGCTTCTCGCCCGAGAAGGTGCTGGCCGCGCGCCACGACTGGGCCGAGGCCGAGCCGGAGCTGGCGGGGCGGCTGATGCGGGCGATCTGGCGGGCGAACCGCTGGCTGGGGCAGGGGCAAAACCTCACCACCGCCTCCGAGATCCTCGCCCGCAAGCCCTACCTCGACACACCCGCCGAGCTGATCGAGCGGGCGCTCTCGGGGAAGCTCATCGTGACCCAGAAGGGCGAGATGCGCACGGTGCCGCGCTACGTCACGTTCTTCGAGGGGGCGGCCACCTTCCCCTGGCGTTCCACCGGCGCGCTCATCGCCGACCGGATTGCCGCGCGCACCGGGCTCGACAGGCCCGCCGCCCGGGCCGAGGGCGCGCGCGTGTTCCGCTCAGATCTCTACCGCCAGCACCTCGCCCGCACCACCGCCGACATGCCCGGCGCCTCCGAGCGGATCGAGGGCGCGCTCACCGAAGACACCCCCGTCGCCTCCCCCTCGGGCCGACTCACCCTTCCGGCGGACTCGTTCTTCGATGGCTTCATTTTTGACCCTTCCGGCGAAGAGTGACGCGAAAATAGGCAGAAACCAACGGGTTTCGCCGCGAAGGCTCATGCTGCACCGCGGAAATTAGGAACATCTTGACCCTGTGCGCAGGCTTGGGCATCTAGGCGGCAGATGAGGCAAGGGCGTCTCATCCGAAGAATTCACCCTCGAAGATGCGGGTAACCCGAGCACAGCCGCTCGACCCATTGCGCCTCAAACGCGCGATGACGGTCAGCGGCTTTTTTGTTGTTTCCGGGGCTTCGAACAGCCCTCAATCCAAAGGACGACCCTAAAGATGAAACACCTCTTCGGAATCGTTGCCACCACGGCGACCCTTCTGACCGGCACCGCCTTCGCCCAGTCCCTGGAGCTGGAAAAGGACGAGCTGACATTCGGCTTCATCAAGCTCACCGACATGGCGCCGCTCGCCGTTGCCTACGAACAGGGCTACTTCCTCGACGAGGGCCTCTTCGTCACGCTTGAAGCCCAGGCGAACTGGAAGGTGCTGCTGGATGGCGTCATCGGCGGCCAGCTTGACGGCGCCCACATGCTCGCAGGTCAGCCGCTGGCGGCCACCATCGGCTTCGGCACCGAGGCCCATATCATCACCCCCTTCTCGATGGACCTGAACGGCAACGGCATCACCGTGTCCAACGAGATCTGGGAGCAGATGAAGCCGAACATCCCCACCATGGAAGACGGTCGCCCGCAGCATCCGATCAGCGCCGAGGCTCTCGCCCCGGTGGTTGAAAAATACAAATCCGAGGGCAAGCCCTTCAACATGGGCATGGTCTTCCCGGTCTCCACCCACAACTACGAGCTGCGCTACTGGCTCGCCGCAGGCGGGCTGCACCCGGGCTACTACTCGCCGGAAAACATCTCGGGCCAGATCGGGGCCGATGTGCTGCTTTCGGTGACGCCCCCGCCGCAGATGCCCGCCACGCTGGAGGCCGGCACCATCTATGGCTACTGCGTGGGCGAGCCGTGGAACCAGGCCGCCGTGTTCAAAGGTATCGGCGTGCCGGTGATCACCGACTACGAACTGTGGAAGAACAACCCCGAGAAGGTCTTCGGCATCACCGCCGCCTTCGCGGAGGAGAACCCCAACACCACCAAGGCCGTGGTGAAGGCGTTGATCCGCGCGGCGATCTGGCTGGATGAGAACGACAACGCCAACCGGATGGAAGCCGTGGAGATGCTCGCCAGGCCCGAATACGTGGGCGCGGACGCCGAGGTGATCGCCAACTCGATGACCGGCACCTTCGAGTACGAAAAGGGCGACGTGCGCGAAGTGCCCGACTTCAACGTGTTCTTCCGCTACAACGCGACCTACCCGTTCTACTCCGACGCCGTGTGGTACCTCACCCAGATGCGCCGCTGGGGGCAGATCCCCGAGGCCAAGAGCGATGAGTGGTATGCCGAGACGGCCGCCTCGGTCTACCGCCCCGACATCTACCTCGAAGCCGCGCGGCTGCTGGTGGATGAAGGGCTGGCGAACGAGGCCGACTTCCCCTGGGACAGCGACGGCTACAAGGCGCCGACCCCCGCCGCCGACGTCATCGACGGCATCCCCTACGACGGCAAAGCCCCCAACGCCTACCTCGACAGCCTGCCGATTGGCCTGAAGGCCGAGCAGAAGATCGTCGGCAACGAGGTGCAGGGCTGAGGCCCGGATGGCGGGTGACGCTCGCGCTGCCGCGCATCGCCCCACCCGCCATCCCGCAACACCGCACGTCCCCGCCCGATTGGGTGCGTGCAGCCCGTTAACCCGGTCGGACGGCTGAATTCTCGTCTGCATGGGTTCTGCATGGGATGTGCATCGAATGTGCATCTGAAGTTTTCATCGTTAACCCGGCCACAACGGCGTGGCTTCAGCAAAAACGCACACATCTGAGAGATCTCGAATGACCGCAATCGACCCTCAATCGCTGGACGCCGACGCCGCCAAGGAGGCCCGCCGCGCCCGCCTCTTCACCCGGATCAACAAGGCCGACAAATGGTTCTCCGTGCTTGGCCTGGCCTGGATCACGCCGATGCTGAAGGCCGCCGCCGGCGACAACCCGAAGGCGCAAGCCTCTGAAATCTGGCGGCTTCTCGGTGTGCCCCTGCTCGCCATCGCCATCTTCCTCGCGGCATGGGGCGCGCTTGCGCCCCGTGTGCAAACCTCGCTCGGCGCGGTGCCCGGCCCGGCGGAGGTGTGGCATGAGGCGGTGCTGCTGCATGAGGATGCGCAGGCCAAGGCGGCCAAACAGGCGAAATTCGAAACGATGGTGGCCAAGCGCAATGAAAAGCTGATCGCCGAGGGTAAGGAAGATCAAGTCAAATCAATCGCTTACACCGGCTCGCCCAGCTACTACCAGCAAATATGGACCTCGATCAAAACGGTGTTCTTCGGCTTCCTGATCGCCACCGTCGTCGCCGTCCCCCTCGGCATCGCCGCCGGCCTCTCAAGCACCGCCAACGCGGCGCTTAACCCCTTGATCCAAATCTTCAAACCCGTCTCCCCGCTGGCCTGGCTGCCGATCGTCACCATGATCGTCTCGGCGCTCTACGCCACCAATGACGGGCTCTTTTCCAAGTCCTTCCTGATCTCGGCCATCACCGTCACCCTCTGCTCGCTCTGGCCGACGCTGATCAACACATCTCTCGGGGTCGCCAGCATCGACAAGGACTTGGTCAATGTCTCCAAGGTGTTGAAAATGAACACCTATACCAAGATCACCAAGCTGGTGCTGCCCTCCGCCCTGCCGCTCATCTTCACCGGTCTGCGGCTTTCGCTGGGGGTGGGCTGGATGGTGCTGATCGCTGCCGAGATGCTGGCGCAGAACCCGGGGCTGGGCAAATTCGTCTGGGACGAGTTCCAGAACGGCTCTTCCAGCAGCCTCGCCAAGATCATGGTCGCCGTCTTCACCATCGGCATCATCGGCTTCCTGCTGGATCGGGTGATGTATGCCCTCCAGTCCCTCTTCACCTTCTCCAACAACCGGTGATCCCCATGGCCATCCTGAAATTGCAAGACGTTTCAAAGAGCTACGGCGAGGGGATTCATGAAACCCCGGTGCTGCAAAACATCGACCTCGAGGTGGAGGAAGGCGAATTCCTGGTGCTCCTTGGCTTCTCCGGTTCGGGCAAAACGACCCTCATCAACCTGCTCGCCGGGCTGGATGCGCCCACCAAGGGCCGCGTCACCTACAAGGACAAGGAGATCACCGAGCCTTCGCCCGAACGCGGGGTGATCTTCCAGAGCTATTCGCTCATGCCCTGGCTCACCGTGGCGGGCAATGTGGGGCTGGCGGTGGATACGGTGTTCCCCGGTCTCTCCAAGGCGGAGAAGGCGGAGAAGGTGGCGCATTACGTGCAGATGGTGGGCCTTTCGCACGCCACCACGCGCCGCCCGGCGGAGCTTTCGGGGGGCATGCGCCAGCGGGTCAACGTGGCGCGGGCGCTGGCGATGAAGCCCGAAGTTCTGCTGTTGGATGAACCCCTTAGCGCGCTCGATGCGCTCACCCGGGCCAACCTCGCCGACGAGATCGAGGCGATCTGGCAGGAAGAAAAGCAGACCTGCGTGCTCATCACCAATGATGTGGACGAGGCGATCATCCTTGCGGACCGTATCATCGCGCTCAACCCCGACGGCACGCTGGGCGAAGAGTTCAAGGTGAGCATCCCGCGCCCCCGCGAGCGGGGCGAGATGAACCATGACGACACGTTCAAGAAGCTGCGCGCGCAGGTCACGAACTACCTGATGGACGTGGGCATCGAGGCCAAGGCCGAGGGCGTGCGCAACCTGCCCAGCGTCACCCCGATCCACGGGTTGCCGGCGGCGCAGGCCAAGGCGCAGGAGGGGCTGATCGATGAGCGCTTCCTCGATTTCTCCCAGCTCCACAAGGTTTATCCCACGCCGAAGGGTCCGTTAACGGTTGTTGAAGATTTCAACCTCAAGATGGACCGTGGCGAATTCATCTCGCTCATCGGCCACTCGGGCTGCGGCAAATCCACCGTGCTCACCATGGCCGCCGGGCTGAACGAGATCAGCAAGGGCGCGATCAAGCTCGATGGCCGCCACGTGATGGGCGCCGATCCCGAGCGGGCGGTGGTGTTCCAGTCGCCCAACCTTTTCCCGTGGCTCACCGCGCGGGAAAACTGCGCCATTGGTGTCGACAAGGTCTATCCCAACGCCTCCCAGGCCGAACGGCAGGAGGTGGTGGAATACTACCTTGAGCGTGTCGGCCTCGCCGACGCGATGGACCGTGGCGCGGCAGATATGTCCAACGGCATGAAGCAGCGCGTCGGCATCGCCCGCGCCTTCGCTCTCTCTCCCAAACTTCTCCTGCTCGATGAACCCTTCGGCATGCTCGACAGCCTCACCCGCTGGGAGCTGCAGGAGGTGCTGATGGAGGTCTGGGACCGCACGAAGGTCACCGCGATCTGCGTCACCCATGACGTCGACGAGGCGATCCTGCTGGCCGACCGGGTGGTGATGATGACCAACGGGCCGCAGGCGACTATTGGCAAGATCGTTGATGTGGACCTGCCTCGCCCGCGCAGCCGCAAGGCCCTTCTGGAACATCCGGATTACTACCTCTATCGCGAGCAAGTTCTTAATTTCCTTGAGGAATATGAGCATGGCGCGAAGGGCAAGACTGAACAGAAAAGCGAGGCGTCCGGCGCGAAGAAGGCGGCCTGAACGGGCTGGCTATCCGCAGGGCAGTCACAGGGATCACGGGCGGACGCAGGAGCGCGCCCATGCAGTTGAAAGGAGACGGCATCATGGATGTCGCAGTTGATACCCCGGCCAAGACCTTCATCCAGGTCGCCGAAATCTGGGTGCCAGAGGGCGAGACGCTGGTGCACGGCGGAGGCAGCTACGGCGACCTCGGGGCGTTCGAAGCCGCCTCCCGGCGCGAGAGTTTCGCCAAGGGCGAGGGCCTGCCGGGCAAGGCCTGGGCCGAGGCGCGCCCGGTTGTGCTGAAGGGCTTTGACGGCAGCTATTTCAAGCGCACCGAGGCCGCCACAGAGGCCGGGCTGACCACGGCGGTGGCGATCCCGGTTTTTGCGGGCAAGGCGCTGAAGGCGGTGCTCGTGGTGCTCTGCGGAGACGACGCAAACCGCACCGGCGCCATCGAGATCTGGCGCGAGGCCGACGGGCTGCTGATGCTGGATGATGGCTACTATGGCGCCGCGAAGCACTTTGAATGGGTTTCCCAGCACACCCATTTCCCGGCGGGGCAGGGGCTTCCCGGCGGGGTCTGGGCCTCTGAAACGCCGATGCTGATGCGCGATCTTGGCTCCGGCTACCGCTTCATCCGGGCCGACAGCGCGGGCAAGGCGGGGCTGACGACCGGCCTCGGCGTGCCCATTCCCGTTCCCGGCGAAAACACTTTCGTGCTCACGCTGCTCAGCGCGCGCGGCACCCCCATCGCCCGCCGGTTCGAGCTGTGGGATGCCCGCGCGGCCAAGGTCGGCAAAGACGGCGGCGCGGCGCTGGTGGATGGCATCTGCGCCCGCGAAGGCGCGCTTTGGGATCCGGAGAACGCGGGCAACGAGCGCCGCGCGGAGGCCTGGCAGGGCAGCATCGGCAAGGTGCTGGGCTCTGGCCTGCCGGTGGTGGAAAGCGGCAAGCCGGGCCTCGCGGCTGGCTATTCCTCGATGGTCGCGCTGCCGATCTATCTCGGCGGCGAACTGGCGCACATCGTCGCCTGGTACGTGTGAGGCCGCGCCCATGATCCAGTTTGTCTTCGACCTCTTCGTTCTTCCGCAGCCCGTGCCCCAACCGGTGCACGTGGCGCGCGTAACCCCCTGTAAAGGAGGCAGGAAATGACCGAGAAACTCGTTGTCATCGGCGCAGGCATGGCCTCGGGCCGGATGCTCGAAAACCTCTTCGAGATCGCGCCAGACGCTTTCGATGTCACCCTCTTCAACGCAGAGCCGCGCGGCAACTACAACCGCATCATGCTCTCCCCCGTGCTCTCGGGCGAGAAGAGCTATGAAGAAATCGTCACCCATGATGCCGCATGGTACGAGGCCCATGGCGTGACCTGCCGCTTTGGCGAGCGCGTCACCGCGATTGATCGGAGCCGCAAGGTGGTGATCGCCCCGAATGGCGAGGTGCCCTACGACAAGCTGGTGCTCGGCACCGGCTCCTCCGCCTTCATCATTCCCTGCCCGGGCCATGACCTCCCTGGCGTCGTCGCCTTCCGCGACCTAGAGGACACCACGGCCATGCTGGAAGCCTCCAGCGGTCAGGGGGCCAAGGCCGTTGTCATCGGCGGCGGCCTTCTGGGGCTGGAAGCCGCGGCGGCCCTGCGTCTGCGCGGCATGGAGGTGACGGTGCTGCACCTTGCCGGGCACCTGATGGAGCGCCAGCTCGATGAGAGCGCGGGTTACCTGCTTCAGAAAGACCTTGAAAAACGGGGCATTACAGTGCTCACCAAGGCCTCCACCAAGGCGATCCAGGGTGAGGGCAAGGTCGAGAAGGTGGTGCTGGAAGATGGCACCGTTCTGGAGGCCGATATCGTGGTGATGGCCGTCGGCATCCGCCCCGCCGTCTCCGTTGCCGCCGAGGCCGGGCTGGAGATGGGCCGCGCCGTGAAGGTGGACGCCCAGATGCGCACCTCCGACCCTGACATCTTCGCCGTGGGCGAATGCGTGGAGTTCAACGGCCAGCTCTTCGGCCTAGTCGCGCCGCTCTACGATCAGGCGAAAGTGCTGGCCAAGACGTTGACCGGCGAGGAGGAGGCCTTCACGCCCAAGGAGCTCTCGACCAAGCTCAAGGTCACCGGCTGTGACCTGTTCAGCGCGGGTGACTTTGCCGAGGGCGAGGGGCGCGAAGACATCGTGTTCCGCGACCCGGCGCGCGGCGTCTACAAGCGCCTCGTCATCGAGGGCGAAAAGCTGGTGGGCGCGGTGATGTATGGCGACACCGCCGACAGCAACTGGTTCTTCGGTCTCATCAAGGATGGGACGGATGTGGAAGAGATGCGCGAAACGCTCATCTTCGGCCCCGCCTTTCAGGGGGGCGGCTCCGTGGACCCTATGGCGGCCGTTGCAGCCTTACCGGCTGACGCAGAAATCTGCGGCTGCAACGGCGTGTGCAAGGGCCAGATCATCGAAGCCATCGAGGGTGGGGCAACCACCCTCGGCCAGATCAAGGCCACCACCAAGGCCTCGGCTTCCTGCGGCACCTGCACCGGGCTGGTCGAGCAGGTCATGGCCGTCACGCTGGGCGACGGCTTCGAGCTGCCCAAGGCGGTCAACATCTGCGGCTGCACCGACCTCTCCCATGAGGACGTGCGCCGGTTGATCAAGAGCAAGGAGCTGAAGAGCCAGCCCGCCGTCTGGCAGGAGCTGGGGTGGAAAACCGTCAACGGCTGCCACGTCTGCCGCCCGGCGGTGAACTTCTACCTCCTGGCCGACTGGCCGCTTGATTACGCCGACGACCCGCAAAGCCGTTTCATCAACGAGCGGGTGCATGCCAACATCCAGAAGGACGGCACCTACTCGGTCGTGCCCCGGATGTTCGGTGGCATGTGCACCCCCGACGAGCTGATCGCGGTGGCCGAGGCGGCGCGCAAGTTCGGTGGCACGCTGCACGTCACCGGCGGCCAGCGGGTTGATATCCTCGGCATCCGCAAGGAAGATCTGCCCGCCATCTGGGCCGACCTGAATGCGGCGGGCCTTGTCTCGGGCCACGCCTACTCCAAGGGCCTGCGCACCGTCAAAACCTGCGTCGGCACCAACTTCTGCCGCTTCGGCACGCAAGACAGCACCGGCCTCGGCATCAAGCTGGAGCAAAAGCTCTGGGGCTCCTGGACACCCCACAAGGTCAAGCTCGCCGTCACCGGCTGCCCGCGCAACTGCGCCGAGGCCACCTGCAAGGATATCGGCGTAGTCTGCGTCGACTCTGGCTACCAGATTGGCGTCGGCGGCGCGGCGGGGATGGACGTGAAGGAGACCGAGCGGCTGGTGGACGTGAAAACCGAGGAAGAGGTGATCGAATGGACCACCGCCTTCCTCCAGCTCTACCGCGAGCACGGCAAATACCTCGACCGGCCCTATAAATGGCTCGCCAAGGTGGGGCTCGACTGGGTGAAGGAGGTGCTGGCAGACGCGGACGAACGCGCCGCGCTGAACGATCGCTTCGAGGTGTCCCAATCCGTCTATCGCAAAGACCCGTGGGCCGAACTGGCCAAACCCGAACCGGCGAAGAGCTTTCTGCCCATCGCCGACCTGACCCAGGAGGCTGCCGAATGAGCTGGATCGACATCTGCGCCATCGAGGACATCCCCGAGCGCGGCGCGCGCATCGTGAAGACGGCGGAGGGCTGCGTGGCGGTGTTCCGCACCGGGCCCGAGGAGGTCTTCGCCACCTCCAACAGCTGCGCCCACAAGGGCGGCCCGTTGTCGGAGGGCATCGTGCACGACCGCAAGGTCACCTGCCCGCTGCACAACTGGGTTTATTCGCTGGAAACCGGCGAGGCCCAGGGCGCCGACCAGGGCCAGATTGCAACCTACCCCGTCCGGATCGAGGCCGGGCGGGTTCTGCTGGACGCCGAGAGCCTTGCGAGGCGGTCGGCAGCCTGAACGGACCAGGCCGCGCAACGGCGTGCGGCGTCACCATCACCGTCAACGGCGACGGCGTAAAGACCAAACGAAACCAGTTATTTAGGGGACTGCACCCATGTCTTACGTCATGCCCAAGGAATTCGCGGCCAAGATGGTTGATGCCGGCGAATCCAAGATCTTCATGGCCACCAAGGATACGCTTATCCGCGCCTTCATGGCCGGGGCCATCCTTGCGCTCGCCGCCGCCTTCGCGGTCACCATCGCCGTCAACACCGGCAACTTCCTCGTCGCCTCGCTGCTCTTTCCGGTTGGCTTCTGCATGCTCTACCTGCTGGGCTTCGACCTGCTGACCGGCGTGTTCACCCTCTGCCCGCTGGCGGTGATCGCCAAGCGCCCGGGCTGCACCTGGAACGGCGTTTTCCGCAACTGGGGCCTCGTCTTCGTCGGCAACTTCGCCGGGGCGATGACCACGGCGGTGATGATGGCGGTGATCTTCACCATGGGTTTCAGCCAGGAGCCGAATGCAGTGGGTCAGAAGATCGGCGTGATCGGTGAAAGCCGCACCGTGGGCTACGCTGCCGCGGGTGCCGCGGGCATGCTCACCGTCTTCGTCCGCGCAGTGATGTGCAACTGGATGGTCTCCACCGGCGTGGTCGCCGCGATGATGTCCAGCTCGGTCTCGGGCAAGATCATGGCGATGTGGATGCCGATCCTCGTGTTCTTCTACCTCGGGTTCGAGCACTCCATCGTCAACATGTTCCTCTTCCCCTCGGGCATCATGCTGGGCGGCGAGTTCACCTGGTTCGACTACCTCGCCTACAACGAGATCCCGGTGATCCTCGGCAACCTCGTGGGCGGCCTCACCTTCGTGGGCGGCATGATCTACATGACCCACTTCCGCGAGAGCCCCAAGCGCAACGCGCACCTCAACACCGACACCGGCGTTCCCGCCGAGTGATGTGACCCTCGCGGGCCCCGCCGCCCCCGTGGGGCCCGCCTCTTCCTCTCGCCGGAGCACGCCCATGCCGAAGGACAGCACCATAGCCCGCGACGGCCTGCGCGTGAGCCTCGGACAGTTCTCTACGGCCGGGAAGAAGCCGGTGAACCAGGATTTCCACGGCGCCAGCGTGCCCACGGGCTCCGCGCTCAGGATGAAGGGCATGGTCCTGGCCGTCGCCGATGGCATCAGCTCCTCACCGGTCAGCCGCGAGGCCTCCGAGACGGTCGTGAAGGCCTTGCTGACCGACTATTACGCCACCGCAGATGCCTGGTCGGTGCGCACCGCCGCCACCCGCGTGATCCAGGCCACCAACGCCTGGCTCCATTCCCAGAACGCCGCCTTTGACGATATCAACGCAGGCCGCGTCTGCACCCTCTCTGCGCTGATCCTCAAGGGCAGCGAAGCGCATGTCTTCCATGTCGGCGACAGCCGGGTGTCGCGCCTCTCGGGCGGCAGCCTTGAGCCGCTGACCCGCGAACACCGGGTGGCCTTGCCTGCCGGTGTGCACCACCTTGCCCGCGCCATGGGGGCGGCGGCGGAGGTGGAGATTGATTATTACGCCCAGCCGGTGAAGGCGGGCGATATCTTCGTGCTCACCACCGACGGCGTGCACGAGCACCTCGGTTTTCATGCCCTGCGGGACAGCATGGGCCAGCCCAGCCTCGATGCGGTGGCCGAGGCGCTGGCGATGTCGGCGCTGGAGGCGGGGAGTGACGATAACCTGACAGTGCAGGTGCTGCGCATCGACGCGCTGGCGCAGGATGATGCCGGCTTCGCGCTGGACCGCGCCGACCTGCCGGTGCCGCCGCTGCCCAAGTCAGGCGACAGGATCGACGGCTTTCGTATCGTCCGGCCCGTGCAGAGCACCGCCCGCAGCCATGTGTTTCTGGCCGCCGACGAGGCCGGGCGGCAGGTGGCGCTCAAGGTGCCCACCCGCGAGATGGCCGATGACGCCGACTACCGCCAGCGGTTCGCGCTTGAAGAGTGGATCGCCCGGCGCATCCGCAGTCCCCACGTTGTCGCCGCCTCGCCCGCGCCCGACGCCCGCAGCTGGCTCTACTCGGTCACCGAATGGGTCGAGGGCGTGACCCTCCGCCAATGGATGACCGACAATTCCCAGCCCTCCCACGACGCGGTGCGCGACATCGTCCGCCAGATCGCCGAGGGCCTGCGCAGCCTGCACCGGCGCGACATGCTGCACCAGGATATCCGCCCCGAGAACGTGATGATCGATGCCGAGGGCACGGTGAAGATCATCGACCTCGGCTCCACAACCGTCGCCGGGGTGGAAGAGGCCGCCCACGGGGCGCTGGGCGCGATGCCGGGCACCTTCCAGTACACGGCGCCCGAATACCTGTCCGGCGACACGGTGAGCTGGCGCTCCGACCAGTATGCCCTCGCGGTGATCGCCTACGAGATGCTCACCGGTCGCCTGCCCTACGGCACCCAGGTCGCCCGCATCCGCAACCGGCAGGACCAGCGCCGCCTGCGCTACATGCCTGCCCATGACGACGTGACGGGCGTGCCGCTCTGGCTCGACGATGCGCTGGCCCGCGCGCTCCACCCCGACCCGCTGCGCCGCTACGACGCGCTTTCGGAGTTTCTTGCCGACCTCTCCCGCCCCGGCGCCACCTACAAGGCCCGCCATCACGTGCCGCTGGCCGAGCGCAACCCGCTCCGCTTCTGGCAGGGCGTCTCTGCCGTTCTGGCCCTGCTCTGCATCATTCTCGCCCTTCAACTCGCCAACTGACCCAACAGGAGCAAGACCCATGAAAGACGTTGTCGCAAACGACATCCTGACCAAGGAAGACGCCACCGCCCTGATCATCGCCGCCAAGAAGCAGGCCGGGCTGACATGGGAGGGGATCGCCGGTGAGATCGGCATGTCCCCGGTCTGGACCCATTCCGCCTGCATGGGGATGAACGCTTTCCCGGCGGACAAGGCCGCGGCGCTCTGCGCCCTGCTGGAGCTGCCAGAGGGCGCCGCCGAGGCGCTGGAGGAAAGCCCCACGAAGGTCTGGGCGCAAACCGTGCCGACCGATCCCTGCATCTACCGCTTCTACGAGATCGTTGGCGTCTACGGCCCCACGCTCAAGGCGCTGATCCACGAGAAGTTCGGCGACGGCATCATGTCGGCCATCGACTTCGACATGGAAGTGACCCGCATCCCCAACCCCAAGGGCGACCGGGTGGAAGTGAAGATGAGCGGCAAATACCTTGCCTATAACGCGTGGTGATCTGATGACCCTTGCGCCCTCCTGCCAGATCAAGACGACCTGCCCCTATTGCGGCGTGGGCTGCGGCGTGCTGGCCGAGCCTGATGGGGCAGGGGGGCTCAAGGTGGTGGGCGACAAGGCCCACCCCGCCAACTTCGGGCGGCTCTGCTCCAAGGGCTCGGCCCTCGGCGAGACGGTCGGGCTGGAAGAGCGGCTGCTGAGCCCCCGGGTGAATGGGGCGAAGGCGGGGTGGGACGAGGCCCTGGGTCTCGTGGCCGACCGCTTCCGCCAGACCATTGCCCGGCACGGGCCGGATTCTGTGGCCTTCTACGTCTCCGGCCAGCTGCTGACCGAAGATTACTACGTGGCCAACAAGCTGATGAAGGGCTTCATCGGCTCTGCCAACATCGACACCAACTCCCGCCTCTGCATGGCCTCCTCGGTGGCCGGGCACAAGCGGGCCTTCGGCACCGATACAGTGCCCGGCACCTATGAAGACCTCGAAGAGGCCGATCTGATCGTTCTCACCGGTTCCAACCTCGCCTGGTGCCATCCGGTGCTCTACCAGCGGATCGTGGCGGCCAAGGCGGCCCGGCCCGGCATGAAGATCGTGGTGATCGACCCGCGCCGCACCGCCACCTGCGACGCGGCCGACATGCATCTGTCCATCGCACCGGGGGCTGACGTGGCGCTCTTCAACGGCCTTCTGCGCCGTATCCGTGATGCCGGTGCCGTGGACTCGGCCTTCGTGCGCGGATCGGTCGACGGATTTGACGAGGCCATCTCGGCGGCGACCAGCGAGATCGGGGCGACAGTTGGCGTGGAGGGAGGCCTGCTGCGCCGGTTCTACGACCTCTGGCTGCGAACGGAGAAGGTGGTGACGGTCTATTCCCAGGGCGTCAACCAATCCTCGCAGGGCACCGACAAGGTCAACGCGATCATCAACTGCCACCTCGCCACGGGCCGCATCGGCAAGCCGGGCATGGGGCCGTTTTCCGTTACCGGGCAGCCGAACGCCATGGGCGGGCGCGAGGTGGGGGGGCTCGCCAACATGCTGGCCTGCCACCTCGACATCGAGAACGCCGAACACCGCATGGCGGTGCGGGATTTCTGGCAGGCCCCCGCGATGCCCGAGAAGGCCGGGCTGAAGGCGGTGGAGATGTTCGATGCCATCGAGCGCGGTGAGATCAAGGCGCTCTGGGTCATGGCCACCAACCCGGCGGTCTCCATGCCCGAGGCCGACCGGGTGCGCGCGGCCATCGCGGGCTGCGATTTCGTGGTGGTTTCCGACATCACTGCCAACACCGACACCGCCCGCCTCGCCCATGTGCTGCTGCCTGCCACCGGCTGGGGCGAGAAGGACGGCACGGTGACCAACTCCGAGCGCCGCATCAGCCGCCAGCGCACCGCGCTGCCCGCGCCCGGCGAGGCCCGGCACGACTGGCGCATCCTCAGCGATTTCGCCGCCCGGATGGGCTGGGGCGCGGCCTTTGATTACTCCTCTCCCGCCGAGATCTTCCGAGAATACGCCGCGCTTTCAGGCATCGCCGCAGGCATGGGAAAGGATTTCGACATCTCCGGCCTTGCCGATATTTCGGACGCCCAATACGCCGACCTCGCCCCGGTGCAATGGCCGGTGAGCGCCACCCGCAGCGGTGGACGCTTCTTCGGCGATGGCCGGTTCTTCACCGAAAACGGGCGGGCGAAGATGCTGCCCGTGCGCACCACGGCCCCGGCCACGGCGGTTGACCGGCGCTACCCGTTCCGGCTCAACACCGGCCGCGTGCGCGACCACTGGCACACCATGACCCGCACCGCCAAGTCGCCGCGCCTGAGCCAGCACATGGCCGAGCCCTATGTCGAGGTGCACCCTGATGACGCTTCCCGCCTCGGGTTGCGGCCCGCCGGGATTGCCGATGTGGAAAGCCCGTCCGGGCGGATGCTGGCCCGTGTGATCGTGACCGAGCGGGTGCGCCCCGGCGAGGTATTCGTGCCGATGCACTGGACTGCGGAAACCGCCTCGCTGGGGCGGACCGATGCGCTTGTGGCCTCTGTGACCGATCCGATCAGCGGCCAGCCCGACAGCAAGGGCGCGGTGGTTGGCATCGCGCCATTCGCTGCCGCGTGGTTCGGCTTTGCCGTCTCCGCCGCCAAGCCCCGCCCCGATGCGCCCTATTGGGCGATGGCCCGGGCCCGGGAGGGCTGGCGGCTTGAATTGGCTGGCGTGGAGGCCCCGGAGGATTGGGAGGCCTGGGGCCGGATGGTCTTTGGTCTTCCGCCCGAGGCCGAGGCGCTGGTTGTCATCGACGCGGCACGTGGCGGCGCGCGGCTGGCCTTTCTGTCGGAGGGCAAGCTGGCCGCCGCGCTCTTCGTGGCTGCCGAGCCGGTGGCGGTCTCCCGCAGCTTCATGGCGGCTCAGCTCGGCGCGCCAGCGGCCCCCGCCCAGCTCTCCGGCCAGCCCGGACAAGACATGCCCGACCCGGGCGCAACCGTCTGCGCCTGTTTCGACGTTGGGGTGAACACCATCCTCGCCGCGATCCAGAGCCAGCACCTCGCCTCTGTCGAGGCGATCGGCGCGGCGCTTCAGGCGGGCACCAACTGCGGCTCCTGCCGCCCGGAGCTGGCCGCGCTGTTGGCTTCCGCCACCAACCGGGAGGCCGCCGAATGAGCCTTGCACCCTACGTTCGCATCCTTGGCCGGGGTCCGGGCCGGTCGCGCTCGCTGACGCAGGAGGAGGCCCGCGAGGCCATGGCGCTGATCCTCTCCGGCGAGGCCGCGCCGGAGGCCGTGGGCGCGCTGCTCATGCTGATGCGCTTCCGGGGCGAGACGGCTGGCGAGGTGGCGGGCTTCGTCGAGGCGGCGCGCGCCACCCTCGCGCCCTGGCCCGGCGCGGCTCCCGCGCTCGACTGGCCGAGCTACGCGGCGGGCCGCACCCGGGGCTTGCCGTGGTTCCTGCTCTCGGCCCGCCTTGTGGCGCGGGCCGGGGCGCCGGTGTTGCTGCACGGCTGGAACTCACACCAGAAGGCGGCGGCCTCGGTGCGGGCTGCGCTGCCTGCGGCGGGCATTGCCGAGGCGCAGTCGATGGAAGAGGCCAGCGAGGTGATGGCGCGCGATGGCATCGCCTATTTGCCGCTTGAGGCCTTCGCCCCGCGCCTCCTTGAACTTCTCCGCCTGCGCGACGTGCTGGGCCTGCGCTCCGCCGTCAACACCGTGCTGCGTGTGCTCAACCCCGCGCGCGCCCCCGCGGCGGTGCAGGGCGTCTTCCACCCGCCCTATCGCGCCCTGCAGGCTGATGCCTGCGACTTGCTCGGCCAGCCCGCGATGACCGTGCTCAAGGGCGGCGGTGGCGAGTTTGAGCGGCACCCCTCCAAGGACATCGCGCTTTACGGCACGCGCGGCGGCACCCGCTGGGAGGCTTCGGCCCCCGCGCTGGAGGAAGAGACCCGCCGCCTTGCCGATGAAGCCCCAGACCCGAATGACCTTGCCCGCCTCTGGCACGGCGAGAGCGAGGATGACTTTGCCCGCGCCATCGTGCTGGGCACCGCCGAGCTGGCGCTGGAAACCTGTGGCCTCGCGCCCGGGCTGGCGCAGGAGCTTTGGGCCAACCGCCACGCCGCCCGCGCGGCCTGACTGGAGAGAAGAGATGAAGACCTTTCCGATGTTCCTTGCCATGGCAGGCCGCCGCGTGGTGATCGCGGGGGGCGGAGAGCAGGCCGCGCAGAAGGCCCGGCTGATGCTGAAGACCGAGGCGAAGCTGGTGTTTCTGGCCGAGGCGCTGGAGGACGAACTGGCCGCGCTGGTAGCCTCGGGCCGGGCAGAGCACCACGCAGACGGGATGAGCGCAGACAGTTTCGCTGGCGCGGCGCTGGCCTTCATTGCCACAGGCTGCCCGGGGCGCGATGCCGCCTTCGCCGACCTCGCCCGCGCCGCCGGGGTGGTGGTCAACGTGGTCGACCAGCCCGACCTCTGCGATGCCTACACCCCCTCCATCGTCGACCGCGACCCGCTGGTGGTGGCCATCGGCACCGAGGGGGCGGCCCCGGTTCTGGCGCGGCAGGTGAAAACGCGCGTGGAAGAGATGCTGGAGCCGCGCCTTGGCGATTTCGTCTCCATGGCAGGCCGGATGCGCGAGGCCGTGGCCCGTCGCGTGCCCCGCGCCGCCCGGCGGGAATTCTGGCGCTGGGCCTTCTCCGAAGCGCCCCGCCGCCTGCACGCCGCTGGCGCCGAGCGCGACGCCGCAGCCGCGCTCAAGCAGGCAATTGCGGCAGGCGGCGCGCCCGATACCCGGTCCGAAGGGCTCATCTCCCTCGTCGGCGCAGGCCCCGGCGCCCGTGATCTGCTCACGCTGCGCGCCGTCCAGCGCCTGCAAGAGGCCGATGTGATCTTCTATGATCGGCTCGTCGACCCCGATGTGCTCGAACTGGCCCGCCGCGATGCCGAGCGTGTCTTTGTCGGCAAGGAGGTGGGGGCCTGTGCCTGGCCGCAAGAGCGGATCGACGCGGTGATCGTCGCTGCCGCGCGCAAGGGGCAGCGCGTGGTGCGGCTCAAGTCGGGCGATCCCGGGATCTTCGGGCGCGCCACCGAAGAGCTGGCCGCCGCCCGCGCGCATGGGATCACGGTTGAAATCGTTCCCGGCGTCACCGCCGCCTCCGCCGCCGGGGCTGCCATGGGCCGCTCGCTCACCGAGCGCGGCGAGACCGACCGGGTGGTGTTTGCCACCGGCACCTGCCGCGAGGGGGATGCCGCGCCGGACTGGGGCGCCATCTGCATTCCCGGCACCACGCTGGCGCTCTACATGGGCGTGCGCAAGGCGCGCGAGATCGAGGCGAGCTTGCTGGCCGCCGGGGTGCCGGCGGCGGCGGAGGTGGAGATCGTCTGCGCCGTCTCCACCCGCGACGAGCGGCACTTCGCCTGTCGGCTCGACGGGCTGGCTCACGCGGTGGCGGGGCAGGGGGTGACGAACCCGGCGATCATCTTCGTCCGCCATCCGAAACCCCGCGTGGAAGCGCTCGTGGCGCCGAACCCCGCCGCGCGCTTCGCCGTGGCGGGGTGACCGGCTCGACAGGCCGGAAGTTTCGCGCAAGGCTGCCGGCATGAGTGCAACAGACAGCCTTGCGCAGGCCGCAACCGCCCTGCTTGGCGCCACGGCCAGACGCATCACGCCGCTCCATGGCGGCGATCTGAGCGATGTGCTTCTGCTGCAGCTCTCGGATGGGCAGGCGGTGGTGGCCAAATCCGGCACGGCACCCGAGGCGGAGGCGCGGATGCTGCGGGCGCTGGCCGAGGCGGGTGCGCCGGTGCCGCAGGTGCTCGCGGTGTCCGGCGCGGTGCTGGTGTTGAGCCATGTCGAAAACGACGGCGGGCCGGATGAGGAGGGCTGGGCCGACCTGGGCACTGCCCTGCGGCGGCTCCATGCCACGCAGGCCCCGCAAAACGGTTGGCCCGAGCCTTTCGCCTTCGCCAACCTTCCCATCGCCAACAGCCCGGCCGCAACATGGCCCGCCTTTTGGGCCGAGCGCCGCCTGTTGCCCGAGGTGCCCCACCTGCCGCCTGCCCTGGCCCGCCGCATCGAGGCGCTCGCCGCCACCCTGCCGGAGCATCTGCCACGCAACTCCACCGCCCTGCTGCATGGCGATCTCTGGTCCGGCAACCTGCTGGCGCGGCGGGGCCGGCTTGCCGCGCTGATCGACCCGGCCTGCTACCACGGCGACGGCGAGGTGGACCTCGCCATGCTCCACCTCTTCGGCAGCCCGGGCCCCGCCTTTGCCGAAAGCTACGGACCGCTGCCGCCCGGCGCCGAGACCCGTCGCGCCATCTACCAGCTCTGGCCCGCCATCGTGCACGCCCGGCTCTTCGGCGCGGGCTATCACGGGATGATCGACGCGCTCCTCTCCCGCACCGGCCATTGATGGCCATTTGCACAGCAAAGAGGCATCTGCCCCTATTGAGATCAAATCCAACCCCTCCGCGCCTTGAAAGCGCTTTGGCTTTGATGTTTTACCTGAAGAGATGCCTCCAGCACGGACCCGCCCGATGAACAAACCTACGCCCTCGGTCAAATCCAGAACCGCCACGCTGCTGGAACAGATCTACCCCGAACACGATTGCCACGCCCTCGCCGCGCAGGTGCAAGAGGCCTTCTGGCCCGAAGGCGCGCATGTGCGTTCGCGGGCGCGGACGGCTGGCAACAACCTGTGGAGCGAGGCGGATACGCTCGTCATCACCTATGCCAACAGCCTTGTGGACGGGCACCACAAGCCGCTCGACCTGCTGCGTGACTTTCTCACCCATTATCTCCAAGGGGTGATCTCGGGCGTGCACATCCTGCCCTTCTTCCCCTTCACCTCCGACGATGGCTTTGCCGTGGTCGATTACCGCGCGGTGAACCCGCAGGTCGGCGACTGGCCCGACATCCGGCGAATTGCCGAAGAGTTCAAGCTCATGTCGGACCTGGTGCTGAACCACGTGTCGAGCTTCTCGAAATGGTTTCACGACTATCTCCAGGGCCATGAACCTTACGACAAGTTCTTCTTCGAGGCCTCGCCGGACGACGACATCAGCCAGGTCGTGCGCCCCCGAACCTCCTCGCTGCTGCGCGAGGTGCAAACGCCCTCTGGGCCCAAGCACGTGTGGTGCACCTTCTCGCACGATCAGGTGGATCTGAACTTCGCCAACCCCGAGGTGCTGCTGGAATTTCTGCGCATCATCCGGCTGCACATCGACAATGGCGTGCGGGTGATCCGCCTCGATGCGGTGGCCTTCCTCTGGAAGGAGATCGGCACCAACTGCATCCACCTGCCGCAAACCCACGCCATCGTGCGGCTGATGCGCCTGCTGTTCGATTATGCCGTCGAGCCGGTGATCCTGCTGACCGAAACCAATGTGCCCAATGCCGAAAACCTCAGCTACTTCGGGAACCGCAACGAGGCCCATGCGATCTACAATTTCTCGCTGCCGCCACTGGTGCTGCACGCGCTGCTGACCGGCTCCAGCCGGGCGCTCAACCAGTGGCTCATGGCCATGCCACCCGCCCAGCTCGGCTGTGCCTACCTCAACTTCACCGCCTCACATGACGGTATCGGGATGCGCCCCGCCGAGGGGCTGCTTTCGGAGGAGGACATCCAGAAGGTGATCGGCGCCGTGAAGGCAAACGGCGGCCTCGTCTCCATGCGATCGCTGCCGGGCGGGGGCGAGAAGCCCTATGAGCTGAACATCACCTATTTCGAGGCGCTGAAGGGCACGGTCGACGGCCCCGACGCGCACCAGATCGCGCGCTTCCTGTGCAGCCAGACCATCGTGCTTTCGCTCGAGGGTATTCCGGCCTTCTACATCCATTCCCTGCTGGCCACGCCGAACGACCATGACGGCGTGGAGAAAACCGGCGTGAACCGCGCGATCAACCGGCACCGCTGGGATTATCCTTCGCTGCGCAAACTGCTGGACGATCCGGAGACGATCCACGCGCAGGTTCTCGCGCGCCTCAAGCGCCGCATCGCCATCCGCACCCGGCAGCCCGCCTTCCACCCCAATGCCACCCAGTTCACCCTGCAACTGGGCGAGGGGATCTTCGGGGTCTGGCGGCAAAGCCTGGACCGCTCCCAGTCAATCTTCGCGCTGCACAACCTGACGGGCGAAACGATTGCCCTGCCGGTCTTCTCGATCAACCTGATCGGCGGGGAAAACTGGGTCGATCTGCTCTCTGATGAACCGGTGGACGCCGCGCGCGGCGAGATCGAGCTGGCGCCCTACCAGTGCCGGTGGATCTCCAACCGGCACTGAACAGGCTGCGCCAGCCCGAGGTGCGGCCTCAGGCGGCCAGCGCCTGAACCTGCGTGTCGATGAGGCCCCGAGCCTCGGCGATGGAGGCCTCGCGCGGCTCGGGGCCCATCGCCAGGTTTTCGGCGCGGATCACGGTGATGTCGGTGATCCCGATGAAACCGAGGAGGGTGCGCAGATGCGGCTCCTGGGCGTCGAACGCCGTGCCGGGCCCTTCGCTGTACTGCCCGCCGCGGGTGATGAGCGCGATGGCGCGCTTGCCCTTCAGCAGGCCTTCGGGGCCGGCCTCGGTGTAGCGGAAGGTTTCACCGGCGCGCAGCACGTGGTCGAACCAGGCCTTGAGGGTGGAGGGGATGCCGAAATTGTACATCGGTGCGCCGATCACCAGTGTGTCGGCGGCCTTGAGTTCGTCGATCAGCGCCTCGGTGCGGGCGCGCACGGCCTTCTGCTCGGCGCTGGCGGGCTCTGGCACGGCATTGTCGGCTACGAAATGCGGCAGCGGCGCGGCGCCGATGTCGCGGTGGATCACCTCCGCATCGGGCTCGGCGCGGGTCAGCACGTCGAGCGTGCTCTGGACCAGTTGGCGTGAAACCGAAGCGTCGCCGAGGGCGCTGCTGTTGAGTGCGAGAATGGTTGTCATGGTGGGGCCTTTCATCTGGAAATCTCTCGTCGGCCCCTATCTATTGTTGCAGCCCGTGCGCCGGAATGACCATAAGCTGCACAACTTTGTTGCATCCAAGGGAACGCGATATGGACGACCCGGAAGACCTGCGCGCCTTTGTCGAAGTTGTGCACAGCGGCGGGTTCAGCCGCGCGGCCGGACTGCTGGGCGTGTCGAAATCCATGGTAAGCCGGCGGGTCTCGCACCTCGAGGACGGCCTCGGCACACGCCTGCTCGACCGCAATACGCGCGGCGTGCGGCCGACGGCGGCGGGAGAGGAGCTGCTGGTGCGGGCCGAGCGCATCCTGGCAGAATACGAGGAGGCGCGCGAGGCGGTCTCGGCGCGCGGAGGCCGGGTGATCGGCACCCTGCGGGTGACGGCGCCGATCTCGCTCGGGGTGTTGCACGTGGTGCCGGTGCTCGGGCGGCTCGCGGCGGAAAATCCGGGCCTGCATGTCGACGTGGATTTCTCGGATGGCGTCGAAGACCTGATCCAGGGGCGTTACGATGCCGCCATCCGCGCCGGTACGCCGCGCGATTCCAGCCTCGTCATCCGCCGCCTTGCCAGCGCCCGCGGGCTTCTGGTGGGCAGCCGTGCCTATCTGGACGGGGCGGGCTGGCCGAGGGAACCCCGCGACCTTGCGCAGCACGAATGCCTGATCTACGGCAACGCCCCTTCCAGTGACTGGCGGTTCATGGCGGGCGACGATCTGGTTCTGGTGCGCCCGCGCGGGCGGATCGTCACCAACAACGGCGAGGCGCAGCTGCAATGGGCGATAGACGGGCTGGGGCTTGCCTTGCTGCCCGACTTCATAGCCCGCAAGGCAGTGCGCGATGGGGTGCTGGAGCACCTGTTGCCGGAGTATCCGACGCCCGAGTTCCCCATCAGCGTGATCCGCCCGCCCGGGGCCTTTGTTCCGGCCAAGGTGAGGGTTCTGATTGACGCTCTGGTCGAGGCCTTCAGCGCCTGCCCGGATATCGGCACCGAGCCGGTCTAGGCGGCGAACTCCTCGTTATCGGCCCGGATCGCCGCCGACATGTCGCGCATCAGGTCGGGGTCGGCCGAATGGACCCGGCTCCAGTTGGGGATGAAGGGTGTTTCCATCGGATTTTCGAGGAAGACCTGGCCCGCCTCGACGATGTTGGAGGCAAAGAGCTCCACTGTTGTCTCTTCGCGGTGCCGGTCCACATAGAGGCCGTTCATCGCGGCGTCATGGGCGTAGATCTCGATCATGTCGAGCGCGATCCGGTAATAGGTGGCCTTCAGCGAGCGGAAGACGTTGGGCGTGAACACCGTGCCATCCGTCGCCAGCTTCCGATAGAGCGCCTTGCAGATGTCGATGGACATGCGATTCAGGCCGGTGGTCTTGTCATCCTCGCTCACCGTCTGGTGCTTGTGGTCGTAACGGTCTGATATCTCAGCCTGACACACCGCCTTGGGGCTGAGGTTGCGCCAGGCCTCCGAGAGCACGCCGATCTCCAGGCCCCAGTCGGAGGGGATGCGCATGTCGGGCAGGATGCTGGTGCGCATGGCGAACTCCCCGGCCAGCGGGTAGCGGAAGCCGCGCAGGTAATCGAGGTAGTCGTGGTCGCCCAGCACCTTCTTCAGCGCCAGGAGAAGCGGGCTGACCAGCAGGCGTGAGACCCGGCCGTTAAGCTTTCCGTCAGCAATCCGCGGATAGTATCCCTTGCAGAGCTGGTAGGGAAAATTCGGGTTGGCCACGGGGTAGACGAGGCGGGCCAGCATATCGGTGTCATAGGTGAGAATGTCGCAATCGTGCAGGGCGACCACGGCGCTATCGGCCTGGGCCAGCGCGTAGCCCATGCAGAACCAGACATTCCGGCCCTTTCCCGGCTCCTGCGGCGAAAGGTTGAGCCCTTTCAGCCGCGCGTCGATGGCCTGAAGCCGCGGGCCGTCGTTCCAGAGCACCATGTGCTCTTGCGGAAGCCGCGAGAAGAACTTCTTGGCGTCGCGATACTGGCTTTCATTGGCCCGGTCGAGGCCGATGATGATCCGGCTGATGAAGCGCACCTTGGAGAGCTCGTCGAGAATGGCCGGCAGGGCCTCGCCCTCAAGCTCCGAGTAGAGCGAGGGCAGCACCAGAACGATCTTTCGGGTGGCGGTGATGGTTTCGAGTTCGCGGGCCATGGCCGCCGGATCGAGCGTGCGCAGGTTGTGCAATGTGGCGACGCTTCCGCTCTGATGAAAATCGGCCAATGCTCGGGCTCCCTTGGTGTTGTTCCGGTCTGTCTGGCGCTCAGTCCCGCAGCTTTGCGGGGGCCAATGTGTCAATCATGTCGAGCACCGCTTCGTTCCATCCCTCCGGCCCGGGCCTCGTGCTGCGACGGATCCGGCCGGTGGATTCACCCGCCAGTGTATCAATTTGCGCGCCCTGTGGATTGGCAATGATGATGCCGGTATCGGCGGCCTCGAGCATGCCGATATCGTTGGGCGCGTCACCCAGGGCCATGACGTGGGCGCCGGGCGCGATCCTGTCGGCAACCTCGCGCACCCGATCCGCCTTGTCGGCGCCGAAGGACAGGGTCAGAAACCGCCCACCCTGCCGAGCCGTCACACCGCCCTCCGCCAGAGCTTCGATGAAGGCCGCCCGTGTTGCCGCGTCACCGCGCCAGAGGCCCGGCTCGGAAAACGCCCGGCGCGCGGCCAATGCGGCTTGTGCGCGGGGCAGCCCGGTTTCGCGCGCCACGCCCTCCGGCCCCCAGTCCGTGAACCCTTCGAAGGGGGCGCGCAGCGCGGGCGGCAGAGCATTCAACACGGCCATGAGGGCGGGGTGACGGGCCTCTGCCTGCGCGTCTTCTCCGGCCCAAATCACGCCCGCGCCATTCTCCACGATGAGCGCGGGGACACGTAGGGGTAGATCTTGTGCAAGCCCTTGCATCTCATGCGAAGTTTTGCTGCTGGCGAGCACCAGTGGCAAATTTTTTTTGCCCAGACACTCCAAGGCGCTCTGCGCTGCAGAAAACGCATAGGTCTGATGGTCGAGCAGGGTTCCATCAAGATCGGAAAAGACGATCAAGTTGGGCTGCAAGGTATCGGATTCTTTGAACATCTGGCGTGAGACTAGCGGCTTCTCCATCGCTTGACCACAGCGACTCACCGCTTTTGCCTGGCCCGTCCACTGCGATCGCGGCGCCGTATTACGCTGCAGTGCAGCAAAGAGATGCCTTTGGGAAACCTGCGCAAAGGCTTAGGATCGCCTCGTTTCTCTGCGTTCACAGAGAGAAACCAGCGCGGCGTCCAGCCGTCCGTAACAGAGTGTTAGTGAGACCCATGCAAAGTTTTGCAACCTAAGTCGACCCGGAGTTCGAAGTGCAGTTTCTCAACATCATTATTTTCCTGGTGTTCGGTTTCGGCGCTGTCGGTCTCGTCAACCAATTCTTCTCGCCACACTGGTTTTGGCTGGTCGCAGCCTATTGTGCCGGCAGCGTGCTCGGCCTTGGCGCGATCTACCTCGCCTACGCGTTTCCAACGCGCGCGCGCAGGCCCCCCCCTGTCGAAACCCGCGAGACCTCGGCCGAAACGGTCAATAACAGTTCCTGAAGCGCTTGCTTCCTGCTTGCCCCTGCGGACCTGCACGATAGGTTCCGGTCCAACATGAAACGGCAGGGACGACCTCCAGATGAAGATGCAAAAGCTCGGCCAGAGCGACCTTGAAGTGCCGATCTGGTGCCTCGGCACCATGACCTTCGGCAACCAGACCCCTGAGGCCGAAGGCCACGCTCAGATTGATGCGGCCCTTGAGGCGGGGCTCACCTTTCTCGACACCGCCGAGATGTATCCGGTCAACCCGGTGCGGGCAGAGACGGTTGGGCGCACCGAAGAGATCATCGGCAACTGGGTGGCCAAGTCGGGCAAACGCGACGACGTGGTCATCGCCACAAAGATCGTTGGCCCGAGCAAGCTGGTCCGCGATGAGCGCGGGATCACGGCTGAAACCCTGCGCGAGGCGGTGGAGACTTCGCTGCGCCGCCTGCAAACCGATGTGATCGACCTCTACCAGTTTCACTGGCCGCAGCGCGGATCGTATCACTTTCGCCAGCATTGGGAGTTCGCGCCCGAACAGCAGGACCGCGCCGCCACCCGCGCCAACATGGAAGAGGTGATGGCCGAGATGGCGCGCCTGCGCGATGCGGGCAAGGTGCGCCATTTCGGCACCTCGAACGAAAGCGCCTGGGGCATGACCCGCTGGAACCAGCTTGCCGCAGAGACGGGTGGCCCGCGCATGGAGACGGTGCAGAACGAATACAGCCTGCTCTGCCGGATGTATGACACCGACATGGCCGAGATGTCGCACCAGGAGGAGGTTTCGCTGCTGGCCTACTCGCCGCTGGCGGCCGGTTTGCTCACTGGCAAATACGCGGGCGGCGCCCGTCCCGAGGGCAGCCGGGCGTCGATCAACGGGGATCTTGGCGGGCGGATCACGCCCCGCGCGGAAGCGGCCACCGCGGCCTACGTGGCGCTGGCCGAAGAGCACGGGGTGGACCCGGTGCACATGGCCCTGGCCTGGGCGGCGGAGCGGCCCTTCATGGGATCTGTCATCTTCGGGGCGACGACGATGGCACAGCTCGAGCACATCATCGCGGGCATGGATTTTGTGCTGACAGATGAGCTGCGGACAGGCATCGCGGAGATATACCGGGCGCATCCTTTGCCATATTGAGGTTCACGATCTCGTCAGCCCCCCATATATAGCGGTTCCGGCTGGACTTTTGCCGCGTATCTGGCAGTCTCCCCGCGACCTGTGAGGAGCCTAGGCGTGGTGCGAAAACTGTGGATCGGAACCCTCGGGCTGGCCGTTGTGCTGGCTCTGGGCGGCTGCCAGCTCCCCGGTGGCCTGGGAAGCAAGGCGGAGGTGCCCGCCGAGGTCACCGAAGCCGGGCCCGATGATCCGCGCCCACGGCCAAGGCCCGGCAGCAAAGCCGCTCGGCCCGCGCCTGCCGCGCCGAGTTCGCCCGACCTCGAGCCGCCAGCGCCGGCGCGCACCCCGGATGCCGAGGATGATCTGTTGCCCCAGGCGGCAGAGACCGAGGCCAGCGCCGAGGAGGAAGCGGCAACTCCTGCGCCCGAACTGCCCGACGAACTCTACAAGGCCCCCGAGCCGCCCCCGGTGCCCGCCGCGCTCACCGGACAGGCGGCGCAATGCACCAAGAAGAAGGGCCGCTTCGTGCAGCGGGGCGAGGGCGGCACCTTCACCTGCGTCCTGCCGACCCGCGATGCCAACAAGCGCTGCGATGACGGCTCGGATTGTCAGGGCATCTGCTTTGCCAAGTCCCGCACCTGTGCGCCCGTCACGCCGTTGTTTGGCTGTTATGACGCGCTGGAGAATGGGCGGGTGGTGAACATATGCACCGAATGATCCCGGCGCTCCTGCTCGCCGGCTGCCTCGGGGCGCCCGCATCCGACGGCTATCGCGACGCCACCGCACCGATCAGCTCCATCGCGCTTTTCGACAGCGCCAAGCTTGCGGGCGAATGGCGCGAGGTGGCCTCGTTCCGCGAGGCTGGGGCCTGCCTGGTTTGCCGCGCGCGCTTTGCGGCGACGCCGGGCGGGGTCGAGATGCAAAGCGCGGCAGGGCAGGCGCGGCTCGTGCCTGCCGGTCCCGGTCGGTTGGCGCCGAAAGGTCTGAAGGGCGCGCTGTCAGAGCCGTGGTGGGTGCTGTGGGTGGATGCGGACTACCGCACGCTTGTCATTGGCACGCCCTCGGGCCGGTTCGGGGCCATCCTTGACCGCGGCGAGATTGGCCCGGATCGCCGCAGGGCCGCCGAGGAGATTCTGCGCTGGGCGGGCTATGATATTGCCCGTCTGCGCGCTGCCGCGATGTGAGGCACGCGGGCCGGGGTGCCGCTTAGGCAAACGGATCGTCCGGGTAATCCACGGCCCGCAAATAGAGCCCGTAGGGCGGGCAGACGGGGCCGCAGGCGGCGCGGTCCTGCGCCTCCAGCACAGCCTTCACATCCTCGGGCGCCCAGGCCCCGGCACCGACGCGTTCCAACGTGCCGACGAAGCTGCGGACCTGGTTGTGAAGGAAGCTCCGGGCCGAAAGGTGAAAGCGAAACTCGCGCCCGCCGGGATAGTCGAGTTCTTCGATGTCGAGACGGTCGAGCGTTTTCACCGGCGATTTGGCCTGGCATTCCGAGGCGCGGAAGGTGGTGAAATCATGCCGCCCGAGCAGATGTGCCGCGCCCTCTTGCATGGCGGCAAGGTCGAGCGGCTGCATCACCCGCCAGGCCAGCCCCGCGTCATGGGTGAGCGGCGCGCGGCGCACCACGAGGCGGAAGAGGTAGTGCCGGGCCTCGGCCGAGAAGCGCGCGTGCCAGTCGTCATCGACGGCGGCACAGGCGACAACGGCCACAGGGGCGGGCTTCAGGTGATAGTTCAGCGCCTCCGAAAGCCGAAACGGCTCCCAATCCTTCGCCATGTCGCAATGCGCGACCTGCCCGAGCGCATGAACGCCGGTATCGGTGCGCCCCGCCGCCGCGATCGTGTGCTCCCCCGGCTCCAGCATCGCCAGCGCCGCCTCGACCGCGCCTTGCACCGAAGGAAGCTCGGCCTGGCGCTGCCAGCCGTTGAAGGGCGCGCCGTTGTATTCGATTTTCAGGGCATAGCGGGGCATTTCGGCGGTTTACGACCCCGGAGGCGGCGGCGCAATCATTTGCGGGGCTTGGCGCGCAGGGTCGGGTCGGCCACCGTCGGGTCGTCCGGCCAGGGGTGCTTGGGGTAGCGGCCCCGCATGTCCTTGCGCACGTCGGCGTAGGAGCTGGCCCAGAAGCCGGGAATGTCCATCGTCGTCTGCACCGGGCGGCCTGCGGGGGAGAGCAGGGTGACGCGCAGCGGCTGCCCGGCCACGGCGGGGTGGGTGGTTTGGCCGAACATCTCTTGCAGCCGCAGAGAGATTTCGGGGGCCTCGCCAGAATAGTCGATGGGTATGGCGCGCCCAAGCGGCGTGGTGAAGCTGGGCGGCGCGGCGCGATCGAGCGCCTGCATCCCGTCCCAACCGATCCGGGCCTTGAGCGCCTCGGTGATGTCGAGCGCGGCGATGTCGGCGGCGGTGCGGACCTTGCCGAGCCAGGGCAGCAGCCAGTCTTCCGCCTCCGCCAGCAGGGTGTCTTCGGAGCAATCCGGCAATTCGGGCATCAGCGCGATGCGCGCCAACAGACGCCGGGCCTTGTCACTCACCGGCAGCCCAAGCTCGCGCACACCCTCCAGCGCGGCGGCGGCGAGCGCCTCGTCGGGCGCATCTTTCCAGTGCCGGTCATCTAATACCAGCGCGCCCAGACGTTCCTGCCGCCGGGCCACGACACGGCGCTCGCGCTTCGACCATTCGGCCACCTCCTGCCACGCGGGTTCAACCCCCGGCGTGCTGCGCAGCTCGCTTTCACTGATCGGCAGGGCCAGGCGGATGCGGGCATCGCGGCCCTCACCCTCGACGTCGGCCACCACGATGAGGCGCTGCCCGGCAAGGTCGTCCTCCGCCCCCATCTGAGCCCCGCGCCCGCCGGAGAGCAGGAAGCGCGGCAAATCGCCGGGACGGCGCAGGCCGATACGGTCTGGATAGGCGAGGGCGAGGGATTGCGCCGGGGTCAGATCGGAGGGCGGGCCACCGAGGCGCGCGAGCCGCTTGCTCTCCTGCGCAATGCGTTTCAGGGCCGGGCGCGCGGCCTCGGGTGCACCGCCGGGATTTTGCAAGGCGCGCAACTGCTTGGAGAGGTCGGCTCCTGCATTTCGGAGCGGGTCGCGTTCATTGAGCAACGCCGCAATCGGGGCGGCATCAGACCCCGAGAGCGCCAGCATATGGCCAAGGCGCGGATGCACCGGCAGGGCGGAGAGGGCCTTGCCATGGGGTGTGATCCGCCCGGCGTCGAGCGCGCCCAGCTCTTCCAGAAGCCGGGTGGCGGCGGCCATCGCGCCCTCGGGGGGCGGGGTGAGAAAGCGCAGGCCATCGCCGCCGCCCCAAAGCGCCAGTTCCAGCGCCAGCCCTGTGAGGTCGGCGGCCTCGATCTCGGCGGGGGGGAAGGCGGGCAGGGCCCCGTGGCCCCCCTTCGTCCAAAGGCGGTAGACGCGGCCCTCTTCCACGCGCCCGGCGCGGCCCGCGCGCTGGGTGGCCTCGGCCCGGCTCACCGGCTCGGTCACGAGGCGCGACATGCCTGTGCCCGGGTCAAAGCGCGCGCGCCGCGCCCGGCCACTGTCGACGACGGTGCGGATGCCGGGGATGGTCAGCGAGGTTTCGGCGATGGAGGTGGCGAGCACCAGCTTGCGGGTTTGCTTGCCGCCGGTGCGCAGAGGGCGCATCACTGCGCGTTGCTCGGCGAAAGGCAGGGCGCCGTAGAGCGGCATCACCGCGACTGTTTCCGGCAGGCGCAGCGCGGCGGCGAGGCGGCGGATTTCGCCCTCGCCGGGCAAGAAGGCTAGCATGTCGCCCGTGGTCTCGTTCATCGCTCGCGCGATCAGCTCGGCCATCGGCCCTTCCAGCCGCGCGCCGGCGGGCAGCGGGGCTTCGGCCCAGTGCTCCTCGACCGGAAAGCTGCGCCCTTCGGAGGTGATAATCGGGGCCTCGCCCATCAGCGTGGCCACCGGCGCGGCATCCAGCGTGGCCGACATCACCAGAAATTTCAGATCGGGCCGCAGCGCCTCGCGCGCTTCCAACGCCAGCGCCAGCCCCAGATCGGCCTGAAGGGAGCGCTCGTGGAACTCGTCGAAGATCACCACCGAGACGCCGGAAAGCTCCGGGTCGGACTGGATCATCCGGGTCAGGATACCCTCTGTCACCACCTCGATCCGGGTGGCGTTGCTCACCTTCGCTTCGCCACGCATTCGGTAGCCCACGCCTGCGCCAACCTTTGTGCCAAGAGTCTGGGCGAGGCGCTCGGCGGCGGCGCGGGTGGCGAGGCGGCGGGGCTCAAGCATCAGGATGCGGCCCGCTTCCGCCAGCCCGGCCTCCCAGAGCGCAATGGGCACGCCGGTTGTCTTGCCCGCGCCCGGCGGGGCCTGAAGCACGGCCTGCCCGCCCGCCTTCAGCGCCGCGACGAGCTGGGGCAGCACCTCCTCGATCGGCAGGGTGATGGCAAAGGGGTCGTCAACCTTTCGCATGGGGTGGACATAGCCCGCCGCGCCGGGGCAAACCATGGAAAATCGAGAGGGCGGCAGTGTGGACACGGGCGATCTGGCAGAACGGGTGAAGGCGGGCGAGCGACGGGCGCTGGCGCGGGCGATCACGCTGGTGGAAAGCGCCCGGGCGGATCACCGGGAGGCCGCGGCGGAACTGGTGGCTGAGGTTGGCAAGGCCGGGCAGCAGGCCTTGCGCATAGGCCTTTCGGGCACGCCGGGCGTGGGCAAGAGCACCTTCATCGAGGCCTTCGGGCTGTTTTTGGTGGAGAAGGGGCTGAAGGTGGCGGTGCTCGCCGTCGATCCCTCTTCCGCCCGCTCGGGCGGCTCGATCCTGGGCGACAAGACCCGGATGGAACAACTCTCGCGCCACCCTATGGCCTTCATCCGGCCCTCCCCTTCGCAGAGCCAGCTTGGCGGCGTGGCGCGCCGATCCCGCGAGGCGGTGGCGCTTTGCGAAGGGGCGGGCTTTGACGTGGTTCTGGTTGAAACCGTGGGCGTCGGCCAGTCGGAGACCATGGTGGCCGGGATGGTGGACCTCTTCCTGCTGCTCCTCGCGCCGGCGGGCGGCGACGAGTTGCAGGGGGTGAAACGCGGGATCATGGAGATCGCCGACATCCTCTTGGTCAACAAGGCGGACGGCGCGTTGAGAGACGTGGCCCGCCGCACCTGCGCCGACTACGCCGGTGCCCTGCGGCTGCTGCGCAAGCGCCCGCAGGATCCGGAGGGCTTTCCGAAGGCGCTGCTGGTTTCTGCCGTCGAGGGCACCGGGATGGAGGAGGCCTGGGCCGAGATGGAGGCGCTGGTGAACTGGCGGCGCGACAGTGGCGCGTGGGACCGCACGCGCGCCGAACAGGCACAGCACTGGTTCGAGGAGGAGGTGCGCCATGGGCTGATGCGGCGGCTCACCGAGGACAAGGCGCTGGCCGCGCGGATGCGTGAGTTGGGCGCGGCGGTGGCGGGCGGTGAGCGCAGCCCGGCCGAGGCGGCGACGGAAATTCTGTCGCGCCTGGGTTAAGCCATTTCCGGAGGCAGCTTTGGAAAGGCGATCTGGATGCCAAAGCCCTTGTCGGCCTCCAGCAATGTCAGCTTGGCCCCGTGCCGCGTGGCGATGGCGCGCACCAGCGCCAAGCCCAGCCCGTGGCCCGCCACCTCGCGGTCGCGCTCGGCGCGCGCAAACCGCTCGAACACCGCCTCGCGCTCTTCGGGGGGCACGCCAGGCCCGGTGTCGGAAATGCTGAGAATGTGACGCTCGGCTGTCTCCTCCAGCGAAATGGTGATCGCATCGCCCTCCCGGCAGAACTTGATCGCGTTATCGACAAGGTTGGAGAGCAGCTGGGCGATCAGGTTGCGATCTCCCAGCACCTTGCAGCCCGCCTCGATCACCGCGCCATAGTCCAGCGCCTTCTCTTCGGCGAGCGGTTCGTAAAGCTCTGAAACTTCGCGGGTAATCTGGCTGAGAGAGACCGGAACCAGACCGGTGCCGCCGCCACTCGCGGCCTCGGCGGAGGAGATTTCAAGCAGGCTGTCGAAGATGCGCACGGTGCCGCGGATTTCCGATGACACGGCGGCGATGGCCTCGGGGTCGCCCTCCAGCTTGTCGAGCTTGCCCTGTATCCGGTTGAGTGGGGTGCGCAACTCGTGGGCGATGGTATCGGACAGGCGGCCATGGGCACGGGTGAGGTGGCCGATGCGGTCCAGCATGGTGTGAATGTGCCGCTCCAGCGCGCCAAACTCATCATCGGCGCGCGGGCCGGGCAGGCGGGCGGAGAGATCACCGGCTGCCACCTGATCGGCAAGGCAGTTGAGCCTGTCGATCCGGCGCATGATGAAGCGGGAGGCGAGCCAGCCCGCCACGAGCGAAAGGCCGATGAGCACAAGGGCCGTGGCGAAGATTTGGGCGCGGGTCGCCGCCAGGGCGGCCTCGGTGGGCGCGCGGGAGCGAGCGACAAGCATCGGGAAGCCGCCGCGCAACTCGCGGGCCACGCCGAGGTAGCGGGTGTCGGCAAACGTGAAGGCGACGGGGTTGGAGGCATCTATGTCACCGGGAACTGGGGAAAGGCCCCGCGGCAGAGCGTCGATATTGCCCGCGAGCTTCGTGCCTTCGCGGTCTTCCAGCAGGTAGAGCATGCCGGTTTCGGGCGCGGCAGCGGAGCGAAACTCCATGGCCTGCCGCAGCGCGATGATGCGGCGCTGATCGTAGAGCGCGGCGAGGCCGGCCAGATCGGCGGCCAGCAGGGTGCGTTCCCGCCTGTCCAACTCGGCCGCCGTGGCCCGGTATTGAAGCGCCATTGCACCGAGCGAAAACACGATCAGCAGGGCGGAAAGCCCCAGCGCGAGCCGGAGCGAGGCCTTGCCGCGAAGTCTGCGCACCCGCGCCTCAGGCTTCGGGCGCGAAGACGTAGCCCTCGCCCCGCGCGGTGATGATGATGGGCCGACCAGCAGCGGCTTCAAGCTTGCGGCGCAGCCGCCCGACATGCACATCCACCACGTTGGTCTGCGGATCGAAGTGCAGATTCCAGACATTCTCCAAGAGCTGCATCCGGGTCACCGTTTCACCTGCGTTGCGGGCGAAAAAGGTAATCAGTTCAAACTCCTTCGGGCTGACGGCAACGTGGGTTCGGCCGATGTGCACGGTCCGCGCCTTGAGCCTTATTTCAACATCGCCGAAGGCCATCAGATCATTGTCGAGCACCACCATCTGGTTGCGGCGCAGCAGGGCCCGCAGGCGGGCCTTGAGCTCGTCACCATCGAAGGGTTTGGCCAGATAGTCATCGGCCCCCTTCTCCAGCCCTTCGATCTTGGCGCCCGAGGTGCCGAGGGCCGAAACCACCAGCACAAGGGCGCTGGAGCCCCGGGCCCGCATCTTCGCAATTGCATCCACCCCGTCGCCGCCGGGCAGCATCCTGTCCATCACGATCACGGCGAAATCCGCCAGTTCGGTGGCTTTCAGGCCGCTTTCCCAATCGCGCATCACCACCGGTTCGCAGCCGAGCGAGGCCACGGCCTCGGAGACGGTATCGGCCGTCGCGCGGTCATCTTCCACGATCAGGATGCGGGGGGTGGCCTCGGTTTCGGGGGCGTCGGGGGCGGTCTGTTCCATGGTCAGCATCTCAGAGCACCACCACGTCGGGGTCAAGCACGTTGCCGCCGCCAACAGGGCGCAAGCGCGGGGTTTTATCCCATGGGTCCAGCAGGATGTGCTCCGTCCGGCCCTCGGCATGGCGCACCAGAAGCACCATCGGCTCGGTGATCCGCAGGCCTGCGAGCCCGCCTTCGATCTCGGTCAGCGGCTTGCCGTTGACCGCCAGCACCTCATCGCCCCGGCTGAGACCGGCAAGATAGGCGGGGGAATTCTCGGAGATATAGGTGACCTCCGCGCCAGCGAGGCGCACGCCGAGGCGCGAGAAGGTGAAAGCCGGGCGGGCCGAGGGCAGCGTCGCCCGGTCGATCCCGGCGGTTTCCAGGTGTTCGGCGCGGTCGAGCGGCATGGTGGCCAGCACAGTCTCGCCGCCTCGCAGGATCTGCACGGCGATGCCATCGGTGCCCAGCACGGCTTCGACGGCGAAGCCCACGTCGCCGGGCTGGGCCACTTCGCGGCCGGCGACCGAAACGATCACGTCACCGGCCCGGATGCCGGCGCGGTCGGCCGGGGAGGCCTCGGCCACGCTGTCGACCAGAACGCCCTGTGCAGGCACACCCAGCGCTTCGGCCAGTGCAGCATCCAGCGGACGAACCTGAAGGCCGAGCGTGGGCATCTCCTTCAGCGTTCCCGCAACGAGCTGCGGCACGATGCGGGCCAGGTCGGCAGCGGAGATGGCATAGGCCACGCCCACGTAATGGCGTGAGCCATCGGCGATCTGGCTATTCATTCCGAGCAGTTGGCCGTTGCCATCCACCAGCGGGCCGCCCGAGCTGCCGGGGTTCACTGCGGCATCGTGCTGGACCAGCCGGATCGGCACGGCGGCCTCCACCTGCCGCGCCATGGCTGAGATCACGCCGCGCGTAAGGGTAAACTCGATGCCGAGCGGTGCGCCCATGGCATAAACCTGCGTGCCGAGCCCGGCGGGCGTTGCGGTAGGCTCAAGCCCTGGCCCGAAGGCCCCGTCGACGACCAGCACAGCCACGTCGCGCACCGGGTCACGCGCCAAGACCTTGACCTTGCGGCGCTCGCCGGTGGCGCTGATGACGATCACTTCACCGGCACGTCCGATGACATGGGCATTGGTCACGGCCCAGGTGCCATCGCGCCACAGAAAGGCGGAGCCGAGAAAGCGCTCATGCCCGTCGGCAGACTTCACGATGAGGGTGGCATCCATGGCCCGGTCAAGCTCGCCCGCGCGAACGGACACGGGCAGGGCGACCATGACAATGAGAAAGAGAGGGAGGAAGAGGGCGCGCATGTGCTTTGTCCTTCAGGTGTTTTCGGATTTCCTCTTGGCTAGCAGCGGCCCTTTGCGTTGCCACGTGACAAGTCTCGTCACAAAAGGGTTTCTGGCCTCTGCGCAGTTGAACGGCACCCGGTGGCGGGGCAATCTGATACTCGAAACTGATGCTCTTGCTGGAGAAGACCCGATGTTGCGTGCAAGCCTGCTTGCCCTGTCCCTGGCGCTTTCTGCGATGCCGTCGCTGGCGTCCGCCGAGGTGCCGCCCCTGCGTGTGATGGAGTTGTCGCGCCAGCTCTTCGAGGCCGGTCAGGCTGCACGTGACCCGCTGCTGATGGTGACGGCTGCGCGCCTTCGGAAGGGCGTTTCTTTGGAGGCCGTTGCCCGTGCCGGGAGCGCAGGCGAGGCGGTGGAGGGCGCGGCCCCATTGGGCTGGGAAGAGATGCTGGAGGCCGCCGAGGCCGCCGCCGGAGAGGATGCGGCGATGTTGTCGGTGATCGGCGATATTCGCGCCTCTGCCACCAAGGGCGTTTCGACCGGGCCTGTCTATTCGATCTCCCGGCTGGAGGGGAACAAGACCGATACCTACCAGCCCTTCCCCTTCGACGGCGGCAAGTATGCCGAGGTTTACGTGGAGGGCGCGCGCGACTCGGACCTGAACCTTTATGTCTACGATGCGCAGGGGATGCTGGTCTGCGCCGACACCGATGTGTCGGAGGTGGCCTACTGCGGCTGGCGCCCCGCCGAGAGTGCCGATTTCACCGTGATGGTGGAGAACAAGGGCGCCGCGACGAACCGATATTCGCTAATGACGAACTGAGGATTGATCATGAAACTCAAGGCTTTGCTTCTTGCCGGCGTCGCTACGCTGGCTGCGCTTCCGGCGCTTGCGCGCGAAAATCACGCGCTGCTGGTGGGGGCTTCAACCTATCCGGCGCTGGACGAAAAGTTCTGGCTCAAGGGGCCGGCGAATGACATCGACCTGGTGCAAACCTACCTGCTGACGAACGAGTCGATTCCCTTCGATGCGGAGGATATGATCGTGCTGGCGGACGGGATCGAGGGCAAGAAAGCGCCCACGCTTCAGGCGATCCGGGATGCGTTCAAGGAACTGGCCGAGAAGGTGCAGCCCGGTGATTTCGTCTACCTGCATTTTTCCGGGCATGGCAGCCAGGCCCCGGCGAAAGACCCGGACAGTGAACTGGACGGGCTGGATGAGCTGTTTCTGCCGGTGGATATCGGGCCGTGGAACAACACGGTGGGCGAGGTCGAGAATGCGCTGGTGGACGACGAGATCGGCGAGCTGATCGCGATGCTGCGCGCCAAGGGTGTGGACGTCTGGGCGGTGTTCGACAGCTGCCATTCGGGCACCGTGACCCGGGCAGCGCCGAGCGGCGACGGTGACGAGAAGATGCGCAAGCTGGAGCCCGGCGCGCTTGGCGTCCCGCAGGCGGCCATTGTGGATGCAGCAGGTGCCTCACGCGGCCTGGAAAGCCCGCGCGACCGCGCCGATGCACCGGTCACCGAGCCTGAGGAGCGCAGGGAGGGCGAGGGGACTTTCGTGGCCTTCTTTGCGGCGCAAACCAATGAAACCACGCCCGAAAAGCTGATGCCGCGTTCCACCAAGGACCGGGTTCAGGGGGTGTTCACCTATACCGTCTTCGAGACCCTCGCGGAGCGGCCCGGCATCACCTATCGCCAGCTCGGGCAGGAGGTGCTGCGGAAATACTCGGTGAAAAACCTCGCGCGCTCCACGCCGCTCTTCGAGGGAGATCTGGACGGGGTGGTGTTCGGCTCCGGCGAGACGGCGGATGTGCGGCAGTGGCCTGCCGAGAAGGGCGAAACCAAGCTGCGGCTGAAGGCGGGCACCCTGCACGGGCTGGCCAAGGGCGAGCGGTTGGCGGTGCTGGCCTCGCCGGCGGATTCCACCGAAGACGCAATAGGTTACGTCATGGTCGATACCGCGAGCACCTTTGGCGCGACGGCGGTGCTGGAAGACGGCCAGACGCTGGAGGACATCCCGCGCGGGGCTTTCCTTCGGAAGATCGACGCGGGCGTGGACCTGACGCTGCGGGTCGCTCTGCCCGAAGGCGAGGGCGCGGCGCAGAAAGCCATGGTGGCTGCGGTGCAAGCCATTGAAGAAGAGGGGATTCTCGGCGAACGCTTCGTCTTCGTGGCGGCGGGCGAAGAGGCGGATATCCGGCTTGCCGTGATCCCTGAAAGCCCGCGCCCGGATGCGATCTGGATCCTCGATGGCACCGGGGCGGTCCCGGTTCTCGACGGCGAGGGCGCGCCGGTGCTCAACTTCGGCACCCTGCCCAGCGTCTCGACCGGGGACAAGAGCCCCGAGGAGCTGGCCGCCGTGATGACCGAGCAGTTCGCCCATATCGGCAAGGCGCTCAACGTGCTGCGCATCGGCGCGGCCAGCAGCGGGAACGGGCTTAACGTGCCCGTGGAGCTGCACCGTGCGCGCTTCGACCTGGATGCAGGTGCGATCGTCGAAGGCAGCCGCGCCCCGATGGACAGCGGCAACGTGCCCCGGCTGATCCCCGGTGACACGGTGGGCGTGCGGGTGGAGAACACCACCGACCAGCCGCTTGACATAAATGTGCTCTATGTCGGGGCCGACTATTCGATTACATTCATGGACAAGGGACGGATGCAGCCCGGCGGGATCTACAATGAAGACCTGTCGTTAATTTCAGATGAATCTTTCGGCCGTGACCGTCTGGTGGTGATCCTGTCGCCTGCGGGGGAACAGAGCGACGTGGAAGATTTGAGCTTCCTGGAGCAGGATCCGCTGGTTCGGACCCGCGCCGTGACCGGCAGCGCCGGGGGCTTCAAGGGGCTGCTCGACGAGGCCGGCTTTGGCCAGAAAACAAGGGCTGCACTGCCGCTCGGGGGCAAGAAGAAGGGCCCGGAGCCGGTGATATTGCAATTCGAGATTGATACCGTGCCGGGAGAAGGTTGAGTGGTGGTGATCTGATCCCGAGAGGGTGCGGTATCAAGCGGAGGGGTTGGGCCTGTTTGGCGGCTCGGCCCCTTCGTCTGTGAGCCATTCCGTCAGCGCGTGGTCCGGATCAATGAGAAAGTCTATCACGTTGAAATGATGGAGGTCCGCCAGCTCTGTCACCTTCGCCCCGGGCCAGGGCAGAGCGTGGGCCTGGGTGAGAAAGGCCGGGCGCTCCGCGGCGCCGACGACGGTGTGAACCGGGATTCCTGGCGCGGTCTGGTGCAGGGGGCTCTCGGATTTCGCTTCCGATTCAGTGAGCTTAAGGGTGTCGTTGAGCGGAACGTCCATCAAAGGGCGCAGGTCGGTCAGCGGCGAGATCGGCAGGCAGCGGGTGAGGCGGGCGCGGGCAGGGCCGATGTCCAGCGCCGGGTCGAGCATGCGCAACGCGAGGTGGCCGCCGGCAGAATGGCCGGTGAGGGAGATTTTTCCGCTTGTTTTCAGGGCGATGGCCTTGATCGCGCGGGCGATGCATTGGGTGATCTGGCTGACGGAGACCTCCGGGCAGAGCGGGTAGGAGGGCATGGCAACGGCCCAGCCCCGCGCGGTGGCCCCGGCGGCGAAGTGGGACCAATCGGTGCGGGTGAAGGCGCGCCAGAAGCCGCCGTGAATGAAGATGACCGTGCCCTTCGGCTGCGCCGATTGGGGATAGAACAGGTCATATTTTTCAGCAGGATGCGGGCCGTAGCTTTCGTTGAGGCGGGCGCGGCCAAGGGCGGTTTCGACAGACCGGTAATCGCGCGCGGCCTCGGCCCAGCGGTCGGGGTAGCTGGCCCCGTCGGGGATGAACGGGGCGTTGTCGAAGGCTGTGGGGTCGGTCATGCGGTTTTACCGGGATGGCTCTGGGGGAAGGGCGTTAACCCTGCAGAGTAATGGGCAACAAGTGATGCACAACCCATGCACATCTTATGCATATGCATTTTTGCAAGACGGCGAGGGGTGAACGCAGCGGACGGTGGGGCCCCTTGATGGCGCGCCTCGTCGCCGGGGGCGGAGCGGCGCGATGCCCTCGGGGCGGGGCCCGAGGATGACGGCTGCGGCAGGGTCCGGGAGATCCCCGGGTCGGGCCCGAGGATGACGGCGGTTTTGGTGGCGGGTCAGACGCCGTAGGGGATCCAGACGGTCTTGATCTCGGTGGCTGCCGCCAGCATTTCGCGGCCCTCGGTGGCGGGGTCGGTCCAGTCGGGGAAGAGCGATAGGGTGCGCTTGAGGTTGCCCGCGCTGGCCTTCTCGATGCCTGCCGTGAGGTCGGGGTCGGAGAAGTTCCAGACAGAGTCCACCTCCATGTGCTCGGCGAGGGTCTTCGCCAGGTCGGCATGGGGGCCGGTGACGATGTTGACCACGCCACCGGGGACATCGGAGGTGTCGAGCAGCTGGTAGAAATCGGTCGCGATGAGCGGGAAGGGCTCGGAGGGGCAGGCGACGATGCGGTTGCCCATGGCGATGGCCGGGCCGATGGCGCTGACGAGGCCGAGGAGCGGTTGGGCGGGGGAGCAGAGGGCGCCGATCACGCCGCAGGGCTCGTTGAAGGCGACCGCCGTGCCGCGAAGAGGGACGGGCTTGGCGGCGCCGTCCAGCTTGTCGGCCCAGGCGGCGTAGGCAAAGAGGCGGGAGATGGAGGCCTCGACTTCGGCGGTGCCGGATTTGCCGGTGAGGGCCTTGATCCGGGCCGCGAATTCCGCGCTGCGGGCGGAGAGGTTTTCGGCCAGGTAGAAGAGGATCTGGGCGCGGAGGTGGGCGGAGGACTTGGCCCAGCCTTTTGCGGAAGCGGCGGCTTCGACGGCGTTGCGGATGTCTTTCCGGGAGCCGGTGCCGACGTGGCCGAGGAGGTCACCCTTGGGGCCGTGGATGGCGGTGGAATAGCCGGAGTCGGGCCGGGCCTGCTTGCCGCCGATATACATCTTGGCGGTGCGGTCGAGCGGGTCGGCGGGGGCGCCGTTGCCCTCGAAAGCGGTGGGCGTGGTGGCCTTTTTCGGTGCTTTGACGGGCTTGGAATAGGCAAGCAGGCCCTCCCATCCGCCTTCACGCCCGAAGCCGGACTCGCGGACCCCGCCGAAGCCGGCGGCGGCGTCGAACATGTTGGTGCCGTTGATCCAGACCACCCCTGCGGCCAGTTGCGGCGCGACATGGAGGGCGAGGTTTATGTTTTCGGACCAGAGGGTTGCGGCGAGGCCGTAGCGGGTGTTGTTGGCGAGCGCGATGGCTTCGTCGGGGGTGCGGAAGGTGCAGCTGACGAGGACGGGGCCGAAGATTTCTTCCTGCGCGAGGATGTGCGCCGGGTCGGTCGTGGCATAGAGCCGGGGGGCGATGTAGTGGCCGCCGGTTGGGGCCGTTTCGGAGATGGTGCCCTCGGCCAGCACTTGCAGGCCTTCGTCGCGCGAGAGGTAGCCCTGGACGATCTGCTTTTGGCGGGCGGAGATGAGCGGGCCGAGGTTGGCGTCTTCCAGCGCGGGGGCGGCGGTGAGCTTGGTGTAGGCCTCGGCCATGCGGGCCATGGCCTCCTCCCAGAGGGGCCGCTCGACGAGGATGCGGGAGGAGGCGGAACAGGTTTGGCCCGCGTTTTGCAGGCCTGCGGAGAGCAGGAAAGGCATGGCGGCGTCGAGATCGGCATCGGCGAAGACGATCTGCGGGGATTTGCCGCCGAGTTCGAGGGTGACGGGGGTGATGTTGGTGGCCGCCGCCTGCTGGATCAGGGTGCCGACGCCTGCCGAGCCGGTGAAGGAGAGGTGGCGGACGCCGGGGTTGCGGGAAAGCGCGGCGCCGGCCTCTTCGCCTGTGCCGGGGATGACGTTCAGCGCGCCGGGCGGCAGGCCTGCCTCCTGCGCGAGGCGGGCGAAGGCGAGCGCGGTGAGGCTGGCCTCTTCGGCGGGTTTCAGCACGCAGGCGTTGCCCATTGCCAGCGCGGCGCCAACGGAGCGGCCGATGATCTGCATCGGGTAGTTCCACGGGATGATATGGCCGGTGACGCCGTGGGGCTCGCGCAGGGTGTAGACGGTGTATCCGTCGAGATAGGGAATCGTTTGGCCCGCGACCTTGTCGGCGGCGCCGCCATAGAACTCCATGTAGCGGGCGAGCGCGCGGGCATCGTTGCGGGCCTGGGTCAGCGGCTTGCCGACATCGCGGGATTCGAGCACGGCGAGGGCCTCGGTGCGCTCTTCGATCAGCCGGGAAAGGCGCAGCAGGATGCGGCCCCGTTCGGCGGCGGTGAGGCCGCCCCATTCGCCGTCGAGGGCGGTTTGGGCGGCGGCCACCGCGTCGGCCACCTCGGCGCGCCCGCAGCGGGCGATGGCGCCGATCTCCTGCCCGGTGGAGGGGTCTTCGATGGGGAGCGTGGCGGGGGCGTCGTGCCACTGGCCGCCGATGAGGTATTCGGCGGGGTCGAACCAGCCTGCGGTGATGTCTGTCATGATGGGGC
>NZ_QTNQ01000210.1 GCF_018424695.1 Vannielia litorea
CGACAGACGATCTTCGAAGCGCAGCACCCGGCCAGGCGTTTCACATGCGCCCACCCAGGGTCGGGCGCGGCCCTCAACGCCTCGCATCGGCCAGACGGCAGCAAGCGCGCCCGCGCCAAGCCGTCGCAGCGCCACGTGCTTTCCAGCCGCCCGCCGGGGCGAAACCCGCCGCACAGAGCGGCCCCTTGGCAATCTCTCCCGCGCTTTGCATACTCGCCCGGCAACGGCGATCTCTGGATGGCTCTCAGCAGCGATGAGGAGAGTTGGGCGGGGCATCCCCGCCTGTGATGATGACCTACACAGACACGGCGCTACCGCAGCTGGGTAAACCCAGATCGGGTAGCGCACTTCCAGGACGAGCAGAGATCGCCCGTTGCACAAGGCGGTCGGGATGAACCGGCAGCAGCTCGCGCGCAACCTCGCCACCAGCCTGACCCTCGGTGCCTGGACCGAGGATGAACTTCGCCAGGTGCTTACCCGCCGCCTGCCGCCGCCGCTGCACCGCCTCGCGCCGGCCATCGCATCCCGGCTCCTCCAGGCGCTCCCCTGGCGCTACGCCCCGAGCCCGCGCGAGGTCGCCCGTGAACTGCTGCAACTTCCAGAGTTCAACCGGATCCATCGCTTCCTGTCTCTTATACCCATCT
>NZ_QTNQ01000211.1 GCF_018424695.1 Vannielia litorea
CCCCCGCCCTGCCCGAGATCAGCGCCGCGCGGCTGGCCGAACTGCTGCCCTCGGCCTTCGTCATCGCCTTCCTCGCGGGCGTCGAATCCCTGCTCTCGGCCATGGTCGCCGACAGGATGATCTCAGGCGCCCACCGCCCCAATGCCGAACTGATGGCGCAGGGCGCGGCCAATATCGGCGCTGCCCTTTTCGCCGGGCTGCCCGCAACCGGGGCCATCGCGCGCACCGCCACCAACATCCGCGCGGGCGGCAAGACGCCGGTCGCCGGGCTCGTCCACGCCCTGACGATCCTCCTCGTGATGCTCATGGCCGCCCCGCTGGCAGGCTACATGGCCATGCCCGCGCTGGCCGCGCTGCTGATCCTCACCGCCTGGAACATGAGCGAGCCGCACCGCTGGGCCGGGCACCTGAAAGGGCGCCACTCCGACCTCTTCCTGCTCGGCCTCACGCTGGTTCTGACAGTGGTCGCCGATCTCACGGTTGCCATTGCCGTGGGGGTCGCCCTCGGCCTCGCCCTGCGCCTCGCCCGCCGCGACGTGCCCCCCTCGGACTGGCAGCCGCCCGACAGATAGGTGCCACGAAAAAGGGCGAAGCAAAGCCCCGCCCCATTTTCTTGCTGTAAATACT
>NZ_QTNQ01000212.1 GCF_018424695.1 Vannielia litorea
ATGCGGCGTTTTCGCCGGTGGGACGAGGTCTGGCTGGCGGGAGGCGACCCGGGGCAAGTGCTGGAGGTGGCGCTGCCCCCGGAGGCAGGCGGCGCCGTGCTGCGCACTGCCATTTGGAGGCCGAGGCCGGAGTTTGACGGGCTGTGTTGCCTGACGACCAAGAGCAAGGACAACGACCTTGCCTGGATCGGCGACTGGGCGCGGCACCATGTGCGGGCGCAGGGCGCGGAGGGCGTGGTGCTGTTCGACAATGGCTCTACGGCCTATGCGCCCGAGGAGGTCACCGAAACGCTCGCCGCCTCGGGGCTCAAGGCCGGGCTGGTGGTCAGCGCCGATCTGCCCTTTGGCCCGACGGCCAGGAAAGC
>NZ_QTNQ01000213.1 GCF_018424695.1 Vannielia litorea
CACTGGCACCGTGATGCCCGGCTTTCGGGCGGTGTATGGGTGGCGAGGGCGGTTTGGAGTATTTTCAGCAAGAAAATGCAGGAGGGTGGCGCCCACCGGGCGGGTGGGTGCCACGGGGTTTTGGTCAGCCCTGGGAGCGCAGGCGGATGACCGGCTGGTCGAAGCGCGGGTCGTGCCGTTCGGCGAGTTCTGTGAAGCCGTAGCGGGCGTAGAAGCGGCGGCCGATCTCGTTGCGCTTGAACACGTCGAGTTCGAGCGTGCCCTTGCGGCGGAGCGCGTCCGCCATCAGCGCTCGTCCGTGGCCCTTGCCGCGATGGGCCGGGTCCATGAAGAAGCCGCCGACTTCGGTCGGGGTGCCTGGGATGAGGGCGATGAAGCCGCATGGCCCGTTGCCATCGTCCCAGACATGGGTTTCGGCATTGGGCAGGTAGAGGCTTCGCACCTCTTCTGCGGCCTTCAGAATGAACTCTTCGCCCAGAAAGCCATGCGCGAGGCGGCTGGCTTGGGTGAAGATGCGCACGATGGCGTCGTCGTCGACGCCGGGAGAGTAGGGTCGTATCAATGGATTAATCCCGTGATGTTGGGTGTCATGGAGGCACAGGGCCAGCGG
>NZ_QTNQ01000214.1 GCF_018424695.1 Vannielia litorea
CTTCCCGCCCTGCGGCGTCAGCCCGAGGGCACGTTGCCCGAGGGCGTTCTGGCCCGCGACATGCTGGATGACATGGGCTTCGGCGGCACCGACCACGAGCTGCGCCTTTCGGCCCCGGTCGGGCGCGATGGCCTCACGCTGATCGAGCTGCGCGAACGCACCGATGGCAAGCCCTCGCCCCGGCTCATGGCACTCAGCCGCGCCCTCGGGGAGGCAGAGCTGCTGGCCTTCCGCCTCAGCGGCGGGCGCCACCCGGGCGGCGAGTTTGCCTTTACCGTCTATCGAAACGGCACCGTGACCCGCCGCCTGCACGTGCAGCGCGCGCAAGAGGAAGACGGCTGGAAAGCCAGCGAAAGCGGCGCGCCCCATGCGCTGGAGGCCGAGGCGCCGCCTGGCAGCGAGGCCCCCGGGGCGCTCATTCCGCCGAGCCGGCAGGCCGCGCTGCTGGCCCAGTTGGGCATCGACGCCGACGAACTGCTGTTCGACCGCAGCGCGCACACCGATGTGCTCGAACTCTCCACC
>NZ_QTNQ01000215.1 GCF_018424695.1 Vannielia litorea
CGCCAAAGGCGTGCAAGTCGAAATCGACGCGCTCACAAAGGACGCCTGGATGGATGTCAGCTTCGAATACTGGGAAGGCCCCGTCACCATCACCGGCACCCACAAGGGCCGCGGCTACCTCGAAATGACAGGCTACGAGCGCCCGTAGGGCGGGACTTGTCCCGCCACCCGGCCACCCCCTGGTACCCGCGGCCGGACTCGAACCGGCACGGCATAAAGCCAAGGGATTTTAAGTCCCCAGTGTCTACCATTCCACCACGCGGGCACGGGGGCGGCTCCGGCGAGACCATACCCGCCCACACCGCCAGCGCAACGCCGTAGGTCGGGACTTGCCCCAACTCCCTTGATCCGCGCCCCCTTTCCCCCGATCATCTGCACGGTAAACGGGTGGAGCGTAACGGTGCGAACCTTGAAGGACTTCCGCAAACGCGGCCTGACAAAGGCCGAGGAAACCATCCTCGCCAACCTCGACTCCGACGCGTTCACAAAGGTCGGCACCGGCACCCTCCCGCCC
>NZ_QTNQ01000216.1 GCF_018424695.1 Vannielia litorea
GATCAGCAGCGCCAGGGTCTGCGTGGTCGAGGTGATGGTCTGGCGGATCTGGTCGTTGTTGACGATGAAGAAGTCCCTGGTGCCGTGGCGCCGGGTCAGGATGTCGGCGACCATCTGCTCGGCCAGAGCCATGTCCACGTCGTCGGCCACCCGCAGGGTCAGCCCGCTGACGCTGGTCGAGCCCAGGTAGCGCGCCTGCACCGTGGTATAGGGGGCATAGACGGTCAGGCTGGTCGAGCCGCCGGGGCCGCGGTTCTGCGCCTCGGCCACGCCGATCACCCGCAGGGGCACCTTGCCGGCCATGAAGACCTGCCCCAGCGCCGGGCCGTCGCCGAAGAGGCTGGTCCGGGTGTTCTCGTCGATGACGACGTTCTGGCCCATCGCCGCCACGTCGGCCTCGTCGAAGCCGCGGCCCTGGGTCAGCGCGACGCCGGCCACGTCGAAATACTG
>NZ_QTNQ01000217.1 GCF_018424695.1 Vannielia litorea
TGATACACCTAAGTGATACAGCCATTCTTGGCATATTTCATTACCACTACATTCTGTAATTGGCTTTTTAATATAATCGCCGTTTACATCTGAATATAAGGCATAAATCCATGTAGATATTTCATTTTCAGGTTGGTCTTTAAACTGTTGCTGACGATTGATTGTAAAACTGATTTGCCATGCAGAATCATTGATTGTAATAATACCGCCAGTAACCGTTTTGCCTGCAAGTGGATCACGTTTACAAATGCTTTCTATTGTATCGATAATATCTTTATTGTTTGTTGTCGATGTTGCTGAAACAAACCAACTTTTTTTAGGAATATTTTGGCAAAACTTATCAGGATTACCAAATTCAGGACTTTGTCGCGCTAAATTTTTCCATAGTGTCCAACTACCACCTAATTCGTCAGTTGGTGGTGCTGGTGTATCATTATCACCATACGTAG
>NZ_QTNQ01000218.1 GCF_018424695.1 Vannielia litorea
ATTGATGCGACGTTACAACATACAGACAACGAAGTTGAAGAACAAGTTTATCATTTAAATGCCCGTTTAAAACTACAACTACTTGACGATGTTAAATCAGTGTTTAATTCTCAAATGACGCAAAATAGTGATTTTAATGAAGAAAAGAAAGTGTCTACGAGAGTATACTTAGATCAAATTCATCAACGATTGTTTTTAGAGCAATCTTTAATTACAGAACGTATAAAAAAATACTTTAATAAGCAACTCACTGAGCAAATTGCACCAATCGTTCAACAATTAGCAGATTTACATGTCATTGTTAATCCTCAGTTTAACTTTGAATCAGCTAATATAGAGCAACCATTATTGCACATCGATTTCAATGATATGCTAAATGCATTGCCTAAACAATTAACAAAACGTAAAATTTTGAATCCAAATGGGCAAAGAGATATAC
>NZ_QTNQ01000219.1 GCF_018424695.1 Vannielia litorea
GTATAGTAATTATCTAACTTTTGCCAGATTTTTTCAGAGTCATATATATTCTTTAACTTCGTATAAGCATTTAAATTTTGTGCCAGTAAAAAAGATAGTATTAGCACCATGATACATTTGGTGAAGGTACCAATAAATATTGAAAACTTATATCCTTTTTTCCCTTTTAAGATTAATGGAATACTTAACTTAAAAAGAAGACTATAAGAAATCAGCCACAGCAATGTAGTAATACAAGCAAAAACAAAAAGCAACACGATAAATCTACGAATAAACATTAAGAAATCCAATTCTAAATTGGCTATATGAATGATTAATATATTAGCAATAAAGAAAATAGCGGTAAGTACTAGCCAATAAATGATTTTTATATGAATATTATGAAAAATAATGCGTGTAGTTGAAAAGCCATGTAGCTTTTGAAT
>NZ_QTNQ01000021.1 GCF_018424695.1 Vannielia litorea
CCCCCGCCATGGCCCTCGCCACCCGCAAGGACGCCCGCCGCGAAGACCGTGACCAGGCCAACCGGCGCGACAGCTTCATCGTTCACCGCTTCGAGTCGATCCTCTCCTGGGCCGAAAGCCTCAACCTCAACCGCATGGTCGATGACGATGATCAGGATAATGCCGCCAAGGCCGCCGAAGACCAGGATCACCTGACGCTGAGCCAGAATCTCAAGCGCGCCGCCACCCGGCTGCGCCTCTCGCTCGACCTCTCGCCGCAGGATGCCGAACACGAGCGTCTGGCGGGCACCTTCACCTACCCGGAATGGAACCGCCGCACCGGCGATTACATGCCCGCCCACACCCGCGTGCTGGAAGCAGAGGCAAAGCCGCAGGCCAGCTACGCGCCGGACCCGAAGCTGGTGGCCCGCGTCAAGCGCCAGTTCGCCCCGCTGCACCCGCGCCGGGTGATCCTGCCCCGCCAGATCGACGGTGACGAGCTGGATCTCGACGCGCTGGTGACCTCGCGCACCGACATCGCCTGCGGCCACGAGGGCAGCGACCGCGTGTGGCAGGCCAACCGGCCCATGGCCCGCGATCTCTCGGTGGCGGTGCTGATGGATTGCTCCCGCTCCACCGAGGCCGCCATCGGCGACACCTCGGTGATCGAGGTGGCGCGCCAGGCGGTTGCGGCGCTGGCCGCAGGGATCGACACGGCGGGCGACAGGCTGGGGATCTGGGGCTTCTCCTCGCTGCGGCGCGACCGGGTGTTCCTGCATCGCGCCAAGGGCTTCTCCGAGCCGATGGGGCAGGGGGTGACCGCCCGCATCGGCGGGCTCACCCCGGGGCATTACACCCGCCTCGGTGCTGCCATCCGCCACGTCTCGGCCCAGCTCGCGGAGGAGGGCGCAACCCGCCGCCTGCTGCTGGTTCTGACCGACGGCAAGCCCAACGACCTCGACCACTACGAGGGCCAGCACGGCATCGAAGACAGCCGCATGGCCGTGCGCGAGGCCCGCGCGGCGTGGCAGGCGGTGCACGGCGTCATCGTGGACGAAGACGGGCAGGACTGGTTCGCCCGCATCTTCGGGCGCGGCGGCTTCACCCTGCTGCCCCAGCCCTCGCGCCTGCCGCGCGCCCTGCCCGAAATCTACCAGACCCTGACCATGGAGCGCTGACATGAAACGCCTTCTCGCCCTCGCCCTCGCCACCCTTCCCGCCCCGCTCGCGGCAGCCCCGTTCGAGCGTCCGATCCCGCAGCCACAGACCGAGACGGCGGAGTTCTGGTTCCTCATCGGCTCCGTCGCGCTGGTTCTGTCGCTGGTGGCGGTGCAATGGCTGGTGAGTCGGCGATGAGCCTCCCGCGCCGCCCGCCCTGGAAGCTGCTGGCCGCGCTCTATCCCTTCGCGGCCGGGGCCATGGGCGTCAACCTGTTCTTCGCCGCGCTCATCGGCTCCTGGCTGGGCCTGCCGGTGCTGACGCCGTGGCAGGCCGCCGCGGGCGGGCTGGTGATCGGGCTGCCCGCGACCTATGCCTTCGCCTGCCACATCACGCGACTGATGCAAAAGGCGGAGGGCGAATGACCGGTTGGGCAGAATACGCCCTGGCGCTGGTGGTGTTCATCGCCAGCCACTTCCTGCCGCGCCTCGGCGGGCTGCGCGAGCGGCTGATCGCGGCCCTCGGGCGGCGGGCCTATTTCAGCCTCTACGGCCTGCTCTCAACCGCGCTTCTGGTCTGGCTCGTCTCGGCTGCGGTCCGCGCGCCCTACGTGGAGCTCTGGCCACAGCTGCCATGGGCGCGCTGGGTGCCCAACATCGCGATGCCACTGGCCGTCTGTCTCGTCACCTGCGGCATCGGTCTGCGCCAGCCCTACACCCTCGGCGGGCGGCGCGGCGTGGCTCTGGACCCGGCGCAGCCCGGGTTCGCCGCCATCTCCCGCCACCCGCTGTTTCTCGCCCTCGCGCTCTGGGCCGGGGCGCATCTCTTTCCCAATGGCGACCTCGCCATGGTGCTTCTCTTCGGCAGTTTCACACTGATGGCGCTCCTGGCCATCCCCGCCTTCGACGCCCGCGCCCGCCGTGCACTTGGCGCGGACGCAACACCGTTCTTCGGCAGTACCGCCCTCATGTCCCTGCGCCCCCTGGCACGCGCGGGCTGGCGGCGGCGGAATGGACGGGCCCTTGCCCTCCGTCTCGCCGCGGGGCTCGCGCTGTGGCTCGCCCTGCTGCATCTGCACGCCGCCGTCATCGGAGCCTCGCCCTTTCCGCTGTAACCTGCGCAGCCTTGACGAAGATCAAGGCCAGCATGCGGCGCTTCGCCTAGGGTCGCCCGTGAACAGGGTAAATGTTTACCGAATCTTCACCTTCTGGCTGAACGGTCTCAGGAAACTTCGCCTGTGGCGGGTCACGCCGGGGGCGAGAACCGAGCCAGGTGGTCCATGACGACCGAGCACAGCAGACGGAACTTTCTGCGCGGGCGGCTCTCACAGCCGGAGCCGCCAAGGATGCGACCGCCGGGTGCGCAGCCGAGTTTTGCAAACCTCTGCACCCACTGCGGCGACTGCGCCCGCGCCTGCCCGGAAGCCATCATCATCCGTCACCCCTCGGGCGAACCCGTCGTCGATTTCGCGCGCGGGGCCTGCACCTTCTGCAACGCCTGCGCCGAAGCCTGCGAGGCCGGGGCGCTCAAGCCCGCCGCGCCATCGGATTGGCCGTGGCGCGCCACCATCGACACAAGCTGCTTTTCGCTGAACGGCGTGTTCTGCCGCAGTTGCGAGGACGCCTGCGAGCCGCGTGCCATCCGGTTCCGCCTGATGACGGCAGGCCGTTCTGCGCCCGTCCTTGACCAGGATCAATGCACCGGCTGCGGTGAATGCGCATCAACTTGCCCTGCGGGTGCGATCGCCTTCGAGGTGCCGAGGCCCGCAACGGAGGAGAAAACCGCATGAACATCTGTGGCTGCCTTGTGCACGTCGCGCGCGACGTGGTGCCGGAGGCCCGCGCGGCGATGGAGGCTACGCCGGGCGTCGAGGTGCATGCCCAGTCCGAGGATGGCCGCCTCGTGGTGGTGATCGAGGATACCGAAGTGGCCTACGCCTCCGACACCATCATGGGCCTGCACCAGATCCCGGGCGTGATCTCGCTCACGCTCAATTACCACCACTTCGAAGACACCTCGCCGCGAGCGCCCCTCGCCGCCACCCAGCCGGAGACCTGACGCATGACCATCTCGGAATCCCGCCGCACCTTCCTCAAGGCGACCGCCGCCGCCAGCACCGCTGCCGCCGCCGGGCTGACCCTGCCGAACGAGGGCATCGCCCAGACCCCGGGCAGCGCCGATATCCGCTGGGACAAGGCGCCCTGCCGCTTCTGCGGCACCGGCTGCTCCGTGCTGGTGGGCACCAAGGAGGGCCGCGTGGTCGCCACCCAGGGCGACCCGGAGGCGCCGGTCAATCGGGGGCTGAACTGCATCAAGGGCTACTTCCTCTCCAAGATCATGTATGGCGCCGACCGGCTGACCACACCGCTGCTGCGCAAATCCAACGGCGTCTACGACAAGAACGGCGAGTTCGAGCCGGTCAGCTGGGACGAGGCCTTCGACGTGATGGCGCAGAAGTGGAAGGAGGCGCTCGCCGCCAAGGGCCCCACCTCCGTGGGCATGTTCGGCTCCGGTCAGTGGACGGTCTGGGAAGGCTACGCCGCCGCCAAGCTGATGAAGGCGGGCTTCCGCTCCAACAACATCGACCCCAACGCGCGGCACTGCATGGCCTCTGCCGTGGTGGGCTTCATGCGCGCCTTCGGAATCGACGAGCCGATGGGCTGCTACGACGACCTCGAACACGCCGACACCTTCGTGCTCTGGGGCTCCAACATGGCCGAGATGCACCCGATCCTCTGGTCGCGCCTCACCGACACGAGGCTGACCAAGCCCGGCGCCGAGGTGCATGTGCTCTCGACCTTCGAGCACCGCTCCTTCGAGCTGGCCGACAACGGCATGGTCTTCGCGCCCCAGACGGACCTCGCGATCCTGAACTACATCGCCAATTACATCATCCAGAACGATGCGGTGAACTGGGAGTTTCTGGAAAAGCACGTCAACATCACCAAAACGGCCACAGACATCGGCTATGGCCTGCGTGACACCGACCCGCGCCAGGAAGCTGCCGAGAATCCCAACTCGGGCAAGCTGGAGCCGATCGACTTTGAGGCCTACGCCAAGGCCGTCGAGCCCTACACGGCCGAATACGTGTCCGAGCTGTCCGGCGTGCCGCTGCACCAGCTGGAGAAGCTGGCCCAGCAATATGCCGACCCGAACCGCAAGGTTATGAGCCTCTGGACCATGGGCTTCAACCAGCACACGCGCGGGAGCTGGGCCAATGGCTCTGTCTACAACATCCACCTGCTGACCGGGAAGATCTCGGAGCCGGGCAACTCGCCCTTCTCGCTCACCGGCCAGCCTTCGGCCTGCGGCACGGCGCGCGAGGTGGGCACCTTCGCCCACCGCCTGCCGGCCGACATGGTGGTGGCCAACGACGCGCACCGCGAGATCTGCGAAACCACGTGGAACATCCCCGCAGGCACCATCCCGCCCAAGCCGGGCCTGCACGCGGTGGCGCAGAACCGGGCGCTGAAGGACGGCACGCTCAATGCCTATTGGGTGCAGTGCAACAACAACATGCAGGCCGCCGCCAACATGAACGAAGAGGGGTTCCCGGGCTACCGCAACCCCGAGAACTTCATCACCGTCTCCGACCCTTACCCGACCGTCACCGCCATGAGCGCCGATCTGATCCTGCCCACCGCCATGTGGGTCGAGAAGGAGGGCGCCTATGGCAACGCCGAGCGTCGCACGCAGTTCTGGCGCCAGCAGGTGAGGGCCCCGGGCGAGGCCCAGTCGGACCTCTGGCAGCTGATGGAGTTCGCCAAGCGCTTCACCGTCGAGGAGGCCTGGGGTGAGGAGCTGGTGGCCACCATGCCAGAGCTGGCCGGAAAGACGCTCTACGAAGTGCTCTACGAGAACGGCAATGTAAACAAATACCCGCTGGAAGAGACGGCGGAGGGCTTCGACAACGTCGAATCCGAGCACTTCGGCTTCTACGTGCAGAAGGGGCTGTTCGAGGAATACGCCAGCTTCGGGCGCGGCCACGGGCACGACCTTGCCGACTTTGACGTCTATCACCAGGCCCGCGGGCTGCGCTGGCCGGTGGTCGACGGGCAGGAAACGCTCTACCGCTTCCGCGAGGGCTACGACTCCTATGTGCCCGAGGGCGAGGAAGTCAGCTTCTACGGCCATAAGGACGGCAAGGCGAAGATCATCTTCGCCCCCTATGAGCCTGCCGCCGAGGTGCCGGACGAGGAATACGATCTCTGGCTCTCCACCGGCCGTGTGCTGGAGCATTGGCACTCCGGCTCGATGACCCGCCGCGTGCCCGAGCTGCACCGCGCCTTCCCCAATGCGGTGGTCTTCATGCACCCCGAGGATGCCGAGGCGCGGGGCCTCCGGCGCGGGCAGGAGATCGAGATTTCCACCCGGCGCGGCAAGATGCTGAGCCGGGTCGAAACCCGCGGGCGCAACAAGCCGCCCCGGGGCCTCGTCTTCGTGCCGTGGTTCGACGAGGGGCAGCTCATCAACAAGTTGACGCTCGACGCCACCTGTCCGCTCTCCAAGGAGACCGACTTCAAGAAATGCGCCTGCAAGGTCGAACGCGCCTGACGCAGCGCCGGGGCGCGCGCGGCTGGCCCGTGCGCGCTTCGCCAACCCCGTGAAAGCCCGGTATGTCTGCCGCCAAACCCTCCATGTCCCCCCAGCGCCGACGGTTTCTGACCGATACCGCGCGCATGGCGGCGGGCTGCGTGCTGGCGGGCAGCGGGCTGGCCTGGCTGGCGCGCGATGCCCGCGCTCTGCCCGCCGAGGCGCTGCGCCCGCCCGGTGCCCTTCCGGAAAAGGCGTTTCTCGCCGCCTGCATCCGCTGCGGCCTCTGCGTGCGCGACTGCCCCTATGACACGCTCTCGCTGGCCGAGCTGGGCGAGGACGGCGCCGCCACCGGCACGCCCTTCTTCACCGCCCGTGATGTGCCCTGCGAAATGTGCGATGACATCCCCTGCGTCGCCGCCTGCCCCACCGGCGCGCTCGACAAGGGCCTGACCGACATCGACGACGCCCGCATGGGCACCGCCGTTCTGGTCGATCAGGAAAACTGCCTCAACTTCCTCGGGTTGCGCTGCGACGTCTGCTACCGGGTCTGCCCGGTGATCGACGAGGCGATCACGCTGGAGGTGTCACATAACGACCGCTCTGGCCACCACGCCATTTTCGCCCCCACCGTCCATGCCGATCACTGCACCGGCTGCGGCGTGTGTGAAAAGAGCTGCGTGCTGCCGGAGGCGGCCATAAAGGTGCTGCCCACGCGGCTGGCGCGCGGCACCCCCGCCGAGCACTACCGCAAGGGCTGGGAGGAGATGGAAGAGAAAGGCGCGCCGCTGGTCGATGGTGTCATCGACCTGCCTGATCGTCTGCCCGGCCCCGGCACCGACAATCTCGCCGCCCCCGGTGGCTTCGAACCGGCATTCAAGCTGCCCGAAGGAGCCAGCCAATGAAGGCCAAGACAGCCCTGCCCGTCGGTCAGGAGGCCATCCGCGAGAAAGGCTGGTGGAAGGCCTACCGCTTTCTCATCCTGCGCCGCGCGAGCCAGGCGGTTTTCCTCTCGCTGTTCCTGCTCGGGCCGTGGTTCGGCCTTTGGTTGGTCGAGGGCACGCTGGCAGGCTCCCGCACCCTCGGCGTGCTGCCGCTGACCGATCCGCTGGTTCTGCTCCAAGGCCTCGTCGCGGGGCACTGGCCCGAGCTGACCGCGCTCACCGGCGCGCTGATCGTGCTGGTCGCCTATGCCCTCCTCGGCGGGCGCAGCTATTGCTCCTGGGTCTGCCCGATCAACCCGGTCACCGATGCCGCCCACTGGTTGCACGACAGGCTCGACCTGCCCAAGGGCTGGCAGCCCAAGCGCCACACCCGGCTCTGGCTGCTGGGCGCGGTGCTGGCCACCTCGGCGCTCACAGGCACCATCGCCTGGGAGCTGGTCAACCCGATCACCATGCTGCATCGCGGCCTCGTATTCGGGCTGGGCTTCGCCTGGGCCTTGGTGGCGCTGGTGTTCCTCTTCGATCTCTTCGTGTCGCGCCGGGGCTGGTGCGGCCACCTCTGCCCGGTCGGGGCGTTCTACGGCCTCGTCGGCCACAAGAGCCTGCTCAGGGTCACCGCCTCGAAACGCGCCGCCTGCGACGGCTGCATGGATTGCTTCGCCGTCTGCCCGGAAAACCACGTGATCTCGCCCGCCCTGCGCGGCAAGGGCGCGGAAACCCCGCTGATCCTTTCGCCCGATTGCACCAATTGCGGGCGCTGCATCGACGTGTGCTCCGTCGATGTCTTCGCCTTCACCCACCGCTTCGACCCCCGCATCGAAGCCACCCCAGAACCAAGCCCGGACGCGCCTGACGAAATGGCCGCCTGAACCGCCACGAGGGAGATTGACCATGAAACTGAAAGCCATCGCGGCGATTGCCGCACTCGCTTCGACCCTGATGGTGTCTGGCATCGTCGTTGCCCAGTCCACCGGCGGGGTGAAATCCCTGCGCGGCTCGGAGGTGGATACCGAGCTTCCGGCGCCCGAACTCTACCAGCAGCAGGAGGGCCGCGAGGTGCGCAACTATCGCCAGCAGCCGCCGGTGATCCCCCATTCGATGGATCAATACCAGATCGACCTGCGCACCAACCAGTGCCTCAGCTGTCATGACTGGACCACCGCGGGCGATCGCGGCGCACCCACGCTGTCGATGACCCACTACCTCGATCGCGATGGCACCCAGCTCGATACCGTGGCGGGCACCCGCTGGTTCTGCAACCAGTGCCACGTGCCGCAGGCCAACGCCCCTGCACTCGTCGACAACACCTTCGACGCCAGCGCGTCACAGTGAGCGGGAAGGGAAGGCAAGACATGTCCGACAAAGAGAACACCCCGCGCCCCGGCCTGCTGCGTCGCCTCTGGCGCGCCTTCTGGAGCCCCTCCGGCGTGCTCAGCACAGGCTTCCTGCTGATCGCGGGCTTCATCTGCGGCATCCTCTTCTGGGGCGGCTTCCACTGGTCGCTGGAGCTGACCAACACCGAAGAGTTCTGCACCTCCTGCCACACGATGGAGACCAACCTCGGCGAGTATCGCGAGACGGTGCATTACAACAACCATTCCGGCGTACGGGCGATCTGCTCCGATTGCCACGTGCCGCACGAGTGGCAATACAAGATGAAGGCCAAGATCATGGCCGTGAAGGACGTGTACCACGAGGTGCTGGGCACGATCTCGACACCGGAAAAATACGAGGAGCGGCGGCTGGAGATGGCGGCGGCGGTCTGGAAGAAGATGAAGGCCTCCGACAGTCGCGAGTGCCGCAACTGCCACGCCTTCGAATACATGGATTTCACCATCCAGGAGACCCGCGCCGCCGACAACCACCAGCGCGCCATCGACGAGGGGATGACCTGCATCGACTGCCACCAGGGCATCGCGCATGACCTGCCCCCGGGATACCTCGAAGAATACGAGCACGTTGTCGAAGAGCTTGCCGGAGAGGTCCGCTATCGCGGCGAGGAAGACCTGGCCGGCATCCGAAGCTACCTCGGCACCGCCGCAGACTGACCGCTGGCAAGGAGACCCAAGATGCTCAACATTCTCGACCTTCTCGGCACCATCGGCGGCAGCATCCTCGGCCTGCCCGGCATCCTCGGCACGGGCCTCGGCATGATGACCCGCAACTGGTTCGTCGCGGCCGGGCTGGGCGGGCTCATCGGCCTGCTCTCACCGATGGTTCTCGGCGGCTCGCATTCCACCCATGTGCCGATCACCCTGACAGAATACGCGGTGTCGATCAGCGTGGGGATCATCGCCGGGCTGCTGGGCTGTGCGATCCGCCACAAGGGCGCCACCGTCTGAGCTCAGGCCGCGAGGGCGGCCCTGACCCAGGCCTGAAGCGCGCCGGGCTCTGCCGCGAGCCGGGTTTCCAGCCTGCCCGCGAAGGCCAGGAAGCTTTCGAGGTTGCGGGCATTCACCGCCGTCAGCGCCGGTATGCCCTGCTCCATCGCCTGGGCAAGCACGGGGCAAAAGCCACGGCCCGAGGCCTCCTGCGCCCCGAACTTGTTCAGGATCAGCACATCGGCGCCCGCCGCGAGCCGCGCGGCCACCGCCCCTGCCGCCTCTTCCAGCGAGGCCGTATCCAGCCTGCACCCGCGCGCACCGCCGCCCAGCCGTTGCGATATCTCGATGCCGGGGCCTTCTGGCAGCACCGCAAGCTCCATGTCGCAGGGGTGCGCCCCCTGCGAGGGCGCGCGCGATTGGACGACGCCCGCCACGACGCGCCCCTCGGCCTGAAGCTGCGTGGCCAGCCCCGCGAGCAGCCTGTCAGCCTCGCCGCGAACCTCCGAAAGGATGTAGCCCAACCTCATGCCAACCTCCCCAGGCTGAAGTGGACCGCCTCAGGCACACTCCACCTCCCTGACACCGGCATAGGCCGCCAGAGAGGCCACGTCGTCAACCGTCACCTCCCGCCGCTGCACCCGCACCCCCTGCTCTCGCAACCGCCGGAACGCGCGAGACAGGCTCTCGGGCGAGAGCCCGACCTGCCCGGCAATCAGCGCCTTGTCATAGGGCAACTGCACCTTGCAGGCCCCCCGGCGGCCCTCGGGCACTAGCGACAGGATGAACTGCGCCGCCCGCTGCGCGCCCGTGCACATCTTCAGCGCCTCCACCTGGCCGACCAGCCTCTGCACCTGGTGCAGCGTGTTCGCCATCAGCGCGCCACGGGCCTCCGGGCAGCCATCCATCAACTCGAAGAGTGCGGCGGCGGGGATCTTCAGCAGCGTGCAGTCCGTCACCGCCTCGGCATGGGCAAGGTAGCGCGGGGCCCGCAGGGCCGCCGTGTTCCCGATGCTGCGGGCCGGGCCCAGAACATCGATGATCGCCTCGCCCCCGCCCGCCATCACCCGGTAGAGCTTCACCCACCCCGACAGGACGATGAACAGATCATCCGCCTTGCGGTGTGGGGTGAAGATCGTGGCGCCGCGCGCGTAATGCCGGGTGCTGCCACTGGCAACGGCCTTCTCCGCCATCGGGCGCGGGCAGTTTCTGAGCAGCAGGCTCCGCAGAGCGACGTGGTTCTGTTCGTGTTTCATGGGTCTGTCTGTCTTCCGATAAAGGCTGTTCACGGTCGCCGGGGCGCGCGGGTGTCCCGCACGAGGCGAAAGCCGAGGTGATCGGGCGGCAGGCCAACGGCACAGCCGCCCACGCTGGCGTCGCGCACGAAGTCGATCACCGCCGCGCGATGCCGCCCGCCGGCGATGCGCACGCCGCAATAGGGTTCGGAGGCCTCCACGCTGCCATCGGCGGCAAGGCGGCCCGTGGCCATGCAGCCGTCTGTCCACTCCCAGACGTTGCCGCCAAGGTCGGCCAGCCCAAGGCTGTTCTCGCCAAAGCCGCCCTGAGGCCGCAGGGCCGGGCTGGAGCTGCCGCGCAGCAGCACGCCCCGCTCATACTGCGAGAGCATCCGCGTGCCCGGGTCCAGCTCGCCCTCGTCAGGTGCCGCATCGCCCTGCCGCTCGGCAGCGGCGCGCTGCCACTCTGCCTCGCTGGGCAGCCGCCAGGTCTCGCCGGTCTGGCGCGTGAGCCACGCGGCATAGGCGGTGGCGTCGGCCCAGTTCACCATCGTCTGGGCATAGCGCCCCGTGCCGGTGCCCACGTCTTCGCAGGCCCCATCGGCCACGCAGGCGAGATACTCGGCGCGGGACACCTGAAATTTCATGATCTCGAACCCCGGCACCTCCACCTGCCGCACGCCCGGCGTGCTGGCCTTGCCCGCGCGGCTGAAGTTGCCGAGCGGACGAAAGGCGATCTGCCCGGGGGCGATACGCACCGTTTCGGGCCGCGTCACGCCGTCGCGCTCTGGGCCCGGCACCGTGATGGCCAGCCCTCCAAGCGCAGCCGCCATGACGACACCCGCAAGGATGAAGCTCTTTCGCATGCTCGTTTTCCTCGAAACCAAAACGGGTGGCCGGAGCGTTCCGGCCACCCAGCGCCTTCCCCGCAGGGTGGCCGCCTTATGGCAGCGCGGTCTTGCCTTCGTAGGCGGCGTTGTATTCGACCGGGGCCTGCACCTGCTCCATCAGGTCGTTGTTCCAGTCGCCCTCCACCACCACGTGGGCCGTGGCGCCGAGGTTCACCGCCTCGATGAGGTTGTGGTTCACGTAGGCATAGACGCCGGGCTGGAGAAACTCGTACAGCGCCGCCCCCGCCGAACCGCCGCGGATGAACCAGGTTTCCAGGTCACGCTCCGGCGGGTTGTTGAACTTGCCGGTCTCCCAGACGAGGTCACCATGCCCGCCAATCAGGTGCGGGCGGCTGTCGCGGTTGGCCTGGCTGTGCACGAACAGCACCTTCTCGCCCTGCGCCGCACGCAGCGCATTGTCGCCCGTCAGCGCGCCGACCTTGCCGTTGAACACCACGTGGCTGGGGATCAGCCCGTTCATCACCTCCAGCGTGTCCGGGTAGCTCTCGCCGACATCCTCGAAGCGCTTGTAATCGCCGTTCTCGTCCTTCGGGATGTAGAAGTCGTTCTCGCCGATGTAGTACACGCGGTCATAGCTCACCGGCTTGCCATTGTGGTCGCTCAGCCCGTCGCGCGGCAGCACCATGATCGCACCCGACATGCCACTCACCACGTGCCAGGGGATCATAGGGCCACCCGGGGCGCAGTGATAAACAAAGGTGCCCGGGCGCGTGGCCTTCCAGCGCAGCACGGTTTTCTCGCCGGGGTTCACCAGCGTCAGCGAGCCGCCGCCCAGGGCGCCGGTGGAGGAGTGGAAGTCGATGTTGTGCTGCATCAGGTTCTCGGGGGAGTTGTAAAGCGTCAGCTCCACGTAATCGCCCTCGTGCACCACCATCAGCGGGCCGGGGATCGAGCCGTTGAAGGTCATCGCCTGAAGGTAGGCGCCGCTGTCGACCTCCACCTCCTTCTCGACGATCTGCATCTCGAACTCCACGATGCGCGGCTCACCGGGCGCCACCTGCTCGTGCTCATGCACGAAGGGCGGGCGAACCAGCTTGCGCTTGATGCGCGTGAGGCTCGAAAGATCGGCCGGCGCGGCCATCGAGGTGTTCATGATCTCCTCGGCCTTGGAGGCGCGGGTGAGCATCGGCACCGCGGCCAGTCCCGCGGCAGCCATCATGGCGGCTCTTCTCGTCAGCATGTCGGTTCTCCTTCTGCGACGGATTGCTGTTGCCCTTGAGTCTAGAAGAACCGGCGCAGCCAAACGTTGCTGGAGCGCAAACTTCGGCGCGCCTAAGGCAGCCCACCGACTTCGGGGGCGTCTCGCGGGCGCAAGCTCTCTGGGTTGAAGCAGAACATCCCGCGACGGCCCCACCTGCCAGAAGTCGCACGCTGATTGGACCGAAGCTGTGGGCGCCGGTCGCGGTCAGTCGGAAGGGGGGCTTTGGTAGCGGAGGAGGGACTTGCCCCCCGACCCAGTGCATCGCGCAGCGATGTGCGTCGGTCGGGCTCGGAGTGGCGCCTGCCGGTTGCGGACAGTCGGAAGGGGGGCTTTGGTAGCGGAGGAGGGACTTGCCCCCCCGACCCAGTGCATCGCGCAGCGATGTGCGTCGGTCGGGCTCGGAGTGGTGCGTGCCGGTTGCGGCCAGTCGGAAGGGGGGCTTTGGTAGCGGAGGAGGGACTTGAACCCCCGACACGCGGATTATGATTCCGCTGCTCTAACCACCTGAGCTACTCCGCCAAAAGCGAGGGCCGATGTAGAGGCCGGGCGGCGAGGCGTCAAGGGGGAAAACCCGCAGATATTGTCTCCTCTCGCGCAACAATGGCGCGCGGGCGGCGTCATCCCGCGCCACCCGATGGTCACGGCTCCGTCAACCGCCATTTTCCCGGCGGTCCAAGGCGGCTATCCTGCGCTGGAAACCTCGGGAGACAAAGCACTTGCACGCCGCCCCAAGCCTGACGAAAGACATCGTGCTGGTCGGTGGCGGCCACACCCATGCGCTGGTGCTGCGCCGTTTCGGCATGGCGCCGCTGCCGGGCGCGCGGCTGACGCTCATCAATCCCGGCACCACCGCGCCCTACTCGGGCATGCTGCCGGGCCACATCGCCGGGCACTACCCGATCGAGGCGCTCCAGATCGACCTGCACCGCCTCGCCCGCTTCGCCAACGCCCGGCTGATCGACGGGCGCGCCACCGCGATCGACCGCGAGGCCCGCGAAATCGTGGTGGACACCGCCGCAGGGCCGCGCCGCATCGGCTACGACATCGCCGCACTCGACGTGGGCGTCACCTCCGACATGCCCACGCTGCCCGGCTTCTCCGAGCATGCCTGCCCCGCCAAGCCGCTCGATGCCTTCGCCGCCCGCTGGGAGGCCTTCCTGGCTGCACCGGGCGACGCCCGCGTGGTGGTGATCGGTGCAGGCGTCGCGGGGGTCGAGCTGGCCATGGCCGCCCGCCACCGGCTCGCCAGCGCGGGCCACAGCCCCGCCGTCACCCTCGTCGACGCGGGCGCAGCGCTCTCGGCGCTGGGCGGCGGCGCCCGCGCTCGGCTGTTCGAAACCCTGCGCACCTCCGGCATCACCCTGCTGGAGCAGGCCCGCGTCGCCCGGATCGAGCCCGAGGCCGTCGCCCTTGAAGATGGCCGCCGCCTGCCCGCCGATTTCGTGATCGGCGCAGGCGGCGCGCGCCCGCACGACTGGCTGGCAGAAACCGGCCTCGCCCACCACAACGGCTTCCTGCGCGTCGGAGCCGACTTGCGCACGCTCACCGACGCGGCGATCTTCGCCGTCGGCGACTGCGCCCATTTCGAGCCCGACCCGCGCCCCAAGGCGGGCGTCTACGCCGTGCGCGCCGCCCCGGTGCTGGAAGAAAACCTGCGCCGAACCCTGCGCGGCGAGGCCCGCCTCAAGCCCTTCCGCCCGCAAAAGGATTACCTCAAGCTCATCTCGCTGGGCGAGACGGCGGCGCTGGGCGAAAAGCTGGGCCTCGTCGCCTCCGGCCCCTGGGTCTGGCGTGTGAAGGATTATATCGACCGCGCCTTCATGAAGAAGTTCACCAGCTTCCCCACCATGGGCGCGGATGATCCGCAGGCCGAGCCCATGCTCTGCGCCGGCTGCGGCGCCAAGATAGCCCCCACTGCGCTGAAGGCGGCGCTGGCCGAGCTGCCCGCGCCCGAACGCGACGATGTGGTGAGCCTGCCGGGCGACGACGCGGCGATCCTGGCGATGGACAGCGACTACCAGGTCATCACCACCGACCACCTGCGCGGCTTCACCGAAGATCTCGCGCTGATGGCCCGCATCGCCGCCGTCCACGCGCTTGGCGATGTCTGGGCCATGGGCGCCCGCCCGCAGGCCGCGCTGGCCTCCGTCACCCTGCCGCGCATGGCCCCCGAGATGCAGGCCCGCTCCATGCGCGAGGTGCTCGCCGCCGCATCGGCCGTGTTCCGCGCCGAGGGGGCAGAGCTGGTGGGCGGGCATTCGTCGATGGGGGCCGAGGTACAACTGGGCTTCACCGTGACGGGCCTGCGCACCGCCTTTCCCGTCGGGCTGGAGAATGCACAGCCGGGCGACGCGCTGATCCTCACCAAACCGCTGGGCACCGGCACCGTGCTCGCCGCCGATATGCGCGGGCAGGGCCGGGCCGCGTGGGTACAGGCCGCGCTCGCCTCCATGGCCCGCCCCCAAGGGGATGCAGCGCGGCTGCTCACCACCGCCCACGCCATGACCGACGTCACCGGCTTCGGCCTCGCGGGCCACCTGCTGGCGATCTGCGAGGCCAGCGGCGTCGGCGCCTCCGTCAAGCTACCCGCCATCCCCTTGCTGCCCGGCGCGGCAGACCTCGCCGCCAAGGGCATCCGCTCCACCCTCTGGGACGAAAACCGTGCCGCCGTCGCCGCCCGCCTCGCGCTACCGGCACCCGCCCCGCCCGAGGCCGACCTGCTGTTCGACCCGCAAACAGCCGGTGGCCTCCTCGCCGCCGTACCCGCGGGTCGCGCCGCGAAGCTGCTGGAAGAACTGCGTGCCCTTGGCTACCCGGCGGCGCGCATCGGGCAGGTCATGGCCGGGGAGCCGTTTCTGCGGGTTCAGTAGGTGCCGCCATGAATGCCTGGCGGGGGGGCCGCATCTGCGGCTCCACCAAAAGAGATTCGATGAGTATTTTCAGCAAGAAAATGCAGCCAGTTGCGCCATGATCCGGTCGGCGGCGCGTTCCAGCCCGTCTTCGTCCAGCGAGATCTCCAGCGGCACCTCCGGCGTGTCGGAGCGGCGTGATTTGGCGTAGCGCGGGTCGTAGTGGTGCAGGCAAAGCGCGCCCGCCAGCCGTTCCACCTCTCCTGCCTCGGCCATCGCCTGCCACTGGCCGATCCGCTCGCGCCCATGCAGGCGGGTGAGTTGGCCGAGCAGCCGGTTGAGCTCGGCAGGCTCGGCGGCAAGGTCGGCATAGACCCGGGCGAGATAACGGGCGCGATCCTGCAGCCCCGCCGTCAGCGAAATGCGCGGCGCGGCCAGCATCCGCTTCCATAGCGCGGGTGGCACCAGCAGTTCGCCCACCTTCGAGCTTTCCGCCTCCACCAGCACGGGCCGGGCCGGATCGAGCGCCGCCAGCGCCTGCACCAGCGCGCTTTCGAAGCCCTTCTGCGCCGGTTGCGGGCCGAGATTGCCCAGAAGCGAGCCGCGATGGTTGGCCAGCCCCTCGAGGTCCAGCACCTGCCCGCCGCGCGCCGCCACGCGATGCAGCAGCTCCGTCTTGCCGGTGCCCGTGTTTCCGTCCAGCAGCACCACCCGATGCGGCAACTCGCCCTCGTAGAGCGCCTTCACCACGCCCCGCCGGTAGCTTTGGTAACCGCCCTCCACCTTCTCCACCCGCCAGCCGATCTGCCCAAGGATGGTGGCAAAGCCGCCGCTGCGCTGCCCGCCCCGCCAGCAGTAGACCAGCGGCTTCCACCCCCCGTCCTTCTCCGCCAGCGGCCCCTCCAGATGCGCGGCCACATTCCGCGCCAGGATCGCCGCGCCGATCTTGCGGGCGAGGAAGGGCGATTGCTGCACGTAGATCGTGCCCACCTTCGCCCGCTCCGCGTCGGAGAACACCGGGAGCGAGATCGCGCCCGGCACATGGTCCTCGGCGTATTCCGAGGGCGAGCGCACGTCGATCACCGTGTCGAAGGGCAGGGCGGTGCCTGAAAGCGGGTCGGGCAGGGTATAGGCCATAGGCCCCGTTACCGCAGCCGGCGCGCACAGGGAAGCGTGTCAATTGCCGTCACAAAGGCGCCAGAGCCTTGCCCGGCGCGATTTCCCCAATAGTATCGCCAGCATGACGCTCAGGCACCTCCCCCTCGCCGCGCTCACCGCGCTGGCCTGTGCTGCCCCCGTGGCAGCCGAAACCCGCGCCCTGCTGATCGGCGTGGGCGACTACGAATACCTCGACGCCGACCTGCGCGGCCCGGTCAATGACGTGGCCCTGATGGCCCGCACCCTCATGTCGCGCGGGGTTGCGCCCGAGGCGATCACCGTGCTCACCACCGCGCCCGAGCTTCTGCCCGAGGGCGTTGCCAGCGGCATGCCCCGCCGCGAGGCGATCCTCACCGGGCTGGCCGAGGCCGCCGAAGCCACCGGCGAGGGCGATACCGTCTTCTTCTACTTCTCCGGCCACGGCTCCCAGGCCCCCGACCTCGATGGCGACGATCAGGGCGGCTACGACGAAATCCTTCTGCCCTCCGACGCGAGCGGCTGGAAAGGCACCATCGGCGCGGTCGAAAACGCGATCCTCGATGACGAGCTGCGCGCCGCCGCCGAGGAGATCATGCAGGATGGCGCGGCCCTCGTGGCCGTGCTCGACGCCTGCCACGCCGCCACCGGCTTCCGCGCCATGCCCGGCAAGGGCGCGGCCCGCTACATCGAGCCAACCCTGCTTGGCATCCCAGAGCCGATGGAGGCCGCCGAGAGCCGCCCCGCCCCCGCGCTCCAGGGCGATTTCGCCTTCCTCTATTCCTCCCAATCCGACCAACGCAGCTTCGAGTATCCCCACGGCGACCCGGACGATCCGGCAAGCTGGTATGGCGAGTTCACCCGCGTCCTCACCACCGTCATGGCCTCCACGCCCGACCTCACATGGGATCAGCTCCTCGCCGCCACCATGGACGGCATGCGCAAGGAAACCGCGACGGCCACCCAAACGCCCGATGGCGAGGGCACCCTGATGGCCGCGCCGGTCTTCGGCGGGGCCGAGGCGGGCGCCCGGATGCGGGTGGATGGCGTGCTGAAAGCCGGCACGCTCTCGGGCCTGACCGAGGGCAGCGAAGTCACCTTCTATACGGCAGCCGCAGGCGGCGAGGCCCTGGGCACCGCCACCATCACCGCGCTCACCCCGCTGGAGGCCACCCTTTCCGCCGTGCCAGAGGGTGCCAAATACGCCGAAGTCACCTCCCTCGCGCCCGCAGTGGCCACGCCCCTGCGCCTTTCCGCCCCCGTGGTGGCTGACGGCGAAGACTACACCGAAATCACCGCCGAACTTGCCCGCCTGGAGGCCGAGGGCCTCGTCGATGGCGTCACATGGAACGCCCCCCAGCCCGACCGTGCGCTGGTGCTCACCGGCGGCCAACTCGCCGTGACCGGCCCCGACGGCGTGCTCGACCCGGACGGCCCCGGCTCCTCCCCCCGGTTCGCCGCCCGCGACCTCGCCGAAGCCCTCCCGCGTCTCGCGCAGGTCCAGCGCCTCGAATCCGCCCTCACCCAGGCCGAGGCGGGCGCCAAGAAGGGCTTCACCGTCTCCGGCCCGCCCGTAAAGGTCGAGGCCGAGATGATCCCCGCCACCTGCGAGGGCGAAACCGGCACGCCCCAACGCCCCGCGCCAGAGACCGTGCCCCATTGCGCCCAGCTCTGGCTCCACATCCGCAACACGTCGAGCAAGGCGCAGGACGTCACCGTGCTCTACCGCGACAAGAGCTTCACCATCACCGCCATCTTCCCCGGCTCGGGCACCTCCAACCGGCTCAACTTCAACGAGACGGTGCCGGTGGGCATGCTGATGGTGAACGAGGGCGAGGGCGTGGCGCTGGAGGAGGTGATCGTGCTTGTCACCCCGGCCGAGGATGGCGCCCCACGCACCGCGCTCACCGGGCTCGCCAACGACGGCCAGAGCCGGGGCACCGGCAACCCGATGGAACAGTTCATCGAGGCCGCCGCCGCACCCCCCGGAGAGACCTCACGGAATTTCAGCTTTTCGACCGCACCCGCCCCGCTTACCGTAACGCGGATCCCGGTGCGCATCACACCCAAGGACGATTGAAGGAAGGAAGAACGGACATGAAATTTGCAGCGGTACTCGTGGCGCTCGCGGGGCTTGGCCTCGGCACCGCCACGGCACAGGATTTCTCGGCAGACGGCAGCGCCTCGCCCTTCGCATGGGCCGAAAGCGGCGAGAAGGCCGACTACATGGAAGAAAAGGCCAGCGAGGACTCGGGCAGCCGGGTGATCGGCGGCGAAGTGGCCGACGAGGGCGCATGGCCCTGGCAGGTGGCGCTGATGATCAAGGGCAAGGGCGTGACCCCTCAGGCGCATTTCTGCGGCGGCTCGCTGGTGCTGGACCAGTGGGTGCTGACCGCCGCGCATTGCGTCCACATGCAAGACCCGCAGGGCCAGTATCGTGACATCAACCCGCAGGCGATCCAGGTGCTTGCAGGCACCAACACCATCGCCGAAGGGCAGGGTGATCTGATCGACGTCGCCGCGCTTTACCGCTTCCCCGGCTATGTCGGCGGCGTGTTCGACAATGACATCGCCCTGCTCAAGCTCGCCCGCGCGCCGCAGGTGCCCTACAAGACCATCCAGATCCCCGATGCCGAGTTGGGCGACCTGCTGGAGCAGCCGGGCGTCACCACAACCGTCACCGGCTGGGGCCTGATCGATGGCGGCGAACACCCCGAAGACATGCGTCAGGCCGATATCCAGATGCTGCCCCGCGACGCCTGCAACCAGGCGCTGATGGAGGCCCGCGCCGAAGTGGCCGCCAAGGGCTTCGTCTTTGCCGCCAAAACGTTCGGCCTCACGCCGGAAGACGCGCAGGGCGCCTGGGAAGAGCTTGTCAGCCGCGCGCCGATCCCGATCTCCGAGAACATGATCTGCTCGGGCACCTACGAGGGCGGCAAAACGGCCTGCTCGGGTGACAGCGGCGGCCCGCTGGTGGTGAAGGTCAATGACGAGGGTCTCTACATCCAGGCCGGCGTCGTGAGCTGGGGCCTCTCTGGCGAGGGCGGCAAGAACTGCAACGAACAGGCCAAGTTCTCCGCCTACACCCGCACCGCCAACTACCTCGACTGGCTGAACGGCATCATCGCCGCCAACCCGTAAGGCGCGGAAACTGCAAAGCAAACGGGCGGCCGGGCCAACCCCGCGCCGCCCTTTTTCATGGGTGGGTGGCCGACATCCGCGCGCAAAACGCCTTCAGCGCCGCCACCTCCGCGCTGCCCGGCGCGCAAATGGCCGGGTCGGTGCCATAGAGCGTCACCGCCGCCTCTATCTCGCCCTGCCAGTCCAGCACCGGCGCCGCGATGGCGGCGAGGCCGGGGATCAGCTCTCCGCTCACCGCCGCATAGCCTGCCGCCCGCACGGCCTCGCGCAGCCCCTCGCCGTCGCCGCCTTCCTCGGCCAGCCGCGCCGCAATCACCGCCTCCGGGGCCCACGCGAGGAAGGCCCGCCCCGAAGCCGAGCGTGTCAGCGGCATCACCGTGCCCAGCCCCAGCGTGGTGACCACGAAGCTCGGCGCGCGTTCCCAGCGCACCACCGTCACGCCCGTATTGCCCCACACGCTCAATAGCGCCGTCAGCCCGGTGGCCTCCACCACCTCGGGCAGGGCGTCGGCGGTGCGGTTCACCAACTCCATCCGCGCCATCCCGGCCACACCCAGCGCCACCGCCTCGGGGCCGAGGTCATACTTGCCCGACCGGCCCGCCTGGCTCACCAGCCCGGCGGCGATGAAGCTGGCGAGGTAGCGATGCGCCTTGCTCGCGGGCATGTCGGCGGCGCGGGCGATCTCGCTCAACCCCACCGGCCCGCCCTGCTGCGACAGCACCCGCAAGAGCCCCAGCGCCGCGTCGAGTGAACTGAGACCCTCAGCCACCGATCACCTCCCGCAGCGGCGCCACATCGCCCGCGCGGATCCGCCCGCCGTCGTCGACGAACACCCCGCGCAACTCCTCGCCCTCGATCACCAGCCGCTCCCCCACGCTGCCGCGATAGTCCAGCCGCAGGCTCTTGCGGCCCCAGTCCCCCACGCGCATTTCCAGCCGCAGCACATCACCATCCAGAGCGGGCGAACGGAATCGCGCATCCGCCGAAATCAGCCCAATGCCCCGCGCCCCCAGCCGCTGACACAGCGCCGCATGGCCGCCGTGCCGCTCTTTCAGGAACGTGTGAAAGCACCGGTCGAACCAGCGGAAGTAGTTGGGATAATAGACAATTCCCGCCGCGTCGCAGTGCCCGAAGCTGATGTCCACATCCAGGGTGAAAGGGTTCAAATTTCCGCTCCGTGAAATTGATTGCATAATGCGGAAATAGCGCCTAGCTTCACCCTAAGACAAGACCAAATCGCAGGGGAGGGCGGAATGGCAGAGCTTTCATCCATCGACATCGTCGGCGGCGGCCCCGGCGGGCTGACGGCGGCGATCCTCGCGGCCCGCGCCTTTCCCGCCGCCCGCATCACCGTGCACGAGGCCGCGCCGCGCGGGGTGACATGGGGCTTCGGCGTGGTCTTCTCCGACCGGGCGCTCGACTTCCTCAAGGCCGACGACCCCGAAACCCACGATCTCATCGCGCCCCGCATGGAGCGCTGGCAGAACATGGTGCTCAACCACCCCGACGGCGCGGTGACGCTCGATGGCATCGGCTTCGCCGCCATCGGTCGGCTGGAGCTGCTGACCATCCTCGCAGAGCGCGCCGAGGCGCTGGGCGTCGCCCTGCACTTTGGGGCCGAGGTCGACCCGGCCACGCTCACCGGCGACCTCATCATCGGGGCCGACGGCCTCAACTCCCGCTGCCGCAGCGCAGCCAACGCGCCAAGCCTCACCCATATGTCCAACCGCTTCGCATGGTTCGGCACGCCGCGCCCCTTCTATGCGCTCACCCAAACCTTCCTCCGCCACCCCAAGGGCGCGCTCAACGCCCACCACTACCGCTACGCGCCGGATATGAGCACCTTCATCGTCGAGCTGGAGGAGGACGCCTTTCAGGCCCACGGGTTTGCCGAGATGGGCGAGGAGGAGAGCGCCGCCACTTGCGCCGAGCTGTTCAGCGAGGCGCTCGAAGGCGCGCCGCTGCTCACCAACCGCTCCATCTGGCGGCAATTCCCCAAGCTCTGGTGCGAGACATGGGCCACCGGCACCATGGCCCTGCTGGGCGATGCGGTGCACACCGCGCATTTCTCCATCGGCTCCGGCACGAGGCTGGCGATGGAAGACGCCATCGCGCTCATCGCCGCCGTCTCCGGCGCCTCTTCGCTTGAGGCGGGCCTCGCCGCCTACCAGCAAAGCCGCCCGCCCGTAGCCCGCAAGATCGTGACGGGCGCGAATACCTCCGCCGAATGGTATGAAAGTTTCTCCCGGCACATGGAGCAGCCCCCGCTCGATTTCGCCATGTCCTACGTCACCCGCTCGGGCCGCGTGCCGCCGGAAAAGCTGCGCGCGCTCTCCCCAGCCTTCATGGCTCAATACGAGGCGGCGCAATGATTGATCCGGTAAGCAATCCACCCGGCGCGCAGGAGATCGGCTTTACCAAGGCCGACCACCCCAATTGCTCAGAGATCCTCTGGCAAAACCTCGCCCGCAACCCCAGGGCCCGCGCCCTCACCGGCCCGGCAGGCGATGTCAGCTATGCCGAGCTGATCGGCCTTGCCGCGCAGTGGGGCAATGCCTTCACCGCACAAGGCCTCGCGCCGGGCGACCGGATCGCGCTCTTCCTCGACGATACGCCAAGCTTTGCCGCCGCCTTCTTCGGGGCCACCCGTGCGGGCTTCGTGCCGGTGCTGCTCAACACCATGACCCCGCCCGAGCTGCTCGCCTTCTACCTTGAAGACAGCGCCGCACCCCTCGCCGTGACCGAGCCGCACTATGCCAGCCGCTTTCCCGGAAACACCCGCCTCGTCACCGATCACGCCGCCTATATCGACGGGCAGCCGACCACGCTCGACGCCGCCCCCACCGGCCCCGATGACATGGCCTTCTGGATGTATTCCTCCGGCTCCACCGGCCGCCCCAAGGGCATCGTCCACCTGCACCACGACATGGCCTACACCGCAGAGAGCTTCGCCGCCCATGTCCTGAAGTTGCGGTCCGATGACATCTGCTTTTCCGTGCCCAAGGCCTTCTTCGCCTATGGTTTCGGCAACAGCTTCACCTTCCCCTTCGCCGTGGGGGCCTGCACCCTTCTGATGCCCGGCCAGCCCAAGCCCGAGGCGGTGCTCGACATGATCGACGCCCACGCGCCCACCGTCTTCTACGGCCTGCCCACCCTCTACACCGCGCTCATCAACGCCCCCGGCGTTTCTTCGCTTGAGTTGGGCTCCCTGCGCCAATGCATGTCCGCAGCCGAGATTCTCAGCGAAGACGTGGCCACCCGCTGGAAAGCCCTCACCGGCCTCGCGCCCATCGAGGGGCTGGGCAGCACCGAGATGCTCCACGTCTACCTCTCCAACACCGCCACCGACATGCGCCCCGGCGCGGCGGGCAAGCGGGTGCCGGGCTACGAGATCGAGCTGCGCGAGGGCGGGGTGATGTTCGTGCGCGGCCACTCTTCCGCCCCGCTCTACTGGAACCGCCCTGACAAGAGTGCCGAGACCATGCAGGGCGGTTGGATCAACACCGGCGACCGCTTCGAAGAGCGCGAGGGCTTCTACTACTTCCAGGGCCGCGCCGACGACCTGGTGAAGGTCTCGGGCCAATGGGTCTGGCCGCTGGAGGTGGAGCGGGCGCTGAACGAGCACCCCGAAGTGATCGAAAGCGCCGTCCTCGCTCACGCGCTGCCCGACAAGCGCATCACCCTTTCCGCCCTCGTGTCCCTGCGATCCGGTCCGGCAGACGAAGGCGCGGTGAAGATGTTGCAGGATCACGTGAAAACCACGTTGATGCCCCACAAGTATCCGCGCCAGATCACCTTCATGACCGACCTGCCCAAAACGGGCACTGGAAAAATCGACCGGCAGGCTGTCAAATCAATCCTGCAAGGAAGTGAGAAGAATATTGCCTAAATCGGCAATATATTGCACAAATCGCAAAGCGACCGGCGCGAACCAGGTCGCACTTAAGGGAGGAATGACATGAAAAAGCTGTTCACGGCAGCCGCCATCGCGGGCCTTACCGCCACTGGCGCTTCTGCCGAATCCGTCAAGATCGGTTTCGTCACCACGCTCACCACGCCCGCTGCGGTGATCGGGAAAGACATGGAAAACGCGGTGAACCTCGCCGTCGAGCACCTCGGCGGCAAGGCCGGGCCACTCGATATCGAGGTGATCTTCGGCGATGACCAGTTCGGCCCCGAGGCCGGCAAGCAGGCCACCGACAAGCTGGTGAAGCAGGACGACGTGGATTTCGTCGCCGGTTACATCTGGTCCCATGTGCTTCTGGCGTCGCGCAAGTCGGTGCTCGATGCGGGCAAGATCCTGATCTCCGCCAATGCCGGGCCCTCGCAGATGGCCGGCAAGCTCTGCGATCCCAACTTCTTCTCCACCTCCTGGCAGAACGACCAGACGCCAATGGCGATGGGCGAGGTGCTCAACAAGCAGGGCGTCAAGTCGCTCTACCTCATGGCCCCCAACTATGCTGCGGGCAAGGATATGACGGCGGGCGTGGAGCGCACCTTCACCGGTGAAATCGTGGGCAAGGATCTGACGAAATGGGGGGCCGACGCCCAGCTCGATTTCTCCGCAGAACTGGCCAAGGCCAAGGCGTCCGGGGCCGACGGCCTCTTCGTGTTCTACCCCGGCGCTGCCGCCGGTGCCTTCGTGAAGCAGTATCAGCAGGCAGGCCTGAAGGATGAGCTGCCGCTCTACTCCGTCTTCACCATCGATGGCATCTCGCTGCCCAAGCTCCAGCAGGCGGGCTTCTCCGACGTGCTCGGCTCCAAGGTCACGCAGGAATGGGACCCGTCGCTGGACAACGCCGCCAACCAGAAGTTCGTCAGCGATTTCAAGGAGAAGTTCGGCACCTACCCGTCGTTCTACGCTGCCCAGAGCTACGACGCGATCATGCTGATCGCCTCCGCCGTGGAGGCCGTCGATGGCAACCTCGAAGACAAGGACGCCCTGCGCGCCGCCGTGAAGGCCGCCGACTTCGAAAGCGTGCGCGGCAGCTTCAAGTTTGGCACCAACAACATGCCGGTGCAAAACTTCTACCTCCGCGAAGTCGTGGAAGATGCCGATGGCAACTGGACAACGCAGGTGGCCGAAACCGTCTACACCGACCACGTCGACAGCTTCGCCGCCGAATGCTCGATGGAATGATCTGAAACACCGGGCGGGCAGGGGGCTCCCTTGCCCGCCCGAACGCGCGAAGGCCCCCCTTGGACACCTCCCTCCTCGTCATCCAAACCCTGAACGGGTTGCAGCTCGGGCTGCTGCTGTTCCTCGTCGCCTCCGGGCTGACGCTGGTGTTCGGCATCCTCGACTTCGTCAACCTCGCCCACGCGTCGCTCTACATGCTCGGCGCCTTCATCTGCGCCTCGCTCACCTACGCGGTCGGCAACTTCTTCCTAGCGGTGCTCATCGCCTTGCCGGTAACGGCGCTGCTGGGCTGGGGGGTGGAGCGCTTCATCGCCCGCCCGCTCTATTCCCGCGACCACCTCGACCATGTGCTCGCCACCTTCGGCCTCATCCTCGTGTTCGACACCGCCGCCCACCTGATCTGGGGCCCCGAGGGCATCGCCGTGCCGCTTCCGCAAGCCTTCCGCGGCCAGCTCGAACTGTCCGAAACTCTGGTGATCCCCACCTACCGGCTCGTCATCATCGCCGCCGGGCTTGCGGCGGCGGGCGGGCTCTACTGGATGGTCACGCACACCCGCCTCGGCATGCTGATCCGCGCCGGCGCCTCCAACCGCCGGATGGTTGCCGCGCTGGGCATCAACATCGAACTGCTCTTCGGCCTCGTCTTCGCGCTGGGCGCAGCACTCGCCGGGCTGGCAGGCATGCTCATCGCGCCCATCACCGAAGCCAGCATCGGCATGGGCAACCAGGTGATCATCACCGCCTTCGTCGTCATCATCGTCGGTGGCATCGGCTCGATGAAAGGCGCCTTCATCGCCGCCCTGCTTATCGGGTTGATCGACACCCTGGGCCGCTCCTTCCTCGACGACATCTTCAAGCTCTTCATGTCGCCCGACGCCGCCGAAAACTCCGCCCCCGCGCTCTCTGCGATGCTGATCTACATCATCATGGCCTGCGTCCTCGCGCTGAAACCGCAGGGCCTGTTTCCGCCGAAGGTGCGGTGAGGCTTATGGCGCACCAGAAGAGAGTGGAGGCCTCCGGCGGGGATAGTTATGGAGCTCCGAGAGGAGCAGGGGGGTGCACATGAGCCCCCGCACACTCGCCACCCTTGTCGCCATGGCCCTGCTCGCCGTGCTGCCCCCGGTGTTCTATTACACCGGCAATGCCTTCTGGCTCGATCTCGCCACGCGGCTGACGATCCTTGCCATCGCCGCCACCTCGCTCAACCTGATCCTCGGCTACGGCGGGCTGGTGAGCTTCGGCCATGCCGCCTATGTCGGCCTCGGGGCCTATGCCGTGGGCATCCCGGCCTATCACTGGCTCTACGGCGGGCTGGAGCATCTGGGGCTGGCGACCACCTCCGGCCTGGTGCAGATCCCGCTGGCCATGGCCACCTGCGCGCTCTTCGCCCTCGTCACCGGGGCGATCTGCCTGCGCACCAGGGGCGTCTACTTCATCATGATCACCATGGCCTTCGCCCAGATGGTCTATTACGCGATCGTCTCGATCGAGGAATACGGCGGCGACGACGGGCTGGTGATCGACACGCGCTCCGAGCTGCCGGGGCTCAACCTCGATGACCCGATCCAGCTCTTCGGGCTGGCCTATGTGTCGCTCGTGGCGGCCATGCTCATCGTGCGGATGATTACCCGGAGCCGCTTCGGCATGGTACTGCGTGGGGCCAAGGGCAATGCCGAGCGGGTGCAGATGATGGGCCTCAACACCTACGCCTATCGCCTCACCGCCTATGTCATCTCCGGCGCCATGGCGGGCTACGCGGGCGCGCTGCTGGGCAACTTCACCACCTTCATCTCGCCGGAAATGATGGATTGGACCCGCTCGGGCGAGCTGATGTTCATGGTCATCCTCGGCGGCGGCGGCACCACCGGCGGCCCGATGCTGGGGGCGGCGGCCTTCATCATCCTCGAAGAGCTGCTGAGCCACTTCACCATCTACTGGCACCTGCCCTTCGGCCTGCTGCTGATCGCCGTGGTGCTCTTTACCCGCGGCGGGCTGATGGGCTTCTTCCGGGGGCGCAAATGAGCATTCTGGAAACCCGCAACCTGATGAAGAGCTTCGGCGGAATCCGCGCCACCGATGACCTCACGCTTGCCGTCGAGGAGGGTGAGCTGCACGCCATCATCGGCCCCAACGGTGCGGGCAAGACCACGCTCATCACCCAGCTCTGCGGCACCCAGATGCCCGACGCCGGGCAGGTGCTGTTCAAGGGGCGCGACATTACCGGCCTGGCACCGCACAAGCGGGCGCGGCTCGGGATCACCCGCAGCTTCCAGATCACCTCGCTCATTGCCGACATGACGGTGCTGGAAAACATCGCGCTTGCGGTGCAGGCGCGGGCGGGCTCCTCGTTCCGCTTCTTCCGCGCGGCGTCCTCGGTGGAGGCCATTCAGTCCCGCGCGATGGAGCTGCTCGCCCGCGTCGGCCTCGCGGAGAAGGCGGGCATGGTGACGGCGGCGCTCTCGCACGGCGAGCACCGGCATATGGAGATCGCCATCGCGCTCGCCTCGGAGGCCGAGCTGATGCTGCTCGACGAGCCCATGGCGGGCCTCGGGCCCGAGGAATCTGCCCGCATGGTCGAGCTGCTGCGCGGCCTCAAGGGCAAGCACACCATCGTTCTCATCGAGCATGATATGGATGCCGTCTTCGCCCTGGCCGACCGCATCTCGGTGCTGGTCTACGGCCACATCATCGCCACCGGCCTGCCCGCCGAAATTCGCGCCAACAAGGAGGTTGAGGCGGCCTATCTCGGAGAGGAGGCCTGATGCTCACGGTCGAAAACCTCCAGGCCCATTACGGCCCATCCCAGGCGCTCTTCCGGGTGTCGCTCCAGGTGAAGCCCGGCGAGGTTGTCACCCTGCTGGGCCGCAACGGCATGGGCAAGACAACGACGATCCACACGATCATGGGCATGGTCAAGCCCACCGGCGGCAGGGTGCGGCTGGAGACCCGCGAAATCGCTGGCATGCCCTCGCACCGTATCGCCAACCTCGGCCTCGGGCTGGTGCCCGAAGGCCGCCAGATCTTCCCCAATCTGACCGCGCGTGAAAACCTGGTCGCCACCGCCTCCAACCACCTTGGCCAGGCTGACCCCTGGACCGAAGAGCGCGTCTACGCCCTCTTCCCCGAGCTGGAAAGCCGCACCGGCTCCATGGGAAACCTGCTCTCGGGCGGCGAGCAGCAGATGCTGGCCATCGGCCGCGCGCTGATGACCAACCCGCGCCTGCTCATTCTCGATGAAGCCACCGAGGGGCTGGCGCCGCTGGTGCGCGCCAAGATCTGGCAAGCCCTCGCCGAAATCCGCAGCACCGGCCTCTCCATCCTCGTGGTCGACAAGAACCTGCACGACCTGATGAAGCTGGCCGACCGCCACTACGTCATCCAGCGCGGCGAAACCGTCTGGCAGGGCACCTCGGCGGAGCTGGAGGCGGACGAAGCGGCGCGCGAGCGATTCCTCGGCCTGTAGATCGCGACTTGTCCTGCCGCCCGCCCGATCCCTTAACTTAACCCTAGCCCACGAAACCACGTATGTATGGGATGTGCATCACTTGTGCATGGGTTGTGGCCCCTCGCTGCCGAGGGTTAACGGCTCAGAAGGCCTTGAAGGTTAACGTGGTGAGCGTCCGCTCAACGCCCTTCACGCTGGAGACGTTCTCGTTGATGAACTGGCCGATGTCCACGCCCTCGGGCGGGTAGAGCTTCATCAGCAAGTCCCATTCCCCCGAGGTCGAGTAGAGCTCCGAGTGAATTTCCTGCAATACCAAGGCTTTGGCCACCTCGTATGTGGTGCCGGGGGTGCAGCGGATCTGGACGAAAATGGCGCTCATCTGGGGTCTCCTTGCGGGTCAGGCTAACGCGAAATCACAGCGGCGCAAGCGCCCATCCGGCGCCTTCCAGTCGCGCCCGAACGGCACGCGCAATCGCCAGCGCCTCCGGCCCGTCGCCATGCAGGCAGATGGTGTCGATCTTCGCCGCTATCTCCTTGCCGCTATTGGCAAAAATCGCCTGGCTTTCAATCATCTTAAGCACCCGCGCGGCGGCGTCTTCCGGGTCATGGATCATCGCGCCGGGCTTCTTGCGGTCCACCAGTGTGGCGTCCTCCTCATAGCCCCGGTCGGCGAAGATTTCGCAGGCATACCGGGCGTTTAGCGCCTCCGCCGCCCGCTGCTGCGCGGTCTGGGCGATGACCATCAGTACCAGATCAGGGTTAACGGCCAGCGCCGCCTCATAGCAAACCCTTGCCATCGCTTCATTTTCCGCCGCCATATTGGCCAGCGCGCCATGCAGCTTCAGGTGCCGTACCTTGCCCCCGGCCTTGCCCGCCATCGCCATCGCGGCGCCGAGCTGATAGGCGACGAGGTTGCCAAGCTCCTGATCGGAAAGCGAAATCCGGCGCCGCCCGAAGCCCTGCAAGTCGGCAAACCCCGGATGCGCCCCAATGCCGACGCCGTTTCCCACCGCTGCCGCCATCGTTGCGGCCATCACGTCGGGGTCGCCGGCATGGAAGCCGCAGGCCACGTTGGCAGAGGTAACCACCTGTAATATCTTGGAATCCTGCCCCATCACCCAGGGGCCGAAGCTTTCGCCCATATCGGCGTTCAGGTCGATTGTCCGGCTCATTCACGCTCCAACTCGTCGCCCTTGATGGCGCCGCTCACCAGTTGATAGCGCAGCAGATCGGGGATGTCGCGGGGGTCGCGCACGCGGGGGGCCACAGCCTTGCGAAGCCGCGCCAGCACATCCGCTTCCGCCTCCCAAAGCGCATCCGCCTCTTCCAGCGTAACGCTCTGGAATCGCAGCACATCCCCCACCTGAGCCTGGGCCAGCCGGGGCAAGTCGGCGGCAATCACCGTGCCGATGCGAGGGTATCCGCCCACCGTCTGGCTCTCGGCCAGCAGCACATAGGGCCGCCCATCGCCGGTCATCTGGATGTCGCCGGTCTCGATGAAATCCGAGGCCAGCCCGCCGGTGTCGCTCTCGAAAGGCGCGCCCTCGAAGTCCAGCTTCACCCCCTGCCGGTTGGCCTGCGGCGCGCGCTGAAATTCCGTGCCGAAGAACCGCACCCGCACCGCGTCGGAAAACAGCTCTGTCTGCGGCCCTGGCATCACCCGCAGCACCCCGCCTCCCAGCCTGTCCACCGGCTCCAGCACCAGCGCGCGGGCCTCCGGCTCCGGGTCGTCGCCCAAAGCAAGCTCCGCCCCGGATTCCAGGAATTTGCCAATGCCCGCAAGCAGATGGGCCGACCGGGAGCCAAGCCATTCGTCGCCAAACACGCCGCCCGCACAGCTCAGGTAGCCGTAGCTTCCGGCCTCCGCGCCGCCCACCCGCAGCACCTCTCCCGGGGCCAGCAGCACCGTCTCGCAGTGCCCCACCGGGCGGCCCTCCACGGTGGCCTTCATCCGCGCACCGGTGATGCAGAAGCGCGTCGGCGCGTCGACGGTAAAGCGCCCGCCGGCACCCGCCAACTCCAGCGCCGCGCAGGGCGCGCGCTGCCCCAACAGCGCCGCAGCTTCCAACAGGGCCAGCCGGTCTGCCGCGCCGCCGCGCGCAAGCCCCTTGGCCCCCCATCCGGGGCGGCCCATGTCCTGCACCGTCACGCCCGGGGCCACCTCGTGCAGCGTTAGCCGGGTCACGCCAGCACCTCGTAGCGCGCCCCGCCAAGTGGCTGATCTTCCAGCGCTTCCAGCTCCGCCGCCGAGACTTCTTCAAACCTCAGCGCATCGCCCGGGGCCAGCAGAAACGGCTCTTTTGCATCCTTTACGAAGGGCCGGAAGCTGCTGCGGCCGACCATCCGCCAACCGGTCTTGCTCTCGGTGGTGAACAGCACAAGCTGCCGCACCGCCACCACCAGCGCACCGGCCGGCACCTTCGACGTCAGCTCGGTCTGGCGCGGGATGTTCCAGTGCTCCGGAAGGTAGCCAAGGTAGGGCATTCCCGGCGCGAAGCCGAGCGCGCGCACACGGATTTCACCGCCTGTTAACTCCGCTCTGGTATACTCCACGGAAAGCCCGGCCAATTCGGCGGCCTCCGCCAGTTGTGGCCCGTCCAGCGCCACCGGCACCCGCCACAGCCGCTGTGCCGGTGGGTCTGCCAGCGCGCTCCATTCCCGGGCGTCCAGCAGGCCTTCAACGGCCTCCACCACCTCGGCCCGCCCGCGCTGCGCCGGGTCGAAGCGGAGCAACACCGAGGCGAGGGCAGGGGCCACATCGCAGCCCAGCCCCTCGGCCTCCGCCGCAAAGCGGGCCACCGCTGCGCTTGCCTCGGGGCTCACGCTGCGCGCGAAGCGCACCAGCACGCCTGCCTGCCCCAGCGGCAGCACCTCCGGTCTGATCGCGCGATCCGTCATGGCCCCACTCTCTCCCGCGCACCTCCCGGCGACAATATGCACAAAATTGCACAAACAGCATCGCGCGCTTGATCCGTGTGGTGAGATGTGCACTATAACGCACATACAGGGAGGAGGCGCGATTCTGCGGAGTCGCGCCAGGGAGGACGACGCCATGAACAGCAACGCAGCCCTCTATTTCGTCGATCGCCATGTAACGGAGGGCCGCGCCGAAAAGCCCGCCTTCCGCGAGGCCGACGGGGCAAAACGCACACTCACCTACGGCCAACTGGCTGAAGAAACGGCCAGATTCGCCGGAGCGCTCATCCGCCACGGGGTCCGCCGCGAGGAGCGGGTGGCGATGATCGTGCGCGACCAGATCGAGTTTCCGGTGGTGTTCTGGGGCGCGCTCAAGGCCGGGGCCATCCCGGTGCCGCTGAACACGCTGCTTGCCGCCGCGGTCTACGAGGCCATCCTCGAAGACAGCCGCGCCTCCATCCTCGTCGTCTCCGAGGCGATGTGGGAAACCGTGAAGCCCGCGATAGAAGGCAACCGCTTCCTGCGTGCTGTCCTGGTCATCGGTGATGCACCGGAAGGCACTGAATCCTATCGGCAATTCTGTGAAGGGGCCGAGCCCTGCGAGGCGGTCGAGGCGCATGAGGATGAGCTGGCCTTCTGGCTTTATTCCTCCGGCTCCACCGGCACGCCCAAGGGGGTGCGCCACGTCCATGCCAGCCTCAAGGCCACCGCAGACACCTTCGGCAAGGGCGTGCTGGGCATCAGCGAGGAAGATACCGTGTTTTCCGCCGCAAAGATGTTCTTCGCCTACGGCCTCGGCAATGCCATGTCCTTCCCCATGGCCGTTGGCGCCACCACCGTCATCTTCTCCGGCCGCCCCACGCCCGAGGCCTGTGCCGGCATCCTGGCCGAGGAAAAGCCCACGCTGTTCTGCGGTGTGCCGACCCTGTTTGCCGCCATGGTGGCGGCGCAGGAAAAGGCCGGCGGCGCGCCCACCCACTCCATCCGCCTCTGCACCTCCGCGGGCGAGGCTCTCCCGCGCGAGATCGGCGAGCGCTGGGAGAAGCTCTGGAACGCCGAAATCGTCGATGGTGTCGGCTCCACCGAGATGCTGCACATCTTCCTCTCCAACCGCCCCGGAGAGTGCGTCTATGGCACCTCCGGCACCGCCGTTCCGGGCTATGAGGTGCGGCTGGTGGATGAGCATGACGAGGATGTGGCCGACGGCGAAGTGGGCGAGCTTCTGGTGCGCGGCCCCTCCGCCGCCGAGGGCTACTGGAACCGGCGTGCCAAGAGCATGGCGACCTTTCAGGGCCACTGGACGCGGACCGGCGACAAGTACGAGCGCGATGCCCATGGGCGCTATGTCTACTGCGGGCGCACCGACGACATGTTCAAGGTCTCCGGCATCTGGGTGTCGCCCTTCGAGGTAGAGCAGGCACTGGTCGCGCATCCGGCGGTGCTGGAAGCGGCAGTGGTCGCCCGCGCGGACGAGAAAGGCCTCGACAAGCCCGCCGCCTATATCGTGCTGAAGGAGGGGGCCGACCCTTCCATCGCGGCAGACCTGAAGGACATGGTGAAGGAGAAGATCGGTATGTGGAAATACCCGCGCTGGATCGAGGTGGTGGACGAGCTGCCGAAAACCGCCACCGGCAAGATCCAGCGCTTCAAGCTGCGCGAAGGAGAGCCCGCATGATGGAATTTCCCGGCAAGGGCCGCGTGACGGCGGCAGGAAAATCGCTTGAATGGCAGAGCTGGGGTGGCGATGCCTCCGCGCCCGTGATCGTGCTGCTGCATGAGGGCCTCGGCTGCCTCGCCCTCTGGCGCGACTTCCCCGAGCGGCTGGCCGCGGCCACCGGCCTGCGCGTCTTCGCCTTTTCCCGCGCGGGCTATGGCCAGTCCGACCCTGCCAACCTGCCCCGCCCGCTCGATTACATGACACGCGAGGCGATGGAGGCTCTGCCGGATGTGCTCAATGCCATCGGCGCCGATCACTACATTCTCATGGGTCATTCCGACGGTGCCACCATCGCCGCCGAATACGCCGGCCGCCACGCCGACCATCGCGTGCGCGGGCTGGTGTTGATGGCGCCCCACTTCTTCACCGAGCCTGCCGGGCTGGCGGCCATCGCCGCCGCCCGCGAAAGCTTCGACACCGAGCTGAAGCCGCGCATGGCCAAGTATCACGCCGATCCGGAGGCCAGTTTTCGCGGCTGGAACGACGCCTGGCTCGCGCCGGGGTTCAAGGATTGGCATGTCGGCGAGGTGATCGACTACCTTCGCGTGCCCAGCCTCGTGATCCAGGGCGCAGACGACCAATATGGCACGCTGGCGCAGGTGTCGGAGGTCGAAACACGCAGCTACGCGCCGGTTGATACCGCCATCCTGCCCGACTGCCGCCACAGCCCTCATCTCGATCAGCCCCAGGCCGTTCTCGACGCGGTCGCCGAGTTCGCCGCGCGCCTCGTCCGGATCGAGCGCGAAGAGGTGGTGCCCGCGTGAGTGCTCCGGCCTATGCCTACGTCCCCGGCCGGACCCAGCGCCACCCAGAGGGTGCCTTCGATGCCATCCGCGCCACCGCCGAGCCCGAACCGCTGGCTTCCGAGGCGCTGCGCACCGGGCTCGACTGGATCGACGCGGGCTATTTCTGGGAAGCCCACGAGGTGCTCGAACCGGTCTGGATGGCGCTGCCTGATGGCCCGGCCCGAACCGGCGTGCAGGCCCTGATCCAGCTCGCCAACGCCGGGCTGAAGGCCCGCATGGCCCGCCCCGCCGCCGCCCTGCGCCTCTGCGACATCGCCGCTCGTCTCATCGTCGAAGCCGCCCCCTTCGCGCCCCCCGCCCGGCCCTCCGGCTGGTTCACCCTGCGGCTGGAGGCGATTCGGGAAGGGGCGGTTCAGATGCAAAAAAGTGCAATATAATGCACAAAGGGAGCGCATGCGGTCTGAATTATCCCGCAAGATGTGAAATATCTTGCAAAAACCCGTTTACGTGCGGCGCGTCAGCCGCTAGAACACCGCAACAGGGAGGACACGCGCCATGAGTGACAAGCTGATAGATTTCCGCACCGATCCGTCGAAGTATCGCCACTGGAAAGTCGCCTACGAGGGCGAGGTGGCCCGCGTCACCATGGATGTCGACGAGAACGGCGGCCTCTTCGAGGGCTACCAGCTCAAGCTCAACAGCTACGATCTGGGCGTCGATATCGAGCTGGCCGACGTGGTGCAGCGCATGCGCTTCGAGCATCCCGAGGTGAAGGTGGTTATCATGCAGTCCGGCAAGGACCGGGTGTTCTGCGCCGGGGCCAACATTCGCATGCTCGGCGGCGCCTCCCATGCCCACAAGGTCAACTTCTGCAAGTTCACCAACGAGACCCGCAACACCTTCGAGGCCGCCGAGGCGGACTCCGGGCAAAATTGGATCGCCGCTGTGAAAGGCGCCTGCGCCGGGGGGGGCTACGAGCTGGCGCTGGCCTGCAATCACATCATGCTGACGGATGACTCCAGCTCTTCGGTCGCACTGCCCGAGGTGCCGCTGCTCGCCGTGCTCCCGGGCACCGGTGGACTCACCCGGGTGACCGACAAGCGCAAGGTCCGCCGCGATCTGGCCGACGTGTTCTGCGCCATGGAAGAAGGCGTGCGCGGCAAGCGGGCGAAGGACTGGCGGCTGGTGGATGAGGTGGTGCCGAACAGCAAGTTCGACGAGACGGTGACGGAACGCGCCGCCGAATTCGCCGCCCAAATGCCCAGCCGCGCCGAGAAGGGCATCAGCCTCGGCCCGATCGAGCGCAGCATCACCGACACCGCCGTGACCTACACCCATGTCGAGGTGGAGCTTGATCGCACCGCACGCTCGGCCACCATCACAATCAAGGGCCCCGAAGGCGCCGCCCCGAGCGGCCCCGAAGACCTCGTGGCGCAGGGCGACCAGAGCTATCTTCTCAAGCTGGCCCGCGAGTTGGATGACGCCATTTTGCATCTGCGCCTCAACGAAATGGAGCAAGGCACCTGGACCTTCCGCACCCAGGGCGATCCCGAGGCGCTGCTGGCCCATGAGGCGGTGCTGCTGGCCAACAAGGACAACTGGCTCGCCTCCGAAACCCTCGCCTACTGGAAGCGCATCCTCAAGCGGATCGACGTGACCTCCCGCAGCCTGGTCGCCCTGGTCGAGCACGGCTCCTGCTTTGCCGGCGTCCTGGCCGAGATCCTCTGGGCCTGCGACAGGACCTACATGATGGAAGACGAGTTCGAGGGCGACAATCGCCCGCTCGCCACCATCACGCTGGCCGAAACCAACTTCGGCCAATACCCCATGGGCAACGACCTCACCCGCCTGCAAACCCGCTTCCTCGGCACCCCCGAGGCGGTGGAGGCACTGCGCGAGCACATCGGCGAGCCCATCGAGGCCGAGGAGGCCGACGCGCTGGGCCTCGTCACCTACATCCTCGATGACATCGACTGGGAAGACGAGATCCGCATCTTCATGGAAGAGCGCGCCAGCTTCTCCCCCGACGCGATGACCGGGATGGAAGCGAACCTGCGCTTCGCTGGCCCCGAAACGATGGAAACCCGCATCTTCGGCCGCCTCACCGCCTGGCAAAACTGGATCTTCCAGCGCCCCAACGCCGTCGGCCCCGAGGGTGCCCTGCAACGCTACGGCACCGGTATCCGTGGCGACTACAACATGCAACGCGTCTGACCCGCACCAACCCCGCAGGGTGGGCAGTCTGCCCACCACCCCGAGGAGGAAAAAATGCTCGACCTGATCAACGTCTCCTACGACACCCAGATCCCCAACAACGTCGGCCTGTCGGAAGACAAGCGCGTGCTGAAGGCGCTGGAAAAGTGGCACCCCGGCTACATCAACTGGTGGAACGACCTGATCCCGCAGAACTTTCAGGAAAGCCTCGTTTACCTGCGCACCGCCGTTTCGGTTGACCCGAAGGGCTGGGCCAAGTTCGACTATGTGAAGATGCCAGAATACCGCTGGGGCGTTCTGCTGGCCCCGCAGGGCGACGAGCGCAAGATCCCCTGCGGCGAGCACGCCGGACAGCCTGCATGGCAGGAGGTGCCGGGCGAATACCGGAACATGCTCAAGCGCCTGATCGTCATCCAGGGCGACACCGAGCCGGGCAGCGTGGAGCAACAGCGCTTCCTGGGGCTCACCGCTCCCTCGCTCTACGACCTGCGCAACCTCTTCCAGGTCAACGTGGAGGAGGGCCGCCACCTCTGGGCGATGGTCTACCTGCTGTTCAAGTACTTCGGCAAAGACGGCCGCGAGGAGGCAGATGACCTGCTCCGCCGCTCTTCCGGCTCCGAAGAGGCCCCCCGGATGCTCGGCGCCTTCAACGAGGAAACGCCCGACTGGCTCTCCTTCTTCATGTTCACCTACTTCACAGACCGTGACGGCAAGATGCAGCTGGAGTCCCTCGCCCAGTCCGGCTTCGACCCGCTCTCCCGCACCTGCCGCTTCATGCTCACCGAAGAGGCGCACCACATGTTCGTGGGCGAAACCGGCGTGGGCCGCGTGGTGCAGGCCACCTGCGAGGCGATGAAGAAGGCCGGCATCACCGACCCCTACGACATCAACAAGATCCGCGACCTTGGCGTGATCGACCTGCCGACGATCCAGAAAAAGCTGAACCTGCACTACACCCTCTCGCTCGATCTCTTCGGGCAGGAGGTCTCGACCAATGCCGCAAACGCCTTCAACGCGGGCATCAAGGGCCGTTACATGGAGCACCGGATCGACGACGATCACCAGCTTCGCGGCGATACCTACAAGGTCTGGAACCTCGTCGACGGCAAGGTTGTGCAGCAGGAAGTGCCCGCGCTGACCGCGATCAACATGCGCCTGCGCGACGATTACGTGCGCGACGCCTCGGGTGGTGTGGGCCGCTGGAACAAGGCCATCGAGAAGATGGGCATCGAGTTCGAGCTGACCCTCCCGCACGAGAGCTTCCACCGCCAGATCGGCGTCTTCTCCGCCGCCCGCTTCGACCCGGAGGGCAACCCGCTCAGCCAGGCCGAGTACGACGCCCGCAAGGACGAGTGGCTGCCCACCAAGGCCGATGGCGACTTCATCCAGTCGCTGATGAAGCCCTGCTACGAGCCCGGCAAATACGCCAGCTGGATCGCCGCGCCGAAAGTGGGGATCGACAACAAGCCCGGCGACTTCGAATATGTGAAGCTGCACATGGCCTGAGGCCAACCCGGGCGGCGCCCCGCGTGCCGCCCGCCCACAGGGAGGAACCGCCATGATGACCCAAAGCCAATCCCGCCCCCGCCCGCGCGCGCTGACCGCCGGCAAATGCCTCGGCTGCACCGGCTGCACCGGCGCCTGCCGCGAGGTGCTCGACCTCCTGGCCGTGCCCGAGATGGTGCTGAAGCCGAAGGGCAGGGCGGCATGAACAAGCCCCTCAAGCAGCACCTCATCGACCCCGAGATCTGCATCCGCTGCTACACCTGCGAGATGACCTGCCCGATCCAGGCCATCACCCACGACGACATGAACGTCGTCGTCGATGCCGACAAATGCAACTTCTGCATGGATTGCATCCCGGTCTGCCCCACCGGCTCGATCGACGAGTGGCGGGTGGTCGAAACGCCCTATTCCCTCGACGAGCAGTTCGAGTGGACGGAGCTGCCCGAGCAGGCCGAGATCTCCGGCGGCGACGACAGCACCGAGGCGCTCGACGAGGCCATGGCCGCGCTTCTGGCCGAGGCCCACGCCGGGGCAGGGGGCAAATCTGTCGCCCCCGCCTCCGCCTCCAAGCCCTCGATCAACCTGCACACCATCGGCAAGCCGGTCACCGCCCGCGTGCAGGGCAACTACCGCCTCACCGCCGAGGGCTCCGACAGCGACGTGCGCCACATCATCCTCGACATGGCTGGCGCCCCCTTCCCGGTGCTCGAAGGCCAATCCATCGGCATCATCCCGCCCGGCACCGACGCCGAGGGCAAGCCCCACCTGCCGCGCCTCTACTCGGTCAGCAGCCCCCGCGACGGCGAGCGCCCCGGCTATGCCAACGTCTCGCTCACCGTCAAGCGCGAGCCCCACGGCGTCGGCTCCAACTACGTCTGCGATCTCTCCAAGGGCGACGAAGTGCAGGTTACCGGCCCCTTCGGCGCCACCTTCCTGCTGCCCGATGATCCGGCGGCCCGGCTGCTGATGATCTGCACCGGCACCGGCTCCGCCCCCTTCCGCGCCTTCACAATGCGCCGCCAGCGCATGTCGGCAGGCGCGGCGGGCGACATGGTGCTCTTCTTCGGTGCCCGCACGCCCGACAGCCTGCCCTACTTCGGCCCGCTCAAAAAGGTGCCCGACAGCCTGCTCAAAAAGCACTTCGCCTTCTCGCGCGTCGAGGGCGAAGAGAAGCAATACGTGCAAGACAGGATGCGCGCCCACGAAGACGAGGTGGCCGAGCTTCTGGCCGACCCGAACACCCATATCTATGTCTGCGGCCTGCGCGGCATGGAGGCCGGGGTGGACGAGGCGCTGGCCAATATCGCCGAAAGCATCGGCCTGCCCTGGGTCACGACGCGGGATGCCATGCGCGCCGAAGGCCGCTACCATGTGGAGACCTACTGAGGAGGAGGGGACCCCATGGCAACTTTCGTAATCGTTCACGGCGCATGGCACGAGGGTGCGCTGTTCGAGGAGGTCGCTGCGCCGATCCGCGCCGCCGGCCACACCGTCCACCTGCCCACGCTCGCGGGCAACGGGGCAGGGGGCAACAAGGGGGTAGGGCTGGATGACGCCATTACCTCCGTCACCGACTACTTCGCCGAGCATTCCATCACCGATGCCGTGTTGATCGGCCATTCCTACGGCGGCATGGTCATCACCGGCGCCTATGACCGCCTGCCCGAAGGCTCCGTGCGCCGCCTCGTCTACTGGTCGGCCTTCGTGCCGAACGACGGTGAGGCGCTGGATGATCTCGTCCCGCCCCAATACGTCGACCTCTTCAACCAACTCGAGGCGGAAGACGGCTCGGTTCTGCTGCCCTTCCCGGTCTGGCGCGAGGCCTTCATCAACGATGCCACGCTGGAGCAGGCGCAGGCCGCCTACGACAAGCTCAATCCGCACCCGCACAAGACCTTTCAGGATAAGATCTCGCTGCGCAGCAACCCGGCCGAATGGCAGGTCGGCAAGAGCTATATCCACTGTCAGGAGGATGTGGCCCTGCCCGCCTCGCTCCCGTGGCACCCGCGCCTGTCCGAAAAGCTCGGCCTCTATCGCTACGTCTGGATGCCCGGCTCCCACGAGGTCTGCTTCACCAACCCCGCGCTGCTAGCTCAGAAATTCATGGAAGCGGGCCGGGATTGACCCCCTACACCCACCACATCCAAGTCGGCTGGGGCGATTGCGACCCGGCCCGCATCGCCTACACCGCACGCCTGCCGTGGTTTGCGCTGGAGGCGATCAACGGCTGGTGGGCCGATGCGCTGGGCGAGGTCGCGGGCTGGTATCACATGGAGATGGACCGGGGCACAGGCACGCCTTTCGTCTCGATGAGCATGGATTTTCGCGCGCCGGTCACGCCCCGCCACATCCTTGACTGCGCCTGCTGGCCCACCCGGCTGGGCACCACCTCCATCACCTTCCGCGTCGAGGGGCGGCAGGCGGGCACGCTCTGTTTCGAGGGCGCGTTCACCTGCGTCTTCGTCGACAGCCCGAGTTTCACCAAGACACCACCGCCCGATGACATTCGCGCGCTGGTTGAGGCGCGAATCCCGCGCTGAGACCCTTTGCCGCCTATTTCGGTACATGACACGGCTTCGCGTGAGTTCCGCGCAAATCTCCGCCGAGCGTGGTTGACATCGGCTGTGCAATTGCCACCTTAAGTGTATTGAGGGCCTCTAAGCCGCTGTATTTAAGCGCGAGTCATTTCCATGAGTGCAATCCAGCTCCCGGATTTCTCTGTCGATGTGCCCGATGGCTGGGTCGATCGCTCGGTGCTCGTCTGGTCTGCGCAGGGCAGCCCGTCCTCGGTTCCGCCCAACGTCGCCATCGCCCGCGACGAGATGCGCCCTGACGAAAGCTTCCTCGACTATTGCAACCGGCAGATGCTGAGCCTCAGTTCGGCGCTCGAAGGCTTCCGCCTCATCAAGCAGGATGAAACCAACCTCTCCGGACGCCTCGCGATGGAGCTCGTGTTCACCTGGAAAACCGCCGCGGGGCGGATGAAACAGCGGCAGATTTTCCTGCCGCTCGACGCCCCCCGGATCGCCTCCTTTGCCGGAACCGCCGCCGAGGCGGAATTCGACCACGCCGACGCCACCCATTTTCAACCGATGTATGCCTCGCTCGCAATTACCGCGGGCCAGTAAGTAACCGTTCCTTTCTCCGGCCCCCGGAGGGCCGCAAGTCATGTCAGACGATTCGAAGCCCGCCGCACGGCTGCTCGACCAGATCACCCATACCTCCGCGCTTGCGGGGTTCCTCGGCGGCGCCATCCTCGGGGCCATCGCCGGGGTGGCCATCGTCGCCGCCACCGTGGCCACCGGCGGCGCGGCGCTGGCCGTTGTGGCCGCCGTCGGGGCCGGTGTGGCGGCAACCGGCGGCATGGCACTTGTCGGCGGTGCGCTGGGGGCCACGTTCACAGGGCCACCCTGCGGCACCATCGCGCCGCCCTGCGCGGTGAACGTGCTGGTCAACAACCGGCCCGCCGCCCGCTCGGTGCTCGACGGCGTGCTCTGCTCCATGCATGCGCCCGGCCCGCCCAAACCCATCGCCACCGGGGCCGAACGCGTCCACATCAACATGATGCCCGCCGCGCGGCAGGATGAAACCGCCGTCTGCTCGGCCAAGATCTCGCAGGGTTCGCCCAACGTGAAATACGGCGGCGCCTCGGTGCAGATGCTCGATATCCAGCCCGAGATTCCCGAGTGGATGACGACCACGGCACAGGTCATGGCCATCGGCGGCACCATCGTGGCCATCGGCGCGGGGGCAGCGGCGGCCTTCGTCGCGGGCGGCACCTGCGCGCTTATCGGCTTTGCCGGTGAAACCATCGGCGCGCTGGCCTTCGGCTATGTCGGCGCCGAGGCGGGCGGCGCCATAGGCGAGCAGATCGGCGGCGAGCGCGGGCGGATCATCGGCGAGTTCGTCGGCGGCTTTGCAGGCGGCCTCTTCGGGCAGCGCCTCGGCGGGCGGATCACACGGGGCCACCCGGTGGATGTGGCCACCGGCGAGCTTTTCACCGAGGCCACCGACTTCACCCTTCCCGGCCCGATACCTTTCGCCTTCACCCGCGCCTGGGTGTCCTCCTCCACCGAAACCGGCGCCACGGGCGACCTCGGGGCGAAATGGGCCAACGTGCTGGGCCAGCGGCTTCTGCATGTGCCCACGCTCAATGCCTTTGCCCTTCGGATGGAAGATGGCCGCATCGCCCTCTTCCATGTGCCCGAGCCGGGCAAACCTTCGGCCAACGCCATCGAACGCCTGCTGCTGGAAACCGACGGCAGCCGCCTCTGGGTCCGCGATTACAACGGCATCTCCCGGCACTTCGCCCCCGATCCCTTCACCCCGGGTGGCTTCCTGCTGTCGGGCTTCTCGGACCGGAACGAAAACCGAATCCGCATCGAGCGCGACAGGCTCGGTCTGCTGGCCCGGATGACAGGCTCGGCGGGCCACGTGCTGGAGTTCCACCACGACGACCATGGCCGCCTGACCCGGATCGACGCCCCGCACCCGACAACGGAGGGCGCGCGGATCGCGCTCATGCGGTACGGCTACGATGGCGCAGGCAATCTTGCCCATGCCACCGACGCGGAGGGCAACGCCCTGCGCTACGCTTACCTCGGCGGGCAGATGGTGGGCGAAACCCGCAAGGGCGGGCTGCACTACACCTTCGAATGGGATGAAAGCCACACCCGAGTCACCCGCACATGGGGCCGCTCCGCCTCGGGCGCGATGGACCGGCTCAACTACGCCGCCTTCACCTATGACGAGGGCCACAAGTGCACCATCGTCGCCGATGCCGAGGGGCATGAGACGCGCTATTTCCACGATGGCGCAGGCCACGTCACGCTTGAGATCGACCCGCTGGGTCGCGAGCGGCGGATGAGCTACGACAAGGCGGGCAACCTGCTGCGCTGCGAGGAGCCCTCGGGCGCGGCTGTCGAAAACGCCTTCGACGGGGTCGGGCGGCTGCAGAAGGGCGTTACCGCCGAGGGCGTCAGCTTTTCCCAGGTGCCGCTCGACGTGCCCCCGGATGACCCGCGCTTCGGGCTGATGGCGCGCGTGTCCGAAAGCCAGTCGGGCACCACCACCTTCAGCTACGATGCGCGCGGCAACCTCATGGCCGAAACCGGCCCCACCGGCACCGAAACCCGCTACCTGCGCGACGAGCGCGGCCTGCTGGTGGCCGTCACCGATGAGATCGGCCCGGTCTGGCGCGGGCGCTACTCCGGCAGCGGTCTGCTGGTGGCGGAAGGCCCCGACACCATGCTGCGGGTCTTCGAGCATGACAGGCTGGGCCGCGTGGTGCGGGAGCGGCACGTGGGCGGGCCTGACGTGGCCATCACCCGCGACCTGCTGGGCAACCCCTTGCTGATCGACGAGGGCGAAGGGCGGCAAACCCGGCTTGCCTATGACGCCGAGGGCAATGTGGTGCAGCACGTCACCGCCGAGGGGGCCGAAACCCGCTGGGCCTTCGACGGCATCAAGCACCCGGTCCGCCGGGTCGAGCCGACCGGGGCCACCACAACCTATACCTACGACGCTGAGTTCCTGCCGCTGCGGGTGACCAACCCCGAGGGCGAGCACTTCGTGATGGAGTATGACCCGGCCGGGCAACTCCTGCGCAAGGTCGCCTTCGACGGCCGTGAGACGGTGCTGGAATACACCGACACCGGCGCGCTGGTTGCCTGGACAGAGGCAGGCCGTCGCACCGAGCAAAGCTGTGATCCCTGGGGTCGCCCGCTGGAGCGCCGCCTTGCCGATGGCACACGGCATCGCTTCTCCTGGGCGAAGAATGGTCAGGTCGCCAAGGCCGTCGCGCCCGGGGCGGTGGTGGCCTTCTCTTACGATGCCGCCGGGCGTGTGGTGGAAGAGGCGATCAACGGCGAGGCCACCACCCGGCGCTACGACGCCCGCGGGCGGCTCACCGCGCTGGGCCTGCCCGATGGCCGCGAGATCACCTATGAGATCACCGCCGACAACACCCCCGCCGCGCTCTCGCTCGACGGGCGCGAACTCGCCAGCTTCTCCCATGATCCGCAGGGCCGTCTCACCGGGCTTGTCGCCGGGCCGCTGCACCTGCGCCACAGCCATGATGCATCCGGCCGACTGGCCGCGCAGGAGGTGCTGCGCCACACCGGCTCGGGCAGTTTCCGCCAGCTTCTGCGGCGTGACTACACGTGGTCGGCGGGCGGCACCCTCGCCGAGATGACAGACAGCCGCTTCGGCACCCGCACCTATGGCTATGACAGCGCCCTGCGGCTGACCTCCACAACAGGCTGGGCGCCGGAGCGCTTCATTTTCGACCAGGCCGACCACCTCGTGGCGGCCACCACGCCCGAAAGCCCCGCCGCCACCGTGGCCCTGCGCCAGTCCGCCGGACAGGTGCGGGTGATGGGCGACCACCACTTCAGCTACGACCCGCAGGGCAACATGGTGGAAGACTGGTCGGGCGCGCGGCAGAACACCCGCCGGACCTATGCTTATGACGGCGCGGGCATGCTCTCGGAGGCCCGCGTTACCACATGGGACAGCGAGCTCACCGCCCGCTACACCTACGATGCCTTCAACCGCCGCATCTCCAAAACAGTGCGCACCCGGCAGGATGCGGCCAATGACCGGGCCGATCTGGAGGGCCGCGAAACCGTCACCCGGTTCTACTGGGCGGGCGATGACCTGATCGGTGAAAGCACCGGACCCGATGCCGCGCCCTGCGAGCGGCTCTACATCTACCGCCCGGGCCAGTGGGTGCCTCTCTTCCTCGTCGAACATGGCAAACCCTACCTCTACGACACCGACCACCTCGGTACGCCGCAGGCGCTTTTCGATGCCTCGGGGGCGATGGTCTGGTCGGCCCAGTACCGCGCCTTCGGGCGCGCGCAGGTGATGGAGCCGGGCGGCCTCGTGCAGCCGCTCCGCGCGCCGGGCCAGTATCACGACGCCGAGACGGGCCTTCACTACAACCGCAACCGCTACCTGCACCCCGAGCTTGGCCGCTATACCCAGCCAGACCCGATCGGCCTGCTGGGCGGCGAAAACCTCTATGGCTACCCGCCCAACCCGGCCAATTTCATCGACTTCTTCGGCCTCACCCCGCTCAACCAGGGGGGCTACTCGCTCTACCACATCACCAACCGCGCGGGGGAGGTCGTCTACGTCGGCATCACCAACGATCCGGCTGTCCGCCGCTCGGGCCACACCGGCACCGGGCGGTTGGGCCGGGGCTACCAGTTGAACGTGGTCGAGCGGAATTTGACATACGCGCAGGCCCGTGGTTACGAACAGGCCGATATCAGGCACTACGGCACCCGCGACACCAGCCGCATCGGCCAGCCCTACCGCGCCGGCGATCCCAACCGGGTCTGGTCCTACGCCGAAGACAGAACAGACGCCCGCGCCCGGGCGTTTCAGGAACACGAGAGGCAGCGCACAGCCGGCTACGGCGGCTGCGGATGAGGAGTGCAGATGGCAAGGATGCCCAAGATCAAACCCGGCCAGTATTTCTCGGCCCCGCTGCTGGGCGGCGGTTACGGCTATGGTTACTTCACCCACGTCTATGACGGGTTCATCTTCTTCTGCGATGTCTTCGACCGCATGGGCGACAGCGCCGATCTTCCGGCAGACATCGACGACAGCCCCCTGCTGCTGACCGACATGGCCATCGGCGGCGAGGAGTTTACCCTCAAGCCTGAAGAGGCCGAGGAATTCGGAGGCAAATGGGTGCTCCACAAGGCGCCGCTGCGCGAGGGCGCGGCGCTGCACCAGCCGCTGCGGATCATGGGCACCAAGGTGGTCGATCTCAGTGAGGCCGCCCCCGACAGGCCGGCCACCCCCGCCGAACTGGACAGCCTCGGCAAGCTCGGCCACCCCTTCCCGCCGACCACGCACAACATGATCGAGGTCGCCCTGCGCCGGCTCGATGTTGACCCGAACGACTTTTATCCCAAGGACTTCCCCAAGGATTAATCGGCGCTGCGGGAACCCGCGCGCCCGCTGAGCCGTTAGGGCGCGACACCGGAGGCCCCATGCAGATATTCCACTGCCCGTCCTGCGCCGAGCAGGTCTGGTTCAACAACCACCTTTGCCCCAACGGCCACGCACTCCACTTCGACCCGGATGCGCAGGTCATGGTGCAGGGCACCGATTGCGAGCGGCGCGCCGCCATCGGCTGCAACTGGACCGCAGGCACCGAGGCAGGGCCGCTCTGCCGCTCCTGCGCAATGACCGAGGTGATCCCCGATCCCGAGGTCGAGGGCGCCGAAAGCCGCCTGGCGCGCACCGAGGCCGCCAAACGCTGGGTGCTGGCCGGGTTGCACCGCTGGGGCTGGTTCGGCCCTGCCGATCCCGGCCCGGCACCGCGCTTCGAGCTGGTGGCCGACCGCACCCGCCACGGGCCGGAAGAGATCGTGATGGGCCATGCAGACGGCCTCATCACGCTCGACGTGGCAGAGGCCAGCCGCGCGGTGCAGGAAGAGCGCCGCGAGCGACTGGCCGAAGATTACCGCACCATGATCGGCCACCTCCGGCATGAACTGGCGCATTACCTCTTCCTGCGCCTCAGCCAGGATGATCCGTCGTTTCTTGGGGCATTCCGCCCGCTCTTTGGCGATGAGCGCGCGGATTACGGCGAGGCGCTGAAGGCGCATTACGACAACCCAAGGCCCGCCGGGGGCACCCATATCACCAGCTACGCCACCGCCCATCCGCATGAGGACTGGGCCGAAACCGTGGCCCACCTGCTGCACCTGACCGACCTTGTCGACAGCGGCTACGCCGTTGCGCTTGCGCCCGGCGGCGATGCCTACGCCGAACCCGATGCGCTGGCCCTGATCGAGCGCGCCGCGAATTTCGCCATGCGGGTCAACCACGTCAACCGTGCTCTCGACCTGCCGGATCTCTACCCCTTCGTGCTCTCCGATCCGGTGCGCGAGAAGCTGGCCTTCGCTCATCGCGCGCTGCGCCGGGCGGGGTAGGGGCGAATTTCATTGAAGCGCCAGGGCGGATCGTCCATCTTGTGCACTATAATTCACAAGATGCGAGACGCGGCGCAGGATGAGCGAAATCACCAACTTTCAGGGCGAAACAACCGATGCCCTCGGCGCGGATGACATGGAGGCCGCAGTCGACCGGCTGATTGGTCGCGTCGGTGAGCGGGTGCGCAAGGCGCGCGAACTGCGCGGGCTGCCACGCCGCGTCGTTTCCGAGCTTTCCGGCGTGTCTCCGCGCTATCTCGCCCAGCTCGAGGCGGGGGAGGGCAACATTTCCATCGGCCTCCTGAAGCGGGTCGCCATCGCGCTCGATCACCGCATCGAGTGGCTCGTGGGCGAGGATGACCCATGGACCTCGGAGGCCATGCGCGTGGCCGATCTCTTCGCCTCCGCCACCGCCGAAACACGCGCCCGCGTGCTCGATATGCTCAGCCCCGAGCCGCCTGCGCGGCTGCGCGGCCAGCGGATCTGCCTCATCGGGCTGCGCGGCGCCGGAAAGTCCACCCTCGGCGAGGCACTTGGCGCCCGGCTCGGGCTGCCCTTCATCGAGCTGAACCGCGAGATCGAGGAGCAATCCGGCATGCCGGTGAATGAGGTGATGGCACTCTACGGACAAGAGGGCTACCGCAAGCTGGAGGCGCAGGCGGTGAGCCGCATCACCGCCACCCACGAGGCGCTGATCCTCGCCGTCGCGGGCGGCATCGTCGCCGAGCCCGACACCTACAAGAGCCTGCTGGCGCAGTTTCACACCGTCTGGCTCAAGGCCTCGCCCGAGGAGCACATGGGCCGGGTGCGGGCGCAGGGCGATACCCGGCCCATGGCCGGCAACCCCGAGGCGATGGAACAGCTCAAGAGCATTCTGCGCAGCCGCGAAGCGCTCTACGAGCGCGCCGAGGCCCAGCTCGACACATCGGGCCGAACCTTCGAGACGACGCTCGATGCGTTGGAGGCGCTGGTGCACGAGCGCGGCTTTCTGACCGGCGAATGAGCAGCACTATAGTTCATGAGGCCACCGCCCGGCTGTTGGCCCGCAGCCATGCCGAGGTGGAGGCGCTGCTGCTTGAAGGCTCCAACCCCTGGGAACTCGACGAGGCGCTGGAGGCAGGCGGCATGGCGCAGGGCCCCTGCGCCATGCAGGATCAGATCGGCCTCGACGTGATCGCCGCCGCCCGCACCGAGCCCTTCCTCGTGGCCGACCGGATGGTGGCCGAAGGCCGCCTGGGCCGAAAGGTTGGCGTCGGCTGGTTCCGTTACCCCGGCGGCGGCGGTGCCGTGGTGGACCCGCTGGTGGAAGACCTGATCCGCGAGGAGGCGCATTTTGCCGGACGGGTCTGGCGCGAGCTGAGCGCCGATGCGCTGCGCGCACGGTATTTCGGCGCGATGAACGAGGCCGCGCTTGGCCTGCCGCCCGAGGCCCGCGCCGCGCTGGGCCTCCCCGGCTGAGCCGCTCTTCGCCCCCCTTCGGGGCCTCATCGCTTCAGCCGGGGCGAAGACGCCTCGAAGGGCGGATGAGCCCCCCTCACAACCGCCGGAACACCTCCTGCATCACCCGCTCCGCCGCCCGGTGCATCTGCTGGCTGCGGTTGTGGATCACGAAATAGGGGGCCACCGCCAGGGCGTCGGCCAGTTCGAGCGTCGCAAAGCTGTCTCCGATCCGGTTGCGCGTGATCACATCCGCCACCTCCTGGCTCTGCGGCGCAATCGCATCTGTGCCACCAAGGATCGACAGCACCACCAGCAGCGACGACGAATTGGTGATCCGCTCCGGCGCGGCCAGCCCGGCGGCGTGAAAGCCCCCGTCCATCGCCACCCGGATCGGCGTGCCCAGATCCTGGATCACCCACTCGTACGCCCGCAGCTCGCGCAGCCGCCGCGGCGCCCCCAGCGCCGGGTGGCCAGCGCGCACCACAAGTGAAACCACCTCGTTGCGCGCCGGGTAGATGGCAAACTGCCGGCTGTCGTATTCTGGCGGCAGGCGGGCGATGACAAAGTCGAACCGCCCTTCCTCCAGCCCCCGCACCAGCTGCCCCGACGGCCCCACCTCGATGGTGGCCTGAATGTCGGGCGCGGCCTCGCGCACCGCCTGAATGGCGGGCACCAGTACCCCCACCGTCGGCCCCGTGACCGAACCCACGCGAACCTCGCCCGTCTCACCGGCGCGCAGCCCCGCCACCTCGCTCTGAAGGCTTTCCAGCTCGCTCAGGATCACCCGGGTATGGCGCAGAAAGGTCTCGCCCAGCAGCGTCGGCTCCATGCCCTTGGGGTGGCGCGTGAACAGCGGCGCGCCCACCTCCGCCTCGATCTCGGCCAGCACCCTGGAGGCCGCAGGCTGGCTCATCGCCAGCATATGCGCGGCGCTCTGCAACTGCCGCGTCTCCCCGATCCGCTGGATCAGCCGCAACTGCCTCGGCTTCAGCCGCCCTGCCAGCTCCATGGCGCTTCCTCATAACAAAAGTGATATGCAGATTGGCAGTATTCGCATTTTACAGTCATGTAAACGCCGCGCTACCTGACAGGCACGGGCGCCTCACGGCCCCGCAACAGGGAGAAGTGCGCATGCAGGGGCTGGGAGGCCCGCCAAGCGCACGCATTTGGAGGATACAAATGAAACTCAAGACCCTTCTCGCCTCGGCGGCTGCCGTGGTGTCGCTGGCCGCTGGCGCCTATGCCGAAGGCACCGTCGGCATCGCCATGCCCACCAAGTCGTCGGCCCGCTGGATCTCGGATGGCGAATCCATGGTCAAGCAATTCGAAGAGGCCGGCTACGAGACCGACCTGCAATACGCCGAAGATGACATCCCCAACCAGCTCGCCCAGATCGAGAACATGATCACCAAGGGCGTCGACGTGTTGGTCATCGCCGCCATCGACGGCACCACCCTGTCCAACGCGCTGGAAAACGCCGCCGCCTCGGGCATCAAGGTCATCGCCTATGACCGGCTGATCCGCGACTCCGGCAACGTCGACTATTACGCCACCTTCGACAACTTCAAGGTCGGCGTGCAGCAGGCAACCAGCCTCGTGAACGGCCTCAAGGAGCGCTTTCCCGACGCCGAAAGCTACAACGTCGAACTCTTCGGCGGCAGCCCGGACGACAACAACGCCTACTTCTTCTACGATGGCGCCATGTCGGTGCTTCAGCCGCTGATCGACGACGGCACCATCAACATCGTCTCCGGCCAGATGGGCATGGATACCGTCGGCACCCTGCGTTGGGACGGCGCCGTGGCCCAGGCCCGGATGGATAACCTCCTCTCCGCCCATTACACCGACAAGCAGGTGCATGGCGTGCTCTCGCCCTACGACGGCCTCTCCATCGGCATCCTGTCGTCCCTCAAGGGCGTTGGCTACGGCTCGGGCGACCTTGCCATGCCCATCGTCTCCGGGCAGGACGCCGAGGTGCCTTCGGTCAAGTCGATCCTCGCGGGCGAGCAGTATTCCACCGTCTTCAAAGACACCCGTGAACTGGCCCGCGTCACCGTGGGCATGGTCGATGCGGTGCTCGGCGGTGGCGAGCCTGAGATCAACGACACCGAAACCTATGACAACGGCGTCAAGGTTGTGCCCTCCTACCTGCTCGAGCCCGTCTCCGTCGACGCGAGCAACTGGGAAGAGATCCTGATCGGCTCCGGCTACTACACCGAAGACCAGATCAAGTAATCCCTTCGGGGGTTCTCCCGGGGCCTGCGTTCGCGCGGGCCCCAACAAAGGCGGAGGCAAGAGCATGACCGCGCTGCTCGAAATGCGCTCGATCACCAAGGAATTCCCCGGCGTGAAAGCCCTCGACACGGTGAACCTCACCGTGAAGGAAGGCGAAATTCATGCGCTGGTGGGAGAGAACGGGGCGGGCAAATCCACCCTGATGAAGGTGCTCTCCGGGGTCTATCCCGTCGGCACCTACGAGGGCGAAATCCATTACGAAGGCGCGCTGGCGGAGTTTCGCGACATCTCCGACAGCGAGGCGCGTGGCGTCATCATCATCCACCAGGAGCTGGCGCTTGTGCCGCTGCTCTCGATTGCCGAAAACCTTTTTCTGGGCAACGAGCGCAGCAAGGGCGGCGTGATCGACTGGCGCGAAACCAATGCCCGCACAGAGGCGCTTCTGCGCAAGGTTGGCCTCAAGGAGCCGCCGACCACGCAGGTCGATTCAATCGGCGTCGGCAAACAGCAGCTTGTCGAGATCGCCAAGGCGCTCTCCAAAGAGGTGAAGCTGCTCATCCTCGACGAGCCCACCGCCGCGCTTTCGGAGTCCGACAGCCAGGCCCTGCTCGATCTGATGCTGGAACTCAAGCAACAGGGCGTCACCCAGATCATCATCAGCCACAAGCTGAACGAGGTGCGCCGGGTGGCCGATACCGTCACCGTCATCCGCGACGGCACGACCGTCTCCACCATGGATGCCCGCGAAGGCGGCATCACCGAAGACCGCATCGTGCGCGACATGGTGGGCCGCGACATGGCCAACCGCTACCCGGCCCGTGAGCGCCGTTCCGGCGACATGCTGATGGAGGTGAAAGACTGGAACGTCTGGCACCCCGAGCACGCCGAACGCCAGGTAATCAAGAACGCCAATTTCACCGTCCGCGCTGGGGAAGTCGTCGGCATCGCGGGCCTTATGGGCTCCGGGCGCACAGAGCTGGCGATGAGCATCTTCGGGCAGAGCTACGGGCGCAACATCTCCGGCAGCGTCGAGATCGGCGGAAAGCCGGTGGATACGTCAAACGTGCCCCGCGCCATTCAGGCCGGGCTGGCCTATGTCACCGAAGATCGCAAATCGCTCGGCCTGATCCTCGAAGAGACGATCCAGCGCAACATCACCCTCACAAATCTTCCCGAGGTGGCCAACGGGGGCGTGCTGAATGAGGCCGAGGAAACCAAGGTTGCCGAAAAATACCGCCGCGCGATGAACATCCGCACGCCCTCGGTGTTCCAGAAGGTGATGAACCTCTCGGGCGGCAACCAGCAAAAGGTGGCGCTCTCCAAGTGGCTCTTCGCCGAGCCGGAGGTGCTCATTCTCGACGAGCCCACGCGCGGCATCGACGTGGGCGCCAAGTTCGAGATCTACGGCATCATCAACGAACTGTCCGAGCAGGGCAAAGGGGTCATCATGATCTCTTCCGAAATGCCCGAACTGCTCGGCATGTGTGACCGCATCTACGTGATGAACGAAGGGGCCCTGGTGGGAGAGCTTTCCGCCGAAGAGGCCAGCCAGGAGCGCATCATGTCGCTCATCGTGACCGATTGAGGAAGACCCATGGCAATCGCTGAAGACACAGAAACCCACGCCCCCAAGAGCATCGGCTCCTACCTGAAGAGCCACCTGCGCGAATATGGCCTGCTCTTCGCGCTGATCTTCATCATGGTCTTCTTCCAGATCGTGACGGATGGCACCCTGTTCCGGGCTGTGAACATCACCAACCTGATGCTGCAAAACAGCTACATCATCATCATGGCGCTCGGCATGCTGGTGGTGATCGTCTCGGGCAACATCGACCTTTCGGTTGGCTCCGTCATGGGCTTCATCGGCGCGCTGGCGGCGGTGATGATCGTCAACTGGGGCTGGAACATCTATGCCACCGGCCTGATCTGCCTCGTCGCGGGCGGGCTGATCGGGGCGGCGCAGGGCTATTGGGTCGCCTATTGGAAGGTGCCCAGCTTCATCGTCACCCTTGCGGGCATGCTGGTGTTTCGCGGTGCCTCGCTCTGGCTGCTCGAAGGCCAGTCCGTCGGCCCGTTTCCGCGCGAGTTTCAAGTCATCGCCAACGGCTTCATCCCCGATCTCTTTCCGGCGGGCTTGGGCGACAGCCTCGCGGGCCTCTTCGGCGCGCGGCAGGTCAACGTGCTGGCGCTGCTCACCGGGCTGGTGGCCGCGGGCATCATCACATGGCTCGGCATGCGCACCCGCGCCCGCAACAAGGCCTATGGCATCGAGGATGAGCCGCGCGCCTTCTTCATCGCCCGCAACGTGATCGTTTCGGCGGCGCTGATCTTCATCTGCTACAAGCTCGCCACCTTCCGGGGCCTGCCCAACGTGCTCATCACCATGGGCGTGCTGACGATCATCTACGCCTTCGTCACCGAGCAAACCACCATCGGGCGCCGGGTCTATGCCCTTGGCGGCAACGAGAAGGCGGCCAAGCTCTCGGGCATCAAGACCGAGCGGCTCACCTTCCTCGCCTTCGCCAACATGGGCGTGCTGGCCGCCGTCGCGGGCCTCGTCTACGCCGCCCGCCTCAACACCGCCACGCCCAAGGCCGGCTTCGCGCTGGAGCTTGACGTGATCGCGGCTGTCTTCATCGGCGGGGCGTCGATGTCGGGCGGGGTCGGCAAGATCGTTGGCGCGGTGGTGGGCGCCTTCCTGATGGGCGTGCTGAACAACGGCATGTCGATCATGGGCATCGGCATCGACTACCAGCAGGTCATCAAGGGCCTCGTCCTTTTGGCCGCCGTGCTCTTCGACGTCTACAACAAGTCCAAACAGGGGTGAGGGTGCGCTGTGAACGCGCACCCTACGGGGGCGCGCAACACGTAGGGTGCGCATTCATGGCGCACCGCCCCGCCCGGAGGTAACGAGATGACATTCAAACCCGCCGAATGGCCCCGCAAGCTCCGCAGTCAGGAATGGTACGGCGGCAACTCCCGCGACACGATCTATCATCGCGGCTGGCTGAAAAATCAGGGCTACCCGCATGATCTCTTCGATGGTCGCCCGATCATCGGCATCCTCAACACCTGGTCCGAGCTGACCCCCTGCAACGGCAGCCACGTCAAGGAACTGGTCGAGAAGGTGAAGGCCGGGATCTGGGAGGCCGGGGGCTTTCCCGTCGAGGTTCCGGTGTTCTCGGCATCTGAAAACACCTACCGCCCCACCGCGATGATGTTCCGCAACCTCGCTGCGCTGGCAGTGGAAGAGACCATCCGCGGCCAACCCATCGACGGCTGCGTGCTCATGGTCGGCTGCGACAAGACAACGCCTTCCCTGATGATGGGCGCCGCCTCCGTCGACCTGCCCGCCATCGTCGTCACCGGCGGCCCCATGCTCAACGGCTATTTCCAGGGCGAGCGCGTCGGCTCCGGCACCCACCTCTGGAAGTTCTCGGAGGACGTGAAGGCCGGGAAGATGACCCAAGAGGAATTCCTCGAGGCTGAGCAGTCCATGTCCCGCTCCACCGGCACCTGCAATACAATGGGCACCGCCTCGTCGATGGCGAGCATGGCCGAAGCCCTCGGCATGGCGCTCTCCGGCAACGCAGCGATCCCGGCGGTGGACTCCCGTCGCCGCGTCATGGCCCAGCTCTCGGGCCGCCGCATCGTTCAGATGGTGAAGGATGATCTGAAGCCGTCGGACGTGATGACCAAACAGGCCTTCGAAAACGCCATCCGCACCAACGCCGCCATCGGCGGCAGCACCAACGCGGTGATCCACCTCCTCGCCATGGCGGGCCGCTGCGGCGTTGATCTGACGCTGGAAGACTGGGACCGTTGCGGCCGCGATATCCCGACAATCGTCAACCTCATGCCCTCCGGCAAATACCTTATGGAAGAGTTCTTCTACGCCGGTGGCCTGCCGGTCGTGCTCAAACGCCTTGGCGAAGCGGATGTGCTCCACAAAGAGGCCCTCACCGTCTCCGGCGGCGCGATCTGGGACGAGGTGAAGGACGCCGTCAACCACAACGACGACGTGATCCTCCCCGCTGAAAAGGCCCTCACCCAATCGGGCGGCATCGTCGTGCTCAAGGGCAACCTCGCCCCCGGCGGCGCGGTGCTGAAACCCTCGGCCGCCACGCCTGCGCTGCTCCAGCACCGGGGCCGGGCGGTCGTCTTCGAGGACATCGACGACTACAAGGCCCGCATCAACGACGATGCGCTGGATATCGACGAAACCTGCATCATGGTGATGAAGAACTGCGGCCCCAAGGGCTACCCGGGCATGGCCGAAGTCGGCAACATGGGCCTGCCGCCCAAGGTGCTGAAGAAGGGCATCACCGACATGGTGCGCATCTCCGATGCCCGCATGTCGGGCACAGCCTATGGCACCGTGATCCTGCACACCTCGCCCGAAGCCGCTGCCGGTGGCCCGCTCGCCGTGGTGAAATCCGGCGACATCATCGAGGTCGACGTTGCAAACCGCCGCCTCCATCTCGACATCCCCGAGGAAGAGCTGGCCTCCCGCCTCGCCGCCTGGCAGCCCACCCACGAGCAGCCCGCCTCCGGCTACGCCTGGCTGCACCAGCAGCACGTCATGGGCGCCGACACCGGGGCCGATCTCGACTTCCTCAAGGGCTGCCGGGGCAATGACGTGGGCCGCGATAGTCACTGAGGCCAGACCCAATCTGTAGGGTGGGTGAAACCCACTAATCGAACCGGAGACCAACATGGAAATCGCCCTCGTCGGCATCGGCAAGATCGCGGTGGACCAGCACGTGCCCTCCATCGCCAACTCCCCCGATTGGGAGCTCACCGCCACCGTCTCCCGCCACGGCACGGTCGAGGGCGTGTCCGCCTATACCGATTTGGCCACGATGCTGGCCGAACACCCCGAAATCCGCGTCGTCTCGCTCTGTGTCCCGCCCGTCCCGCGCTTTGAGATGGCGGCGCAGGCGATCCGCGCAGGCCGCCACGTGATGCTCGAAAAGCCCCCCGGCGCGACCCTCTCGGAATGCCACACGCTGGAGGCGCTGGCCCGTGAGCACCGCGTCACCCTCTACGCCTCATGGCACAGCCGCGAGGCCGCAATGGTCGCCCCCGCCAAGGCCTGGCTCGCGGACAAGCAGCTCACGAAGTTCACCGTGACCTGGAAGGAAGACGTGCGCCGCTGGCATCCGGGGCAAGAGTGGATCTGGCAGCCCGGCGGGCTTGGCGTGTTCGATCCGGGCATCAACGCCCTCTCCATCGTCACCGAGATCCTGCCCGAGCCGGTCCACCTCACCTCCGCCAAGCTGGAGGTGCCTGAAAACTGCCAGGCCCCCATCGGTGCAACTCTCGCCTTCGCCCACCCTACGGCATCCGTGGATATGGTCTTCGACTGGCGCCAGACCGGCGACCAGACCTGGGAGATCGAGGCCGAAACCACCCAAGGCACCCTCAAGCTGCTCGACGGCGGCGCACGCATGCAGATCGACGGCAGCGAGCAGGGCGAGGACGGCGACGCGCTCAAGGGCGAGTACCCGCGCCTCTACGCCAACCTCGCCCGCCTCGTCGCCGCCGGCGAGATCTCCATGGACCTCTCCCCCATGCGCCACGTCGCCGATGCCTTCACCCTCGGCCACCGCACCCTGACGGAGCCTTTCCACGAATGACCGACACCCGCGAAATCTTCGCCACCACCCCCGAGGGCGACACCGTCGAGATCGTCACGCTCCGCGGCGGCCCGGCCACCGCCCGTGTGATGACATGGGGCGCAACGCTGCAGGATTTCCGCCTCGGGGGCATCGAGCACAGCCTCGTCCTCGGCTCTCCCGTGTTCGAGCCCTATCGCGCCGGGATGAAGAATTACGGTGCCATCGTTGGACGCGCCGCCAACCGCATCGCGGGTGGCAGGGCCCCGCTCAATGGCCAGACCGTCCAGCTTGAAACCAACGAAGCGGGCCGCACCGCCATCCACGGCGGCTCCGACGGCTGCGGCTACGTCAACTGGGCCCTCGCTGGCCACTCCGACACCACCGCCACCTTCACCCTGACGCTGGCCGACGGGCAGGCGGGCTACCCCGGCAACCTCACCCTGACGGCCACCTATTCGCTCGACGACGAAGGCGCGCTGACGCTGGAGATCACCGGCGAAACCGACGCGCCCACCTTCTGCAACATAGCCCACCACAGCTACTGGAACCTCGACGGCACTCCCACGCTCGATGGTCACACCCTACACGTCGATGCCGACAGCTACCTTGCCATTGATGCCGACAAGATCCCGCTCAACGGCCCCGAGCCGGTGGCGGGGACGCGCTTCGATTTCCGCAAGCCCCGCACCATCACCACGCCAGAAGACACGCCGAAGCTCGATCACAATTTCTGCCTGCGGCTCCCCGGCACGCCGATGCACCCGGCCTGCACCCTGCGCGCCGGGGGCCTCCAGCTGGAGATCGACACCACCGAACCCGGCCTTCAGGTCTACGACGGCTCCGGCCTCAACTCGCAGGCCCCCGGCCACGGCGGCGCGCCCTATGGCCCCCACGCGGGCGTCGCCATCGAGCCGCAAAAATGGCCCGACGCGCCCAACCACCCGGACTACCCGCAAATCACCCTTTCGCCGGGCGAGACCTACCGACAGGTCTCCCGGTTTCATGTCACCCGCATCTGACGTAAGGACGACACATGCAAACCCCACTCACCGGAATCCTCCCCGTCGCCCCAACGCCCTTCCACGCCGATGGACAGGTCGATGAAGAGGGGATGCGCCGCGTCCTCGACTGCATGATCGATCAGGGCGTGGATGCCATCTGCATCCTCGCCAATTACTCCGAGCAGTTCGTGCTGTCGGACGAGGAGCGCGCTACGCTCACCCGCGTCAGCCTCGAACATGTTGCGGGCCGCGTGCCTGTCATTGTCACCGTCTCGCATTTCTCCACCCAGATCGTGGTGGAGCGGGCCAAATACGCCGAGTCCCTCGGCGCCTCCATGCTGATGATGATGCCCCCCTACCACGGCGTGGGCCTCGTGCCCGCCGAGGCCGGGATCATGGAGCACTTTCAGGCCGTCTCCGACGCCATCTCCATCCCGATCATGGTGCAGGACGCGCCGCTTTCCGGCGTCACCCTCACCGTGCCCACGCTGGTGCGCATGGCCAAGGAGATCGAGCATGTTTCCTACTTCAAGATGGAAACGCCCTTTGCCGCCGACAAGCTGGCAGCCCTGATCGAGCAGGGCGGCGAGCACATCGTCGGCCCCTTCGACGGTGAAGAGGCCGTGACCCTTCTGGCCGACCTCGACGCAGGCTGCACCGGCACCATGACTTCGGCGCTCCAGCCCGAGCTGATCGGCCCCATCGTCGTCAACTACCTCGACGGCGACCACGAGGCCGCGCTCGCAGGCTGGAAGCGTTGCCTGCCGCTGATCAACCACGAAAACCGCCAGTGCGGCCTCCGCGCCGCCAAGACGGTGATGATGGAGGGCGGTGTGATCGGCTCCGATCATGTCCGTCACCCCTTGAAACCCATGTCGCAGCGAACGAAATCCCGATTGCTGCAACTGTCGAAAGAACTAGATCTGATCGCCCTGAAATGGGGCAAGTGAGGAGAGACATGAGCTTTACCCCCAAGTCCAAACACCTGATCGCTGGCGAATGGCTGGATGGCCCCTCGACCTTCAAGAGCGAGCCCGCCCATGGCGAGGCTTTCGACTATCCGGTCGGCACACCCGACCTTGTGAACAAGGCCTGCGAAGCCGCTGAAGAAGCCTTCTGGACCTACGGCTATTCCTCCCGCGAAACCCGCGCCAAGTTTCTCGAAACCATCGCCGACGAGATCGAGGCGCGCGGTGACGAGATCACCGAGATCGGCACCTCCGAGACCGGTCTGCCCGAGGCCCGCCTGCAAGGCGAGCGTGGCCGCACCACCGGCCAGCTCCGCCTCTTCGCGTCGCATATCCGCGACGGCGGCTATCTCGACGTGCGCCATGACGAGGCGCTGCCCGACCGTGCGCCGCTGCCCCGGCCCGACCTGAAGATGGTCCAGCGCCCGATCGGCCCTGTCGCCGTCTTCGGCGCCTCCAACTTCCCGCTCGCCTTCTCCACCGCCGGCGGCGACACCGCCGCCGCGCTGGCCGCGGGCTGCCCGGTCGTGGTCAAAGGCCACTCGGCACACCCCGGCACCGGCGAGATCGTGGCCCAGGCCATCGACGCCGCGATCCAGAAGTGCGGCATCCATCCCGGCGTGTTCTCCCTGATCCAGGGCGGCAAGCGTGACGTGGGCACCACCCTCGTCGAGCATCCGCTGATCAAGGCCGTGGGCTTCACCGGCTCCCTCGGCGGGGGCCGCGCGCTCTTCAACCTCTGCGCCGCCCGCCCCGAGCCGATCCCCTTCTTCGGTGAGCTCGGCTCCGTGAACCCCATGTTCGTGCTCCCCGAGGCCGCCAAGGCACGCGGCGCCGCGATGGGCGAGGGCTGGGCCGGTTCGCTCACCATGGGCGCGGGCCAGTTCTGCACCAACCCCGGCATCGCCGTGGTCGAGAAGGGCGCTGATGGCGATGCCTTCGTCTCCGCCGCCAAAGAGGCGCTCTCCAAGGCCGCCCCGCAGACCATGCTCACCGACGGCATCGCCAAGGCCTATCAGGACGGCAAGGCCCGCTTCGACGGTCGCAATGCCGTGCAGCCGCTGTTGACCAACGCCGACGAGGGCCGCAATGCCAGCCCCAACCTCTATGAAACCGACGCCGCAGCCTACCTGCAGGACCACGCGCTCGGGGAGGAGGTCTTTGGCCCCCTCGGGCTGGTTGTACGGGTGAATGGTAAAGAAGAGATGGAGACGCTCGCGAAAGGCTTCGAAGGCCAGCTCACCGCCACCATCCACATGGATGACGGTGACACCGACCGCGCCAAGGCACTCATGCCGATCCTCGAGCGCAAAGCGGGCCGCATCCTCGTCAACGGCTTCCCCACCGGCGTCGAAGTGGCCGACACCATGGTCCACGGCGGTCCCTACCCGGCCTCCACCAACTTCGGCGCAACCTCCGTCGGCACCCTCTCGATCCGCCGCTTCCTGCGCCCGGTCTGCTACCAGAACATGCCCGACGCGATCCTCCCCGAGGACCTCGCAGGCGCATGACCGCCACCTGGATCGCGGCCGATTGGGGCACCTCCAACCTCCGCCTCTGGGCCATTGGCCCCGAGGGGGAGGTGATCGGCCGCGAAACCTCCGACAAAGGGATGGGCGGGCTCAGCCCCGAGGGCTACGAGCCTGCCCTCCTTGCCCTCGCCGAGCCCTACCTTGGCGACGGCCCCACCGAGGTGCTTATCTGCGGCATGGCAGGCGCGCGCCAGGGCTGGGTCGAGGCCCCCTATGCCGCCGTGCCCTGCAAACCCGCCGGCCTCGCCCCGGTGA
>NZ_QTNQ01000220.1 GCF_018424695.1 Vannielia litorea
CTCCACGCCGGGGAGGCGGACCCATTCCGCCACCCGCTGGCGGAGCGGGTGCCGGCGGTGCATCTCGTCGGAGCGGAAGGTCACGACGCAGACGAAGCGCCCCCGCTGACGTCGGGAGAGCAGGAAGCTGATCAGGTCGCGCGTGCTCGCGTCGGCCCAGTGGGCGTCCTCGACCACCATCACGACCGGGCTCTCGTCGGAGAGCTCCTCGACGAGCGCGTGCACCGCCTCGAACACCTCGGCCCGGTCGAGGCCTTCCGACGGCTTCTCGGCCGAGCTCTGGTGGCGCAGCCGCGCGAGGGCGGGGTGGCTGACGGCCTCCCCCGGATCCGTCCCGGCATCGGCCACCTGGCCGAGCATCTCCGCGAACGGGAGGTAGGGCATCGAGGTCTCGCCGAAGTCGAGGCAGTGACCCACGAG
>NZ_QTNQ01000221.1 GCF_018424695.1 Vannielia litorea
GTAGTTGCGAATCTGGAGTGTCGTCGACTTTCTTAAGTTTCGCTGCATGCCTTTCTTCTGAACCAAAGCAGTGATGATTGGCCGAAAAACACTCAACATCATTTCTTTCAGATACTCTCGAACCGAAACAATTCTCAGAAAACTTTCTAGATTGAAAAGGATCGCAAAATGATAGCATCGACTCTTGTGTCGTTTCACCTAGTTGAAACCCTGGAAAAACGCAATCACTCCCAACATTCATTGTTTCTTCATCAAAAGCCGTATTTGAGGAACACATTATATTTTCAAGCTTTAACATATCTTCTAGATCCGACCTATGGTTAGCAGGTCTCTCAAGACAACTTGCTTCGGTTACAACGGGTGGAAAGCCACCGTATTTACCCAGAAGCTTTCCCTCCGCATCAGTTTCTAGTCCACCAA
>NZ_QTNQ01000222.1 GCF_018424695.1 Vannielia litorea
CCATATAGCAGTTCTGCTTTTTGCTGATTGATTTTATCCATTTCAGCTACACCGCCGTTCGCTTTCAGCCATTTAAAGACCAGACCAGATAGATACCAGGCAAATGTCGGCGGCGTGTTAAACATGGAGCCGTTATCGTTGAGGATGGAATAATCCAGAATCGACGGACACGCGATATTCGCTTTGCCCAGCAAATCTTCACGAACGATGACGATTGTCAGGCCAGCCGGGCCGATATTTTTCTGCGCGCCAGCGTAAATTACACCATAACGGCTGACGTCAATCGGACGGGAAAGAATGGTTGAAGAGAAGTCAGCGGCGACCACCACATCTGCGCCGAAGTCTGGCGTTTCGTCGATGGCGATACCATCGATGGTTTCATTCGGGCAATAATGCATATAAGCAGCATTATCAGAGAG
>NZ_QTNQ01000223.1 GCF_018424695.1 Vannielia litorea
CTTTCATCTTCTTCTGAATTAAACATCGCCTTCAGTTTGTTAATAAAACCTTTGTTGCTTTCTTTGATGGATTTAATTAACTCATTTAAAGTTTCTATTTGCTTTGTATTATAATTAATTCGATCACCCAAATCTTCAATTTCTTTATTGTCACAAGATATTTGAATTTCTAAATGATTCAACTTTTCCTTAACATTCATTTTTTCGCTATTTAGTTCATGTTCAATCTTAGAGAAAGACTCACAATTTTTATAAACATCATAGGCTCTAATAGATTCTTCTTTTAACATTTCAACATGCCTCAACTCTTCTAAAAATTCACGTTGATGTGCTTGCCATTCACTCATTAACTCGTGATAGCTCATGCGATTATTTTCATTTTGAAGTAATCTAGCAAAGCCAATATCATTCC
>NZ_QTNQ01000224.1 GCF_018424695.1 Vannielia litorea
ATGCATACGCGCACTCATTACACTACCGACAACAACATCATCTTTTCGAGCATATCTGCTTAACAACGTCATGACCACACTCATAAAGAACATAAAATCAGTAATTTGATGCTTTTCTACATACTTTTGAAGTAGCTGTCTCGTTTGTTGATTCATTGTAAATGACATCATTGCTCCGTTTGTCGTTTTAATATTTGGTCTAACATAGTCTGTCGGTAAGCTTAAAATAGGTACTTCATCTTTGAATTTAGATAACCAATATTGTCTATGTTTCGTCATATCACGATGCGACATCCACTCACTATAGTCTTTATATTGCAATTTAAGTGGTAACAATAATTTATGTTGATAAAGTGCGTTAAGATCATTCATTAATTGTATATTACTCATACCGTCATTAATGA
>NZ_QTNQ01000225.1 GCF_018424695.1 Vannielia litorea
TCCCGGGAAATCACGGGACTGCGGAGTACATTCCGGAGGTCATCGCTGTTTGCGATGGCCTGGTCGAGCAATTCAAGATCGCTTTTGACAGCATCAAGCTGGTTGGCCGAATTGGCCAAGTCAAATAGTGCTGTGGCATAGCGCCCTTGGAGCCCGGTCGCGGCAGTATTTTGGGACACCGGTGAAAGCCCTCAATTCTGGTTATGAGAACGACTCGGATACGTATAAAAAAATGGTCCCCCGAAAGGGGTTCCTTCCGGGAAGCGAGCGTTTGGTATCACATGTCCTTGGAGGGGGCAACCCCCGCGCAAGCGCATTTGCGCCCTCTTTTCCATTCTTTGGCAAAGATGGGCCAAAACACCGCGAATTCGCTCATTTTTAAGGCAGGCTTACAACTATTT
>NZ_QTNQ01000226.1 GCF_018424695.1 Vannielia litorea
CTGTTCGCTGGTGCTGGATAACCCGGCACCGGAAGTTTATCTGGTGGATTTACAGCAAGGGATTCAGATTTTCGAATTGCGCATGCACGCAGCTGAAATGGCCCACCGTATGCCACTGAGACATGAAATCCACCAGCTGATTCTGGCGGGCTTCCATGAACACGGCATTATCCTGCCATTCCCACCGTTCCAGGTGCGTATGGAAACTCTGCGCCGGGCGCAAAATGGCAGTAATGCCACCTTTACCACTACGAGTGGTAGTAACATGACCAGCAGCAGCGCGCGGTCACCAGGGGATTTATAACGCAGCCGGTATATGCCTGGCCGGGGTAACGTCTAAAAGCTTAAAGGCCGACAATTCACATTGCCGGCCTTTTTTGACTTCATTTTCTACAT
>NZ_QTNQ01000227.1 GCF_018424695.1 Vannielia litorea
GGTAACGCAATGCACAACGAACAATTAGTAGAAATTGCACCATGGTTAAAAAACGATATCATTGTAATGATTTCGTCGGTCATGGAAGCAGCAGGACAAGTTGTATTTGATAACTTGCCATTATTATTTGCAGTTGGTACAGCACTTGGATTAGCAGGAGGAGACGGAGTTGCAGCATTAGCAGCGCTAGTAGGTTACTTAATTATGAATGCAACAATGGGGAAAGTGTTGCACATTACAATTGATGACATTTTCTCATATGCCAAAGGGGCAAAAGAATTAAGTCAAGCAGCGAAAGAACCAGCACATGCCTTAGTATTAGGGATTCCAACATTACAAACGGGTGTGTTTGGTGGTATTATCATGGGTGCTTTAGCCGCATGGTGTTACAAC
>NZ_QTNQ01000228.1 GCF_018424695.1 Vannielia litorea
CCTTTGGGCCACTCATTGGCAGGTCTCCTTGTCGTTGGATGCGGCCACCGGCTGCCCTGCCTGCATGGCGTCCTCGATGGCCGCGCGCAAGCGGGCGCGCTCGTTGTCGCCATCGTGATACCAGGCCTGGGACGAGACGCGGTGGATCTGCGGGATCGCCCGGCGCAGTACCGAGGGGCGCCAGATTTCCCGGGCCCGGGCGCGCTCGAGCAGGGCGTGGCTGGGCGCGTCGCATTCGATGCCGATGGCATAGGTTCCGGTCTGCGGGCTTGCGATGGCGAAGTCCAGGCCAAACGCGTCGCCTTCGCTGGCCGGGGCTGCATTCCAGCCCAGGGACGCGATGAACGCGCCAACGATCCTGGCGAAGCCGTCGTGGCCCTGGTCGTGCCCATG
>NZ_QTNQ01000229.1 GCF_018424695.1 Vannielia litorea
AGTGATGATAATAAACGCGCAAGCTATGATCAATTTGGACATGATGGTCCACAAGGTTTTGGTGGACAAGGATTCAATGGCTCTGACTTTGGCGGTTTTAGTGGCTTCGGTGGCGGCGGTTTTGAAGATATCTTTAGCTCTTTCTTCGGTGGCGGCAGACAAAGAGATCCAAATGCACCGCAAAAAGGTGATGATCTTCAGTATACAATGACATTAACATTTGAAGAAGCGGTATTTGGTACAACAAAAGAAATTTCAATCCGTAAAGATGTAACATGCGAAACATGTCATGGTGATGGTGCAAAGCCTGGAACAAGTAAAAAGACTTGTAGTTACTGTAATGGCGCTGGTCATGTAGCTGTAGAACAAAACACAATTTTAGGTAGAGTTC
>NZ_QTNQ01000022.1 GCF_018424695.1 Vannielia litorea
ACCCCGCCCTCGGCGGCCAAGCCCCTGCCCAAGGACGAGCCCGCCGCCGCCCAGACCAAGACGACCGAGGCCAAGCCCGCCCCGGGCACGCCCGAAAGCCCCGATCTCGGCAAGCAGGCCACTCAGGCCTCGGCCAGCTCGGCCCGTTTCGTGTCGCCGGTGAACGGCAGCATCAGCCGGGTGTTCTCGTCGCGCAACAAGTCGGTCAACTTCTCCGCCTCTGCCGGGAGCCCGGTGAAGGCCGCCGACGCGGGCACCGTCTTCGTCGTTACCAAGACCGACGATCAGGTCACCTACGTCGGCATCAAGCATGACGGCGGGCTCACCTCGGTTTACGCCAATGTCGACGGGGTGACGGTGAAGAAGGGCGACAAGGTCTCCAAGGGCCAGTCCATCGCCAAGGTCAGCCCCGGCAACCCGGCCTTCCTCAACTTCATCGTCCTGAAGGGCACACAAGCCATCGACCCGGCCCCCTACCTGCCCTGAGTGGGGGCGCACGGGCGGTTAACTTAACCATGCCGGCATGTTCTTCGTCTGCATGGATTGTGCATGGGATGTGCATCAGTTGTGGCTGTGGTGTTTTTGCGGTTAACGCCGCCAAAGGTTAACCGCAGGGTGGGCAATCTGCCCACCTTCCAAACCTCAGAGCTTCACGCCCTTGCGCCCCGCCAAGTCGGTGAAGAACTGCCAGGCCACCCGCCCCGAGCGCCCGCCGCGCGTCGCCTGCCATTCGATGGCTTCGGCGCGCAGGGTTTCGGGGTCCACCTCCACCCCGTGCTCGGCGCAATAGCCTGAAATCATGGCCAGATATTCATCCTGGCTGCACGGGTGGAAGCCCAGCCAAAGGCCAAAACGGTCGGAAAGAGAGACCTTCTCTTCCGTCGCCTCGCTCGGGCTGATTGCCGTGCTGCGCTCATTCTCGATCATGTCACGCGGCATCAGGTGGCGGCGGTTCGAAGTGGCGTAAAACACCACGTTTTCAGGCCGCCCGGCAATTCCCCCATCGAGCACGGCCTTAAGCGATTTGTAATGCTCGTCGTCATGGCTGAACGAGAGGTCATCGCAAAACAGCAGGAATCGCGCCTCAGACTTGCGCAAATGCCCCAGCAATCGCCCGATGGAGGGCAGGTCTTCGCGCTGCACTTCAATCAACTTCAACTCGGGGAAGTCCGCCTGAACTGCGGCATGCACCGCTTTGACAAGGCTGGATTTTCCCATGCCCCGGGCACCCCAGAGCAGCGCGTTGTTTGCAGGCAGCCCGGCGGCAAACTGGCGGGTGTTCTCGACCAGCGTGTTGCGCGACCGGTCAATGCCCACCAGCAGGCCGATGTCGACCCTGTTCACCTGGTCCACCGGCTCCAGCGCATCCGGGTCGGCATGCCACAGGAAGGCGGAAGCGCTTGTGAAGTCGGGGTTTTCCAGCGGCGGCGGCGCCATCCGCTCCAGCGCGGCGGCAATCCGGTCCATCGGGTCGTCCACGCTCAAAACTCTTCGTCCTCGTCCAGAATGCCCTCGGCCCGCAGCCGCGCCGTCCGCTTGCGCTCCACCCGCGCCACGAGGAAGATCGACACCTCATAGAGCCCGTAAACCGCAACAAAAAGAATGACTTGAGTGAAGATATCCGGTGGCGTCACGATGCCGGCCAGCACCAGGATCGCCACAACCGCGTATTTGCGCACCGCCGCCAGCCCGGCCGCGCTGACAAGCCCGGCCTTGCCCAGCAGGGTCAGCAGCACCGGCAGCTGAAAGCAGACGCCAAAGGCCATGACAAAGGTGATGGTGAGGCTCAGGTATTCCGAGATCGAGCCTTGGAACACCACCGATCCGGACCCGGCCACAACCTGCCCCTCATCCGCGGTTTCGACACCTGTCGGGGCGGCTCCGCCAAAGTCCTGGAACCCAAGGAAAAAGTCGTAAGCCAGCGGGATCACGATGTAATAGCAAAAGGCCGCGCCCAGCAGGAACATGGCAGGCGAGGCAATCATGAACGGCAGGAAGGCGGAGCGCTCGTTCCGATAGAGCCCGGGGGCCACGAACCGCCAGAGCTGGAAGCCGATCACCGGAAAAGCCAGCGCGAAACCGGCCAGCATGGCAATGCGGATCTGCACGAAGAACCCGTCCTGCAGGCGGATCATCTGCAAGTTACAGGCCTGCATCCGCTCCGCCATCGCCTCGCAGACCGGCTGCTTAAGGAAATCGAAGATCTGGCCTGCGAAATAGAAGCAGATGAACACCGCAATGATGAAGGCAATCGCCGAGCGGATGAGCCGGGTGCGCAGCTCCGCCAGGTGCTCGATGAGCGGCGCGGAGGTGTCGTCGAGGTTCTCTTCGGCCTGGCTCATAGGGTCAGCTCACGCCCGCACCGCCGGCAGCTTCCGGCTTTGTCTTTGATTTTTCTTCATTATTTTCAGATGCACTCTTTTCGTCCGGGGCCGTCGGCGCGGGTGGGGTGTCCGCCCCGTTTACCATTCCTTCATCAAGGTCCGGCTCGTCCGAAAGCTCTGCCGCTTCCGAGGCTGCCGCAGCCGCCTCGCGCGCCTTGCGCTCCTCGGCGGCCTTTGCGCTGGCCTCCTGGATCTTCTGCTTGGCCTCTTCCCGCTCTTCCGAGAGCTTCTGGGTTTCAGACCCTGCCGCGGCCTTCTTCTTCTCAGGCTTGTTGGGCTCCCACTTGTCAAACCGGTCGGCCGCGTCCCGCAGCTTGTCGATACCCATCGACTTGGGGTTCATCGCCTTGTTGAGGTCGCCGGCCACATCCTTCATGCCGGTGCTGTCGGCGGCGTCTTCCATCGCGCGCGAAAACTCCCGCGCCATCCGCTTCACCTTGGCCGTCATCTTGCCGAGCGACTGGAACATCACCGGCAGATCCTTCGGACCCACCACGATCAGCGCCACCACGCCGATCAGCAGAAGCTCGCTCCAGCCCATTCGGAATGCCCCTAAGCGCCTATTACGCCTTGTCTTTTTCTTCTTCCGGCGTCACGTCACGCGCGGCGGCTGCATCGGCCTCGTCCAGCTCCTTGTTGCCGTCCGAGATGCCTTTCTTGAAAGAGGTGATCCCCTTGCCAACTTCGCCCATCAGCGAAGAGATCTTGCCGCGCCCAAAGAGCACCAGCACCACGACGGCAATGAGAAGCCAGCCGACCGGGGGGATATTGGTGATGAACATCGCTTGCATGATTTGCCCGTCCTTTGGTCCCTGAAGCCTTGCCACGGGGCCACCTTGGGCTCCCCGGGAAGTCGTCCCTATTTATGGAGTTTCGGCCCCGGGCGAAAGGGGCCTTTACATCACGATTGGGCAAAACCTGCGGTCACATAGCCGCAGCAGCCCCTCATTCGGTGCGTGCGGGAAACAGAAAGCACCTGTCGCGCCGAATGGTGAGCCAGAGCACAGTGCCCGGCTTGGGCAGAAACACAGAAGGAATCGTCGCCCGCAGCACCTGCCCGTCATGGTCCATCTTCAGCTCGACCAGGCTTTCCCGCCCCATGAAGCGCGCACGCTCCACCACGCCCCGGGCCGGCATGCCGTGGCTTTCCGTCGGGTTCGGCCCGCGCCCCGCCCTGTCGAAGTCGATGGTCAGGTGCTGGGGCCGGAAGACGATTTCCACCTCCTGCCCGTCCGGCACGCCCGGCGCGAGAAAAGAGCCAAAGGGCGTCTCCGTCAGCGCGCCATGAACTTCGCCGCGCAGAATGTTGATATCGCTGAAAAACGCCGCCGCTTTCCGGTCTGCCGGGTTGTTATACACGGTATAGGGCGCGCCCCTCTGCACAATCCCGCCGTCGCGCATCAGCAGGATCTCGTCGGCCATCCGCATCGCCTCATCCGGCTCATGGGTGACGAGCAGCACCGCCGTGCCCTCCTCCTTCAACACGCTCAGTGTCTGGTCGCGGATGTCGTCGCGCAGCCGCATGTCGAGGCCCGAGAAAGGCTCATCCATCAGCATCACCCGGGGGCGCGGGGCCAGCGCACGGGCCAAGGCCACCCGCTGCTGCTCGCCGCCCGAAAGCTCGTGCGGATAGGCCGCCGCATGGCCACTCAGCCCGACCCGCTCCAACATCTCGGCCACCCGTGCCGCCGCGCCCGATCCCTTGAGGCCGAAGGCCACGTTCTTTGCCACGGTCAGATGTGGAAACAGCGCGAAATCCTGAAACATCAACCCGATGTTGCGCTCTTCCGGCGGCATGAAGCCGCTGTCATCCGAAAGCACCACGCCGTCCGCCAGAACGCGCCCGGCGTCGGGCCGGTCGACGCCCGCGATCATCCGCAGGGTGGTGGATTTGCCGCAACCGGACGGCCCCAGAAGGCAGGTCACCTGCCCCGGTGCCAGCTGCAACGAGAGGTCGCGCACCACCTCACGCCCGCCCAGACGGCGCGTCAGGTGCTCAACCTCGATCCGGTAGCTCACGCTCAAGCTCTGGCCTTCCCGTTCCCGAGCGAAAGCATCGGGTTTCGGGCGGTGGTAGCAGCCGCCCCACCGCCCGGCAAGCCGGGTCTGCCTCAGGCCAGCGTGTAATTCAGCGAGCCGCCGTCGAGCAGAATGTTCTGGCCGACCAGATAGCCCGCATGCTGCGAGCAGAGGAAGGCGCAGGTCTGGCCAAACTCCTCGGGCGTGCCGTAGCGGTTGGCCGGAATCGTCGAGGCGCGCCTGGCCCGCGCCTCCTCCATCGTGATCCCCTCCTTCTCGCACACGCCCTTGTCGAGCGAATCCGCCCGGTCGGTCGCGTGAATGCCGGGAAGCAGGTTGTTGATATTGACTCCATATTCCGCCACCTGCCGCGCCGTCCCGGCGACAAAGCCCGTCAGCCCCGCGCGGGCGGAGTTGCTGAGGCCGAGCACCGCAATCGGGCTCTTCACCGACTGGCTGGTGATGTTCACCACCTTGCCCCAGCGCCGCTCGATCATGCCCGGAAGGGCGGCCTGCATCAGGGCGATGGGGGTGAGCATGTTGGCATCGAGTGCGGCGATGAAGTCGTCCCGGTCCCAGTCCTGCCACATGCCCGGCGGCGGACCGCCTGCATTTGTCACCAGGATTTCCACCTTTCCGGCGGCCTCAAGCAGCCTGGCCCGCCCCTCTTCGGTGGTCACGTCGCAGGCCACGGTGTCGACCTCTACGCCGAAGTCCTTGCGGATCGCCTCTGCCGAGGCTTCCAGTGCCTCTTCACCGCGCGCGTTCATGACAAGGCGACATCCGGCTTCGGCCAACGCCCGTGCGCAGCCGAGGCCGAGCCCCTTGGAGGAGGCCGAAACCAGCGCCCGCTTGCCTGAAATTCCAAGATCCATCACAGTTCTCCCTGATATCGTTTCGTCGCACCCTCGCCCGGCATCCGCCGATTCGCCAGCGTGGCCCGGGGAGCCTTGGTCGCGACGTTGTCTCCTTGTTAATTGCGCGCCTGCACAATTGCCACATCCCGCCGACCTGCCAGTGTTCCGGTTGACCCGCAGGGCACCCCGACGTTAAGAAATTCGGCAGGTGGTGGCATGATCGGTTGCGGAGCCGTTTTCCGTGTGACGAACAGGTTTCGAAACAAGATGACCACGCCGACCCCAGACCAGGCAGACGAGGCAAAAGGCGCGCCCGCGCGCGCCTCCGGCCGGGCGCATTATGATTGCCGCCTGTTCGCAGGCGCGGATCTTCGGGTGACCTCCGGGGCCAACCTGGGCGACGAGCTGGGTGACTTGGACGAGCTTTGCGAGGGCGATGTCTATGCTCTGGGCGAGGACGCCGGGGTTTCAAAGCTGGCCATTGTCACCGAAGCCGGGCAGCACCGGGTCGCCAACGGCTCCGAACTGGGCGTACCGGGCGATGCCGTGACCCTGGCGGGGCGGCTCACCTTCATGGGCGGCGACGGCGGCGGGATGGACCTCTTGGTGATCGAGATCCCAGCCGAGGGCGGCCCCACGCGCCATGTTTTGCCGCTCCAGCCAATGGAGCCGCGCGTGGAGTACACGCTCATCGGGATTTCGGAAGATCCGGGCGAAGTGCAGCTCTCCGACCTCACGTCTTTCGCCTTCGTGCGCGGCACCGCCATCACGCTGGCCTCCGGCGCGCAGAAGCCGGTGGAAGATCTCGTGCCCGGCGAGCGGGTGCTGACGCGCGATCACGGCGCCCAGCCCGTGCGCTGGATCGGCACCCAGACGGTGCGCGCCGTCGGTGCCTATGCCCCCGTGGTCATCACCGAAGGCACGCTGGGTAACGCCGCCGACCTGATCCTGAGCCAGCACCAGCGGCTTTTCGTCTACCAGCGCGGGGTCGACAGGGTGACTGAGACCGCCGAAATGCTGGTGAAGGCCGCGCTGCTGGTGGACGATGATGCGGTTTTCATCCGCAAGGGCGGGTTCATTGATTACTTCACCCTCGTCTTCGATCATCACGAGGTGATCTACGCCGAATGCATCCCTGTGGAGTCGCTGGAGCTGTCGCCCGATACCCGGCAAAGCCTGCCGGGCGAGATTGCCGCCGGGATCGAGGCCGAGTTCGGCGACCTCGCCCATACCCCCGCCTTCGGCACCGAGCTGGCCGATGAGGTGATAGACCCGGAAAAGCGCCGCCGCATCTTCAAGGGCAGCGCGGGGCGTTAACCTTTTAAACAGCTTTGAGAAAGACCCAACTCGTTGTTATCCTTGCCCTTGCGAACACCTTGGGGAAGGGAGACGCGATGAACAAGGGGCCCACCGCCCGCAAGGACGAGATCGTTTCGGCGGCATTCGAGGCGCTGATGGACACCGGGCTTCCAATGCTCTCCTATGATGTGATCGCCCGCCGCGGCGCACTGTCCCGCCAGCTCATCCGCTATCACTACCCGGACCCCGAAGACCTGATGATAGACCTCTGCGATCACCTCGCAGGGCTTTACCGCGACGCACTGATCTCGGAGGTGATGAAGCTGGAAGGCGCCGCGCGCCTGCGCTGTTTCTTCGATTTCTACTTCGACATGATCGAGGGCAACCTCAAGCCGCGCGACGATCAGGTGTATGACGCGCTGATGTCACTCTCCGCCGGCAGCCCGCGTATCCGGACCAACCTGCGCAGCCAATACTCGCTGCTGGGCCAGGTGTTGAGCCACGAATTGGAACTGGAGTATCCGGGCATCGGAACGCAGGGGGCGCAGGAACTGGCTTACCTCTTCATCTGCATGATGTACGGCCATTGGAAGATGGTCGCCTCATTGGGGTTTTCGGGCGGCCACGGCCAGGTGACGCGCCGCGCAATCGATCGGCTGATCGAGTCGTATCTGCGCAGCGCCACAGGGTCGGGGCCGAAAATCTGGAGCCATACAACGAAGGGTTGATTTGCATTGCGAAAATCTTGGCCTGCCGTTTTCCCGAAGGCCCTAGTAGCGCTTGACGACCACGCCTTTGCCCGGCCTTTCGATCAGAAAATGAGGGCGCCCCACGATTGACAGCATCCCCCTGCTTTGCTGCCCTCACGGCATTGATTGAAGCCGGGCGCGGCGCCGCGAATTCTTCCCGACGGGCAATTCCCGCCCACCTCCCCTTCGCGCGCCCGCGCCATCTCGGCCCGCCACAGAAACAAAGGCCCGCTCCATGTCTTATCACGCTCCTCTGCCCGTCCTGATCACGACATTCTGTATTCTCGATCAAACCCACAAGTCTTTCAAAGGGGAGCTGGCCACCAAGTGCGGCTCCCTCAACGCGCTGCTTGTCGCGCGGATCGGATCAATTCTGGATTACATGGCCGGCACGCTCCACCTCTACTCGGCCCGCCAGTCCTCGGGCGTCGCCGGGCACTACCCCAATGTAAAACCTGCCGCCGGGCAGGCCTGGGAAGACATCCGTATCAACGTGCAAAACAACCTGCGCGGATTGATGATCCCGGAGATGACCAAGCAGGCGCTCGAGGCCACCATTGGAGTCCAGGACGCGATGCTCATGTTCGGCTTCGACAAGGTCATCGGCGCCGTCACCTCCACCGGAACCGAGGCCTACAAATATGCGAAGGTGGCCCACACCACCTACGATTACTCCAACAAGGTCTGGGATTTCGGCACGAAATACGCCGCGCTCTACGCCGCCTGCAAGGAAACGAAACGCCCGGCAGACGCCTTCATTCAGGCGATGTAGAAGGGCGCGGGTGCCCTACCCCCGCAGCGCTTCGATCAACTCGTCCTTGGTCATCTCGCTCCGGCCGGCCACGTCAAGCTCCTGCGCCCGTTCGTAAAGGTCATCCGCCGTCCACTCCTCATAGGGCGGGGACTCGCCGCCTTTCTTGCTGGGCGCCATGTCGTCATTGGCCTGCGCGTTGGCAATGCGGGCCGACTTCTCCTTGGAGTAGCCCTTGTCGCGCAGCGCCTCGTAGGTGTCATGGTCCTTCACGCTCGGGCCTGGGTCTTCTCTCTTTGCCATGTCGTCTCTCCTTTGCAGGCCCAACCCGCACGCCCCGCTTGCCGTTCCCGCCGGGCGTGGTAGAGAGCGCCCATGCTCGACAATCGCCCAACCCTGCCCCCTGAAATCGCCCGCCGCCGGACCTTTGCGATCATCTCGCACCCCGACGCCGGCAAGACGACCCTGACCGAGAAGTTCCTGCTTTATGGCGGCGCGATCCAGATGGCAGGCCAGGTCCGGGCCAAGGGGGAAGCGCGGCGCACGCGATCGGACTTCATGCAGATGGAGAAGGATCGGGGCATCTCGGTCTCCGCCTCCGCCATGTCGTTTGATTACGGCAAGTTCCGCTTCAACCTTGTCGACACGCCCGGCCACAGCGACTTCTCCGAAGACACCTACCGCACCCTGACGGCGGTGGATGCTGCGATCATGGTGATCGACGGCGCCAAGGGCGTTGAGAGCCAGACGCAAAAGCTCTTCGAAGTCTGCCGGTTGCGCGACCTGCCGATCCTGACCTTCTGTAACAAGATGGACCGCGAGAGCCGCGACACCTTCGAGATCATCGACGAAATCCAGGAGATGCTGGCGATTGACGTCACGCCCGCCTCCTGGCCCATCGGCGTTGGCCGCGAGTTTCTCGGCTGCTACGACATGATCCACAACCGGCTGGAACTGATGGACAGGGCCGACCGCAACAAGGTGGCCGAGAGCATCAAAATCGAAGGGCTGGATGACCCCAAGCTGGCCGAGCACATCCCTGCCGACTTGCTGGAAAAGCTGCTCGAAGAGGTCGAGATGGCCTCTGAACTGCTCCCCAAGCTCGACCCGCAGGCGCTGGCCGAGGGCACGCTCACCCCCATCTGGTTCGGCTCCGCGATCAACTCCTTCGGCGTGAAAGAGCTGATGGACGGCATCGCCGAATACGGCCCCGAGCCGCAGCCACAAAGCGCCGAACCGCGCCAGATTTCGCCCGAGGAAACAAAGGTTTCCGGCTTCGTCTTCAAGGTCCAGGCCAACATGGACCCAAAGCACCGCGACCGGGTGGCCTTTCTCCGCCTCGCCTCCGGCCACTTCCAGCGCGGCATGAAGCTGACCCATGTGCGCACCAAGAAGCCGATGGCCGTGAGCAGCCCGGTGCTGTTCCTCGCCTCCGACCGCGAGCTGGCCGAAGAGGCCTGGGCCGGCGATATCATCGGCATCCCCAACCACGGCCAGTTGCGCATCGGCGACACGCTGACCGAAGGCGAGGCGCTGAAGGTCACCGGCATCCCCTCCTTCGCGCCCGAGCTCCTGCAAAACTGCCGCGCGGGCGACCCGCTCAAGGCCAAGCACCTCGACAAGGCGCTGATGCAATTCGCCGAGGAAGGCGCGGCCAAGGTGTTCAAACCCACCTTCGGCTCGGGCTTCATCGTCGGCGTCGTCGGCCAGCTTCAATTCGAGGTTCTGGCGAGCCGGATCGAGATGGAATACGGCCTGCCGGTGCGCTTCGAGCCCTCGCAATTCACCTCCGCCCGCTGGGTCTCCGGCCCGAAGGAGGCGGTAGAAAAATTCGCCGCCGCCAACAAGCAGCACATGGGCGAAGACAACGATGGCGACCTCGTCTACCTCACCCGCCTTCAGTGGGATATCGACCGCGTTGAGCGCGATTATCCGGACGTGGCGCTCACCGCGACCAAGGAAATGATGGTCTGACGGGTTGATCCGTAGCCGATTTTGCTTAGTTTGTTGACGCGATGTCATGTGACATCGCGAGGTCCGGACTGGCGGGGGCCACGGCGGCATTACGGCTGCCATAGCCCCGTATTTGCCCATCCCGGTTCCACTCAGGCGCCCGTTCTCCGCTTTTTCGGTTTATGGGCCCGCAAGTGATTTGAAATGAAAGGACATTCCCATGAGTTCAGGAATCTGGTTCGGCCTTGCCGGCAGCTTTGGTGGCCACGCACTGATATACGGGCGCAATGCCATGTATGGCACCTTCTACTCGCTCGACAGCTACACATCCCACTTTGAGATCGAAAGCATCCGCAACCGCTGGGGCCCGGGCCTCGGCGGCGGGATCGGCCTCGATTTCTACGTGATCAGCAACGTCCCCGACCCGTGGACGCTGCATGGCCACTCGACCTCGGGGTGGGATTTCAACCTCGCCATCGGCGCCAAGTGGGGCGGCATCGTGAAGGCGCTTGGCAAGTCCCAGAAGATGGCAAAGGTCATCAAGAAGCTGGCCGACAGCAAGGGGCTGACAGCAGGCGCAATCAAGCAGGCCTCCAAGATGGACCCGGGCGATTACGCGGAAGTGGCCAAGAAGGCGCGCGAGATCGCCAATAACATGCCCGCCAAGGGCAACAAGCCGTCGCTCATGAGCGTTGGCATCCCCGTGACGCCGGGACTGGAGATCAGTCTCTTCGCGCAATACGGCACGTGGTCTGTAATGAACGTGGTCAAGTAACGCGCAAGGCCCGGTGGTCCTTGTGCCACCGGGCTAGCCCGAAGCGATCACCTGTTCCACCAGTGCCTGGAGCTCGCCGAAATAGCCGCCGCTGCGGGCGGGCTGTGAAGGGTCGGAGGTAATCGTCACCACCACCGCCGCCTCGGGGCAAACGGCGAGCACCTGCCCGCCGTAGCCCCGCGCCAGCCCGTAGCGCATCCCCTCGGTCTCGCCCAGAAACCAACCATAGCCGTAGCCCAGCCCTGACCAGGGCGAGCGGGTGCGCGGCAAGAAACTGGCCTCGATCCATTCGGAACTGACGAGCCGTTCGCCCTCCCATACTCCGCCCGCCCGGATCATCTCGCCAAAGCGCGTAAGACCATCAGGGCTAACGGCCATCTCGTTGCCGCCCAGGTATCGCCCCTGCGGATCGCGCGTCCAGGCGGGCACCTCGCCCAGCACGGCCCCCAGCCTTTCGCGCATCAGCGCCAGCAGGCTCTTGCCCGCCACCTCTGCCAATACCGCGCCCAGCACGTGGGTGGTGCCCGTGGAGTAGAGCATCCGCCCACCCGGCTCCGCCACCATCTCGCGCCCCAGCGCATCGGCCACCCAGTTGCGGCTCGAAACCCAGGCGCCGTAATTGGCCCCCGATGTGCGCTCAAGGCCCGCGCGAAGCGTGACCAGATCTTCCAACGTGATCGCGCCAACGCCCTCCTCAGCGCCCGAGGGAATCAAGCCGGGCGCAACCTCTCTCAGCGTCGCCCCCACGCCCGGCACCTCCCCCCGGTCCACCGCGCAGCCCAGCAGGGTGGCCACCAGCGTCTTCGATACCGATTTCACATTTGCGGGCCGCGCCACGCCCGGCCCCGCCACCACCTCTTCCACCACCCGCGCGCCGCGGCGCTGCACGATAAGGCTGTGCAACTGTTCGAAACCGCGGGCCCGTTCCACCGCCCCTTCCAGCGCGCGGGCAGCATTCGGACGGGCAATGAGCAGGAGGGCGGGGACGGCGAGCAGGGTGCGACGTGTAATCATGCACCCAGATTTGCGGCGCGGAAGCCGCAGGCCAAGAAACCTTTCCGTGAGCGCGTATGCATGGCCCGCGTCCTGGGTAGAATGCAGGGAGGAGACAGACAGATGACATTGCTCAACCGCCGCAAAACACTCCTCGGCTTCGCCGCATGGGCCAGCCTGCCTGCCCTGCCCCTGCGTGCGTCCACCCGGGCCGTGCGCGAGGTCGCCTACGGCCCCCACGCGCTGCAACGCTACGATGCCTACATGCCCGAAGGCGCCAGCGCCGCGCCGCTCGTCGTGTTCCTGCACGGCGGCGGCTGGGCCTTCGGCGACAAGGCAAATGACACCGTCTGGAAGGCCAAGGCCGCCCATTGGAACGGACGCGGCCTGGGCTTCATCTCGGTCAACACCCGACTCCTGCCCGAGGCCGACCCGATGCAACAGGCCGCCGACCTCTCCCGCGCGCTGGCCCACGTCCAGCAGAATGCACCGCGCTGGGGAGGCGACCCGAACCGGCTCGCACTCATGGGCCACTCCGCGGGCGCGCATCTCGTGGCGCTGCTTGGGGCCGATCCGGGCCTTGCCCGTCGCTGGGGCGCGCAGAACTGGCGCGCCACGGTGGCTTTGGACTCAGCGGTCTATGACACCGAGCGCTACATGGCCCGCAGACCCAGCCGCATCCACAAACGCGCCTTCGGCACCAGCCGCGCCTTCTGGGAAGACGCATCGCCCTATGCCCGCCTCGGGCCGGGCGCCACGCCCTTCCTCCTCGTGGCCTCAAGCAAACGCCGCGCGGCACTCTCGGCGGCGCGCAACTTCGCCCGGGCCGCCAAGGCCCGGCAGGTCGAAGCGGAGGTGCTCGAGCTTGACCACTCTCACGCAGCCATCAATTCGACACTGGGGATGAAAGGCCACTACACCGAAGCGGTCGATGCCTTCCTGTCCCGCCATGGGGTCGGCTGATTGACCTCTGCGCAAATCTGCGTTACGCCGCCGGAGCCTGCACGACGCGCGTGCGGGCGCACGCGGGGCGCCTGATCGTTGCGTCCCAATCCCGCGGGGGCCGTCCCCGCAAGACACGGACGTACATGACCAAATTTTCCGATCTGAAGCTGGACCCGAAGGTCCTCAAAGCCGTTGAAGACGCCGGCTACGAAACCCCCACCCCGATCCAGGCCGGCGCCATTCCGCCAGCGCTCGAAGGCCGTGACGTTCTGGGCATCGCCCAGACAGGCACCGGCAAGACCGCCAGCTTCACGCTGCCGATGATCTCGCTGCTCAAGCGTGGCCGCGCCCGCGCCCGGATGCCGCGCAGCCTCGTGCTGGCCCCCACGCGCGAACTCGCCGCCCAGGTGGCCGAGAACTTCGACACCTACGCCCAGCACACGAAGCTCACCAAGGCGCTGCTGATCGGCGGTGTCAGCTTCGGCGAACAGGACAAGCTGATCGACCGCGGCGTGGACGTGCTCATCGCCACACCTGGCCGCCTGCTCGACCATTTCGAGCGCGGCAAGCTGCTGCTGACCGGCGTGCAGATCATGGTGGTCGACGAGGCCGACCGGATGCTCGACATGGGGTTCATTCCCGACATCGAGCGTATCTTCCAGCTTACCCCCTTCACCCGTCAAACGCTGTTCTTCTCCGCCACCATGGCGCCGGAGATCGAGCGGATCACCAATACCTTCCTCAGCAACCCCGAGAAAATCGAGGTCGCCCGCGCCGCAACCACCGGCGAGAACATCAAGCAGGGCGTCCTGATGTTCAAACCCTCCCGACGCGATCGCGCGGCCACCGAGAAGCGCAGCATGCTGCGCAAGCTGATCGACGGCGAAGGCGAGGCCTGCACCAACGCGATCATTTTCTGCAATCGCAAGGTCGACGTCGATATCGTCGCGAAATCGCTGAAGAAAAACGGCTACAACGCGGCCCCCATTCACGGGGATCTCGACCAGTCCCAGCGCATGAAGACGCTGGAAGAGTTCCGCACGGGCACGCTCCAGTTTCTCGTCGCCTCCGACGTGGCGGCGCGCGGGCTCGATATTCCGGCCGTGTCCCATGTCTTCAACTACGACGTTCCTAGCCACGCCGAAGACTACGTGCACCGCATCGGCCGCACCGGTCGTGCCGGGCGGTCCGGGGCCGCGCTGATGATCTGCGCACCGATCGACGAGAAGAACCTCGCCGACATCGAGCGCCTCGTGCAAAACGAGATCCCGCGCCTCGATGCGCCCGAAGGCACACCGGCACCGAAAGCCGATGACGCGGAGGCCGAAGAGAAGCCCAAGCGCAGCCGCAGTCGCTCCCGCCGCAAGCAGGACGACGCGGCAGAGGAAAGCCCCGCCGCCGAGGCTGTGAGCGAGGCCGCGCCTGTGCAGGAATCTGAGCAACCCGATGACAGCGAGCCCCGCCGCCGCTCGCGCGGGGGCCGCGGGCGCAGTGACCGATCCTCCGATCGCGGCAGCAAGACCCCGCAGGGCCTCGGCGATCACCTGCCCGATTTCATCGCCCGCAGCTTCGAAGACCGCGCCGAAACGCCCGATCCCGGCTGACGCAAACGATCACGGGCGGCGCCCAGCGGCCCCGCCCCTCTCTCATTGCTCCTCGAAAATCCCCGCCGGAGGCCCAAAACGCTTCTGGCGCGCGCTCTCGACATGCCGAACCGCCGAGCGCCGCGCAACCTGCACCGCCACGGGCGCGGGGGCGGTCGGGGTGGGTGGCGGGAGACCGGCCCCGCGACCGGCTCAGCTCAACCGGCTGATCACCACCACGACCTCGGGCTTCTTGCCGATCTCTTCGACGGCGGTCTGCCGCACCACCCGGCGCAGCCCTTCCTCGATCTTGTCATCGTCGATCAGCACCTTGTCGTCGGCCCGCCCCATGAACCCGTCCGCCGCCGCCTCGATCAGCTCGACCAGCGGAGCGCGCGAACGTCCGGTTTCCGGCAGGCCGACCAGCTCGGCCCAGGGCTCGCCCAAAGGCTCGTCGTTTTCATCCATGATGAGCGTCAGGAAGACCTGGCCATTCAGGGCCACCCGAATGCGGTCACGCACCACACCGTCAAGCGCGCCGATCTTTACCGAACCGTCAAGGTAGGTGCGTCCGGTTTCGACGTATTCCACGATCTCGGGCTTTGCCCCGGAAAGATCCACCATCGAGCCGTTCACCGCCACAACCGAAGGGATGCCCTTGGCCTCACCCACCTTGGCATGCTCCCGCAGCATCCGGTGCTCGCCATGCATGGGGATAAGCATCTTGGGGTGCATGAGATCATGCATCGCTTCGAGGTCCGGCCGGTTTGCATGGCCGGACACGTGGTAAAGGTCACTCCGGTCATCGATCACATCCACGCCCATCTCCGAGAAGGCGTTCACGATCCGAAGCACGCCACGCTCGTTGCCCGGGATGGTCTTGGACGAGAAGAGGAACGTGTCGCCCTCCTTCATCGTCAGACCCAGAAACTTGCCGCGGCTCAGCTGCGCCGACGCCGCCCGCCGCTCGCCCTGAGAGCCGGTCACGATCAGCATCAGGTTCTCGCGCGGAATGTCGGCAGCCTCTTCCGGCGTTACGGTGTGCGGAAACTTCTCCAACACGCCGGTGTCGATCGCCACAGCCACCATCCGCTTCATCGCCCGGCCCAGCAGGCAGACCGAACGGCCTGCCTTCGCGCCGGCATCAGCCAGCGTCTTCACCCGCGCCACATTGGAGGCGAAGGTGGTGCACACCACCATGCCTGTGGAGTTTTTCACAAGCTCGGTAATCGCCGGCGGCAGCGTGGCCTCCGAGCGGCCCGGGTGCGGGCTCATGATGTTGGTGCTGTCGCAGGTCAGCGCCTGCACCCCCGGTTTGGCCACCTCGTTCCAGAGCTCGGGGTCGAAGGGCTCGCCCACCAAAGGGTTTCCGTCGAGCTTGAAATCACCGGTGTGCACCACCCGCCCCGCCGGGCTGTCAATCACCAGCCCCGAGCTTTCGGGGATCGAATGGCTGACCGGCAGGAAAGACACCTTGAACGGCCCCGCCTCCACCGTCTCCGGGTAAGGGCCGACGGCATTCACATGCTCCACGTCCTGGCCCTGCTCATCCATCTTGCGCACGGCAAGGGCGGCGGTGAAGCGGCGGCAATAGACCGGCGCGCGCAGATCGGCCCAGAAATGGCCGATGCCGCCCACGTGATCTTCATGGCCGTGGGTGATGAAGATCGCGTCAAGCCGGTCGCGGTTTTCCTTCAGCCAGGTCATGTCGGGAAAGATCAGGTCCACACCCGGTGTGCCGTCCATGTCGGGGAAGGTCACGCCGAGATCGACAAGGATCAGCCGTTCCTTGCCCGGCGCCCCGTAGCCATAGACATAGGCGTTCATCCCCACTTCCCCGGCCCCGCCGAGGGGGAGATAGATCAGCCGTTCTTTGCTCATTCAGTAAGCCTCTGGTTATGCGCATGGATCACCGTCAGCCCATGCATTGTCAGATCGTCTTCAAACGCGTCAAAGCGGGCATGGCCCATCTGGAACAGCGGCGCAAGTCCGCCGGTGGCGATCACCCGCATCTCGCGCCCGTATTCCCCTTTGATCTGGTCGCAAATGCCGTTCACGAGGCCGACGTAGCCCCAGAACACGCCCGATTGCATGCAGGCGACCGTGTTGGTGCCAATCACCTTTTCAGGCTTGGTCACATCCACATGAGGCAAGGCGGCGGCGGCCATGTGCAGCGCTTCGAGGGAGAGGTTGACGCCCGGCGCAATCACCCCGCCCACATAGGCCCCGTCTTCGGCAACCACGTCAAACGTGGTGGCGGTGCCGAAATCCACCACGATCAGGTCGCCCCCGTGCCGGTCGAAGGCCCCCGCCGTGTTCACCAGCCTGTCCGGCCCCACCGCAACACCCGCGTCAACGCGCGGGGCGACCGGCAGCGCGCACTCCGGCTTGCCCACCACCATCGGGCGGCAGCTGAAGTAACGGTCGGAGAAGACCCGCAGGTTGAACACCACGCGCGGCACAGTGGAGGAGATTATGACCGAGTCGATGTCTACATCGACGCAGCGGTGCTCCATCAGCTGGCTGAACCAGACCCAATATTGGTCCGCTGTGCGCTGGTGCTCGGTCGAAGTGCGTAGCGTGGCCACAAAACGCGTTCCGTCCCAGATCGAAAACACCGTGTTGGTGTTGCCGCAGTCGATGCAAAGCAGCATGCCCGCCCCTCTCAGAAAAAGACCTCGCCCGCCGCAATCCCGCGCAGGCCGGTCTTGGTTTGAAGCTGAAGGTAGCCCATCTCGTCGATGGTTTTGAAGGTGCCGGTCAGCGCCTCTCCGGGCAGCCGCGCAGTGATGACCTCGCCCAAGCGCGCCGCCCGGTCGAGCCACGCCCGGCGGATGGGGCCAAAACCATGGGTAGCAAAGCTGGCCTCATGGCGGGCGTAGGCGGGCGCAAGCACATCGAGGAACTCCTCCGGAGCCACCCGCACCCCCGCTTCCTGAGCCAATGCCACCGGGCGCACCGCAGCGGGCTCGACCTCGCCCACATCGGGCGGTTCTATCAAATTGACACCAATGCCAATCAACAGCCCGTCCAGCGTGCCATCAGGCCGTGGCCCGAGGCTCTCCAGCAGAATGCCCGCCACCTTGCCACCGTTCAGCAGCACGTCGTTCGGCCATTTCAGCGAAAGCCCCTCGGGCCGCCCGGTGACAGCGACGAAGGCATCAAACAACGCCAGGGCGGCCACGAAGCTCCTCTGCGCCGCCGCCTGCGCCGTGCCGGGGTTCGGCAACGCCAGCGTGGCCGTGAAGGCCCCCGCCGGGTTGGCCCAGGGCCGCCCGCGCCGCCCGTGACCGCCGGTCTGGCGCAGCGCCAGCACCCATGTCGGCCCGGCGTAGCCCGCAAAACCATCGCGGGCCACCGTCATCGTCGAAGGACAGCTCGGAAGAACGATCCGGCCCGCGTCAGTTGACAAGTGTCGCCGCCGCTGCCGCCGCATAGCCGTCGACCCCGAAGAGGTTGACGATACCGAGGATCATGATTGCCGCACTCGCCACCAGGAAGCCGAAGGTCAGCGGGCTCATATGGCCCTCCACCGGCTCCAGGCTCTCGTCGCCGAAGTACATGTAGTAGACGATCCGCAAGTAGTAGAAGGCGCCGATCACCGAGGCGATGGCCCCCAGCACGGCGAGCCATGTCATCCCCGCGTCCACCGCCGCCATCAGCACGGCGAACTTGCCGAAGAAGCCCAGAAGCGGCGGCACGCCGGCGAGGGAGAACATCAACACTAGAAGCGCCAAGGCTTTCACCGGCTCGCGGCTGCCGAGCTGGCGCATGCTGTCGATGGTGGTGATATGCCGCCCGTCCCGTTCCATCGAGAGGATGAAGGCAAAGGTGCCGATGTTCATGGTCACATAGATCGCCATGTAGATCAGCATCGCCGTCACGCCCTGCTCGGTGCCCGAGGCAAGACCGACAAGGGCGTAGCCCATATGCGCGATCGAGGAATAGGCCATCAGCCGCTTGATGTCGCGCTGCCCGATGGCCGCGATCCCGCCAAGGAACATCGAGAGCACGGCCAGCAGAGCCAGGATCTGGCCCCAATCGCCAGTGGCATTGCCGAAGGCATCGTGCAGCACCCGTGCAAACAGGCCCATCGCCGCGATCTTGGGCGCGGTGGCGAAGAAGGCGGTGATCGGCGTCGGCGCGCCTTCATAGACATCCGGCGTCCACATGTGGAACGGCACGGCGCTGATCTTGAAGGCCAGGCCCGAGATGATGAAGACAAGGCCAATGAGCAGGCCAAGCGGCATCTCACCCTCGCCCGCCGCACCGATGATCCCGGCAAACTGCGTGGTGCCCGCATAGCCGTAGGTCAGCGAGGCACCGTAGAGCAGCAGGCCCGACGAGAGCGCGCCCAGGACGAAGTACTTCAGGCCCGCCTCGGTCGATTTCACCCCGTCCCGCCGGATCGCGGCCACCACGTAGAGCGCCAGCGATTGCAGCTCCAGCCCCATGTAAAGCGCCATCAGGTCGCCCGCCGAGACCATCAGCATCATGCCGACGACCGCGAGTACCACCAGCACCGGGTATTCGAACTTGAGCAACCCGCGACGCGCCATGAATTCCTGGCTCATCATCAGCACGCAGGCCGCGCTGATGAGGATCACCACCTTGGCATAGCGGGCAAAGCCATCGTCGATGAAAAGGCCGCCGAAGGCCGTGCGGTCATTCCCGCCCGACATCAGCACCCAGACGGCCACGGCAATCATCACCGCGCTTGCGGCCCATGTGAGCGTGCCGGCCATGCCGTCCTTCTCAGTGTAGACGGCGGCAATCAGCGCCACCATCGCGAAGAGCGACAGGAAGATCTCCGGCAGGAGGATGGCAAGATCGGTCGAAATCATCAGTGGTCTCCCGTTTCCGCCACTTGGGTCGTGGGGCTGAAGTCCGCCACGGCCGTCTCGTATTTACCCACCAGCGCTTCCACCGAAGGGCCGATGATATCTGTTACCAGCGCCGGGTAGACGCCGAGCAGCAGGGTCATGACAACCAGCGGCGCAAAAATCGCGCGCTCGCGGCGGGACATGTCGGTGATGGTCTTTAGGCTTTCCTTGATCAGGTCGCCCAGCACCACCCGGCGGTAGAGCCAGAGCGCATAGGCCGCGCTGAGGATCACGCCCGAGGTCGCAAAGAGCGCGACCCATGTGTTGACCTGGAAGATGCCCATGAGCACGAGGAATTCGCCGATGAAGCCCGAGGTGCCCGGCAGGCCCACGTTGGCCATGGTGAAGAAGCAGAAGATCAGCGCATAGGCCGGCATCCGGTTGATGAGGCCGCCGTAGGCGTCGATCTCGCGGGTGTGCATCCGGTCGTAGATCACACCGACGATGAGGAAGAGCGCGCCCGAGATGAAGCCGTGGCTGATCATCTGGAAGATCGCGCCGTCGATCCCCTGCTGGTTGGCCGCGAAGATGCCCATGGTCACATAGCCCATATGCGCCACCGACGAATAGGCGATCAGCTTCTTCATGTCCTCCTGCGCCAGTGCGACGAGGCTGGTGTAGACGATGGCGATCGCGCTCATCCAGAAGACCAGCGGCGCCAGCACCTCCGAGCCCACGGGGAACATCGGCAGGCTGAACCGCAGGAAGCCGTAGCCCCCCATTTTCAGCAGGATCGCCGCCAGCACCACCGACCCCGCCGTGGGTGCCTGCACGTGCGCGTCCGGCAGCCAGGTATGCACCGGCCACATCGGCATTTTCACCGCGAAGCTGGCGAAGAAGGCAAGGAAGAGAAGCGTCTGCAAGCCCCCGATAACCTGGAAGCCGAAGAGGCTGACGGTGCCGGTGGAGAAGTTGTGCTGGAGCAGCGCAGCGATATCGGTGGTGCCCGCATCGACATACATCGCGATCATCGCCACCAGCATCAGCACCGAGCCGAGGAAGGTGTAGAGGAAGAACTTGAACGCCGCGTAAATCCGGTTCGCCCCGCCCCAGATGCCGATGATCAGGAACATCGGGATGAGTCCGGCCTCGAAGAACAGGTAGAAGAGCACCAGATCCAGCGCACAGAAGACGCCGAGCATCAGCGTTTCCAGCAGCAGGAAGGCGATCATGTATTCCTTAACGCGGGTCTTCACGTTCCAGGCCGACCAGATGGTGAGCGGCATGAGGAAGGTGGTGAGCATGACGAAGAGCACCGAAATGCCATCGACGCCCATCTTGTACTTCAGCCCCATCAGCCATTCGCGCTCTTCCACGAACTGGAAGCCGGTGTCAGCCGGGTCGAACTGGGCAATCAGGAAGAGCGACACCACGAAGGTCGCGCCGGTGGCGATGAGCGCCAGCCACTTGGCGTTCTTCTGGGCCGCCGCATCCTCCCCGCGCAGAAACAGCGCGAGGATCACCGCCGCGATGGCGGGGATGAATGTGATGATAGAGAGCAGGTTGTCCATCAGTTCGCCCCTCCGGTGATCGACATCCAGGTGACAAGCACCACGATCCCGAGCACCATCGCCGCCGCATAGGCGAAGATGTAGCCCGATTGCGCCCGGCCCGCGAGCCGGGTGAAGAAGGGGATGATCCCCATGGCAAGCCCGTTGATCCCACCGTCGATGGTGCCCGTGTCGCCCTTCTTCCAGAGGAAGTTGCCAAGGCTCTTGGCGGGCCGCACGAAGACCACGTCATAGATCTCGTCGAAGTACCATTTGTTCAGCAGGAACTGGTAAAGGATCGGCTGGTTCTCGGCCAGTTGCTTGGGCGTCTCGGGTCGGCGGATGTAGAACACCCAGGCCAGCACCAGGCCAAAGAGCATGGCGAGGAAGGGCGACAGCTTCACCCATTTGGGCACATTATGCGCATCGTCCAGCACGGTGTTTTCCGGCCCGAAATAAAGCGCGCCATCGCCCGGGTTGCCGCCGAAGGCCGCGTGATGCTCGGCGTCCGCGCCATGGTCATCGGTGACGACGACTTCCACATCTTCCGGGCTGGTGGCCATCTCGGTGGCCTCGTCGCTATGCTCCTCGGCAGCGGCAGCCACTTCGCTGTGCTCATCGGCCGCGCCGTGGCCCTCTTCCGTCGCATGGGCCTCGCCGGCCAGCGGAATGCCGTAGAACTTCGCAACCTGGTCGGTGTGCCCGAAGAAGCTGCTCATCCAGATCATGCCCGCGAAAATCGCCCCAAGCGCCAGCACGCCAAGCGGCACCAGCATGGTCATCGGGCTCTCATGGGCATGCTCGTGGGTGTGCTTGTCGCCACGCGGCTTGCCGAAGAAGGTCATGAACATGAGCCGCCACGAGTAGAAGCTCGTCATGGCGGCGGCGATCACCAGCAGCCAGAAGCCGAGCTGGCCCGCGGGCGTGCCCGCCGCAAAGGCGCTCTCGATGATCGCGTCCTTGGAGAGGAACCCGGCAAAGCCGATGTAGGTGAGCGGGATGCCCACGCCGGTAATGGCCAGCGTGCCGATCATCATCGCCCAGAAGGTGACCGGCAGCTTGTCTTTCAGACCGCCATAGTTCCGCATGTCCTGCTCGTGGTGCATCCCGTGGATCACCGAGCCAGCACCGAGGAAGAGCATCGCCTTGAAGAAGGCGTGGGTGAAGAGGTGGAACATCGCCGCCGAATACATGCCCACGCCTGCCGCCACGAACATGTAGCCGAGCTGCGAGCAGGTCGAATAGGCGATCACGCGCTTGATGTCGTTCTGCACCAGCCCCACCGTCGCTGCGAAGAATGCGGTGAAGGCGCCGATGTAAACGATGAAGGTGGCCGCATCGGGCGCAAACTCGTAGAGCGGCGACATCCGGCAGACCAGGAACACCCCCGCCGTCACCATGGTCGCGGCGTGGATCAGCGCCGACACCGGGGTCGGGCCCTCCATCGCGTCCGGCAGCCAGGTGTGCAGGAAGAGCTGCGCCGACTTGCCCATCGCGCCGACGAACAGCAGGAAGCCCAGCAGGTTGGCCGCGTTCCAGTCGGTCCACAGGAAGCGGATATTGGTCTGCGCCAGCTCCGGGGCCGAGGCGAAGATCACGTCGAAGTTGATGCTGTCGGTCAGAAAGAACAGGCCGAAGATGCCGAGCGCGAAGCCGAAGTCGCCGACCCGGTTGACCACGAAGGCCTTGATCGCCGCCGCGCCCGCGGAGGGTTTGCGGATGTAGAAGCCGATCAGCAGGTAGGAGGCCACGCCCACGCCTTCCCAGCCAAAGAACATCTGCACCAGGTTGTCGGCGGTGACGAGGCTGAGCATCGCGAAGGTGAAGAACGACAGGTAGGCAAAGAAGCGCGGCCGGTAGCTCTCGCCCTCGCGGAAGTGCTCGTCATGGGCCATGTAGCCGAAGCTGTAGAGGTGCACGAGGCTGGAAACGGTGGTGACCACGATTAGCATGATCGCCGTCAGCCGATCCAGCCGGATCGCCCAGTCGGTGCTCAGGCTGCCGCTCTCGATCCAGCGCATGATGGTGATCTGCTCGGTCTGCCCGTCGAAGCTGAAGAAGACGATCCAGCTCAGGATCGCCGACAGGAACAAGAGCCCCGTGGCAATGACCATGCCCGCCTTCTCGCCCACGATCCGCCAGCCGAAGCCGCAGATGATGGCGCCGACGAGTGGCGCGAAGAGGATGATGGTTTCCATGGCCCCTTACCCCTTCATGTTGTTGACGTCTTCCACCGCGATCGTGCCACGGTTGCGGAAGAAGCAGACGAGAATGGCGAGGCCGATGGCGGCCTCTGCGGCGGCGACGGTCAGCACGAAGAGGGTGAAGACCTGCCCCGTGAGATCGCCCAGAAAGGCGGAGAAGGCGACGAGGTTGATGTTCACCGCCAGCAGCATCAGCTCGATCGACATCAGGATGATGATGACGTTCTTCCGGTTCAGGAAGATCCCGAAGATGCCGATGACGAAGAGCGCGGCGGCCACCGTCAGGTAATGTTCCAGTCCGACCATCTGGTCCCTCGTTTCTTCTCGTTCACAAGTCCGGTGCGGTCAGGCCGCCCGGGTCCGAAGCAGATTGGCGGTCAAAGCCCCTGCCCCGGTTTCACGTCCACAACTTCCATCGCCTTGGCCGGGTCACGGTACATCTGGGCCAGCACGTCTTGCCGCTTGATGTCGGTCCGGTGGCGCAGGGTCAGCACGATGGCGCCGATCATGGCGACCAGCAGGATCAGCCCGGCAACCTGGAAGAGCAGGAAATACTGATCGTAGATCACCATGCCCAGAAGCCCGGTGTTGGGGCTGTTCACCGGGGTGATCTCGCCTAGGCTCCCGGCCACCGCCACGCCATCGGCCGAGGCCCAGGCCCCGTAGATCATGCCCAGTTCCATCAGCAGCACCACGCCAATCAGGGCGGCCAGCGGCACGTAGCGCGCCATCTCACCCCGCAGCTCGGCGAAATCCACGTCGAGCATCATGACGACGAAGAGGAACAGCACCGCCACCGCGCCCACGTAGACGATCACCAGCAGCATCGCCACGAACTCGGCCCCAAGCAGCACGAAGAGACCTGCGGCACTGAGGAAGCTCAGGATCAGCCAGAGCACCGAATGCACCGGGTTGCGGCTGACCACCACGAAGAAGCCCGCCACCACCACGATGAACGCGGCCACGTAAAAGGCGAAGTCGGCGACCGTCATGCGCCCTCTCCCTTGGTTTTCTGAATTTCGGCCTGCGCCAGCTCCATCGCCTTGGTCATGGCCGGCACGCCGCCGAACATGCTCATCATGGCGATCACCTCGGCCACCTCCTGCGGGGTGGCCCCGGCCTCCAGCGCGTGGCGCACCGTCAGGGTGATCTGGTCTTCTGCCTGCGCGCCCAGCACCGTGAGCGCCGCGAGCGTCACCAGCAGGCGGGTGCGTGCGTCCAGCCCCTCAGGGTTGAACGTCTTGCCCATCCACATTTCCATCATGTCCTTGGGCATAGTGGGCATGAAATCTCCCATGCCCGGCATCTTGAACGACGCCAGATCAGGGTTGACCGATTTGGCCATCTCCTGGCCCTGCTCCATGAGCTGCTGGAAAAGCTTGGTGAAGTCGTTGGTCATCTGTAAGGCGCGTCCAGCTCGAGGTTGCGGGCAATCTCTGCCTCCCAGCGCTCGCCGTTCGCCAGCAGCTTGGCCTTGTCGTAGAACAGCTCCTCGCGGGTCTCGGTGGCGAACTCGAAGTTCGGGCCTTCCACGATGGCATCCACCGGGCAGGCTTCCTGGCAGAAGCCGCAGTAGATGCACTTCGTCATGTCGATGTCGTAGCGCGTGGTCCGGCGCGAGCCATCTTCGCGCGGCTCGGCATCAATCGTGATCGCCTGCGCCGGGCAGATCGCTTCGCAGAGTTTGCAAGCGATGCAGCGTTCCTCGCCGTTCGGGTAGCGCCGCAGCGCGTGCTCGCCCCGGAAGCGCGGGCTGAGCGGCCCCTTCTCGTGCGGGTAGTTTACCGTCGCCTTGGGCGCGAAGAAGTATTTCAGCCCAAGCCGGAAGCCTGCAATCCAGTCGGACAGCAGGAAATACTTGGTGGCGCGGTTCCAGTCGATCTGGGTCATCAGGTTCTCGTCATCCCCGGAGGTTGAAATCGCTGCGCATGTTGGGCGCGTTCTTCATCTTTTCTTCCTGCTCCTTCATCTCGGCAAAGGGGTCGATGCCCCTCAGCGAGCAATGGAGCGCGTGCAGCACGCCGGTGAAGTCATCCACCGTCACCAGCGCGGGCGTCTTCACCTTCTGGGCCAGCCCGGCGAACCATTCGTTCACCACCTGCCCCGTCTTGGCCAGTTGCTCGCCTTCAAGCTGCGGCAGGTCGTAGCCGAGCCGGTCTTGCGCGAGCCAGTTGTTCACCACCATCGCGGTGCTTTCCGGATTGATCTGGTCCCACTTGGGTTTGTCGGCCCCGAAGCTCGAGAGCATCACCGAACGAAACTCGCCGGCTTCCTTGTAGATCGTCTGGTGCGGCGCCTCTTCCATCCAGGTCGCCACAGCCTCGGCCGGGGTCTGTTCTTCTTCGCTCATGGTTTACCCTCCCATCGCAAACCGCGCCCAGAAGGCACCGAAGACTTCGAACTTGGCGAGGAAAGCGACAAGCACCACCCAGGCCAGCGAGAACGGCAGAAACACCTTCCAGCCGATCCGCATCAGCTGGTCATAGCGGTAGCGCGGGGTGATCGCCTTGATCATCGAGAAGATGAAGAAGAAGAAACCCATCTTCAGCACCATCCAGAGGATGCCGTCAGGCAAGCCGGGGATGGGCGACAGCCAGCCGCCGAAGAAGAGCAGCGTGACCAGAGCGCACATCAGCACCACCGCCACCAGTTCGCCGATCATGAAGAGCAGGAAGGGGGTGGAGGAATATTCAACCTGGTAGCCCGCCACCAGCTCCGACTCCGCTTCCGGAAGGTCGAAGGGCGGGCGGTTGGTTTCGGCCAGCGCCGAGATGAAGAACAGGAACACCATCGGGAAGTGCGGCAGCCAGTACCAGCCGAGCAGGCCCCAGCCGGTATCCTGCGCGGCCACGATGGCGCCGAAGTTCATCGAGCCGGTCGAGAGGATCACGCCGATGATGATGAGGCCAATGGAAACCTCGTAGGAAATCATCTGCGCCGCAGAGCGCAGCGAGCCGAGGAACGGGTACTTCGAGTTCGAGGCCCAGCCGCCCATGATCACGCCGTAGACCTCAAGCGAGGAGACGGCAAAGACGTAGAGGATGGCCACGTTGATATCGGCCAGCACCCAACCGTCATTGAAGGGGATCACCGCCCAGGCGATCAGCGCCATGACGAGGCTGACCATCGGTGCAAGGAAGAACACCGCCTTGTCGGCCCCTGCGGGCACCACGATCTCTTTCACGATGTACTTGCCGAAGTCGGCGAAGGACTGAAGAAGCCCGAAGACGCCCACGATGTTGGGGCCCTTGCGCATCTGGACCGCGGCCCAGATCTTGCGGTCGGCATACATCAGGAAGGCCAGGGCCACCAACAGCGGGACCACCAGCAAAAGCACCTGCCCGACGGTCAGGAGGACGATGCCAAATCCGGTGTTCGTGAAGAAATCTGCCATTCTGCCTTACGTCCTCAAACCGTGGGTATGCCCCGAGCCTTGCAATCCTCAACCGTCACTTCCGCGTCGATATTGGTCGGCCCGCTCGGGAGCGCTGGCGATATGGTGTAAACAGCATCCGCCCGCCAAAGGCCAGCCTCTTCGGCCACCCGCGTGCGGACGTGACGCACGAATCCGTAGCCCCGGATCAGCGTGTATTGGGCGGCGGCACAGAGGGCGTAGTCTTCCACGTCCTCTTCGTCGCGTGCGCCCTGCATCTCGACGATGAAGCCCACCAGATCGCCATCCAGCAGGCGGGTTTCGATGCCCTGATAGGTCGGCTCGAAGGGCAGCGCACGACGGCCCACCACCTCGGGCAGCGCATCGCCCTCGGGGTTGTCGAAGGCAATGCCATGCCCCTCGGGTGCCCCGGTGGAGCACCCTGCCACAAGCCCGAGGGCCAGCAGAGAGGGGCCAAACCGCACCCGGGGTTACTCCGCCGCCATCGGCGCTTCGCGCCGGGCCTTGGCATTCGCGGAAAGCTCCGCCATCACCTGGCTCGCGCGTGCAATCGGGTTGGTCAGGTAGTGATCCTTGATCGCGGTCACGAAGTCGGCCTCCCCGAGCGTGCCCTCATCCAGCGGGGTCCACTCGTTTTCAGGCACCGCGTCGACGCCCGACAGATGCGGCACCTCCGCCACCAGCGCCTGCCGCAGCTGCGCAAGGCTGTCCCACGGCTGGGCCTCGCCCTCCATCTGCGCCGAGGCGGCACGCAGGATCGCCCAGTTTTCCTTTGCCTCGCCCGGCGGGAAACCGGCGCGGAACGCCAGCTGGGGGCGGCCCTCGGTGTTCACGAACAACCCGTTTTCCTCGGTCCATGCCGCGGCGGGCAGGATCACATCGGCCCGGTGCGCACCCCGGTCCCCATGGCTGCCCTGGTAGATCACGAAGGGCCCCTCGGCCACATCCACCTCGTCTGCACCGAGGTTCCAGATCACCTCCGCACCGTCAATGGCAGCCTCAAGGCCACCATCCGTCACGGCACCCACATCCATCGCGCCCACGCGACCGGCGGCCATATGCAGCACGAGCAACTTGCCATCACCCACGGCCTTCATCACGGCAGCCAGAACAGCGGCGCCATCGGCTTCGCGCAGCGCACCCTGCCCGATCACCACCACCGTATCCTCGCGCCCCTCTTTCAACTTGGGAAGCGCGCCGCGGTCGGTGCCGAGGTGAGTGTAGTCATAGGTCAGGTCGGCAGCCGGGCCGACGAGCGACACATCGGCACCCCGCAGCCATGCCTTGCGGATGCGCGCGTTCAGCACCGGTGCCTCGGCGCGCGGGTTGGTGCCGATCAGCACAATCGACTCGGCACTGTCGATATCCTCGATGCGCGCTGTGCCCGCATAGGCAGAGCGGTTGCCCGCAGGCAGCTTGGCACCATCGGTGCGGCACTCCACGTGGCCACCCCGGCTTTCCATCAGCTGCTTCAGCGCAAAGGCGGCTTCCACCGGCGCCAGGTCACCGACCAGCCCGGCAATCTTCTTGCCCTTGGTCGCCTCGCCCACCTTGGCCAGCGCCTCGACCCAGCTTGCGGGGCGCAGCTTGCCGTTCTCGCGGATGTAAGGCTTGTCGAGCCGCTGACGGCGCAGGCCATCCCAGACGAAACGCGACTTGTCGGAAAGCCACTCTTCGTTCACCCCGTCATGGTTGCGGGGCAGCATGCGCATCACTTCGCGGCCTTTCACATCCACCCGGATGTTGGAGCCAAGCGCATCCATCACGTCGATAGACTCGGTCTTGGTCAGTTCCCACGGGCGGGCGGTGAAGGCATAGGGCTTGGAGACAAGCGCGCCGACCGGACACAGGTCGATGATGTTGCCCTGCAACTCGCTGTCGAGCGTCTCTCCCAGATAGGAGGTAATCTCGGCATCCTCGCCCCGTCCGGTCTGGCCCATCTGAGTGATCCCGGCCACCTCGGTGGTGAAGCGCACGCAGCGGGTGCAGCTGATGCAGCGAGTCATGTGAGTTTCGACCAGCGGGCCGAGGTTCAGGTCGTCAACCGCGCGCTTGGGTTCGCGGTAGCGGGAGAAATCCACGCCATAGGCCATCGCCTGATCCTGAAGGTCGCACTCGCCACCCTGGTCGCAGATCGGACAGTCCAGCGGGTGGTTGATGAGAAGAAACTCCATCACCCCCTCGCGGGCCTTCTTCACCATCGGCGAGTTCGTCTTCACCACCGGCGGCTCGCCGTCCTTGCCGGGGCGCAGGTCTTTCACCTGCATCGCACAGCTAGCGGCAGGCTTGGGCGGGCCGCCCACAACCTCCACCAGGCACATCCGGCAGTTGCCGGCAATGCTGAGGCGCTCGTGATAGCAGAAACGCGGCACCTCGATCCCGGCTTGCTCACAAGCCTGGATGAGCGTCATCGCGCCCTCTACCTCAACTTCTTTGCCATCAATGATGATCTTGCGCAGGTCGCTCATGCGGGGCCCTCTTGGCTGCCCCGAACCGGCACCTGCCATGGGCCCCTGCCCCGCCGCGCCGCATCCGGGTGATGCTGCGCTCTTGTAGGCGTCTCGGGGGGTGAGATTCAACCCTCACGCCCCCGAAAAATCCTTAACCCTCGCCGCGCCTTACCCACGTCGCCGCGGCGCGGCGGCGATGCGGCCTATCGTGCGCGCATCAGGTTGCCCGCCTGGGTGTTTGCGGCAATCTCGTCGCGCCCCAGTTTGCAGTAGCTTTCGGTGCTGCCGTCCACACCCTTGGAGGCCATGTAGGCCTTTGCCTGCTTGATCAGCCGCGCCTTCTGGGCCTTGTCGTCCACATAGGCATCGATCTCGGCATCCGAGAACCCCTCGGAGCGCGCCTGCTTCTTGAGCGCATTCAGAAAGGTGTAGCCGCGAATGGTGCGCGCCGAAATGTCCGGGCACTTCTCCGAGATTTCCAGCGCGATCCCCACCGAGATGAGGCCGCCGTTCACCGCCTTGCTGTCAGCCAGCGATTTTGCCGCCGCCGCACCGGAGAATCCAAGCGCAACCATCACGGCCAACACCGCGCCCGTCAGCACCTTGCCTGCATGTTTCATCACATTCACCTTCTCTGTCCGTTTTGGGCGCAATCCGCGCCTCGGCTTCGGTGAACCAGATGGGGCCACCACGGTGGCTATGCAATAACAAGGCCCGTGTCATCCACTGACACGGCCTCACATGTCCTTGATTCTCATGAAGTTTGGCGAAAACCCGCTACTGCGGGCGCGGCCAGCGTCGCAGTGCGAGGCTCAGCACGAGAAGCGCGCCCAGAAGCGAGCAGATCGGATAAGCCATGAAGATGACCTCGTGCGGCAAGCCGGCGGAGCTGCCCAAGACCTGCAGAATGTAGGGCGCGCCCCACGCCAGAAACAGGAAGCCGACGCCATAAGCAACGGCCTCCCCCACGCCTCGCCCAGAGCGCAGCGCAATCAGTGCAATCGCCCCGGCCATGATCAGCATCGACAGCAGGCCGATGCCCTGGCCCAAGACAACAACAGCGTTGGTCATTCTGCCGCGATCGCACCGCGCTTGCCGGCAATCCGATCTTCGATCACATCGCGGAAGTTTCTGATAAGCCCCTGGATCGGCCAGGCTGCCGCGTCGCCAAGCGCACAGATCGTATGGCCCTCGACCTGCTTGGTCACGTCGAAGAGCATATCGATCTCTTCCACCGAGGCCTCGCCTTTCACCAGCCGGTCCATGACCCGCATCATCCAGCCCGTGCCTTCACGGCAGGGAGTGCACTGGCCGCAGGACTCGTGCTTGTAAAACTTGCTCAAGCGCCAGATCGCCTTGATGATATCGGTGCTCTTGTCCATCACGATGACCGCCGCCGTGCCAAGGCCCGAGCCCAGCTCGCCGCGCAGGTAATCGAAGTCCATGATGGCGTCCTTCATGTTCTCCCCGCGCACGCAGGGCACGGAAGAGCCGCCGGGGATCACCGCCAGAAGGTTGTCCCAGCCGCCACGGATGCCGCCGCAGTGCTTTTCGATCAGCTCCTCGAAGCTGATCGACATCGCCTCTTCCACGACACACGGGTTGTTGACGTGGCCGGAAACGGCAAAGAGCTTGGTGCCTGCGTTATTCTGCCGCCCGAAGCTTGCAAACCAGGAGCCGCCCCGGCGCAGGATCGTCGGCACCACGGCAATCGATTCCACGTTGTTCACCGTGGTCGGGCAGCCATAGAGGCCCGCGCCCGCCGGGAATGGCGGCTTCATCCGCGGCATGCCCTTTTTGCCCTCAAGGCTTTCCAGCAGCGCGGTTTCCTCGCCGCAGATGTAGGCCCCTGCCCCGTGGGCGAGGAAAATGTCGAAGTCCCAGCCCGAGCCGGCGGCATTCTTGCCCACCAGACCGGCGTCATAGGCCTCGTCGATCGCCGCCTGCAGCGCCTCGCGCTCGCGGATGTATTCGCCGCGGATGTAGATGTAGCAGGTGTGGGCATTCATCGCGAAGCTGGCAATCAGGCAGCCTTCGATCAGCGTATGCGGATCGTGCCGCATGATCTCGCGGTCCTTGCAGGTGCCCGGCTCCGATTCGTCCGCGTTTACAACAAGGTAGGCAGGCCGCCCGTCGCTCTCCTTGGGCATGAAGCTCCACTTCAACCCGGTCGGAAAGCCCGCGCCACCCCGGCCCCTGAGCCCGCTGGCCTTCATCTCCTCGATGATCCAGTCGCGCCCCTTCTTGATCAGGTCTGCCGTATTGTCCCAATGCCCGCGCGCCTGAGCGCCCTTCAGGGTGCGCTCATGCATGCCGTAGATGTTGGTGAAAATGCGGTCGCTGTCCTGCAACATGGGCTGGCTCCAAATTCGGCTTCGCAACACGGGAGATAGCTGAACCCCCGCGCCTTTGCCAGTGCGTTGTGGCACCGGCAGATTTACATTTCCCTGCCCCGTGGCGTCGCACCCCCGGGGCAGGTCTTACTTTCGGCGCCGCCACATTGCGGCAAGGTTGACCATGGCAAAGACGAAGCAGGCCATGGCCACGAGGTAAATCAGCAGCTCAAACCGCGCCGCCAGCCCCAGCTTCACCACCAGCCAGGGCGCCAGAATGGCGAGCAGCCCGGCGGCGGCGATCAGAAGCGCAATCCGGCGACCGGCACGGGCAAAGGCCTTCTCGTCCTCAGGGCTCACGCGCGCCGCCTCAGTAGACGTCGCCCTTCTTTACCCGGCCAGAAAACTCGGTTTCGCCCCCGGAGGCCAGAGTTTTGGCCTGACCGACCCAGTCGTCGCGGCGCACCCGGCCCCGGAACCCTTCGAGGTTGTCATCCACCCAGTCCACCTCGGCTTCGGTCCAGCGTGCAATCTGGTCAAAATGATAGAACCCCATGGAATGCAGGAGCTCTTCAAGCTTGGGGCCCACGCCCTTGATGGCCTTGAGGTTGTCGGCCTTGCCGCCACGCGGTGAGGCAAGCGTGCCGGGCTTCTCGCCAACGGCGGCCGGCACTTCATCCTTCGCGCCCTTCGGGCCAGAGGCACCTGCGGCGCCATCCTTGGCGGCTTCCGTGTCGGCGTCCACAGGCTGTTCCGATGCGCGGCCCGCGGTGTCAGCGTCCCCGCCTGCCTTCGGGCCCGGCTTGTCGCCCTTGGCTTCGGAGGCCTTGCCGCCATCGCGCGCGCTTGCATCAGCACCAGCCGCGCCCGCCGGTGCGGTGGCCTGCCCTTTCGTATCGTCCGAAGACTTGCCCGCGTCGGCAGCGCGCTCTGCATCGCCTGCGCCATCCACCTTCTCGTGGTCGGCCTCGGCAGCCTTCGCAGCCGCCTTCTTCTTTGCCGGTGAGGCCGAAACCTCGGTGTTCTCCCAACCGGCGGCATCAGCCCGGGCGCGACTGGTCGGCGTGGCATTCTTGCCCGCCCAGGGGGTGAGCAACGGCACTTCGGTGCCGTCGATCCGCTTCACGGTATCGCCCAGGTCGGTCGCAAGCTGCACGCTGGCATTATACTTCGTTTTGCCGCTCTCATGCTCGGTCAGGCTGGTCAGCCCGCTCAGCGGCTCGGCCGCATATCGGCCATTTTGCGGCCCCGGCACCGGCACCTTGCCCGCACGGAGCTCTTCGATGATCTCGCCAAACCGCTCGGCGGTCAGATCCTCGTAGTAATCCTTGCCGATCTGGGCCATCGGCGCGTTGGCGCAGGAGCCGAGGCACTCGACCTCTTCCCAGCTCAGCTTGCCGTCTTCCGAAATCTCATGCGGCTTGGCGGCAATCTTTTCCTTGCAGACAGCCATCAGGTCTTCCGCGCCGCAGATCATGCAGCTCGTGGTGCCACAAACCTGAATATGCGCAACAGACCCAACAGGTTGCAGCTGGAACATGAAGTAGAACGAGGCCACCTCCATCACCCGGATATCGGCCATGCCAAGCATCTTGGCGATGTGCTCGATGGCCGGGCGCGTCACCCAGCCCTCCTGCTCCTGCGCCCGCCACAGCAGCGGAATCACGGCGCTGGCCTGCCGCCCCTCCGGATACTTGGTGATCTGCCCTTCCGCCCACTTCTGGTTGGCCTCGGTGAAGGCAAAGCTCTCGGGCTGATCGTGGTAGAGGCGGCGCAGCATCAAATCTCTCCTTCGGCAACCAGACGGCACCCGGTAAAGACCGTGTATTGCGCGCCCAGAAATTCACTCAACGCGGCAATGACCGCGAGATTGTCATCCGTCAACCCGCCCTGGCCGGCCTGGCCCGCGGGAATATCGAGAAGGCCCTTTGAAAGGCCCTCCAGCTTTTGCGCCAGATAGGCGCGATACTTGTCGAGCGGGCCGAGGATCGAGGCCTTGGCAAGCCCGCTCTGAAAATCGTCAAGCCGCGGCACGACGGTGCGCTGCAACGCGGAAACCCGCGCCTCGCTCTCCACCATCAGCTTCGGCGGCCAGTGCTCCTCGATGCCCGGCCCCGGCGCAGCCTGCCTGAGCGCCCGGTCGAGGGCTGCGGCGGCGTCGAAGTTCTCCAGGCAAAGCTCCAGCTTCTTCTCCAATAGCCGCGACTCCTGCGCCGCGACGAAGGAGTTGCGCGCATAGAAGGCCTGCACCGCCACGAAGATCGCTGCCACCAGCGTCGAGCCCGCCAGCACCATGTTGCCCCCCGGCCAGCGCATGCCCCGCCTCACTCCGCATGCGGAAACATCGGCATATCGTTCAGAATGGCGAACGACAGCGTGAAGGTGAACAGCATGAACAGGGCCACAAATGTCGCCCCGCCCGCCACGATGGCCACCGGATAGGCCACCAGCGCCGAAGGCACCCGCCGCGCCACGAAGATCGTGACCGACAGCGCGGAGATGAGCATCAGGATGGCAACGAGGCTCGCGGTCATCGGCTCAGCGGTCCACCTCGCCAAACACGATATCCATCGTGCCGATGATCGCGGCGATATCGGCGAGCTGATGGCCCTTCGAAATGTGGTCCATCGACTGCAAATGCAGATACCCCGGCGCGCGCAGCTTGGCGCGGTAGGGCCGGTTGGTGCCATCGGCCTTCAGATAAACGCCGAACTCGCCCTTGGGCGCCTCGACGGCGGCATAGACCTCGCCCTCGGGCACGTGGAAGCCTTCGGTATAAAGCTTGAAGTGGTGGATCAGCGCTTCCATCGAGCGCTTCATCTCGCCGCGCTTCGGCGGGGTGATCTTGCCCCGCGCCATCACGTCGCCCTGCCCCTCCGGCGCCCGCAGCTTCTCGATGGCCTGCAGGATGATGGAAGTCGATTGCCGCATCTCCTCCATCCGCACCAGGTAACGGTCGTAACAGTCGCCGTTCTTGCCGATCGGAATCTCGAACTTGAACTCGTCGTAGCACTCATAGGGCTGGGCGCGGCGCAGATCCCAGGCCATGCCCGAGCCGCGCACCATCACACCAGAGTAGCCCCAATCCAGCGCCTCTTGCTGGGAAACCACGCCAATATCGGCGTTGCGCTGCTTGAAAATCCGGTTCTCGGTCAGCAGCCCGTCAATGTCGTCAAGCCGTTGCGGGAACTTCTTGGCCCAGGTCTCGATATCGTCGAGCAGTTCCGGCGGCAGATCCTGATGCACACCACCGGGCCGGAAATAGGCCGCGTGGAGCCGCGCGCCGCAGGCCCGCTCGTAGAAGATCATCAGGTCTTCGCGCTCCTCGAAGCCCCAGAGCGGCGGGGTCAGCGCGCCCACATCCATCGCCTGGGTGGTCACGTTCAGCAGGTGGTTCAGGATGCGGCCGATCTCGGAAAACAGCACCCGGATCAGGCTGGCGCGGCGCGGCACCGGTGTGCCCGTGAGCTTCTCGATGGCGAGGCACCAGGCGTGCTCCTGGTTCATCGGCGCCACATAGTCGAGCCGGTCCAGATAGGGCAGATTTTGCAGGTAGGTGCGGCTCTCCATCAGCTTTTCGGTGCCACGATGGAGCAGGCCGATATGCGGATCGCAGCGCTCCACGATCTCTCCGTCCAGCTCAAGCACCAGCCGCAAAACACCGTGCGCCGCAGGGTGTTGCGGGCCGAAGTTGATGTTGAAATTGCGGATCTGCTGCTCGCCTGTCAGCGCGTCCTCAAAACCCTTGCCGTCCATCTGTCGGACCCTTTCCGTGCTGCGCCGCCTCGCCGGCCGCGCCACTGATTCCGCGGGCGTCAGCCCTTCTTGGCCTCTTCCGTCTTCTCGTCGCCGGGCAGGATGTATTCCGCACCTTCCCAGGGGCTCATGAAGTCGAACTGCCGATAGTCCTGCGTCAGCTTCACCGGCTCGTAGACAACCCGCTTCTCCACTTCGTCATAGCGCACCTCGGTGTAACCCGTGGTCGGGAAATCCTTGCGCAGCGGATGGCCGCGGAAGCCGTAGTCGGTCAGCAGGCGGCGCAGGTCGGGATGGCCCGAGAACATGATGCCGAACATGTCGAACACCTCGCGCTCGAACCAGTTGGCGCTGGGGTGCTCGCCCACGATCGAGGGCACCATCTCATCCTCGCGCACGGCCACCCGCAGGCGGATGCGCTGGTTCTGGTACATGCTGAGGAAGTGATAAACCACGTCAAACCGCTTGTCCCGCTCGGGGTAGTCGACGGCGGTGATGTCCACCAGCGTCGAGAAGCGGCAATTGGCGTCCACCTTCAGGAACTCCACGAAGCCCCGCAAGTTCGAGGGCGCCACGTCCACGTTCAGCTCGCCGAAGGCCACATCCCAACCCACCACGCAATCGGGGCGGCGCGCCTCCAGATGCTGGCCGAGTTCGTTCAGAGCATCGCTCATCTTGTCGTCCCTTCCTGGGTCAGCGCACCAGCGTTCCGGTGCGGCGAATGCGGCGCTGGAGTTGCAGCAGGCCATACATCAGCGCCTCCGCCGTCGGCGGGCAGCCGGGCACGTAGATATCCACCGGCACGATCCGGTCGCAGCCGCGCACCACCGAGTAGCTGTAGTGATAGTAGCCCCCGCCATTGGCGCAGGAGCCCATCGAGATCACGTAGCGCGGCTCGGGCATCTGGTCGTAAACCTTGCGCAACGCCGGGGCCATCTTGTTGGTCAGCGTGCCCGCCACGATCATCACATCGGACTGTCGCGGTGAGGCACGCGGTGCGATCCCGAAGCGCTCGGCATCGTAGCGCGGCATCGAGGTGTGCATCATCTCCACCGCGCAGCAGGCGAGCCCGAAGGTCATCCAGTGCAAGCTCCCGGTGCGCGCCCAGTTGATCAGGTCTTCCGTGGAGGTGAGCAGGAAGCCCTTGTCCTGAAGGTCACGGTTGAGGCTCTGCACCGCCACATCCTTGTCGGCGCCCGCCGTCGTGCGGCCATAGGGGGCCAGCTCGCCCTGCACCTGCGGGTCGGCAAGTTGCGGCGTGTCGGTCTTTTCCGTCACTCCCATTCCAGCGCCCCTTTCTTCCATTCATAGGCAAAGCCAACGGTCAGCACGGCGAGAAACACCATCATCGACCAGAAGCCCAGCATGCTGATGTCCTGAAACGCGACGGCCCATGGGAACAGGAAGGCGATTTCGAGGTCGAAGATGATGAAAAGGATGGAGACGAGGTAGAACCGCACGTCAAACTTCATACGGGCGTCGTCGAAGGCGTTGAAGCCGCATTCGTAGGCGCTCACCTTCTCCGCATCGGGGTTGCGCACCGCCAGAACTGCGGCGGCGAGGATCAGCACCAGGCCGAGGCCGATGGCAACTGCGAGGAAGATGACAATGGGCAGGTATTCCCTGAGCAAAGCGTCCAAAGCCGGCTCCTTTCTCGCGCGCCTCACGGTCGGGCCGTGACGGCCCCGGGCGCGCGCATCGTGGCTGTGTCCGGTCTTACTCCCGCCCCGGGAGAGGGTCAACCTGCAGGCCTTTCAATTTCCGGCGTTTTCATCCCCGCGCCAGCAGTGCCTTGGCCCGCGCCGCACGTGCCTTATTCTTGCCCGCTGCAAGCGCGTCCAGCGGCGCGCGGTAACGTGCAGGCGTGGCGGGAAGCAGTGCAAGGTGGTCGAGCGCCTTCAGCGGTTCAAGGCGTGGTTCCAGTGGTGAGGCGGGCGCGAGGCCAAGCGCCCGGTCGAGGATGTCGAAATTCTCCGCGATATAAGGCCACACCGCCGCCTGCGGAAGCTGCATCAGGTTGGCTAGGGCCCACGGGCCGTAGGGCTGCGTCGCAAGGCTCGCCCTCAGATAGCCTCCCTGCGGCGCGCCGGGCTTCAACTCCTTCATGGCAGCGCCAAGGGCCGACAACCGCAGCAGGTTGAGCTCCGACTGCACCAGCCCGTCTTCATGCCGAGGCGCGGGGGTCGGGCTCTGGATCAGCCTTATCAGGTCGTCACGTTCAAGCTTCGGCAGGGGACGCGGCACCAGATCGGCGTGGCCGAGGACCGGCTTGTCCTGAGAAAGGTCACTCGCGGACCGCTTGAAGCCGCCCAGCCCGGCCAGATGCCCCCGAAAGCGCGCGGCCAGGCGCAGCAACACATCAACCTCAAGCGCGTCCACGGTTGCAGGGATGGCCATGCCGCGCTCTAAAACCCTCAAGTCGGCCTCGGGGCCGGCCATGTATTCGGCCATCATCGCCTCGCACGGGTCGGTCTTCCGCGCTTTCAGGCTTGGCGCCACCACTTCCGCGAGGATCGGCAGGCGGTGGCAGAGTGGCAGGGCCTCAAGCAACCTGCGCTGCACGTCGCGCAAGGCCGCGTCGCCGTAGCGATGGATCGGACGTCGCAAGGCTGCAAAGCGCTGAAGCGTCTCCCAGAACTGCCCCGGCCCCGGTTCGGTGCCCATTGCCCGCACGAAGCCCTGGCCTGATGGGCCATACTCCGCCACCGACGCGGCCACCCGCTGCCGGCCCTCTTCCAGCATCTCGCGCGCAAGCTCCCGGTCCTTCCTGAGCGCGGCCTGCGCGATGTCCGGCAGACCCTCCGGGACCGCGCTGACAGCGCCGAGCTGCTTTTCCAGGCGATCGACCTCGGAATCGCGGTACTGCATCAGCACCTCGACAACCTCTGCAAGCGGCCCGGCGAGGTCCGGCCACGGAAACTCAGGTGGCTCGCGGCGCGCGGGCACCTCCACGGTTCGGCCGGAAATGGTCTGGTACATCACCGTCATGCAAACGGCCTGGCATCCGATTGAGACATGATGTCGTAACGCGTGGTTCTATTCCGCGGCGACAGGCGCCGTCGCCATGCGCGGCCCAAAGCTCTCGACCACGTGCTCCGCCAGCGCCTCGGCGGCGCAGCCCGCATCCTCGCGCTGCATCAGCCGCAACTGGTAGCTGCCGAGGTCTTCCAACCCGTGCCGCTTGCCCAGCCGCTCATGGTCGGGGCCAAGCGCCGAAACCGGCAACGGGGTAATCGCCAGATCCGCCTCCATCGCGGCGAGCATTGCCTTGCCGTTCTCGCTGACATAGGCGATCCGCCCTTCTCGACCGAGGCGGGCAAGGCTTTTCAGGGCCGATTTTCTCCAGGCGCAACCGTCTTCCGCCAGGGCCATAGGCAGGGGCTCGCGCTGCCACGCCCGGCCACCGCGCTTTCCGGCCCAGACCAGGGGCTCCTCATGAATCAGCTGCCCGGCCCCACCGTCGAAGGCGCAGACGGTGTGGAGCGCCACATCCAGCTCGCCCGCCTCGAACCGCTCCCGCAACACCTTCGATTCCTTCAGGGTCACCCGCACGTCCACGTTGGGATGGCTCGCCGCGAAACGCGCCAGGATCGTCGGGAGGCGGTGAATCCCGAAGTCCTCATGTGCCCCGAAGCGCACCACCCCGGCCAGCGCCGGCTGGGTGAAGCGCGCCAGGGCGGCCTCGCTCACCCGCATGATCTCTTCGGCATAGGTCAGAAAGGTCTCGCCATCTCCGGTCAGCCGCACTTCCCGGGGCAACCTCTCGAACAGAACCCGGCCCAGTTGTTCTTCCAGCCGCTTCATCTGCATCGACACGGCGGACGGCGTGCGCAGCACCCGCTTGGCCGCCGCGCTGAAAGAGCCGGTCTCATGAATGGCCAGAAAGGTGCGAACGAGGTCAGTGTCGATCATGTGGGGCGCCTGCATGGGTCATGCCTTCAATATGATTGAACGATGCAATCAAATCTATTCGTTTGATTGATGTGAAGTCAAGCGCCACCCTTGGATCAATCGAAACGCTACCCAAGGACACACTCAATGACCGACTTTCCCGCCCCCCACCGCTTCACGCCCGCCGTCGACCGGAGCAACCCGTTGCACGGCGCCCTCCTCAGCAGCACCCGCCGCGCCTTCGCGGCCATCCTGCGAGCCATCCGGCAAAACGCACAGGCCCGCGCCGCCCGCCGCGCGGCGCGCTACCGGGCCGGTCGGCTGGAGTATCTCGATGACCGGATGCTGCGCGACATCGGCATCACCCGTGCTGACCTCGACTACGCGCTCTCGCACCCGGGCGACCCTGACAAGACCCTGCGCAAGGCCCGCTCGGCCAATCGGGCCTCCGAAGCCGAGCGCCCCACGCTTTCCGCATGGTAAGGCGCTCAGGCGAGCCGTTGCAGCAAGGCCTGTGATGGCTCGCCGGTCACCGGCAGCCCATTGGCCGCCTGGTAGGCCCGGATTGCCGCCGCCGTCTTGTTGCCCAGCACCCCATCCGGCGTTCCGGCATCGAAGCCCGCCCGGGTCAACCGTTCCTGCAACAGCATCCGCTGCTTCTGGGTCAGGCCGTAACGGTCCGGCCCGAACTCCGCCTGAAGCCCCCCGCGCCCGGCGATCCTGTCACTCAGGTAGCCCACGGCGAGCGCATAGTTGTCGGAGTTGTTGTAGCGCTTGATGACGTTGAAGTTGTGCCCAACGGCAAAGCGTGGCCCGCCCGGATCGGGCTGCAACCCGCCACTGGACACCTCGCTGCCCCAGCGCTCGCCGCGCCGCCAGCCGCTCTTTGCCAGATAGGCCGCCGTCGAGGCCAGCGCATCGGACGGGTCATCGCTCCAGATATCGCGCCGCCCGTCACCGGTGAAATCCACCGCAAAAAGCTGGTAACTCGTCGGGATGAACTGGGTGTGCCCCATCGCCCCTGCCCAGCTGCCCACCATCCGGTCCGGCGTGGTGTCGCCCGATTGCAGGATGCGCAGCGCAGCGATCAACTGTTTTTCAAAGAACGCGCCGCGCCGTCCCTCGTAGGCCAGCGTGGCGCATGCCGAGATCACCGGAATATCGCCGCGCCGCGTGCCATAGGTGCTTTCCACGCCCCAAATGGCACAGCAGATCTCCGCCGGCACACCGTATTTCGCTTCAATTGCATTGAGCCGCCCACGCTGGCGCGAAAACGCGGCCCGGCCCATCTCCACCTTCTTCTCGCTGGCCACCAGCGAGAGGTAATCCTCGAACGACCGCTTGAACTCGGCCTGGTTCCGGTCCCGCTCGATGACCCCGGGAATGAACCCGGCACGCGCGAAGGCCCGGTCAATCACCCCCTGCGATATCCCCGCGCCGACGGCGCGGCCCTTGAAGCGCGCCACCCATGCGTCAAACCCCGCATTGGCAACCGGCCGCATCGCCGGATCGGGCGCGCTCGGTGCAACAGCATCAAAGCCATTCACCCCGCCACAGGCGCTCAAAAGCCCCGTTGCCGCCACCGATCCCAGAAATCCGCGCCTGTTCATCACTGCTCGCATCATCGGGTGTCTCCCCGTTTGTTGACTGCTTCGTTACCCCAAACGCTACCCCATCGCGCGCCGGGCCCCAAGAGCCAAGAACGGCACCGCGCGGCACACCGCCGTCGGGTGGGCAATCTGCCCAGCACACCGCGCCGCCTTTGGGCCATGGCCCGGCGTCACCCCATCCAGGGCGCCTTGCGCTTTTCGAAAAAGGCCGCGATTCCCGCTCCGGCCTCGTCGCCCTCCCAGGTCTTCACCAGCGCCTGCACGCTCGCCTCGAACTCGGCCTCCGACGGAGCCGCACCGAGCCGCAGCGCAAGCGCCTTGGCCGCCGCCACCGCACCCGGCGCGCAGTGCAGATAAGGGGCCACCTGCCGCTCAACCGCGGCGTCCAGCTCGGCCTCGGGCACCGCCTCGGCCACCACGCCAAGCCGCACCGCCTCTTCGGCGTCAAACAACCGCGCGCTCATGAACACCCGCCGCGCCATCGCCTCGCCCATTCGGGCCAGCACATAAGGGCCGATCGTGGCCGGGATCAGCCCCAGCCGCGTTTCGGTGAAGCCAAACTTCGCGCCCTCCGCCGCCACCGCCACATCGCAGACGCAAGCCATGCCGACGCCGCCACCGAAGGCATTGCCATGGATACGCCCGATCACAGGCATCGGGCAGACGTTGACCGCGCCCAGCATCTCCGCAAGCCGCCAGGCCTCCGCCGCACGCGTCTCGGCGTCGGCTTCCATCTGCTCCTGCATCCAGCCAAGGTCGCCGCCCGCACAAAAACTGCGGCCCTCCGCCGCCAGCACCACGACGCGCACCGCCGCATCAGCCCCGAGCCGCTCGATGCCCGCGTGGATCTCGTCGATCAGCTCGGCAGAAAGCGCGTTGTGTTTCTCCGCCCGCGTCAGCCAGAGCGTTGCCACGCCCCGCTCGTCGGTCTCTATCCTGACAAGGTCACCCATTCGCGCTCTCCATGCCCGGCACCCGCCGCCCGGCGCGGCACCAATCGTCGTGCACCCAGGCCATCCGGTCAACGAACCAGACCTTCGGCAGCGCCGTGAGCACCACGCCGAACACCACCCAGTCGGCCCAAAGCGCCCAGAGACCCCAGGCCATCACCACCGCGCCCGGCAGGCTGAGTGCGCCCAGCAGCAACCCTGCCCGCCGATGCTCCGAGGCGATCTCCGCCCGATGCTCAAGAAAGATCCGCTCGCCCAGCACCCCCCGGCTCATCCAGGCACCAAAGCGCTCCGGCTCGGGAAAGACCCGTGGATTTGCCCAGATCCAGCCCAGGGCGAGGGCGACGGGCACCAGCGCGCCCCAGCCCAGCCAGACCCGGCTCCAGATCGCCAGCGCCAGCAACGGCAGCGTGGTGAACATCCGGCTCCAGCCCGACCACGGGTTGGCGTGGCGCCGCCAAGTGGCATCATCCATCGCCATCAGCCGCTCGGCGCCACGAAAGAGATCACTCACGACGCACCGCCCTGCACCATGCCGGGGCGTGCCGCACCGGCGCGCATCGCCCGCGCCATCCCGGCGGCCTCGGCGATCACGTCCATGTTGAGCCCATGCGCATATCCCAGCGCCTCCAGCCGCGCCGCCACGGCCTCCGTCGCCACGTTGCCCGCCGCACCTGGCGCATAGGGGCAGCCACCAAGCCCGCCCACGGCGGCGTCGAACACCCTCAAGCCGCGCTCCAGCGCCACCTCGATGTTCTCAAGCGCCCGCCCGGAGGTATCGTGGAAATGTCCCGCCAGCCGCGCAGCAGGCACTTCGGCCAGAACCGCCGCAAGCATTGCATCCACACGCTCGGGCACGCCGCGCCCCAGCGTCTCGCCCAGCGAGACCTCCACGCAGCCCATCGCCATCAGGGCCCCGGCGACCCGCGCCACATCGCCCGGCGCCACCGCACCGTCGAAGGGGCAGTCGGTCACCACAGAAACATAGCCCCGCACCGGCACGCCATCTGCCTTTGCGGCCTCAAGGACGGGGCCGAAGCGCTCGAGACTCTCGGCCACCGAGCAATTCAGGTTGGCCCGGCTGAAGCCTTCGCTCGCTGCCGCGAACACCGCTACCCCGTCGCAGCCCGCCGCCCGCGCTGCCGCATAGCCCTTCATGTTCGGCGTCAGCGCCCAGTAGCCCACGCGCTCGGCCCGGGTGATGCCCGCCATCACCTCGCCCGAGGAGGCCATTTGCGGCACCCATTTCGGGCTCACGAAGCTGGCCGCCTCGATCCGATTAAACCCGGCGCGGCTCAGGCAGTTCACCAGCGCCACCTTCTCGGCCACGCCGATCACCGCCGTTTCGTTCTGAAGCCCGTCACGCGGGCCGACTTCGAAGATCTCGACGTTTACCACGGCGCGTAAAACTCCCGCTTGTAGAGCAGATCGGCCCCCTCCGGCGGCAGTGACGCCTGAAAGCCCGCCCGCCGTGCAAGCCGGTCCCACCAGGCCGAAAGCGCCGGGAAGGGCGCGAGACGCACGAATTTCTGCGCCATGTAAACCGCCTGCCCCACGGCCACGTCAGCGGCAGAGAAGCCGCTGTCCAGCAGGTAATCCCGCCCCGTGAGACGCGCCTCCAGCGCGGCGAAACACTTGCCCACCCGCGCGGCCTCAAGCTTCATCAGCACCGGGCTCCGCATCTCATCGTCATAGAGCATCAGGTGCTGCTGGGTCAGCGCCGCCAGATGCTGGCTGATGGTCTCCGCGAAATGCAGCCAGATAAGCCAGTCGGCCCGCTCCGCTTCGCCCGCAGCCCGCCCCAGCCCGGCTTCCGGGAACCGGTCGCACAAAAGCTCGATGATCGCGCCGGATTCCCACCAGACCTCGCCATCGATCTCAAGCGCGGGCACCCGCCCCGCCGGGTTGAGCGCAAGGTAGCCCTCCGCGCGCAGCGACTTGTCGAACGGGTGTATCTCAAGCTCGAACTCCACCCCCAACTCATGCAACAGCCAGAGCACCCGCATCGAGCGGGTCTGGTGGCAGTGATGCAGCCGGATCATCGCCGCCCCCCAGCGCGAAGACGCCTCGAAGGGCGGATGAGCGGCGGCCTCATGCCTCCGCCTCGATCCGCACGATCAGGGCGCCGGCCTCAAGCTGGTCCCCCGCAGCCACGCCGAGTTCGGCCACCACGCCATCATGCGGCGCGCGCATCACGTGTTCCATCTTCATCGCTTCCATCACCGCAAGCCGGTCGCCCGCCTTCACGGCCTCTCCCTGTCGGACATGCAACGAGCGGACCACGCCGGGCATCGGCGCCACGATGGCGCCCTCGCCCGCCGCATCGGCGCCCACGGCCAGCGGGTCGGGCAGCGTGAAGACCATCGGCTCCGCGCCAAGAACCTGCACCTGCCCACCGATCACCTCGGCCCGCGCCTGCGCCATCCTGCCATTCACTTGCCAGCCGCCGGGCCTGCGCAGGCAGTCCACCACCGCCCCGCCGATCGCAACGCTGAACGCGCCGCCACCATATGCCGAAACGCGGCCATCCATCCGGGTCTCCCCAGAGAGCAGGACAACAGGCCAATCGAGCGGCGCCCAAAGCGCAAAGCCTTCGCCCGGCACGCCCTCGTTCAATCCCAGTGTGGCCAGAGCTGCGAGCGCCAGCAGTTCCGGCGCGTCCGCGGGGGCGACGAGACCTTCCAGGTCCCGCCCGATCAGCCCGGTCTCCACATCGCCCGAACGAAACGCCGCGTGGTCGATCAGCCGCCCAAGAAAACCGAGGTTGGTGACAACCCCCGCCACTTCCGTCTCCGCAAGCCCGCGCGCCAAGGCCGCCCGGGCCTCCGCGCGGGTGGCCCCGTGACAGGTGAGCTTGGCAATCATCGGATCGTAGTGTGGGCTGATGGCGTCACCCTCGCGAACACCCGTATCCACCCGCCCGGGGCCAAAGCGCAGCCGCTCCAGTCTCCCCGTCGCGGGCAGAAAGCCCGCCGGCACATCCTCGGCATAGAGCCGCGCCTCCATCGCGTGGCCCCTGATACGCAGTTCCTCCTGCGCGCAAGGCAGCGGCTCCCCCGAGGCCACCCGCAGCTGCCACTCCACCAGGTCCACCCCGGTGATCTCCTCGGTCACCGGATGCTCCACCTGGAGCCGCGTGTTCATCTCCATGAACCAGAAGCCGTCGGGCCTCAGCCCGCCCGCACCGTCAACGATGAACTCCACCGTCCCTGCGCCCTTGTAATGAATGGCCTCAGCCGCCTTCACCGCGGCCTCGCCCATCGCCGCGCGCACCTCCTCGGTCATCCCCGGTGCCGGAGCCTCTTCGATCACCTTCTGATGCCGCCGTTGCAGCGAACAGTCCCGCTCGAAGAGATGCACGGCGCGTTCACCATCGCCAAACACCTGCACCTCGATGTGGCGCGGATGCTCGATGAACTTCTCGATCAGCACATCGCCATTTCCGAACGCCCCCAAAGCCTCCACCCGCGCCGACTCCAGCGCATCCTCGAAGTCTTCCGCGCGCTCCACCAGCCGCATCCCCCGGCCGCCGCCGCCTGCGACGGCCTTGATCAGCACCGGGTAGCCGATGAGCCCCGCCTCGGCCTCCAACCGCCCGGGGTCCTGCTCGTCGCCATGGTAGCCGGGCACCACCGGCACCCCCGCCGCCTCCATCCGGGCCTTCGCCGCATCCTTCAGCCCCATCGCGCGGATCGCCTCCGCGCTTGGCCCGATGAATGTCACTCCGGCCCCGTCCAGCGCGGCCACGAACTCGGGGTTCTCACTCAAGAAGCCGTAGCCCGGATGCACCGCCTGCGCGCCGGTCTCGACCGCCGCCGCAACCACCTTGCCGATATCAAGGTAACTCGCAGAGGGCGCGGGAGGCCCGATGCACAGGGCCGCATCGGCCATCTCCACATGGCGCGCACCCGCGTCCGCCTCCGAGTAGACGGCCACGGTCTTCACCCCGAGCCTGCGGCAGGTGTCGATCACCCGGCAGGCAATCTCGCCCCTGTTGGCGATCAGGATCTTGTCAAACACACTTCAGCCCTCCCCGCGCTCGCGCAGAAACCTGTGGCGGTAAATCAGGTTGGGCCGCGCGCCCGTCAGCAGGTAGAAGCCGACAACCACCGCCATGATCACCTCCGCCAGCGCAAACATCTGCAGGCTCCAGCCGGTCTTCAGCCCGGTGGCGAAGTCGATGACCACGCAGCCGCAGCCCGTCACCCCCAACCATGCGCCCGGGGCCGCCCGCAGGAACAGCGCCAAGGCCGCCAAAGCGAAGATCACCACCTCGATCACCGGCCAGGCGCCACCCAGTACATTGGCCCAAAGCACCAGCCGCCAGCCCGCCATCGCCACGAAGAAGACTACGGTGGCGTAAAGCGCCAGGTTCAGCCGCCCCTGCGGGTGGTTCAGCGCCATCGCCCGGGTGACATGCACCCACTGCTGCCCGCTCACCGGGTCCACACGGCCCTCTGTGAAGGCGCCCTCTTCCGGCATTCCCTTCATGCTCGCTCCTTACATCCGGAACACGCCGAAGCGCGTCTCCTCAATCGGCGCGTTCAACGCCGCCCGCAGGCTGAGCGCAAGCACATCGCGGCTCTTCCTCGGGTCGATGATCCCGTCATCCCAAAGCCGCGCGCTGGCATAGAGCGGGTCAGACTGCTCTTCGAACTGGTCCAGCACCGGCTGCTTGAAGGCCGCCTCTTCCTCAGCGCTCCACGCCCCACCACCGCGCTCGATGGCATCGCGCTTCACCGTCGCCAGCACCCCCGCCGCCTGCGCCCCGCCCATGACGGAAATCCGCGAGGTCGGCCATGTCCAGAGGAACCGCGGCGAATAGGCCCGCCCCGCCATGCCATAGTTGCCCGCGCCAAAGGAGCCACCCACCAGCAAGGTAATCTTCGGCACGCTCGTCGTCGCCACCGCCGTCACCATCTTCGCCCCGTGCCGCGCTATCCCCTCGTTCTCATATTTCTTGCCCACCATGAACCCGGTGATGTTCTGGAGAAAAACGAGGGGGATCTTCCGCTGCGAGCAAAGCTCCACGAAATGCGCGCCCTTCACAGCGCTCTCGCTGAAAAGCACCCCGTTGTTGGCAATGATCCCGCAGGCCATTCCCTCCACATGGGCAAAGCCGCACACCAGCGTTTCGCCAAAGCGCGGCTTGAACTCGTCAAACCGCGAGCCGTCCACCACGCGGGCAATCACCTCGCGAATGTCCCACGGCTGGCGCGCGTCCGCCGGGACGATCCCCAAAATCTCCTCCGGATCATAAAGCGGTGCCTCTCCCACAGGGTGGGCAATCTGCCCACCACCCGAGCCGCCCAGAGAGCCAACCGCCTCCCGCGCCAGCGCCAGCGCATGGGCATCGTCCTCCGCCAGCATGTCGGCCACGCCGGAAAGGCGCGTGTGCACATCGCCGCCCCCAAGCGCTTCGGCGCTCACAACCTCCCCCGTCGCCGCCTTCACCAAAGGCGGGCCCGCCAGAAAGATCGTGCCCTGCTCCTTCACGATGATCGACACATCCGACATCGCAGGCACATAGGCCCCGCCCGCGGTGCAACTGCCCATCACTACTGCGATCTGCGCAATCCCCTTGGCGCTCATCTGCGCCTGGTTGTAGAAGATCCGGCCAAAATGGTCGCGGTCGGGGAAGACCTCATCCTGGTTCGGCAGGTTCGCCCCGCCGCTGTCGACGAGATAGACGCAAGGAAGCCGACATTGCTCTGCGATCTCCTGCGCCCGCAGGTGCTTCTTCACGCTCATCGGATAATAGGTGCCGCCCTTCACCGTGGCGTCATTGGCCAGCACCATCACCTCGCGGCCCTTCACCCGGCCGACCCCGGCTATCATCCCCGCCGCAGGGGCCGCGCCGCCATACATGCCGTGCGCCGCCGTCGCGCCCACTTCCAGAAACGGCGAGCCGGGGTCGAGCAACCCCGCCACCCGGTCACGCGGCAGCATCTTGCCCCGGCTCTCATGGCGCGAACGCGCCTTCTCGCCACCGCCCAGCGCCGCCGCTTCCGCGGCCTCCCGGGCCCGCGCCAGCGCCGCCTCAGAGGCCGCGCGATTGGCCGCAAACTCGTCGGACTTCACCGAAATGTTTGACTGCAACTTCATTTCTTCTCCCCGGCCTCGACATCAGGCGCGGGCAACAGCCGCCGGTGCATCAGCCACCGCAGCCTGAACCCATAACGCGCCGCACGCGCCACATCTGTCTGAAAACTCGCGTTCACGCCCGCGCCAATCGCCGCGCCCGCCAGCGGCACCACCTGCGCCGCCTTGCGCTTCAGCAGATCGGTGCCAAGGCCCCGCGCCACCCGGTCGATCACCTTGTCGACCACCCAATCGGCGCCCTTCTCCAGGACATAACGCACCTCTGGGGCCTGCAACTCTTTCGCGAGCTGGTTCACCTTGCCAAGGCTCTCCTTGCGCCCCTCCAGCCCGCGCACCGTGGCCAGCTCCAGCACCATCAGCCGAAAGACGAGCTCTTCCTCGCCCTCGCCCGCAAAGCCATAGGCCTGCCCGGTGCCGCGTACGGTGCGCGCCGCCAGCGAAATCGTCGCCGGAATATCCAGCGTCATCCCCAGCCCGCCGAACCAGCCTGCCGCGCCGCCCGAGGCCGCGCCGGTGCCCGCCGCCCAGCCCTGCACGCGCAGCGCCGCGGCATCGCAGGCCGCAAGATCGTTCGCATCATGGGTCGCCGCGGGCAGCGTAAGCCCCGCCCCCCGGTCGGCCATCACCAGCGCCTGCCTGAGCATGCCCGGTGGCACGATCCGCCGCAGCAGCCCGCCCAGCGGCGCCGTCGCCTTCTCGGCCCCACGCCCCAACCGGCTGTGGCGCTTCTTCTCGTAGGCCTCCTGTTCCCGCAGGGCAGCGGCCAGCGCCGCCTCGAACCGGCGGTCACGGTCTGGGAGATCGCCCTTCTCGCTCACATGTTCCCCGCTTGCACCTGAAGCCACAGCGCCTGCCGCCCGGTCTCCTGCATCAGGCAGCTCAGCATCGCCGGCCCCTGCCCGGTGCCGCCGCTCCACTGCGACCGAACGAAGTCACACTTGGCATCCCGAAAGGCGATCCAGGCGCGCTGCATGTCACGCAGGCTGTCCGCCGCCGAAAGCAGCCCGTTCTCTCGCGTCGCCATATCCACGTCAAAGGCCTTCGCCCGCGCCATGGCCTCCTTGTAGTGCTGGTTCAGTCGCGTGTCCCAATATTGCCACTCGGCGTCGAGGCACCCGTTCATCCCCATGGTCGAGCCACCGCCCTGGGTGTTTTCCATGCAGGCATTCGCCGCCCAGCCGATGCACTGCTCGCGTTCGGAAAGCTCGGGCCGCTGCTCCTCACACTCCTCCGTGATCATTGGATGGAACGACAACTCCTGTGCGGCAAGAGGGCCGACATCGACCAAGGCAACAAGCAGCATCGCCGCCCCGGCGCTCACCACGGTTCTGAGTGTCTTCATTGGTCGCCTCCTGAAATAATGGCATCCGGGTCGATGCCCGAAGCCCGCACCAGACTCCTGAGTTCCACCCAAGCCGACAAACCTTGCATGGCAGAGCATGCGACACCTTCCAATGTCTCGCCACAGTCCATTGGCTCTATGATCCGCCCGCCCTCAATGAAGCGCTCGACCCTGCGCCGCTTGAAGGGGCTGCCGCCTTCCGGCACTCTGATCACAGACCGCAAGGCCACCAGATCCCCCGCAAGCGCATCCGACAATTCGCTGTAGCATTCAGGTCGCTTTGTTTCCGTCCGGCCCGTGGCGCAGTAGTCAAAGGCATTGCCCACGCAAACGATATCCATTGTCATCGCCCCGCCCGGAACGACAACAGGCAAGGCCGCACACCCCCGCAGCCAATCCACTACGCGCGCCTCCTGCGCCTCGGCAGACGCGGCCACCATGGCCACGGCCAGCGCAGGGCCAATGGCATGTCCTGCATTCATTGCATCCGCTCCTGTCCAGTGTCGCCGATCTGGCCTTTTGGGCCAGTTCCCGAACTACGGCCTTTGCAGTATAAAGTAGGTCTGCGTCGTCCCGGAGCGAGATTGCGCAGGGTCGGTGCGCGGGGAGAATGGGGGAGATCATGAAGAACAGCATGTGGCTCGTGGACGGCAAGGCCGATATCGCCGCAGAGGGCAAACTGCCCGCCGAAAAGTGGCAGGTTCTGTCCTGGAGCTTGGGTTCGGCAAACTCGAACGTCTTCAGCTTCAAAAGCACCGGAAAAGCCGACAGCACCACGATCTCTTTGGTCGTCGCAGGCCTTGCCACCGAGCTTGCACGTGACTGCGCGAAAGGCAAACTCCACCCGCTGATGACCTTCGTCAGCTACGGCACGAACGGGGCGAAGCCGCAATTCAGCTACCTGATGAGCGACGTGGTCATCAGCAGCTACATGACCGCCCCGCCTGAGACCGGCGAGAATGCCAAGGTCATGGTCTCCGTTACGCTGCACTTCGCCAACGTCGACTACAAAGGCGCGGGCGGCAAGACTGGACCTGCAATCAAATTCCAGCCTGCCGCGAACTGATCCGTTCTTCCGCGCGGCGCTCGTGCCAGCGCGGCCTTGAGAGCGGCGGAAGCTGCCCGGCCCCAAGCAGGGAACGCGGGTGCCGGAGAGGATGCAGGAAAGGCTCACACCGCCCCCATCAACTCGCGCCCCACCAGCATCCGCCGGATCTCGCTGGTGCCTGCACCGATCTCCATCAGCTTGGCATCGCGGAACAGCCGCGCCACCGGCGCATCCGCCATGAAGCCCGCGCCGCCCATCGCCTGCACTGCCTGATGCGCCTGCACCATCGCCTGCTCGGAGGCATAAAGGCAGCAGGCCGCCGCATCCGCCCGCGTCACCTCGCCCCGGTCGCAGGCCTTGGCCACCTCGTAAACGTAGGCGCGGGACGAATTCAGCGCCACATACATGTCGGCAACCTTGCCCTGCATCAGCTGGAACGAGCCAATCGGCTTGCCGAACTGCTTTCGCTCCGCAAGATAGGGCATCACCTCATCGAGACAGGCGGCGATGATCCCCGGCCCGATGGCCGCCAGAACAACGCGCTCGTAATCGAGGCCGCTCATCAGCACGCGCACGCCCCCGCCTTCCTGCCCGAGCACGTTCTCGAACGGCACCTCCACATCTTCGAACACCAGCTCAGCGGTGTTGGAGCCCCGCATCCCCAGCTTGTCGAAGTGCTTGGAGGTCGAGAACCCCGCCATGGTCTTCTCGATCAAAAACGCGGTAATCCCCTTGCTGCCCGCTTCCGGGTCGGTCTTGGCATAAACCACCAGCGTATCGGCATCGGGGCCGTTGGTGATCCAGTATTTCGTGCCGTTCAGCCGGTAATGATCGTTCCGCTTCTCGGCCCGCAGCTTCATGCCCACCACGTCCGAGCCCGCGCCCGTTTCGCTCATCGCCAGCGCGCCCACGTGCTCCCCGCTGACCAGCCCAGGCAGATACTTCCGCTTCTGCTCTTCCGTGCCGTTCAGGCGGATCTGGTTCACGCAAAGGTTGGAATGGGCGCCGTAGCTGAGAGACACCGAGGCCGAGGCCCGCGCGATCTCCTCCACCGCGACGGCATGGGCGAGATAGCCCATGCCCGCCCCGCCATACTCCTCCTCAACCGTCACGCCCAGCAACCCCAACTCACCCAGCTCGCGCCACAGCGCGGCGGGGAATTCGTTGGTGGCGTCAACCTCAGCCGCGATCGGCAGAATGCGCTCCTGCGCAAAGCGCTGCACCATCTCGCGCAGCGCCTCGACATCCTCGCCCAGATCAAACTTCAACTGTCCAGCAAACATCCGCCTGCTCCTCCCGTTTATTGAACAAGCGTTCAAATAGTAGAAGAGCCGACCGCTCCGGTCAACGATTCCCCGCGCCAGCGCGGCAGAGAGCGGCGCGGGGCATGTGCCGCTCTGTCGTTTTCCACTGACTCAGCGGTTCGCGCACCGGATCACCGGTTGATATAAACCGTGGTTTTCGTGTCGGGCTTCAAAATGCGGGTTTCGCCATCGATGGTCAGGTAGGTCACCTTGGCGCCAGGCACCGTGTGCACCGTCACCCCCGCATCGGGGCGGCCAAGCTCCACGGCAGCGCCGTCCGCAGGGGTGTCAGGGCCTGCACGCTCGGTCATGTACACCGCCACGGCGTCCTCGGGGATTTCGATCAGCGGGGCGACTTCGGCGGGGGCCTCCACCAGGCGCCCGTTCACCACGGCAGCATCGAGTTCGGCGGGGGTGGTCTCTTCATCCGGACGCAGGGTGATGGTGGCCGCGGCGACCGGGCGCATCACCTCGGCGCTGCCGCTCAAGTGGCGACTGACCGCCCAGCCGGTCTCGTCTCCGGCGCGCACCCGGCACCACGGGCTGTTGGCGAGGCAGCCTTCCACCTCGGCGGTCTGCCGGGCGGCCAGCGTGCCCACCACGGCGTAATCCATGCCGGGGCCCGCGCGCAGGTTCAGGTCGGTCATGGCGGTGGCCTCGGCGGCGATGGCGGGGGCAACACAGGTCAGGCTCAGCGCGGCAACCGCGCCGGTCAGAAAGGCTTTCATCGACTTGTCCTCGTAACTCGTTCGTGGGGGCGGCAAGCACCATTGCGGCCTGCGCATCTTGCGGCTACAACTCCAAGGTGTGCGGTTGGTTCCAACGCTGCAGGGCGCAGCCAGCGTCGCGCCCTTTCCGCAACAGTCGCTCAGGCGCCCTGCTGAATGGGCGAAGGCAGCATCCTATCTAGAACAAGATTGCCCTAGGTCTTCGTTTCATTCGGCACCACTTGCGCCACTACAACGAGGCCCAACAGACAAGCGGCACACGGCAGATGCGCCCCAGGTTGTTTCATGCAGGTTCCCTTATCCTGGCCCATCCACACGACAGGTTCGGAAATACGGAACAGCGCACGCGACACTGCAGCCCTCAGGCAAATGGCTCGCACAAACAGGTGCCTTTGAGCAAAAAGGGCGGCCCAGATCGGGCCGCCCTCAAGGTCAGTCTGCCGTCGGGATCAGCGGTAGATGTAAACGATGGTGCGGTCTTCCTTCACCAGCACGTCCTGCCCGTTGACGTTGAGGTAAGAGTACTCGCTCTCCGGGATCGAGTAGACTTCGACATCCTCGGGGATACCGGCGCCCAGCACCACTTCACCGTCGAGATAGATCGGCTCGACCGGGTTTTCGGTCACATAGGTCACCGTGCGGGTTTCGGGCTCCGGCACGGCTTCGCTGCCGGCGTTGGCGCCAAGCACAACGCCCGCGGCGATGGCGGCAGGCCCGCCGATCAACGAACCGGCAATCGCACCGCCGGTCACGGCACCTGCGGCGGCCCCGGCTTCCTTGTTCCCACCTTCCTTCATGTAGGTTACGGTGCGGGTGGTGGTCACCTCGGTCGCCTCGGTGGCCGAGCCGGAGAGGTAGCCGCGATGCGCCCAGCCGGTCTGGCCGTCATAGGTGACTTCGCACCACGCCCCGTCCTCGATGCAGCCGTTGACTTCGGCCTGGTCCATCCCGGCGATCACGCCGATGATCTCATGCTCCGGGCCGGGGCCCGCACGCAGGTTGAGGTCGGTCGTGGCCGTCGCCTGGGCGGCCAGGATCGGGGTTGCAGCCACCATGAGGGCCGCGGCGGAAAGGGTTGCTCGCTTGAACATCTGGATTGCTCCTTGTCGTTCGCATGCCAGGTCTTCCACGGCTCTTGGGGCCGCCGCCCGGCTGGTATGGCCCGACAACACCCGCCAGCCGCCGCCCGTTCCAACGGCTTGCGCAATTCGCCTCCAGCGTGTGGAAAACGGGCGGAAAATCGCCGCTCCCCGTTTCAACCGTGTAACAAAGCTTGAGCCTATCCCGCCTGGTAGACGGCCCCGACCTCGGCGCGGATGATCCGTGCGATCTGGCCGCAATCCTCAAGGCTGAACGTGAGAGGAAGGCGCATGTCCATCAACCCCGCCAGAATGGCGTCACTGCGCGCCAAGGGCGCAGTCTTCGCATAGCGCCAATGCTGGTAGCGCGAGGTGAAGCCCACCGGATCCGCCCCGCCGAACCACTTCAGCTCCACGCCCCGGCGCAGGCAGCGGGCAATAACCCCTTGCACGGCCTCCGCACTCCAGCCCTTCAGCAAGAATTGTATCGATGAGCCCACGAAGTGCTCGGCCTCGGGGCGCTCCACCACGGTCAGCCCGGGCGTGCCCCGCAATTCCTCTTCCACCACGCGATACCTCGCGTTCCACCGTTCGATCTGGCGGGGCAGTTCGGCAAGTTGAGGCCGCAGGATCGCCGCGCGCAGGTTGTCCATCCGGCCCGAGATGTTGGGCGTCTCCATCCGGTGGCGGGCAAAGACCTCCGGCGACGGCGCAGCCAGATGGCGTTCATAGAGCATGTAGGAGCCGGAGAGCAGCACCGCCTTGGCCGCGATGTCCTCATCGTCGCTCACCAGCAGGCCGCCCTCGCCGGAGTTCATGTGCTTGTAGGTCTGGGTCGAGTAGCAGGCCACCGCGCCATGCCGCCCGCTCGGCACGCCGTTCCAGCGCGCGCCCATGGTGTGGGCGCAATCTTCGACCACGGTCACATTTGCCGCGTCGCAGATCTGCATCAGCCGTTCCATGTCACAGATATGCCCGCGCATGTGTGAGAGCAGCAAAACGCCTGCCTCCCCCGCCTTGGCCGCCAGATCGTCGAGGTCGATCACGAGATCTTCGGTCACTTCCACGAAGACCGGCTCCGCGCCCAGGGCGGCAATCGCACCCGGCACCGGAGCGAGTGTGAATGCATTGGTCAGCACCCTGTCGCCCGGCTTCACGCCCACCGCGCGCAGCGCTAGGCCAATGGCGGAGCCGCCGCTGGACGTCGCAAGGCAGAATTTCGCCCCCACGAAGGCGGCAAACTCCTGCTCCAGCAGCGCCACCTCACCGGCCTCTCCGGGCGTCAGGTTGTAGCGATGCAGCCGCCCGTGGCGCAGCACGGCCATCGCCGCCTCCAGCGCCGCCTCTGGCAGCGGCTCCTGCTGGGTGAAATTGCCCCCGAATTTTTCGCTGTAGACCTCAGTCATGCCCGCACCCTGCGCCGCCGCCCTGCCCCGGTCAATCCGCCAACAGCCGCGCTGCCAGCTCCGGCAATTCGTCGAAGTGATCCAGAAGCGCATCCGGCTCCAGCGCCGCCACGCCCCGCCCGTCTGGCCCGAAAGTGACCAGCACGCAAGGGATACCCGCAGCCCGCGCCGTCTCCCTGTCTGTCTCGGTATCCCCGATCAGAATGCCTGTCTCTTATACACCTCTGACG
>NZ_QTNQ01000230.1 GCF_018424695.1 Vannielia litorea
TAATAGAACTTACCAATCTTGTTTTTAAAGCACAGCCTATATAAGTTCCTTTAGGTAATAGTAAATTTTGATCAAATTCGCTAACTTTAGCGATTGTGGGAGTGAAGACCTCTCCAACAAAATCTCCACTACTACCACCTTGTAAATTATTAGAGTTTTGTAAAGTACCATTTTGTCCAAACTCAAACACTGTGTTAGGTTTTTCTCCAAATTCTTCCCTGTTTCCTGTGCCATTATTTCCAAATCCATCATTATTAGATGAAGCGACAACAGTAACTCCTGCACCTTTAACAATTCTAGGCTTTGGAGGTTTTGGTTCAAGTATTAAATCTTGTGTCGGTTTTGGTGATTCTTGTGCAATTAGTTCATCAAATGTTTTTTGTGGAGG
>NZ_QTNQ01000231.1 GCF_018424695.1 Vannielia litorea
GAATTCGTCGCCGCAGAACGTGCCGGTCTCGCGCTTGTAGATGAAGCCGGTGTAGCGGGTGATGTAGCCGGTGGCATCGAGGCGCAGGGGGCCCACCGCCCGGCGGATGCCGAGTTCGAGAGTGCGGGCGCGCTCCAGCTTCAGGTTCGGATCGCCGATCTCGAAGGTCTCGGTCGCCTCGTGCGGCCCGCGCGAGTAGAGCTCGAGCACGGACGGGGCGCGCTCGACGTAGGACGCGGTCAGACTCCCCACGAAATCGTAGGGCAGATCCTGCAGCACGCCGAAGCTCGCGCTCTTCGGGGCGAAGCGGCGGCGGCGGTCGTATTCCAGCGGATCGACCGGGCCGGGCAGGTAGTCGCCCGGGAAATTCGTCGCCGTGC
>NZ_QTNQ01000023.1 GCF_018424695.1 Vannielia litorea
CATCGGGGCGGTGGGCAGATTGCCTATCCTACGGGCCGTTCCACCAGAGCGAGAGGGTGACGGCGTAGGGTGTGGGTGTCCAGGCCCCCGCCGGGTGGCCCGCAGCGCGCAGGGCGTCGGTGATCCAGGTGTTGCAGGTGCGAAAGAGGTGGAAGCGGCCATGGGCGGCGAAGAATGCATCGGTCTGGCTGAAGCCTGCGCCGTGGATCGGCGGGCCGGCGCGGGTTTCGGCGATGAAGGCGAGGAGGGCGCTGTATTGGCCTGCCGTGAGGGTGAGGCGCGGGTAGTCGAACCCCTCGGGCAGTGGGCCATAAACCTCGACGCGCAGAACCGAGGCATCGCCGGTGGCGGCCTTCAGCACGGTGGAGGCGGCCACGTCGGCATAGGTTCCGGCGGTGGTGTAGAACCCGGCGGAACCCCACCCGACAACGAAGTGCCGCACGCCCGGTGCCGCCACCGGCACGCCGCCTTCTCTGGCGAAAGCGAGTGCAGCGCGAGTTTCCTCGGTGGCGGGCAGGATGAAATCGTAGTGGATCCGCCCGGCGATCAGCCCGATCTCCACCGGCGGCCCCTCCCCCGGCGCCACATTGGCCATGCGGCCCGGCACCAACCCGCCCAGCGCGGCGGCGGCGAGGTAGAGCAGCAGAGCGGCGAGCGGCCAGAGCAGGACGCGGCGCAGGAGGCGGGCGGCGCGCATCGTCAGCTCTCCATGCTGACCTCGGCAACGGTGTCGCCCTCGAAGCACACCGAGAGCAGATAATCCGTCACCTCGCCGGGGAGGCTGAAATCATATGTGTCCACCACGCCGTCTTCCTCGGCCTCCCAAGACCCAACCAGGACGAGGGCGGAGAGCACCTGCGCGGGCGTGGGCTTCTCGGCGCAACAGAACCCAAGCCAGTAAACCGGCTCCAGCGCGCCAAGGTGGTGAGAGTCGAAGAGCGTCGGGCCGTACGACCCCGCCTCGGTGCCGTGCAGCGCCGCGGTCCTGGCCCGCGTCGCCCGTTCCTTGCTGTCACCCGCCACCGCTGCCCTCGTCCCCCGCACCACGTTGGGACGCAGGCTGGCACGGTGGCCGGGAGGCGGCAAACCAAAAATGGAATGCGCCGCAGGCGCGCAATTTAACAGCAGTCACACCGCCGATTGCGCGGCGTGCATGAAAACTGCGACGAAGAAGACGATGGAGGCGACGGCGACAAAGAAGTGCCAGATCGCGTTGTGAAAGCGCATCTGCCCGAGCATCAGGAAGAGCGTGCCGGCCGAGTAGAGCCCGCCGCCCACCGCCATCAGCACGATTACCGGGGTAGAGGTGACGGCTAGCAGATCCTGTCCGCCGATAAGCACCGCCCAGCCCATGCCAAGGCAAAGGCCCACGCCCACTGCCGTGGGTCGGCGCGGCAAGGCGAAGTTGGCCACGGTGCCCACCACCGCCAGCACCCAGATGAACACCAGCAGCCCCTGCCCTGCCCCGGCCAGGAGCGCGAAGGGCGTGTAGGTGCCCGCGATCTTGAGGTAGATCGCCGACTGATCGAAGCGAAGCAGGGTGCGCCGCCACTCCGGGCGCGGCAGGTGGTTGTAGAGCAGCGAGCAGGTGAGCATGGCAATCAGCGTGCCCCCATAGATCGACACGCCGGTAATGCCCATCGCATCGCCGCGCCAGACCGCCGTGAGGGTGATGAGCACGGGCACCGCCCCCACCGCCAGCGCAAGGGCCGCGATATGCACCCAGGCATCCGTCAGCAGTTCCGCCCGGCTGTAGGGCCTAGAGGCGTGGGGCAGGATTGCAGCATCTGTCGCGTGAGTCATAGCTTTAACCTATGCCCCCGGCTCGCTCCTGCAACCATAATTGCCCCGGCCTAAGAAAACGTGACTTCCGTTGCCCGATCATTGGGCACAGGACCAGAAGCCGCGATATCCGCGCGTCGGCCCCTGCGCGATGGCAAACACCAGCGCCGCATCGGAGCGGAAGCTCGCGTCCTCGCCCAGCGGCGTCACGGTCACTGCGAGCCTGTCCGCCTCGAAGCGCCCATCGCCGCCGCCGAGCCGAAGGTAGGTGCCGTTGAGCAGCATCACCGCCATGTCGCCCTCAGCGCTTGTCCAGAGTATCGGCGTGTCGGCCTCGGTCTGGCGAAAATTGCAGCCGCCGGTCGGCCCCTCGACCAGTTCGGCGGCCTCGGCGGCGGTCAGCGGGGCGGGGTAGAGAGTGGAGAGGCGCAGAGTGCTCAGTGCTCCTTCGACGCTGCCGGGGACGGGCGCAGGATCTTGGTAGGCGCGGTCAACGGTCCGGCCCGCTTCAAGCTCGGCGATGAGCCAGCGCATCTCGGCGATCTCTCGGCGCTGCGCGGCGATGATGCCATCGGCCAGATCGCGCACCCGTGCGTCCTCGATATCCGCGCGCCCCGAGGTCATCACCGCGATCGAATGATGCGGGATCATCGCCCGCATGTAGCTGAGGCCGCCAACCGTGGCCTGGCTGCGCACCAGCCAGAGCGTGAGGGCGAAGACCACCGCCGCGCCTGCAAAGATGGCCAGCTTCAACACGCGACCCTGATACATCGCCCACATGAACCCCATCATGATCGCCGCCATCACAGCGCCCATCAGCAGCGCCATGTAAAGCCGCGTTTCCGAGAAGAAGACGTGCCCGAGCGCGTAGGTGTTGAGATACATCAGGGCAAACATCACCACGGTCGAGGTGGCGATCATGGCGGCGAAGCGGGTGTAGGTCATCGGGGGCCTCCTGCGGTGTCATCTGACACCTCAACCCCCCTCCAGTGCTGGAAGGTTCCGAAAAAGGCAAACGGCCGCCCGAGTGGGGCGGCCGCTGCGAAGGGTTCTCGGCGCGCTCAGTGCAGTTTGGCACCGGCCTCGTCGATGGCGCTGTCGATCAGCTTGTTGGCCTCGGCGTCGCCCATCTGCTTGGCGATCACGTCACCCGCCGCGGCCACGGCCACCTGCACCGCACGATCACGCACGGAGCGGACGGCGGAGGCTTCGGCAGAAGCGATCTGGTCATCGGCAGCAGCAAGGCGGCGAGCGATGGATTTCTCCAGGTCGGCCTTGGCCACCTCGGCGGCGATCTTCGCCTCCTCCTTGGCGTGGGCCACGATGCGCTCGGCCTGCTCGGCCACCTCGGCCTGCTTGCGCTCGAAGGAGGCCAGAACTGTCTGGGCTTCCTCACGCAGGGCGCGGGCCTCGTCCAGCTCGGCACGGATCGTGTCGGACCGCTTGTCGAGCATGCCTGCGATCATCGAGGGCACCTTGAAGAACAGGAGCACGCCGATGAAAAGCAGGAAGGCAACGAGCACAACGAAGTTGGAGTTGCGCAGTGAGAAGGCCGGGCCGGAGGCCGCCAGCACGGGCGAGGCTGCAAGGGTGATGGCAGCGGTGGTGAGCCAGAAGCGGATCATCATCACGAGGCTCCTTTCAGCCGGGCTTCGACGGCGGCGTTTACCGCCTTGGCATCGGCCTTGCCGCCCAGGGCCGCGACAATCTCGCCGGCCGTGTCCTTGGCGACCTCTTCGGCAGAGGCCAGTGCGCCTTCGCGGATCTCGGCGATCTTTGCCTCCGCCTCCGACGTACGGGCGGCGATCTCGGCATCGGCCTTGGCGATGGCGGCGTCGACCTCTTTCTGCACCTCGGCCTTGGCGTCGGCGGCAATGGCCTGCGCCTCGGCGCGGGCATCGGCCAGCGCCTTTTCGTAGGCTTTCTCGGCCTCGGCGGCCTTCATCTTGAATTCTTCGGCTGCCGCGATGTCATTGGTGATCGTGCCCGAGCGCTCGGCCAGAACCGCGGCGATGCGCGGCAGGGCGATGCGGCTCAGCACGAAGTAGATCGCGACGAGCGTGACGAGGAGCCAGAAGATCTGGTTGGGGAACCAGTCGAAGCACAGCTGCGGCATGCCGATGGCGCCGCCATCGGGCCCGACACAGCGGCCAGCCGCCTCGATATCGGCGGGGCTGACGTGCTCGGCTACAGAGTTTTCAGTTGCCATGGGCTCTCTCCGGAAACCTTTCAGGGACACCGGGGGACGCGGATCGCTGCCCCCCGGCCGTAAGGATCAGAAGGTTTGCCTCAGACGGCGAACATCAGCAGAAGCGCGACGAGGAACGAGAAGATCCCCAGGGCTTCCGCGAAGGCGATGCCGATGAACATGGTGGCCGTCTGGCCGCCGGCCGCAGAGGGGTTGCGCAGGGCGCCAGAGAGGAAGTTGCCCACCACGTTGCCCACACCGATGGCAGCGCCGCCCATGCCCACAGAGGCAAGGCCTGCACCGATGAAAGCACCCATTTGAACGATATCGCCTTCCATGTCGAATTCTCCTTACGTTGGAATTGGCTAGAAACTTGAGATCCTGTGCCCCGGCTCAGTGAGACGGGTGCAGCGCGTCTTTCAGGTACACGCAGGTCAGGATGGTGAAGACATAGGCCTGGATGAAGGCCACGAGCAGCTCGAGCGCGTAGATCGCGGTGATCGCCAGGATCGACAGCGGCGTGACCGCGATGCCGACGGCGGAAAACAGGATCAGCGGGGCAAAGGCTGCGAAGACTTTGATCACGGCGTGACCGGCCATCATGTTGCCCATCAGACGGATGGAGTGGCTGACGGGCCGCACGAAGTAGCTGATGACCTCGATCAGCGCCAGGATCGGGCGCAGCGCGAGCGGCGCGGAGGAGACCCAGAACAGCTCGAGGAAATGCGCGCCGTTCTTCACGAAGCCGATCACGGTGACCGAGATGAAGACGAAGAGCGCCAGAACCACCGTGACCGCGAGATGCGAGGTGGTGGTGAAGGCATAGGGCAGCAGGCCCAGCATGTTCGCCAGCAGGATGAACATGAACAGCGTCATGATGTAGGGGAAGTACTTCAGCCCATCCTTGCCGCAGACATCCTCGATCATCTTGTGCACCAGGCCATAGGCCATCTCGGCGATCGACTGGCTGCGGGTGGGGATGACCGCGCGGCGGCGGGTGCCGATGACCAGAAGCAGGATCACGCAGAGCACGGTCAGCGCCATCCAGAGCGTCACGTTAGTGGGGGTGTACCAGGCCACCGCGCCGTCCCCGAAGAGCGGCTTGACCATGAACTGGTCCATCGGGTGGAATGCGAGGCTGTCCTCTGCGCCGTGGGCTTCAGTCGCCATTTCAGTCCCTCTTCTCGTCCTCTGCCCGCGCTTTCGGGGCGTTTTGGAACTCTGCGGCCGTGCGCATCATCACGCGGACACCGGCGGCAAAGCCCAGCAATGTGAACACCACCAGGAAGAGGGGCAGCGTGCCGAACAGCACGTCGAGCCCATACCCGACAGCAACGCCGATCCCGAGGCCCGAGACCAGCTCGATCACCATGCGCCAGCCCTGCGAGGCGGCGTGGTAGTGATCGTCTTTCGGAGGGGGCGGCGCGTATTTGGCTTTATGCGCCGCGAGCTTGGCGTTCAGCTCGTGAAGTCGCTGCTCGTCGCCCGAGCCGGCCATGCATGTGCCCCCTTCGACAGTTGGGCGGAACCTAGAAAGCGGGGCGGGTAGAGTCAATTGGCTGAATTTTCGCTCAAGTCATTGATTTTAATAACGAGCGCCAGCCTGTCGCAGGGCTGCACGCGCCATCCCTGACCAATCAAGAGCCCGTTTGCATATTCAACCAAACGGTTGACGATTGCGCGGGGCCGCCCTACCGCTGCCGCATGGCCCCGCGTCCGCGCCCCTCGCTCGATACCGTCTTCGCCGCCCTCGCCGACCCCACGCGGCGGGCGATCCTGACGATGTTGCTGGAGGATGACATGGCGGTGACCGACGTGGCCGAGCCCTTCGAGATGAGCCTTGCGGCGATCTCCAAGCACCTCACCATTCTCGCTGGCGCGGGGCTGATCACGCAGGAGAAGCGCGGGCGGGTGAAATGGTGCAAGCTGGAGCCCGACGCGATGAAGGGCGCAAGCGTCTGGATGCAGGGCTTCGGCCAGTTCGAGCCGGTCAATCTCGATGCCTTCGAGCGGTTCCTGGGCACGGAGCTGGGACTCGGCAGCGAGGAGTAGCCGGGCGGGGCTGCTCTGAAGGGCCCGCTCGGTCCTCATCGCAGGTGCGACTAAGACCGCGAAGGCCGATGAGCTGCCTGCTCAGAAGCTGCCCGGGTCGAAATCCTCCTTGAGGTGGGTAAGGATCGACTGAACCTTGGCCGTGCGGTGCAGATCCACGTGCGTTACCAGCCAGACGGTCGCTGTCCACTCGGGCTTGGAGGGCATCATCTGCACCAGGTCCGGCGACCGCTCGCCCATGGCCACCGGCAGGAAGCCCACGCCAGCCCCCGCGCGGATCGCATCCACGACCGAGCGCTGCGCCGAGGCGCGGTAACTTATGCAGCGGTCGGGCACCATCTCGTGCAGCCAACGATAGAAGGGCGCGCGGCTTTCGCGGTCATCCTCCGTCACAAAGCGGTGCCGGGCCATGTCGCCTTCGTCGAGCGCGCCCATCTCTGCCACGTAATCCTGAGTGGCATAAAGCGCGTGGCTCAACTCGAAAAACTTCTGCACCACGTTGTCAGGCTGGTCGGGCCGCTTTCCGGCGCGAATGGCCACATGGGCCTCGCCATACTCTAGCCGGAAGAGCCGCTCGTCGGTCATGAAGCGCAGCACCACCTGTGGGTTGGCGCGGCTGTAGCGGGCCAGCGTGGCGGAGAGCGAGGGCGAGAGCGACGGGATCGAGGTGACGATCAGCTCGCCCGTCACCTCCTCGCCCCGGCCCTTGATCCGGCCCGCAAGCTGCGAAAACTGGTCATCGGTGGCCTTTGCCACCTGCAACAGGTCCAGTCCGGCCTCGGTGGCGGTGTAGCCCCGCGCGTGGCGCTGGAAAAGCTTGGTGCCCAGCCGCTGCTCCAGCGCGTCGATGTGGCGGATCACGGTGGCGTGGTGCACGCCCAACGCATCCGCCGCGCCCGACACTGTGCCGACCCGCGCCACGTGGTAAGCGGTGCGCACCTCGTCCCAGGCATCAAGGCTGTTCATCCGTCGCCCTCCGGCTGTAATCTGTTCACCGTCCAACATGAACCACGACCTTCCTGTTATCTGTGCGCTTTCGCAAGGGCTGGCGGCTCGGGTAACCTGAACCGTTCAGTATAGTTTATCATCTCTTCCCCCATGCGCAAGAAGGCACCGCAGAATTTTGCGGGTATCAAGTCACATCCTGCCAAAACCCCGGATCGTGAGGTGGTGTGAGCTATACGCGCGGGGGCGCGCTTTTCTTCGCGGCAAAATAAGAAAAGCGCCCATCCGATTTGCGCAGGGGCGGCAGGTTGCATGAAACCGGATGGGCTGCGGTGCGTTCTTGGGTCATGCAATCGCTCGCCCAGATGATCCCCGTAGATCGCCCGCTCCCCCTGCCCCGCACGAAAACCGCCGAGGGCGATCCGCGCCACATTGGCGTGGAGATCGAATTGGGCGGCCTCGACGAAGCGGAGGTGGCCCGGATCGTGGCGGAGACCTGCGGCGGCACGCCACACCAGACCGCAACCTTCGACTGGCTCGTGGAAGGCGGTCCGCTGGGGGACGTTGAGGTTTACCTCGATACATCGTTCCGCAAGGACGGCGGCACGCTGGTGGAGACGGCGATCGAGACGGCACGGGGCGTGCTGCCGGTGGAGATCGTGACAGCGCCGGTCGCCCCGGACGAAATTGCAACGCTCGACACGCTCTGCGCCGCCTTGCGCGACGCAGGCGCCCGTGGCAGCCGGGACGGGGTGCTGCTTGGCTTCGGGGTGCACTTCAACCCGCAGGTGGTTTCGACCGAACTTGACGACATACTTCCCACCCTGCGCGCCTTTGCCCTGCTTGAAGATACACTGCGCGCGATGGACCCGATCGACCCCTCGCGCCGTGCCCAGCCCTTCGTGGACCGCTGGCCCAAGACGTTGGTGGACGCTCTGGCTGAGGGCGACTTCGCCGATCTGGCGGCGCTGATCGACTGCTATCTGGAAAACGCGCCCTCGCGGAACTACGACCTCGACGCGCTGCCGCTGTTCATGGAGATCGACGCGGAGAAGGTGGAAGCGGCGGAGCACGGGCTGGGCGGCGTGTCAGCGCGGCCTACCTGGCACTACCGGATGCCCGACTGCCGGGTGGACGAACCGCAATGGTCGCTGGCCTACGAGTGGAACCGCTGGGTGCTGGTCGAGGAGGTGGCCCGAGACAGCGCGCTGCTAGAGAGCCTTGCCGCCGAGTGGGCCCGGCACCGCGACGAAGGGTTGCTCTCGCGCCGCAGCGACTGGGCCGAACGCGCCGGGGCCATGGTGGCCGAGGCCGGGCTGATGCCGAGCCAGACCCGCGACAACGCGGCATGACCCCCACCATCGCCGTCACCCTCTCTGCCCGCTCTGCATGGCGGATTTTTCCGCTGATGTGGCTGGGCGTCCGGCTGGCCGGAGGGCGGGCGGTGCGTTGGGTAGAAGAGTCGCAGATCGACCTCGCCGCGATTGACGGGCTGCTGATTGGCGGGGGCGATGACATCTCGCCCGATCTCTATGGCGGCAAGCTGGTGGGCCGCGCCCGGCTGGACCCGGCGCGGGACACGCTTGAGCGGCGGCTGGTGGAAGCCGCGCGGGCCGAAAACCTGCCGGTGTTGGGCATTTGCCGGGGCAGCCAGATGATCAACGTGGCTCTTGGCGGAACGCTGGAGCAGGATGCCTATGGGCGCTGGGGCTCGCGCGAATACAGCACCGTGCTGCCGCGCAAGAGCGTTGCAATCGAGCCGGGCACGCGGCTGGAGGCGCTGGCGGGGCCGGAAGAGATGAAGGTGAACGCGCTGCATAGCCAGGCGGTGGACCGTCTGGGCGCGGGCCTGCGGGTAGCCGCCCGCGACGAGGGCGGCATGGTGCAGGCGGTGGAGCGGGTGCGTGACCCCTTCATGCTGGGCGTGCAGTGGCACCCCGAACACCTGCTCTATGCCCGCCGCCAGCGCGCGCTGTTCTCCGCGCTGGTCGAGGCTGCGCGCGCCCGTGCTGAGGCAAGGATGCAGGGCCGCGCGGTGGATGCGGTGGCACAGGAAGCCTGAACCGCCGCAGCGGCCTTGACGCGCCGCCCGCCCCGGTCCTCAATGCCTGCAATGGGAGAGGACACCCTCAGATGACATCCGGGCCTGCGCATCCCACCCGGCTGATCCTGCGTAATCGCCGGGCACCGCAGGGCTGGGAAATCGGCCTTTCCGTGGCGGGCACCGGGCTGGTGCTGGCCGGGCTTCTGCTGCGCGGCGCCCCGCTTGGGCCGCTTCTGGGCATTGCGGGCGTGCTCGCCGTCCTGCCGCTGTTATGGGCCACCCGCCCCGGCCCGGTCACCGTGATCGACCGTGCGGCGGGCAGGATCACCGAGAAGAACGCGCTTGGCCGGGTCACGCGCAGCGCGGAGTTCAAGCGGATCGACGGCGTGGGCTGCGACCGGGTCAGCCTGCCCGCGCGCACCCCGGACGGGCCCGGTCTTGTGATCCATCGCACGGTGTTGCTGACCGGCGGGGCCCCGGTGCCGGTGCGCGGCTTCGGCGCGCCGGGCCCCGCGCGCGAGTTGAAGGCCCAAATCGAGCGCTGGCTGGCAGAGAGCCCGACCCCGCAGGCGGCCCTGTGAAGATCATCGAAAGCACGGCAGACCGGCTTGTGCTGCGGGCCAGCGGCATCTGGACGGGCCTCCTGCTGCTTGGGATCGCGCTCATGTGCCTTGGCTTCGCCCTTGCCGATATCTTCGGGGAGCGCGGCGAGAATGGCGGCTGGTTCGCCCTGCCGGTGGGGCTGCTGTTGCTTCCCTTGGCGATCCTCGCGCTCCTCAGCCCGGTCGAATATGTGCTGAACCGCGCCGACGGCTCCCTCCTGCACATCCGGCGCGGGCCGTGGGAGCGGGTGCTGAAGCGCCACGAGGTGCCGGGCCTCTCCCGCGCCGTGGCCGAGAAAGTGGCGCGCAGCACCGGACGAGGCGGCAAGACCTGGCGGGTGCGGGTGCTGAGCGGGGGCCAACCGGTGACGCTGACAGCCGCAGGCGGGCGCCGCCGCGCCGAGCGATTGGCGGATACGGTGAACGGCTGGTTGGGCGTGCAGGGATGAAAGTGCTGTCGGAGACGCCGGACCGGCTGGTGCTGCAACAGGGCGCGGGCCGGGCGCCGGTGGTGATCTTTGCCATCGTCGCCGTGGTCTTTCTTGCCGGGTTCATCGCGATCGCCGCCGCGCCGTCCAGCGGCATGCCCATCGTCCTGTCGGTCGGCGGCGCGCTGATGGCGCTCTTCGCGCTCGCCTGGACCTATATCCTCGCTGTCGCCACGCACACCACCGAGATCACCTTCGACCGGCGGGCCGACAGCATCGCCTTTCGCCACCGGGCCGTGCTGCGCGCCCGGCACGAAGGCATGGCACTGTCGGAGATCACCGGCGTTGCGGTGGAGCGGCTGAAGCGGGAGTTTCGCCAGAAGGACGCCAGCGGGAGGTATCAGGATGTGACCGACATCTGCTTCCGCCCGCTGCTGCTGACCGAGGCCGAGCCGGTGCCCCTCTTCACCACCTTCACCAATGAAGACACCGCCAGAGAGCCCGCCCGCGCGGTGCTTCACTGGCTTCTTGGCGAGGACAGCGCCGAGCCGCCCGTGCTTGACTCGTGGGGCGCGTCGACTTAAACGCCCACCTATCTCCGGAAGTCTTTAACGCTTCCGGTCCTGCGACCTTCAGGATCGCCCCCCGTCAGCGAGTTTCGCCCACGGGGGCATCTTTGCATTGCAGGTTGCGTTTTGAGCCGTCCGACCCATCTGGGGAGGGCATACCCTGACTGGGCCTAAGGAGGCCCGCCTTGAAGGAGCCAGAGCATGTTTGAAAATCTGAGCGAACGTCTCTCCGGCGTCTTCGACCGGCTCACCAAGCAGGGCGCGCTTTCCGAAGATGACGTGAAGACCGCGCTGCGCGAGGTGCGTGTGGCGCTGCTGGAGGCGGACGTTTCGCTGCCCGTGGCCCGCGACTTCGTGAAGGCGGTGCAGGAAAAGGCCACCGGGCAGGCGGTGACCAAATCCGTCACCCCCGGCCAGCAGGTTGTGAAAATCGTTCATGACGAGCTGGTTCATGTGCTGGAGGGCGAAGGCGAGCCCGGCGAGCTGAAGGTCGATAACGCCCCTGCCCCGATCCTGATGGTCGGCCTGCAGGGCGGCGGTAAAACCACCACCACCGCCAAGATAGCCAAGCGGCTGAAGGAGAAGCAGGGCAAGCGGGTGCTGATGGCCTCGCTCGACATCTACCGCCCCGCCGCCATGCAGCAGCTGGAGGTGCTGGGCCGCCAGATCGGGGTCGATACCCTCCCCATCGTCGAAGGCCAAAGCGCCGTGCAGATCGCCAAGCGCGCCCAGCAGCAGGCGACGATGGGCGGCTATGACGTGTACATGCTCGACACCGCCGGTCGCCTCCAGATCGACGAGAAGCTGATGGGCGAGGTCGAGGACGTGCGCAACGCCGTCACCCCGCGCGAGACGCTTCTGGTGGTCGACGGCCTCACCGGCCAGGTCGCCGTGGAGGTGGCCGAGGAGTTCGACGGCAAGATCGGCATTTCCGGCGTGGTGCTCACCCGGATGGACGGCGATGGGCGCGGCGGTGCGGCGCTGTCGATGCGCGCGGTGACCGGCAAGCCGATCAAGTTCGTCGGCCTTGGCGAGAAAATGGAGGCACTGGAAGAGTTCCGCCCCGAGCAGATCGCCGGGCGCATCCTCGGCATGGGCGACATCGTGGCCCTCGTCGAGAAGGCGCAGGAGACCATCGAGGCCGAGCAGGCCGAGCGGATGATGAAGCGCTTCCAGAAGGGTCAGTTCAACATGAACGACCTGCGCATGCAGCTTGAGCAGATGCTCAAGATGGGCGGCATGGAAGGCATGATGAAGATGATGCCCGGCATGGGCAAGATGGCCAAGCAGGTGGAGGAGAGCGGCTTTGACGACACCATCTTCCGCCGCCAGATCGCGCTAATCCAGTCGATGACCAAGAAGGAGCGGGCCAACCCCGCGCTGCTTCAGGCCAGCCGCAAGAAGCGGATCGCCAAGGGCTCGGGGCAGGAGGTGTCTGACCTCAACAAGCTGCTGAAGATGCACCGGCAGATGGCCGATATGATGAAAAAGATGGGCAAGGGCGGCATGCTGAAACAGGCCATGAAGGGCATGTTCGGCAAGGGTGGCCCGAGCGAGGCCGACATGGAAGCCGCGCGCGCCCAGATGGCGGGCGGCAAGATGCCCAAAGGCCTTGGTGGCATGGGCGGCATGCCCGGCGGCGGCCTGCCCGGCCTAGGCGGCGGCGCCCTGCCCCCCGGCCTTTCGGGCTTCGGGAAGAAGAAGTAACCCGATGTCCACCGCCCCCACTCTGACCACCGAGCGCCTGCGCCTGCGCCCCTATCGGATCGAGGATTTCGAGCCGCTGGCGGCGCTGATGGCGTCGGACTGGTCTGTGCATATGGGCGGGCCGTTCGGGCGGCAGGAAAGCTGGGCCTATTTCGCCTCCGAGGCCGCCAACTGGGCGCTCAGGGGCCATGGCGGCTGGTCGGTGGAAACCGAGGATGGCACGCTTGCCGGGCAGGTCTCCCTCAACCGGATGGCGCATTGGCCCGAGGTCGAGCTGGGCTGGACGGTCTGGCCCGCGTTCGAGGGTAAGGGCATTGCTTTCGAGGCCGCCACGGCGGCGCGCAACTGGGCCTTTGGCTCGGGAGGGCTGGAAACGCTGGTGAGCTACATCGCCCCCGGAAATGCCCGCTCGATCGCCTTGGCCGAGCGACTGGGCGCGACACATGACGCCGCCGCCCCGCTGCCCGACGGCGAAACGCCCGACGAGACCCACGTCTACCGTCACCCTCGTCCGGAGCACGCCTGAGATGCCCGAGATGAACCGCGCCCCGCATGAACGCCCGATCCCCGGCGCCGCCGCCAAGCTCGCCGCTCAGGTGAGCGCACTGCTGCCAGTGGCCGACACGGCGCGCACTCGCCTGCGCCCAGCCACGTTGGCGGATTTCGACGTGTTTGCCGAGATCGCCTGTGATCCGGTGCGCGCCAAGGGCCTCGGCGGCGTGCAGGACCGTGACGGCGCTTTCCGCGAGTTTGCCGCCATGGTTGGCTGCTGGCTGCTGCGCGGCCACGGGCTTTGGGCGGTGATGCACGAGGGCGCCTGCGCCGGGTTCGTCCAGATCGGTTTCGAGCCGGGCGACGAGGAGCCGGAGCTGGGTTGGTTTTTCACCGAAGCCTACGAAGGCAAGGGGCTGGCCCGCGAGGCCGCCGAGGCCGCGCGCGAGATCGGCTTCTGCCTGCTCGGCCTGCCCTCGATGGTGAGCTACGTCGACAGCTTCAACAGCCGCTCCAACGCGCTGGCCAAGCGGCTGAACGCCGACCGCATCCCCTCGCCCAACCCCGACCTGTTCATCTGGCGGCACAAAAGGCCGAAGCAATGATTCCGACGCTGGAAACCGAGCGCCTGATCCTGCGCGCCCCCGACATGGGCGACTTCGAGCCTTTCGCGGCCTTCTACGCCTCGGAGCGGAGCAAGTTCGTGGGCGGCCCGCTGGACCGCGAGGGCAGCTGGCGGATGCTGGCGATGGAAATCGGCCACTGGACGCTGGCGGGCTTCGGGCGTTGGATCGTCGATGTGAAGGAGGGCGCGCGCACCGTGGGCCTCGTTGGCCTCTTCGCGCCCGAGGGCTGGCCCGAGCCGGAAATCGGCTGGGACTTGTTCGCCGGCCATGAGGGCAAGGGCTATGCCACCGAGGCCGCTCTGGCCGCCCGCGCCTATGCCTATGACGTGCTGGACTGGCAAACCGCGATCAGCCTGGTGAAACCCGGCAACGAGGCCTCAGCCCGGGTGGCCGAACGGATGGGCGCGCGGCCTGACGGCGATTTTACCCACCAGCGCCACGGCCTCGTGCACATCTGGCGCCACCCCGGCCCCGAGGCCTCTACCGAAGGCGGGATGGAGGCCTACGCATGAGCCGCATGTCCGCGCTGAACATCCCGGTGATCGAAACCGAGCGCTGCATCCTGCGCGCGCCGGAAGAGCGTGATTTCGAGGCCGCCGCGGCCTTTGGCGAATCCGAGCGCTCCAAATGGGTCGGCGGCCCCTACCCGCGCCGGGCGGCCTGGGGCGTGCTGCTGGCCTGCATCGGCCATTGGGCGCTGCGCGGCTACGGCCAGTGGATGATCGAGGATCGCGCCACCGGCGAGGCCGCCGGGCGCACCGGCTTTCTGTTCAACGACGGCTGGCACGAGCCGGAAATCGGCTGGTGGCTGCACGATGGCTTCGAGGGCCGCGGGCTGGCCTTCGAGGCGACGCAAGCCGCGCTTGCCTATGGCGCAGAGCACTTCGGCCTCGACGGCCCGATCTCTTACATCCGGCAGGGCAACACCCGCTCGGCCGCCCTGGCCGAGCGCCTCGGCGCCACGCCCGAGCGCGAGGTGGAGTTCTTCGATGCGCCCTGCATGATCTGGCGCCACCCCAATCGCGCGGAGGCCGCCGCATGACCGAGGCCGCAACCTTCACCGGCAACCCGCTGGAAAACCCGCTGACCATCCCCGGGCCGCGCCCGGTAACGATCCCGACGCTGGAGACCCGGCGGCTCAGGCTGGAGCCGCCCAAGCCCGAGGATTACCCCAACTTCAAGGCCACCTTCGCCTCCTACCGGAGTCGCTTCATGGGCGGGCCGCTTAATCCTTACGAAAGCTGGATGCTCTACGCCGCCGAGATCGGGCACTGGCAGATCCGGGGCTTCGGCATGTGGATGATCCATCTCAAGGAGACGGGCGAAACCGTGGGCATGGCCGGCGGCTGGGCCCCGGCGGGCTGGCCCGAGCGCGAGATCGCCTGGATCATCTGGCCCGAGAAGGCCGGCAAGGGCTACGCGCTGGAGGCCACCGATGCCGCGCGCCGCTTTTTCTACCAGACCCAGGGTTGGGAAGGCGCGGTGAGTTACCTCGACCCCTATGACCTCAGCTCGATCAAGCTGGCCGAGCGGCTGGGCTGCAAGAAGGACAAGGAGGCGCCCACGATCGGAAACGACGAGGCCGCCGTCTATCGCCACCCCTCGCCGGCGGCGCTGCGGAATACCCAGATCGAGGACGGTATCGCGCTCGAGATCGAGCACCACATCGACCCGATCTTCAAACACAAAGGAGGGGCCGTTGACTGACGATACCACATTGCGCGCGGCAGAGCTGCTTAAGGGCCACCGCGAAAGCATCGACCGGCTCGATGCCATCCTCGTCTACACGCTGGGCGAGCGCTTCAAGCACACCCAGGCCGTGGGCGTGCTGAAGGCCGAACACGACCTTCCCCCGTCCGATCCCGCCCGCGAAGCGGTGCAGATCGCGCGGCTCGAAGACCTTGCGAAACGGGCCGACCTCGACCCGGAATTCGCCAAGAAATTCCTGAACTTCATCATTCAGGAAGTCATCCATCACCACGAGGCACACCAATCGTAGGGGCACGGCCCCTCACCACGACAGCCATTCCAAAGGAGAACTCACAATGGCCATGAAAATTCGTCTTGCACGCGGCGGCTCCAAGAAGCGCCCGTTCTACTCCATCGTCGCCGCCGACAGCCGGATGCCCCGCGACGGCCGCTTCAAGGAGAAGCTCGGCACCTACAACCCGCTGCTGCCCAAGGACAGCGAAGAGCGCGTGAAAATGAACATGGAGCGCGTGCAGTTCTGGCTCGACCAGGGCGCCCAGCCCACCGACCGGATCGCCCGGATGCTCGAAGCCGCCGGCGTGCGCGAGAAGACCGAGCGCAACAACCCCAACAAGGCGAAGCCCGGCAAGGCCGCGCAGGAACGCGCTGAAGAGAAGGCCGCCAAGGCCGCTGCTGCCGCCGAGGCCGCAAACGCCCCGGCCGAAGCGCCCGCCGAGGAAGCTGCTGCCGAAGAATCCGCCGAGTAATCGGCGGTGGCAGGGGCCGCGCGGGATCTGCCGGTGCGGGCGGTTGTCCACATGGGCTTTCACAAGACCGGGACGACCTCTGCCCAGGCCTTCCTGCGCGCCAACGCAAAGCACCTCTGGCCAGTGATGGCCCTCGGGCTCCGGCAACAGCTGGAGCCCGTTCTTTTTGCGACACGCGGGTTTTCCACCTGGCGCGACCCGCTGTCGCTGGAGAAGATCCGGCGGCGCTTTGCCGACTACCTGGCCGGGCTGGACCTGGGGCGCAAGCGGGGCCTGCTGGTGTCTTGCGAGGAGCTCGCGGGCCATATGGCCGGTCGGTCGGGGCTGCCCAGCTACGGCGCCACACCCGAGATCGCCCAGGTGCTGGAGGCCTGCGTGGTCGAGCGATTCGGGGCGGACGCGGAGCTGACCTTCGCCTTCACCACCCGTGCGCCGGGGCCATGGATGCGCAGCGCATGGGCGGAGCATGTGAAAAGCTCGCGCATGGAGTTGGATTTCGACGCATTTGCAGAGGCCAACCCGGAGGCCGCCGATTTCGAAGCGGTGCTGGCGGCAACGCGGGCGGTGGTGCAGGCCCCGGTCGAGGCGTTCCGGCTGGAGGAGATCAGCGGGGCCGCGTTTGGCCCTGCCACCCCGCTGCTCGACCTGATGCGCCTGCCTGGCTCCCGCCGCACCAGGCTCCAGCCGCCGCGCCACATGAATCGCCGCCGCGACCCCGAGACGCTTGACCAGCTCCTCACGCTCAACCGCTCCGAGCTGGACAAGGAGGCGCTGAAACGGGCGAAGGACGCGCTGCTGGGCCGCTAGGGGCTGCTCTTCAAGGCCTGCCGGCCTTTCATCGCAGCTGCGAAGAGGGCCCGAAGGGTCCGATGAGCGGCCCCGCGCCGCGAGCCGCTTGCCCCGCCCCCGGAAAATCCACTAACAACGCGCGCATGTTCTGGCTCCTGCGCAAGCTTCTCATCCCCGCCGCCGCCTTCGCCTTCGGCTATGCCGCGCATTGGCAACTCTCGGTCGATGCCTGCGAGGCCGAGGGCGGCAGCTACGCAGCGCGGCTTTGCATCGGAGACGGGCGATGAGTGATGATATGATCTGCGTCGGCGCCATCGGCGGAGCCTTCGGGGTGCAGGGCGAGGTGCGGCTGAAGAGCTTTTGCGCCGAGCCGTCCGACATTGCCGACTACGGGCCGCTCGCCACCGAGGATGGCAAGCGGCAGTTCACAGTCACTCTCACCCGTCCGCTGAAGGGCGCGCTTGGGGCCCGGCTTTCCGGCATATCCACCAAGGAAGAAGCCGACGCGCTGAAGGGCACACGGCTCTACGTGCCGCGCGACCGGCTCCCGGCCCTGCCCGACGACGAGTTCTACCATTCCGACCTCATCGGGCTGGCGGTGTTCGACAGCGGCGGTGCCGCCCTCGGCGAGGTGCTGGCGGTGCATGACCACGGCGCGGGCGACCTGCTGGAGATCCGCCGCGCAGGCGGCAGCGACAGCTTCCTCCTGCCCTTCACCCGTGAAGCGGTGCCTACGGTGGACCTCGCCGCAGGCCGCCTTGTCGCCGACCCGCCCGAGGAGCTCTGAGGCCATGCGCCTCCGGCTTTTCTGGCTTGCCATCGCCGCGCTCTATGCCGCCCCCGTGTTGGCCGGGCTCACCGGCGCGGGCTGGGGGGCATTGGTCGGGTTCGCGCTGATTTTCGTGGCCTTCAATGCGCTGATGGAGCGCATTCCGCCCGAACCCCTGCTTGCGGCGGCCTCCGTCGCCGTGGTCGCTGCGCTGGCACTGGTGCTTCTGGCCTTCGGCTGGGGCCTGCGCGCCCTGACAGGGGTCGAACGCCTCCTGCCCCTCTGGCCCTGGCTCGCACTGGAGGTTGGAGCCACCGCGCTGGCCCGCTTTGTCGTGCCGCCGCAGCTAGGCCGCGAGATGGACGCGCTGATCGACGACGCGACCCGGCAGGTCCAGGACATGGGCAACGAGGATGACTAGCCTTACCCCAGAGTTCGGCTGCACCGATGCGGTGGCTTCGGTGGCGTTCTACGCAGAGGCGCTCGGCTTCACGGTGGAGTATGCCCGCCCGGCGCAGGGGTTCTATCACCTCACGCGCGAAGGCAGCGCGCTGATGCTCGAACAGCTCGGGCCGGACAGCTGGGCGCTGGCCCCGCCCGAGCCGCCGCTGGGACGCGGCATGCATCTTCAGATCACCATTGACGACGCCCCCGCCCTCGCCGCGCATCTGACCGCGCAGAGCGTGCCGCTCTTTCGCCCGCTGGAGGAAGCGTGGTATCGCGACGGTGCCCGCTGGCACGGGCAAACCCAATTCGTGGTGGCCGACCCCGAGGGCTACCTGCTGCGCTTCGCGAGCCCGCTGGGCACCGTTACGGAGCGCCCGACCACAGGCAGGATCGTGGACTGATGAGCGACACACCCAAGCCTTCGGGCAAATCTCACGGCGCCAAGTCGCATGGTCGGCTCTCGATCTCGGCCTCGCGCACGCCGCGTGACCTGATGGGCCCGGGCCCGCGTCTTTCCACCGCCTGGACCGCCAAGATCATCACCCTCTTCCCAGAGGCCTTCCCCGGCGTGCTCGGCCAGTCGCTCACCGGCCGGGCGCTGGAAGAGGGGAAATGGGCGCTGGAGACGATCGGGCTGCGCGACTACGGCAAGGGCCGCCACCGCAACGTGGATGACACGCCCGCAGGCGGCGGCGCGGGCATGGTGCTGCGCGCCGACGTGGTGGGCGAGGCGCTGGAAGATGCCGCGCGGGGCACCCCGGAACGGGCAGAATGGCCGGTGCTCTATGCCTCGCCGCGCGGCAGGCCGTTTGACCAGGCCATGGCCCGCCGCCTGGCCGCCGGGCGCGGGTTGACGCTGCTGTGCGGGCGTTTCGAGGGCGTGGACGAGCGGGTGCTGGAAGAGTTCGAGGTGGAGGAGGTGAGCCTTGGGGATTTCGTGCTGACCGGCGGCGAAATCGCGGCGCAGGCGATGCTCGACGCCACCGTGCGGCTGTTGCCCGGTGTGCTCGGCAACGAGGCCTCGACGGAGGAGGAAAGCCACTCCAACGGGCTGCTGGAGCATCCGCAATACACCAAGCCCGCCACATGGCGCGGGCGGGCGATCCCCGAGGTGCTGCTGTCGGGGCATCACGGGCGGATTGCCGCGTGGCGGCGCGAGATGAGCGAGGCGCTCACGCGCGCCCGCAGGCCCGACCTGTGGAAGGCCCGTGACGGCGAACGCTGAGCATGCCGCCCCGCGAATGCCCGGCGCACGCCACGCATTCGCCCCGATGTTAACCGAGTGTCCCGGGCGCGAACTGTAGCTTTTGAGGCAAATCGGTGGAAAAACTGCAAGATATCCGGGGCCTGACCCTCGGGGTCGTCCTGCTTTGCGGGTTGATCTATGCCGTTCCGGACGCCGCTTTCGCCCTTGGAACAACCCTTCTGGTCATGCTGATCCTCGCGATGTTGCGCGAGTTTGTCTGGCCCGATCACATGGCCCGGCAACGGGTCGAGGCGCGGGCCGACCGGGCGGCGAGCAAACGGCGCCAGGCCGACGACGTCTCAACAACCGATGGCAAGGACGCGCGGCCCAATGGCCCCGGCGCCGCCGAACTGCACCAGCGCCGCGTGATGCGTGGCGATCCGGCGGTGGTGAAGCCGGGCCTCATCGCGGAGGGCTGGGTGCCCTTCCTCCAATCCATGTCGCCCGATATCCATCTGTGGAACGACGTGGCAACGGATTTCGACCAGTTCTACGGCGACCGGCTCGATGCCGCCTTCTGGATCCTCGAACAGCCCGCCTGCGACAAGGCCACGGCCTGGCAGTTCATCGCAGGGGCCGTGTGCCGAGACGTTCTCGTGCAGGACGGGCGGTGGGGCTACGAGAAGGCCGTAATGCGCTGGAACGCGGCCGTCACGCGCTGGAACGTTGGCTTCTAACGCCACCACGCCCTGCCGCTGACGGGCCCTGCGGCCGAAGAAATCCGGCGGCTCAAGCCGAGCCAGTTCGAGTCGATGCTGTTCGAGGTGGAGAAGGCCTGCAATCGCAAGCTGCCCCGCCCGAAGTGGCCGCTGGGGCTGAACGCCCCCACCGGCACGCTTGAGCATTCCACCCGCTCGCCCTGGGCCTTCTCCGAGGCGTTCGGGCTGCACAAGCGGTTCATCCCGCGCGCCGATACGGCGGCCTGACCTCCGCTGGCCGAGCGGCGCGCCGCGCCTTCCCTTTCGTTCGCATCCCAACGCTTTGCGCCAAACCAGCGCCGAGACAGTCCCGACGGCGCTTCACGCTCGCGTCAGGGTTGCCACGGGCCTGGTTCAACCCCCCGCAGCCAAACACACCGTTTCCCATCGCGCGGCGCGCCGCCAAGCCTATGCCACCCTCTTGCCCGGATTCACGGGCATACCAGAGCGAAACCCCCAACCCCACAAGAGCCCCGTGAAGAACAAAATCGCAAACCTGCCCCTCGCCACCAAGGCCCTGCTGGCCACCCCCGCGGCACTTCTCTTGGTGATGCTCATCATCACCACACCGATGATCGGGGTGCCGCTCGCGGCGATCCTGCTGCTGTTCTTCCGGCCGGAGTTGTTGAGCCTGCGCTGGTGGAAGAGTTTCCTTCGACAAGGGCCGTAACCTCACGCGGCCCGCCGGGCCGCGACGCGTAACCGGTTCCGTCGCCATGCCAGTCGGTGCAGACCATTTTCGCACGGGACTGACGACACGCCACCTAGTGGCCAGTGCCCCGGGGTGAGCGAACTTATGGCCTTTCCTCACACTGCGAGCATCAGCAACCTCTTCCCCTCGGCCCCCGCCGCCAGCCTCGTGCCGCCGATACCTGGGTTGGGCTGCCCCCAACGCAATCCCCGTGGACCGACGCTGCGCACACAACTGTCACCGTCTTCACCATTGGCTTGAGCCTTGGTCCGAGACTGAGACTCGGCTCCACCGAAGCCCTCTCAGACCTTGCCAGGCGCAGCCTCTGGAAGGTGCGCGATGTGCCGTTTGCGTTGCCCTTCAATTGGCCCCGTGGTGCCGAGGCCCACAAACCCCTTGATCCAAAGCCCCCATCCCCCTAAACAGCGCCAGTCTGAGGGCGGAATCGCCTCCGGACCGTTCGGGTATGGGCCATGGCTCTGCGGACGTTGACCAAGGAACAGTGGCTGAACCCTTCGGCGGGCGCAAAACGGCGGACCCGGTAACAACCCGAAGCTCTGAGGCACGCCAAACCTCCGTGGCATACCACGGGCAATGATAGGAGTGGATCAGATGGACCTGATCGCTGAACTGGAGGCCGAGCAAGTCGCCTCCCTCGGGAAGGACATTCCCGACTTCAAGGCCGGCGACACCGTGCGCGTCGGCTACAAGGTGACCGAGGGCACCCGTACCCGCGTTCAGAACTACGAAGGCGTGTGCATTTCCCGCAAGAACGGCGAGGGCATTGCCGGCTCGTTCACCGTGCGCAAGATCTCTTTCGGCGAAGGCGTCGAGCGGGTCTTCCCGCTGCATGCCACCAACATCGACAGCATCACCGTGGTGCGTCGTGGTCGCGTTCGCCGCGCCAAGCTCTACTACCTCCGCACCCGCCGCGGCAAATCGGCCCGGATCGCCGAGGATTCCAACTACAAGCCGCGCGCGGACAAGTCCGGCGCAGAAGCGTAAGGAGCAGAGGCATGAAAAAAGACCTGCATCCCGAATACCACATCATCGACGTGAAGCTGACCAACGGCGACATCGTGCAGATGAAATCGACCTGGGGCGCCGAGGGCGACACGCTGTCGCTCGACATCGACCCCTCCGTGCACCCGGCCTGGACCGGCGGCAATGCCCGCCTGATGGACACCGGCGGCCGCGTGTCGAAGTTCAAGAAGAAGTACGAAGGCCTCGGTTTCTGAGCCTGCCCCGGCCCAGTGCCGGATCGGACACAAAGAACGCCGCCCAAGGGAAAGACCCGCGGGCGGCGTTTTCGTTTCAGGATCAGATCGGGCGCCGTCCATTTTGATACTCTCCCCGCCAGTCGACCCCGCCATCCACCTTATCCACCTTCGCCTCGACCGGGCAGCCCGTTTCACCGCACCGCTCGTAGTCGCACAGTCGGCAGGTGCGCCGGCCCTCTGCACGGGACGGTATGGCAGCCTGCAACAGCTTGTCGGCCAGTGCGGCCAGCAGGCGGCGTTCTTCGGGCGCAAGCGGCGCGAGAAGACTGTTGAGCGCATCCCGGCGCGCCGCGTGAAACCGCGTCACCTCTTCGCGGCCCTCCTCCGTCAACTCGATCGGCACGACCCGCCCCACCGCAGGTCGGCGCCGCACATAGCCGCGCCGCTCCAACCCGCGCAACATCCGCGCAACCCCCGGCTGGCACAGGCCGACAAGGGGCGGCAACGCATTGGCATAGATACCAGGCCGGAAATAGAGCGCGGACAGAGCCGCCGCCTCGGCGTGAGAAACATCTCCCAGCGCCGGTTTGACCCTGTCTTCGATCAGCGTGGCAAGAGCGCCGAACCTGTTGGTATCCAATTGCGCCTCCATCGAGGGATCAAAGGGTTGTGAGAGTTGTACTACACATTCATGTTTTAAAATTAAGGTGCCGTATTTACTTATTATAGAAAATTAAAATGCGCATATCTCCTTTTGGTTGAAATTCCATTATCCTGCGGTTAGCCTTACCGAGGTTACACACGAAATAATGTGATCTGTCGCGCTCCGAAATGCTGGAAAACTGGAGCGTGTCAGCACCGGGAAGCATGACGGATACTGACGATTATCGCGCACGCATAGACGTGTTGCGCTGCGCCGAACGTGTGCGTAGTGCCGAGTTTATTGCCCGTTTGTTGCTGATGTTCCTCGGCACGGCAGTTGGCGCGCTTCTCATGGGGCTCGAATGGCTGCCGCTTTGGCTCGGAGTTTATTACGCGGCTATCTCGCTCGAAAAGCTCGTTCTCTGGCGGTGGCAGCACGTCAATACGCGCGGATACTTTTTTGTTCTCATCGCAATTTCCGCGGTGATTTCCACGGCCTATGCTGTTTTGCCAGTTTACCTGTGGCTGCATGAGAATGATGCGCTCAAGTTCGGCGCATTGGTCTTGCTGGTCGGGGGCGTGCTCAATGTGTTCCTGGTGCGGGCGCAGGTGTGGGAGATCTCGATGGCCTACCTGGTGCCACTCTGTGCAACATTCCCCGTTATCACCGGCTCGACCTTTGAAGCCCCCACCGGCGGGCCGCTGTTTTACACTTACGCCGTCCTGTCGGTCTCCGTCATCCTTTACATCTGCATCGCGGTGCAGGCGGCAAACAAGGCCCATCGCAAGTTTCTCGAAACCGAGCGGCAGTTCTTCCAGGCGCAAAAGATGGAGGCCGTGGGCACGCTGGCGGGCGGGATTGCCCATGATTTCAACAACATGCTGGGTGTCGTGCAGGGCAACCTTGAATTGTTGCAAGCTGCAGAAGACGCTGAAGCCCGCGAGACCTTCACAAGTGAAGCGCTGACGGCCTGCTGGCGTGGCGCGGCGCTCACCCGCCAGCTTCTGACCCTGAGCCGAAACGCGATGCTCCAGCCCCGGCGCCTTGATGCAACCGGCACGCTCTATCAGGTTGAGCGTCTGGTCCGAAGAGTCGTGCCGGAGAGCATTGGGCTAAGCGTGGTGGCCGAGCCCAATCTGCCGCCAGTAATCGCCGATGAAACCACGCTTCAGGCGGCGCTGCTCAACCTCGCGATCAATGCCCGCGATGCCATGCCGGATGGCGGGAACATGCGGTTCGAGGCGCGCAGGCTCAACGCGGACGCGTCCCGCCCCGGCTGGTTGCCCGCCGGCGAGTTCGTGGTTCTCTCGGTCGCCGACACAGGCGAGGGAATCCCGCAAGAGATCATCAACAAGATCTTCGACCCCTTCTTCTCGACCAAACCCAAGGGCCGCGGCACCGGGTTGGGGCTGGCGATGGTGGCGGGTTTTGCACGGCAATCGGGCGGGCATGTGCAGGCCGAGGCCCGGCGCGGCAAAGGCAGTCGTCTCAGCCTTTACCTGCCCGCCCGGCCAGCAGAACATTCGGCCATCGCCGAGCCCGCAACGGAAGCCCATTCCGCCGCCCACCAAAGCGCCGCGGCGAGCTGAGCGCCCCTTGCGCTACCCAGTATGCCCGCTAGGGTCTGCCCATGCGCCGCACCTTCGCCCTTCTCGTCTGCCTTGCCACGCCTGCCGCGAGCCAAACGCCGGAGCCATCCCTCCCGCGAGACATTTTCGCCCATCTTGCCGCCAACACCTGGGCTTTCCCGAACGTCGATCAGATGCATTGCGACGAGAACCCGCATAGCGTGACATTCGACGCGGCCCGGGAAACATCGTGGTTCGATTGGCGCGGCCCGATGATCAACTACCTCGGCGAAACCGACCAACAGGGCGTCTATGACGTGCTGGAGAGCGACGAAGGCTCGATTACCATGCTTTTGCACGGCGAGCAGCGACGGACCGATGCAGGCGAGCCCGTGGTGTGGATCCTGCGGCTGATCGACGGCGGCGAGGCCTATTGCTGGGACCGGACAGATTGGGACCCGCCGCGCTGCACCCATGTCCACGTCCGCTGCCACGGCCCTGCGCCGATCAGTTGAGCCCCGCGCAGGAAAGATCTTGTCCAAGATCTTTCGCCCCGGAAAAATCTTCCTGAAGATTTTTTTGCGCTTCGAGAGAATTCTTGATCAAGAATTCTCCGTGTCGGCGGCCCCGCGCAGGGCCTCGGGCAGCCGCACCGGCCGCCCGCCCGTGCCCATGGCCACCAGTGTCACTTGTGCCTCGAAGAGCGCCGCGCCATCGCGGATAACCCGCTGGGCCAACACCATCCGGGCCGCCGTGCGGGTGGCGACGACGGTTTCGACCGCCAGCACATCCCCGAGGCGGGCGGGGGAGAGGAAATCGGCCTCGACGCGGCGCACGGCAAAGACGAGTCCCGCCTCAAGCATCGCGTTCTGGTCCACCCCCAGCCCAGCCACCCAGGCGGAGCGGGCGCGTTCAATGAACTTCAGGTAATTGGCGTGGTACACGAAGCCCGACAGGTCGGTGTCTTCATAGAAAACTTCCGTTTCGAACAGGTGGCTCATGGCTGCACCCGCGCCGCCAGCCGCAACGCGTGGCTCGGGTCATGCGCCACCGGTGGCATCACCGGGTCGTAGGCGGCCACGATCACACCGGCAATCTCGGGCCGGAGCACCGCACGCCCCTCGGCCAGCCCCAGAGGGGACGCACCGGCAAAAGCGCCCTCGCCCCAATCGAGGATCACCTGCACCATCTGTGTCAACGCCAGCGCCTCAGCCGCCTGCGCCCGGTTGGCCGCATCCATCCGCACGAAAACGAAGGCCGCACGAATGGCACCCTCCGCTTCGAAGCGGAACGCCCGGTAGGAAGAGGCGTCGGCCCGCTCCAGTCGGCCCACCAGATCTTCCAGCCCCGGGATCATTCCGCCAAGGTCCGGCACTGCGAGCAGCTCTTCCCATTCCCGGAAGAAGAAGAAGAACAGGTTGGCCCCCTGCTCATTGTCCATCTCGGCCATCTTGTGGCCCGCCATGGCCACCACCGCCTCGCAGGCGCCCTTGACCACCGCCAACGTCTCTTCCTCGACGCCGAAGACAATCGGCACGATGGGCCGCTGCCAGCGGGCGAAGTGATAGCTTCCGTCAGCGCGGGTGAAGAGGCGGGCGATGTCTTCTGGGCTCATGGGGCGGTTGTGCAACAGCCGCGCCGTCGCGGCAAGGCGCAGGGGTCTACTCGAAAAGGTCACCCGGCCCGGACGGCGGCGCGAGGCCCAGATGGGCCCAGGCCCGCGAGGCCAGCGCCCGCCCCCGCGGTGTGCGCTGGATGAGGCCCTGTTGCAGCAGGTAGGGCTCGATGACCTCTTCGATGGCGTCCCGGCTCTCCGACAGTGCGGCAGAGAGCGTTTCCACCCCCACCGGCCCGCCCTGATAGGCCTCGGCGATGAGCGACAGGTAGCGCCGGTCGGCCCCGTCGAGCCCGAGCTTGTCGACGCCCAGCCGGGTGAGCGCGCCATCCGCAATCGCGCGGGTGATCCGCCCGTCGCCCTCGACCAGGGCGAAATCCACCACCCGCCGCAACAGCCGACCGGCAATCCGGGGCGTACCGCGCGCGCGGGCCGCGATCTCATGCGCCCCGTCCTCGTCGCAGGGGATGTTCAGCAGACGCGCGCCCCGCATCGTGATGCTGTGCAACTCCTCCACGGTGTAGAATTGCAGCCGTGTCGGAATGCCGAAACGGTCGCGCAGCGGCGTTTGCAGCAGCCCCAGCCGGGTGGTGGCCCCCACCAGCGTGAAAGGCTCCAGCTCGATCCGCACACTTCGCGCCGCCGGCCCCTCGCCGATCACCAGGTCGAGCGCAAAGTCTTCCATCGCCGGGTAGAGCACCTCTTCCACCACCGGGTTCATCCGGTGGATCTCGTCGATGAAAAGCACATCGCGCGGCTCGAGATTGGTGAGGATCGCCGCGAGGTCGCCCGCCCGCGCCAGCACCGGCCCGGAGGTCATCCGAAAGCCCACGCCCAACTCCTTGGCCATGATCTGTGCCAGCGTTGTCTTGCCAAGGCCGGGGGGGCCATGAAACAGCGTATGGTCCATCGCCTGCCCACGCCGCCTGGCGCTCTCGATGAAGACCTTCAGGTTCGCCCGCGCCTCCGCCTGCCCGGTGAAATCATCGAGCGTTTCGGGCCGGAGCGCGCCGGAGGCCGTATCCTCTTCGCGCGGCTCTGGGCGCAGGGTTGGGTCTGGCTCGCTCATGTGTTCAATCCAAACCGCTTGGTGTGCAATCTGTGCATCCACGTTTGCTCAAGCGCTGTGATCTCCTCGATAGGTGTATCGGGAGAAACGCGCTCCAATATTGAGAATCGAAAGTTCGCCGGGTTGCGTTGTCGGAGTTGGGCGGTAACGCCATGATCCCTCCTTACATGCGACCTCCAGCGGCTCAGGAGGTTTTCTGCTCCATATGCAGAACCCACGTAACGAGCACCGTCAGTCTCGTCGACGATAAGGTATATCCCTCTCCACTCCCTCAAACGTGCTTCTTGATTAGGGCTGATCACACGCAACTCGGGTCCAGTCATACACCATTTCCGCCATGCCGGCGGAAGCGGGTCAAACATTGAGATGGATGAAAGCTCAACAATCTCGGGATCGAGGTTCTCCGCCAACCGCACATAGTTTTGAGTGCGGCGAGGCGAGATCATCAGCCGACCGACGAGATCACTCATATGATCGGTAAGCGAGAAATTGAAGACCGAGTAATCCGCGCGCAATTTGTAGTCCAAGCCCAAATCGTCGGACAGCACCCGAACATGCTCCCTCGCGGTATCCCAAAAGGCACTCGGAGCCCCCTCAGTCTCGACTCGATATACCCCAGCAAGTGCAGAGCGTTCATCGAGGAGGCCCACAAAGGAGACTGCAAAGTTCCGGTTCCGAAGCGTGGCAGCGGCATTTCCCTTGTGCGTGCGCTGATAGGTTTCGAAGAGTGCACGTTGATTGCCAACGATGCCGGGCAGGAGCCTCCGGAAATTTGGTTCGCGCGGCGTATGTAGAATAACCGCGCAGTCTGAAGGGTCTATTCCGCAAGTACGCAGTATGTCGTTGAGCTTAATCACCCCTTCGGTGCCAGCAGCTTCAGAGCCGCGCGGATCAGCGCGCCCGAGTCTTCGCCCTCCGCCTGCGCCACCGCCTGCGCCGCTTCGGACTGCCCGTAGCCAAGGTTGACCAGCGCCGAAAGCGCATCGGCCTCCACCACCTCCAGCGGTTCCGGCGAGAGCGCGCCGCCCCCGAACGACCCCATCGCCATCACGCCCGCCGCCTTCTCCTTCAACTCGTTCACCACGCGCGCCGCCAGCTTTGGCCCGACGCCGGGCGCTGATCTTACCGCCGCCGCGTCGCCCAGCGTGATCGCCCGGCCCACGCCCTCCGGCCCCAACGTACCCAGGATCGCGAGCGACACCTTGGCCCCCACGCCCTGAACGGAGGTCAGCAGCCGGTGCCACTCTTTTTCAAGCAGGGTCGGAAAGCCGAAGAGTTGCAGGTTGTCCTCCCGCACCAGCAGATCGGTATAGAGCGCCACCGCCTCGCCGGGGGCAGGCAGCGCGGCCAGCGTGCGCTCGGAGACGTAAACGAGGTAGCCCACCCCGCGCACGTCGATCAGCACGTGATCCGTGGCGCGGTAATCCAGCCGCCCGGCGATGCGCCCGATCATCCTGCGGCCCTCAGCGCGGCGGCAAGCTTGGCCGCTCCCGGGCCGGAGTGGTGAGAGTGGCAGATGGCGATGGCGAGCGCGTCCGCCGCATCGGCTCCCGCGACCTTCGCCCCCGGGAAGTAATGGGCGACCATATGGGAAATCTGCCCCTTCGCGGCGTGGCCTGTGCCGACCACCGCCTTCTTCACCGCGTTGGGCGCATATTCGCCCGGGGCCAGCCCCGCCTCGGCCAGCGCCAGAAGCGCCACGCCGCGCGCCTGCCCCAGCTTCAGCGTGCCCTGTCCGTCACGGTTGACGAAGGTTTGCTCGATCGCCGCCGCCTCGGGGGCATGTTCTGCGATTACCGCACTCAGGGCATGGAAGAGAGATTGCAGCCGCAGGGCCAGCGGCGCAGCGGCGTCGCTGCTGCAAATCCCGTTGGCGATATGGGTGAGTCGGCTGCCCTCGGCCTCGATCACGCCCCAGCCCAGGTTGCGCAGGCCCGGATCGACCCCGATGATACGCATGCTCGCCCTCTCGATTGCCTGCAATTCGCAGCGCTTTTTACCGGGCTAGCACGAAACGTGAACAATCCCAAGCGCCAATGCGGCGGGCGGCGCACCCTGCGCGGCCCGAAAGCGACGGGTCCGGCACCGGAAACGTCGCTTTTCGCCCCTTGGCGTCACGTAAATTTCATACGCGTTTACAGTGCGTTACTCGCTCACCGACCCATGCATTTTTCGCATGCCGGGCATGTTTTCATCGCGCTTGTTAAATGTGCATAGCGGTTCTAGCTAAGCCTCAGATTTCGGCAGCCTGAAAACCGCCCTCCCCACTTCACACGCCCTACAGGAGCCACCGATGGCCTTCTTTGATGCAACCACCCGCGCTTCCGGCAGCACCTTTGCTGGCAAGCTTGCCCATTTCCTCACCCGTCCCGCCGGTGTCATCGCCGACTGGAATGATCGCCGCGTGACCCGCAAGGCCCTCTCCAAGCTGACAGACCGTGAGCTGGACGATATCGGGCTGACCCGCGCGGACGTCGCGGAAATCTGAACTCTCCCTGCCAGCAATGGCAAACTTGAAAGGGCGGCCCGAAAGGTGCCGCCCTCTTTTTTGCCAAGCGCGGACGAGCCGAACATGAAAAAGGGCGCCCCGCAGAGCGCCCTTTGGCTGGTTCAGAGCGGTCTCAGCCCTTCTTCAGCTCGTCGCGGATCTCGAGCAGCACATCGAGCTCGGAGGGGCCGCTTTCCACCTCGGGCTCCACGTCTTGAGGCTTTTCAGCCAAGGCCTTCACCTTGTTGACGTAGCGCACCAGCATGAAGACGACGAAGGCGATGATCAGGAAGTTGATCACGGCCATCACGAAGGACCCCCAGGCAAAGACGTTCGCACCGGCTTCGCGGGCGGCCTCAAGCGAGGTGCCCTCGGCCACATCACCCGACAGCACGGCGTAGTTGTTGGTAAAGTCCAGACCGCCGGTGAAGAGGCCGATGATCGGGTTGATCAGATCGGCAACCATCGAGCTGACGATCGCGGTGAAGGCGGCACCGATGATGATCCCCACCGCCATGTCCATCACATTGCCCTTGGCAATGAAATCCTTGAATTCTTTCATCATGTGACTGTCCCTCTCTTACTCATTTTCCGCACTGTTTTGCTTGGCCCCCTCCGAGGCTGTGCGGCTTTTAACGCTTATCCTGCATTTTTGAAGCTTTTTTTCGCAATCGTTGACGCTACCTAGCCAGAAACTGAACAATCAGGGACCCACTCGATGACAGACCTTTCCGAATTCGCCGTCACCAAACGCTGGCCGGTGGAAGACCCTTCCAAGCTGCAACTCTTTTCCTTCCCCACGCCCAACGGCCGCAAGATCGGCATCGCGCTGGAGGAGATGGGCCTGCCCTACGAGGCGCATCGCGTCACCGTGTCGGACGCCGATGTGAAAAGCCCCGAGTTTCTCAGCCTGAACCCCAACAACAAGATCCCCGCGATCATCGACCCCGATGGCCCCGGCGGCAAGCCGCTGGCGCTCTGGGAGAGCGGCGCGATCCTGATCTATCTCGCTGAAAAGACGGGCAAGTTCTACGGCGAGAGCGGCACCGGCAAGCACGTGGTCAACCAATGGCTGATGTGGCAGATGGGCGGCCTCGGCCCGATGCTGGGGCAGCTCGGCTTCTTCTACAAGTTCGCAGGCAGCAAGATGGAAGATCCGCTTCCGCGGGAGCGCTACATCGGCGAGGCCAAACGGCTGCTGGGCGTGCTTGAGAGCCAGCTGGTGGGCAAGGAGTGGATCGCCGACGACTACTCCATCGCCGACATGGCCATTGTGCCCTGGCTGATGGGGCTTGAGTTTTACGGCGCGGAAGAGATCGTGGGCCTGCCGGATCTCGAGCGCGTTTCCGCCTACATCGCGCGCTTCAAGGCCCGCCCCGCCGTGCAGGCCGGGCTCAACGTACCGCCCCGCGAGGGCTGAAGCAAAGAGACGCTGAAGGCGTGGATGGGCGGCTTCTGGGCTGGCTCATCCGCCCTTCGTGACGTCTCCGGCTACCTGCGCATCCAGGTGCGTTGGAAGGTATCGACCGATTTCATCAAGTTGCAGGCAGCAATGAGGCGCGAGGCAGCGGGCGGCGGAAACAGCCGCACATGCCGCCGCCCTTCCACCAGCAACAGCCGGTAGCGATAGCGCGTGACGGCGCCCGCCTCCTCGGTGGTAAGTGTGACCTTGCCAAACCGCGTCTCGCTCTCGGCGATTACCCTGCACGTGCGTTTGCCACGCGGGCGCGCGCAGGTTTGCGCGGTGTTGGAGGCGGTCCAGACAAAGGTTTTTCCGGCATGGGTCAGGTGCACGGTATCGAGGTAGTTTTCGTCGAGATACTCGAAGGCCCCTGCACCGCCCGGCAGGCTGGTGAGCTGATCCGTCGGGGCCTGGAGATTGGCGAACATGCCCTTCTCCAACGGCAAAGAAATGTCGCACCCGAAGGCGGGAGCAGCAAAAAACGCGGCGCAGAATGCCGCCGCTTTGATCCGGGGCATGCTAGCCCTCCTTGAAACCGGTTAGGTTTCAACGCGCCGGTCGCGCCGCCGGTTCCATGGGGTCCGAAAGTTTTTAGGGGCCACTTCACCCCGGCTGCGCCAATTGGGTCCGGGCGAAAGCAAACCAGGCCGCCAGAACGCTGCAGGCTGCATCTTCGGGGCCGTCCGCGGGCTGGCCAGACAGCGACAGCCGCCTGTCCGGCGCGTCCTGCACCACCATCGCCCCGGCCCAGCGCGCATCGGCCCGCTCGACCCAGAGAAGGGCGAAACGCTCGGGCGCCGCGACCTTGAGCGCGCAGGGCAGATCTGGCGTGCAGAGACCGCGCGCATTTTCGGCGCGCCATGGCAGCAGGCCATCGTCGGTGTCGATCCCGGAGTTTGACAGGCTGTCGGGCCCGGACAAATGCCATGTGGCATCGACCCCGGCCAGCGTGTGGACTTGCCCGGCCTTGTCCGCCACGGGAGCCAGAAGGCCCTGCGGCAGCGCCATTTCAGGCACGCAGGCGACCTTGACCTCGCGGTGGAGCAAATGGGGGATGACGAGCAGGGTGGCGGCCAGGACGGCCACCACCAGCGCCCAGCGCCAGCGGGTCACCCGCGCAGCACGCCGCCGGTGGCCTTTGTCACCTTCTCCACAACCTTCGCGGCGACGCCGGCGATCTCTTCATCGGTCAGGGTCTTTTCAGAGGGCTGCATCCGCACGGTAATGGCGAGGCTCTTCATGCCCTCACCGAGGCTGCCGCCGATGAACTGGTCGAACAGGCGCACATCCTCGATCAGCGCCTTGTCGGCCCCGCGCGCGGCGTTCATCAGGTCCATCGCGGCCACGCCTTCATCGACCACAAAGGCAAAGTCGCGCTCCACCGCCTGAAGGTCGGCCAGCACCACGGCCCCGCGCGAGGCGCCTTTGGCCTTCTTCGCCGGCACCGCCTGCGGCCAGATGGTGAAGCCCACCGCCGGGCCTTTCACATCCATCTCACGCAGGATGCGGGGGTGGATCTCGCCGAACACCGCCAGCACGATCTTGCCCAGCGCCATCACCGAAGAGCGACCGGGGTGCCACCAGTCACTGGCCTCACGGCGGAATTGCACCCGCTCGGGCGCGCCGAGGGCGGCGAGCACGGCCTCGCAATCGGCCTTGGCGTCATAGAGGTCCACGTTGCGGCGCGCGCCGAAGCTGTCACGCGGGCCGGTAGCCCCGACCAGAAGGCCGGTGGCCAGCGTGTGCTGCTCACCCGGCTCGCCGCCGTGGAAGGCCGCGCCCACTTCGAACAGCGCCATATCGGCAAAGCCGCGCGCCTGGTTGCGGGCGGCAGCTTGCAGCAGCCCGGGCAGGAGCGCGGGCCGCATGTGGCTCATCTCCGAGGAAATCGGGTTTTCAAGCTGGGTGTCCAGCTCGCCGCCCTTGAAGAGCTTCGCCGTGGCTTCGTCGATGAAACTGTAGGTCACGCATTCGTTGTAACCGAGGCTGGCGATGGTGCGCCGCGCGACGCGCTCGCGCTGCTGGCTCTCGGTCAGGATCGGCTTGGGCACACCCGGCGCCACCCGCGCCATCGGCTTTCCGACAAGCCCTTTGAGCGAGGCGATACGGGCGACCTCTTCCACCAGGTCCGCCTCGCCCTGCACGTCAGGCCGCCAAGAGGGCACCTGCGCCATGTCGCCGTCCATGACAAAGCCCAGCGCCTCAAGCGAGGCGCGCTGCGTGGCTTCGGGGATGTCCATGCCCACGAGCGACGAACAGCGCGCGGCGTCGAGCTTGTAGGCGCGGCTCACGTCGGGCACCGCGCCGGCCTCGATCAGCTCACTCGGCTCACCGCCGCAGAGTTCGAGAATCATCGCCGTGGCATCATCCACCGCCTGCCGGTTGTAGCCCGGATCAATCCCGCGCTCGTTGCGGTAACGCGCATCGGAGTTGATCTTCAGCGCGCGTCCGGTGAGCGCGATCTGAACAAAGTCCCAATAGGCCGCTTCGAGGATCACATCCGTGGTCTCTTCGGTGCAGCCCGAGTCTTCGCCCCCCATGATCCCGCCGATGCTCTCCACGCCCTTTTCGTCCGAAAACACCATCGCGCCCTCGGGCATGGCATAGGTCTTGCCATCCAGCGCCAGCAGCTCTTCGCCGCCCTTGGCGCGGTGGATCAACAGATCGCCCGTCACCTTGCCGCCGTCGAACACGTGCAGCGGGCGGTTGCGATCGTAGGTGAAGTAGTTGGTGATATCGACCAGCGCCGAGATCGGTCGCAGCCCGATGGCGCGCAGCTTCTTCTGCAGCCACTCCGGCGAGGGGCCGTTCTTCACACCCTTGATGTAGCGCCCCTGAAACACGTGGCAGCCGTCTGCCGCATCCTCGGCGATGGTCACATTCACCGGGCTGGCGAATTTGCCCTCGATCTTCTGCGCCTCAAGCGGCTTCAGCTTGCCCAACCCCCGCGCCGCGAGGTCGCGGGCGATGCCATGCACACCCAGCGCATCGGGCCGGTTGGGGGTGATGGCGATCTCGATCACCGGGTCCACCGCCTCAGGGCGGTTGGCCGCCAGCCAGTCGGTGAAACGGTCACCCACCTCGCCGCTCTCCAACTCGATGATCCCATCGTGCTCGTCGCTCAGCTCCATCTCGCGTTCCGAGGCCATCATCCCGTGGCTCTCGATCCCGCGAATCTTGCCGACCTGAATGGTGGTGTCGATCCCCGGCACATAGGTGCCGGGCTTGGCCACCACCACGGTGATGCCCTCGCGCGCGTTCGGCGCGCCGCAGATGATCTGCTTCTCGCCCTCGTCGGTGAGCACCCGGCACACCTTCAGCCGGTCGGCATCGGGGTGCTTCTCGGCGGCGAGCACCTTGCCGATGGTAAAGGCCTCAAGCCGGGAGGCCGGGTTTTCGATCCCCTCCACCTCAAGGCCGAGATCGGTCAGCGCGTCGAGGATATCGTCAAGGGGAGCCTCGGTTTCGAGGTGCTCCTTGAGCCAGCTCAGGGTGAATTTCATCGGGTCGTCCTTATCCGCCGTGTCGGGGGTTCGCGCGGGGTTTAGCGCAATGACGCAGAGGGGAAAAGGGCGCGGGTGCTCAGCGCCGCCGCCGCCCGGCACGCGCACGCCATCGCCGCCAGAGAGGGCGCAGATCAAGTGCAGCCACGGCAATGCCGAGCGGAATCATCCAGAACCCCAGCACCGGCAGGAAGCCCAGCACGCCACCGCAGATCAGAAGCACCCCGACAACCGCCCGCCAGCCGGGCCGCACGCGATGGCGCACCCAGAGCCGCAGCCGCGCCAGCCGCGCCTTCAGGTCCGTCCGGGCGTGCTGCGAGCGTGCCACCCGCCCTAGCGCTCCACGCGCTCGGCCAGCGTTTCATATTTGCCCATGCGCAGCAGTTTCACCTCCCGCGCAAGCCGGATCGCGGGCTTGGCCAGAAACAGCAGCGAGCCGATGGTGAACAGCCAGATCGCCGGTGTCTCGACCGAGGGCCAGAAAAACAGCACCGAGCCGATGAGGAAGCAGATCGCCGCGCCAAAATCCACCAGCGTGTAAGCCAGCTCGTAAAGCGCGTAGATACGGCGCGTGTCGTGGTTTCTCTCGCGGTTCTCGTGGCGAAACAGCTTCATGCCAGGCTCCTCTCGTGCGGTTAGCCACCCTGTAACTTCCCTGCAACCAGGACACAAACCTGCCGCCTTTGCCTAAATTTCGCCACAATTGCGCCCTATCTTGACCGTGAACCGGTGGGGGCCGTTTCACATGACGAATATGGGGGTGCCATGCTTTCGTCCGTTATCGACTCCCTCGGGGGATTCCTCCGACCACTTGCTGTTGCCGTTCTCGTGCTCATTGGGCTCGGGTTCATTTCCAATTCGCCAGACGGCGTGGGTGGCTCGACTTGCCGCCAGCTGACCGACAACATTGAACTCAATCGTGCGCTCTGCCGGATGAACCCGGCCCGGATCTGGAACATGCCGGTCGCCGACCTCATCCCCGGGCTTCGCTCGGAGGAGGCTCCGGCGAAAGCCACGAACTAGGCCGCCTTCCGAGTTCGGCGCGCCGCTCCGCCCTGCCCCGCAGCCATTTTCCCTCGTTTCCGGCTACGGGGCGGGGCGGTTCTTTCCGTTCTTGGAAACAGTTCTGACCGTTTCAGCACGACTGTTTCTGCAAAATCACCACGAACTTGCCTTTTTCGTGCCGCGATCCGGGGGCTAGGTGACGTTGCGACACCCGAAAACGGGGCGCGTCAAGAGATCGCGGAAGCCGGAAGACCGGCACGCGAAGTGCAAGGACGAGCAGATGCAGACCACTTTGAAAACCGCAGCAGGCGGCGCACGTTTCCCCGTGCTCGTCGTGCTCACCCTCACCGCCGCCGCCATCCTGGCCGTGCCGGTGCTTGACGCAAAGGCGGTCAGCCTTGCACGCGGAACCATCATGGATGCGATCGACCAGGGGTCGGTGGCCTTCGTGAAGGGGCTGCTCCCCGAGACAGGGGACAATCTGCCCGACTAACCGTTCGGGTGGGGGCAAAAGCGCGGGCGCGGCGGTGGACCAGGGGGCTGGATACCGCCGCGCCCTCTTTGTTTTGCGTAGGGTGGGTGAAACGCACCAAACGCCTTAGCGCGACACACCCGCATGCAAAGTCGGCACATCCAGCGCGGCGAAGCCATAGTGGCGCAGCCAGCGCAGGTCGCTTTCGAAGAAGGCGCGCAGGTCGGGGATGCCATATTTCAGCATCGCGATCCGGTCGATCCCCATGCCGAAGGCGAAGCCCTGCCATTCGTCCGGGTCGATATTGCCCGCGCGCAGCACGTTCGGGTGCACCATGCCGCTGCCCAGCACCTCCAGCCAGTCGTCACCCTCGCCCACCTTCACGGTGCCGCCCTCGAAGCTACACTGAATATCCACCTCTGCCGAAGGTTCGGTGAAGGGGAAGTGCGAGGCGCGGAAGCGGGTTTTCACGCTGGTGCCGAAGTAGGCGGTGAAGAACTCTTCCAGCACCCACTTGAGGTTGGCCATCGAGATGTCCTTGTCGATGGCGAGGCCCTCGACCTGGTGGAACATCGGCGTGTGCGTCTGGTCGTAATCCGCGCGATACACGCGACCGGGGCAAATGATCCGCGTCGGCGCGCCGCCCGCTTCCATCGACCGGATCTGCACCGGCGAGGTGTGGGTGCGCAGCACATGGGGCGGGCGGTTGTCGCCCTCTTTGCGCGCCATGTAGAAGGTATCCATCTCCGCCCGCGCCGGGTGGTGCGAGGGGATGTTCAGCGCGTCGAAGTTATACCAGTCGGTCTCGATCTGCGGGCCTTCGGCCACGGCGAAGCCCATGTCGGCGAAAATGGCCGTTACTTCCTCGGTCACCTGGCTCACCGGGTGGATCGTGCCTTGCCGACGGGGGCGGCTCGGCAGAGTCACATCGAGCCACTCGCTCTTCAGCCGCTCGTCGAGCGCGGCATCGGCCAGCGCAGCCTTGCGGGCGGTGAGCGCGGCGTTGATCTCATCCTTCAGCGCGTTCAGCGCGGGGCCGGCCACCTGGCGCTCTTCCGGGCTCATCTTGCCCAGTTCGCGCATCTTCAGGCTCACCTCACCCTTCTTGCCCACGGCGGCCAAGCGCAGTTCCTCCAGCGCCGCCTCATCGGTGGCTCCGGCAATCGCCTCGATGTATTTTCCGCGCAGCTCGTCCATCAGCGGGGCCTCCATTTGCACCGCCGCTTGCCTATAGCGGAGCGCGTGAGGGTGCAAGCCGTAGCGCGGGACTTGTCCCGTCTCACCGCGCCCGACGGAACCCGACGCGGGCTCGCCTTGTTGTCCTTGTGAAAGGACAGTCCATGCACGCCCAAGCCAGCCCGCCGGGAATGACCCCCGATAGATCCGATCGCAGCACCCCCGCACGCGACCACGCCAAGGCCAAGGCCCGGCTCTACCGCATGGCCACCCCCGATCACCTCTGCCCCTTCGGCCTGAAGTCCAAGGCCATGCTCGAGCGCTGGGGCTATGAGGTGGAAGACCACCCGCTGGAAACCCGCAAAGAAACCGATGCTTTCATGGAAAAGCACGGCGTCGAGACCACCCCGCAAACCTGGATCGACGGCGAGCGGATCGGCGGCTATGACGACCTGCGCGCCTTCTTCGGCATCCCCCTGCACGACGACGACGCCACCACATACCAGCCCGTCATCGCCACCTTCGCGCTGGCCGCACTCATGGGCCTCGCAGTCAACTGGCTGGCCACCGGCGCGATCACAGCCGCCGCGCTCGTGCCCATGGTCGCCATCGCCATGTGCATCCTCGCCTTCCAGAAGCTGCGCGACGTCGAGAGCTTTTCGACCATGTTCCTCGGCTATGATCTGCTGGCACGCCGCCGGGTGGAATATGCCTATGCCTACCCCTTCCTTGAAGCCACGGCCGGCCTCCTTATGCTCGCGGGCATCGCCACATGGCTGGCCGCGCCCATTGCCATCTTCATCGGCGGCATCGGGGCTGCGTCGGTCATCAAGGCCGTTTACATCGACAAACGAGATCTGAAATGCGCCTGCATGGGTGGCGGGTCCAATGTGCCACTGGGTTTTGTATCGCTGACGGAAAACCTGATGATGCTGGGGATGGGCCTGTTCATGGCCGCTCAAGCCGCAATCAGCGCCGCCTCGTAGCGCCGAAGCTCGGGCCGCGCGAGAGCCCCGTAACAGCGTGCGCCTGCCAGCAAGCCGGGGAAGATCGCTTCGATCTCGGCCCGCGCCTCTGGCCCGAGCACCCCTGCGCCCACTTCACCGGGATAGAAACTCTCGGTTTCCGCCCCCTCGGCATAGATCACCTCATGGGAATCAAGCAGCACGTGGACGTATTCCACCTGCGGGCACGGCGCAGAACGAATGGCCCGGCCATCCACCAGCGCCTTGGCCGCCACCAGCGCCTCCGGCTCGCCAAACAGCAGCTCCGCCCGCCAGCCGCCCACCAGCATCCGGTGATTGGGCGACACCACGAGCCGCCCATGATCGCCCAGCGCACCCGCCTCGATCACCACCGGTGCAAGGCACCCGCGCCCGTTCACGCGGCTGCGGCCGACCCAGCGGATCTCCTGCCACCCGTTGTCGCGCGTCCGCAGGCGCATGCCGGGTTGGAGTGCCTCGACTTCGCAGGGGCCGGCTTCGGTTTCCAGCCGGGTTCCGGCGGCGAAACAAGGAAACTCGGTTTCTGCATCCGGGTCGAGGTCCGACACTGTCAGGCCGGTCGAGCCATTGGGCAGGTTGGGATAATTGGGATCGTCCGGGTCTGTCAGGTCGATTGCGAAAGTGCTGCCCACATCGTACTGCCCGCCCGGCGGGGCCGAGGTGATACGAATGAAGGCGGCCGCGTTGTCAGGATCATTGCGGATGTTGCCGCTGCCCAGATACTCGTAGCTATAGACCTCGCCATTGACGACGAGCACATCGCCATCGGCCACCGTGGAAAGGGAAAACTCCCCCGATGCTTCCTCGAAGACCGCATTCGGCTCCTGCTGCGTGGTGAGGTTGATCCCCTTGCCCGACGAAGCCGGATCGCCGTTGACGATCTGCATTGTAAGCGAAATCGACGCCATCCGTCCCTTCGCACCTGCCTCATGTAACGCGCAGCTCTGACGGCCGCATCCGCCGCAGTTTCACCGCAGAAGCACCAGAATTGGAACAAAATTCAAAGCATGCAGGGCGAATTGCGCCCGGCTGTTGCCCCGCGGCACTGGCGCGGGCGGGCTCATCCACGGCGCTGCCGTCTCTTCGCCCGGGTTGGCACACCACCGCGAGGACGCCTCGAAGGGCGGACGAGCGGGCACCGCCGCATGCAAAAGGGCCGCCCCTGGGGACGGCCCTTTCAAATCACTGTGTCAGCAGGCCTCAGGCCAGCGCGGCTTTCGCCTTCTCGACGATACCGCCGAAGGCCTCGGGCTCATGCACGGCGAGATCGGCCAGCACCTTGCGGTCCACCTCGATCCCGGCCAGCGACAGGCCGTTGATGAAGCGCGAGTAGGTCAGGCTCTCGTCGTGGCTGCGCACGGCGGCGTTGATCCGCTGGATCCACAGCGCGCGGAACTGGCGCTTGCGGTTCTTGCGGTCGCGCGTGGCGTACTGGTTGGCCTTGTCGACAGCCTGCGTGGCCGTCTTGAAGTTGGTGGAGCGGCGACCGTAATAGCCTTTCGCGGCCTTGATCACCTTCTTGTGGCGGGCGTGGGCGACAGTGCCGCCTTTGGTACGGGACATCTTGGGCTCTCCTTAGCGGGCGTAGGGCATGAATTTCTTGACGATCTTCTCGTCAGCGTCGCACAGCACCGTGGTGCCGCGGGCATTGCGGATGAACTTGTTGGTCCGCTTGATCATGCCGTGACGCTTGCCCGCCTGGGCCACCTTGATGCGGCCCTTGGCCGTCACCTTGAAGCGCTTCTTGGCGCTCGATTTTGTCTTCATCTTGGGCATTTGCCATCTCCATGAGTTGGTCGTATTGGCGCGGATAGGCATGCCGCTTTCGGCCCGCCCGCGCGGATGAGAGGTGGCGTATAGGGGCGAATCCGCTGCGTGGCAAGGGGGTTTGTGCCTTGCGGCGGCATCTGCGCACCATGCGGCGAGCACCGCGATTCGAGGAGGGCAGATCATGCAGCACACCGATCAGGACTACGAGGGCTTTTCCGGCACCATCGTCACCGACCCGGCCAACCCGGGCCCCCGACCCGGAGTGCTTGTATTCCATTCCATCGCCTGGCGCGGCCCGATCGAGGTGGACGCCGCCGAGCGCCTCGCCGCCATGGGCTACGCCGCCTTCGTGGCCGACACCTATGGCCGCGCGCCCGAAGGGCCGGAGGATGCCCGAGACATGATGAACGCGATGAATGCCGACCGCACCGAACTGCGCCGCCGGATTGAAGCCGCGCTGAACTGGATGCGCGACTCCGGCGTGACGAACGGCAAGCACGGCGCCATCGGCTTCTGCTTCGGCGGCAAATGCGTGCTCGATCTGGCGCGGATGGGCGAGGCGGATGTGAAAGCCGTGGCCAGCTTCCACGGCCTCTTCGACGCACCGGGCTGGGAGGTGGCCGAGACGATCCCCACCAGCGTGCTCGCCCTCCACGGCTGGGATGACCCGCTTGCCACGCCGGATGACGTGCTGGGGCTGTCGAAAGAGCTGGATGCAGCAGAGGCCGACTGGCAGATCCTCGCGATGGGCGGGGTGGGCCACGCCTTCACCAACCCGGCAGCGAATGACAAGGTGGGCGGCAAGAATTACGACGCCCGCGCCACCGAACGGGCCTGGGCCGCGACAGCGCAGCTTTTCGGATCGGTGTTCTAGGCCTACGCCCGGACCGCCGGGCCGCTAGTTCACGATATCCCCGACCACCCGCATGAACACCTCGGGCGCGCCGCTCACCGTGTAGCCGCCGGGCTTTCGGATCACGGCGACCGAGATCAGCCCCGCCGCGATAAGCACCATGATCGCCGCCGCGCGTGGCGTCCGGCTTTCCGAGAACGCCCCGATCAGCGCCGGGATGGCCAGCACCCCCACGACCATGCCGATGACAAAAATAACATCCGGATCGATCGTCACCCTGCCACTCCTGAACTGCCCAAGTGCTTCTTGCCTTGGCGTCAACTATTCGGGCAGGTCGGGCAAAAATCAATCTTTTCGGCCAGCAGCCGCTGAATGTGCGCCGCCGCGCGGCCCCGTGGCATCAGTCGGCAATGCCTGCGCGGCCTAGCGCTGGCCGATGGTCTTCAGGCCAAGCAGCACCGCCGCCCCGATCATGAAGCCGCCGCCGACCCGCTCGATCCAGAGCCGGGCCGGCCCCTTGAACCGCGCCGCGATCCACCCCGCGCTGCCGCCATAGGCCGACAGGAAGCACCCGTCGATCACGATGTAAGTGGCTGAAAGGATCATCAGCTGCGGCCAGAAGGCCGCCTCCGCCGTGATGAACTGCGGGAAGAGCGCAGCAAAGAACACCACCGCCTTGGGGTTGGCCGCCGAGGTCAGAAAGCCCTGCAACCAGAGCGCCTTCAGCGAGGCCCTGCTGCGGGCCTGCGCCAGCCCCGGGTCCGCCGCCCGCGCCCGGCGGATCATCCTGACCCCGAGCCAGACCAGATAGGCCACGCCGGCCCATTTGATCACCGAGAGCGCCGTGGCCGAGGCCGCGATCAGCGCCGCAAGCCCAAGCCCGGCAGCCAGCATCTGAAGCGCATTTGCGGTCAGGTCGCCCGCCGCCGTGGCCAGAGCCCGGCCAAAGCCGTGGGTCGCGCTGTTGGAGAGCATCAGCAACTGGCTGGGGCCGGGGGTGCTCATCAGCGCCAGCACCGTGGCCACGTAGAGCGTCCAGACCTCCAGTGTCATCGCGGGGTTACTCCGGGTCAGAGGCGTAGATCAGCCGCTCGGCGCAGGGCGCGACGCGCAGAATGTTGGTCGAGCCGGGCACGTTGAAGGGCACACCGGCAGTCACAACGATCTGGTCGTCCTCGGTCGCCAGCCCCAGCTCGCGGGCGGCGCGGGCGCCGCTGACCACGGCTTGCTTGAAGCGCTCCAGCCGGGCGGTGACGGCACAGGTCACGCCCCAAGTCAGCGCGAGGCGGCGGGCGGTGCCGATGTGATTGGTCAGTGCGAGGATCGGCACCTCGGGCCGCTCGCGGGCTACCAGCCCGGCGGTGGTGCCGGTTTGGGTGAAGCAGGCGATGGCCTTGATGTCGGTGGCCTCGGCAATCTCGCGCGCGGCGGAGACGATACCATCGGCCACCGTGGAACGGTCGATCCGGCGGGCGGCCTCGATCACGTCGCGGTAGGTCGGGTCGCTCTCCACTTCCACGGCGACGGCGTTCATCGTCTGCACCGCCTCGATCGGGTAATCGCCTGCCGCGCTCTCGGCACTGAGCATGATGGCATCGGCGCCCTCGTAGATGGCGTTCGACACGTCCGACACCTCGGCGCGCGTGGGCATCGGGCTTTCGATCATGCTTTCCAGCATCTGGGTCGCCACGATCACCGGCTTGGCCGCCGAGCGGGTGGTGCGCACCAGCCGCTTCTGGATCGGCGGCACCGCCTGCACGGGCAGTTCCACGCCAAGGTCGCCGCGCGCCACCATGATGGCATCGGAAGCCTCCAAGATTTCGGCAAAAGCCTTCACCGCCGCCGGTTTCTCGATCTTCGACAGGATCGCCGCGCGCCCGCCGGCGAGCTCTCGGGCCTGGTGCACGTCTTCGGCGCGCTGCACGAAGCTCAGCGCCAGCCAGTCGACGCCAAGCTGGCATACGAACTCGAGATCCTTCAAATCCTTCTCCGACAGCGCGGCCAGCGGCAGCACGACGTCGGGCACGTTGACACCCTTGCGGTTGGAGATGGTGCCGCCCGCGATCACCTCGCAATCGGCATAGTCGCTGCCGCATTCGGTGACCCTGAGGCGAATCTTGCCGTCATTGACCAGAAGCGTGGAGCCCGGCTCCAGCGCATCGAAAATTTCCTTGTGCGGCAGGCAGACGCGGCTCGCATCGCCATCTGCAGGGTCGAGATCGAGCCGGAAGCTCGCGCCCTCCACCAGTTCTTCGCTGTCGCCGGCGAAGGTGCCCACCCGCAGTTTCGGCCCTTGGAGGTCAGCGAGGATGGCGATGGGGCGGCCCACGTCCTTTTCCACCTGCCGGATCATCCCGTGGCGTGCCTTGATCTCCTCATGGGAGCCGTGGCTCATGTTCAGGCGGAACACGTCGGCCCCGGCCTCGTGCAGATTGCGGATCATCTCGTAGGTGTCAGAGGCAGGGCCGAGCGTGGCCACGATCTTGACGTTGCGGTTGCGTTTCATCTCGGGGCTCTCCTCATCGCGTCCGGCTCCGTGTTAGCGCTAAACCCGCGCAACGGAAAGGGGGGAGATCGAACGGTTGCTCTGGCATCCCCCGCGCCTCCTGCGTATCAGAGCATGACCCGAAATCAAAACACCGACATGACATATCATCCCTTCAGCCTGCACGGGCGCGACCGACCGGGGCGCTGGTGCGTAACTTGTGACCACGCAACAAACTTCGTGCCCGACGCGGTGAACGGCGGCACGCTTGGGCTGCCCGCGGCCGACATGGCGCGGCACATCGCCTATGATCCCGGCGCGGCGGGCGTTGCACTGGGGCTGGCCGAGCGGCTGAACGGCCCGGCGATCTGCTCCAACTTCTCCCGTCTGGTGATCGACCCCAACCGCGGCGAGGATGACCCGACCCTGCTGATGAAGCTCTATGACGGCACGATCATCCCCGGCAACCGCAGGGCGGGGCCGGAGGAGTTGGAGCGCCGGAAGGCCCTCTGCTACCGGCCCTACCACGATGCGGTGTCCGAGCTGCTGTCGGCGCGCGCGGCGCCCGTGCTCTGCTCGATCCACAGCTTCACGCCGAAGCTCAAGGGCCGCCCGGCGCGCCCGTGGCAGGTCGGCGTTCTGCACTCCCATGTCGATCCGGCCCTCGCCCACGCCCTCATTGCCCGGCTGCGGCAAGAGAGCGATCTGGTGGTGGGCGACAACGAGCCCTACGGCGGGCACCTCCCCGGCGACGCGGTGGACCGCCACGCGCTGCAACACGGCCGCCCCAACGTCCTGATCGAGGTCCGGCAGGACCTGATCGAAGCCGACGCCCAGCAGGATGCCTGGGCCGAACGATTGGCGCCGCTGCTGGAAGAGGCGCTGGAGATGTCAGGGCAGTAGGGACGGCACGTCGGGTGGAGCGGCAGGCCCAGCTCGAAAGAGCCTGGCACAGCGTCCTCAATCCGAAGGTCGGTTAAGCGGACTGTGCTGCCGTTTGCGGAATCTGCTCCAATGTCTGCTACGTCGTCAGTAGCATTCTTACCCCATGTCAACGCTTTATTGACGCAGTTCTACCGACAAGATGGACAGGAGTCATATCTTGTCTACTATCACCGCAAAAAATGGAGGTGCCAAAATGGCTAAGAGCATGCAAACAGAAGAACAAATATTCACAATCGGTTACGAGAAGTCCACCATTGATGATTTCGTCGGCCGCTTGGCCGAAGCAGAAATCGATGTGCTGGTAGACGTGCGCGAGCTTCCGCTGTCACGCAAAAAGGGCTTCTCAAAGAACGGGTTGAACGCCGCCGTCAAAGAGGCGGGCATAGACTACCTGCATGTCAAAGCCCTAGGCGACCCCAAACCCGGTAGGGAAGCTGCACGCGCTGGCAATCATGACCTGTTTGTCGAGATATTCACGCAGCACATGGACGGGGAAGACGCACAATCGGCGCTCACAGAGCTTGCAGGCGCAGTGAAGGGCAAGCGCATCTGTCTGACGTGCTTTGAGCGCCACCATGAAGGCTGTCACCGCAAGATTGTCGCTGAGCGCCTGTCCGCGCTGGTGGGCGCGCCCATCGAACATATCGCCGTGAACTGACCCATGAGCGACTGGCAAGAGCCAGTAGAAGTCTGCGTCATCGTGAAAGCTGCCCCGGAAACAGGGCAGACCCACGGTGAAACCGTATGCGTTGCCGGTATCGACATTTACGGCAACTGGCACCGGCTTTACCCCATGCCCTTCAAACTATTGAGCAATGAACAACGCTTCAATCGCTGGGATATCATTCGCACCCGATGGCGAAGCGCAGCGCCCAAGGACATGCGCCCCGAAAGCAAGCGCGTGGATCACGAGTCCCTAGAGAAGGTCCGGCAGGTGAAGCCTTCCGAGCGCCACGAATTCGCGCGACGCGCTATCGTGGAAAGCCTTGCTGAGGAAAAAGAGAAGGGCCGTTCCTTCGCATTGATCCGCCCAGAGAACCCGGAATTCCTTATTCGCCCCTTAAGCGATGCCGCCAAGACAAAGAACCAAAGACGCCGCGACACACTTCTGAGTCAGACAGATATGTTCTCAGGTGACAGCACCGTTTTGACACCGGACGTTGCCCCTTACTCCTTCCACTATCGCTTTGAGCATGAGGGCAAAACGCTGACTCATACCTGTATCGACTGGGAAACAGAGCGCACGTTTTTCAAGTGGCGTGACCAGTACGGCGAGGAAGACACGTTGAACAAGATGCGCGAAAAGTGGGGGCAAGAAATGCCCGAACGCGGTATTGCTTTCGCCATGGGAACACACCGCGTGACCAAGTTTAACAAGTGGCTTCTGTCTGGCGTGATCCGTGTAGACCGTTCGGCGCAGGCTAGCTTGATCTGAAGCGGTTCCGAGAATTTGGTTGCCGGTCTCCTGCTTGTAAATGGCTCCACTCCAACGAGCGGACATTGGTACATGGGCAGCATCGGGCAAAACGGGCGCAAAGCTGCCATCCCTCCCAGCCCGAACCGCACCGACGCACAGCCAATCCGCCGTTCCCCCCTTGTCTCCATCCCCGCAACAGCCATTCTCTCCCCAACAAGGAGGATTCCCATGGACGACGCCACCCGCACCGAGCTTGAAGCCGCCGCCTTCCGGACGCTTCAAAAGCACCTGATGGAAAAGCGCACCGATGTGCAGAACATTGACCTGATGAACCTTGCCGGCTTCTGCCGCAACTGCCTCTCCCGCTGGATGCAGGAGGCTGCCGCCGAGCGGGGGATCGAGATGGGCAAGGAGGAGGCGCGCGAGCTGTTCTACGGCATGCCCTATGACGACTGGAAGGCGCAGCACCAGACCGACGCCAGCGACAGCCAGAAAGACGCCTTCAAGACGGCCTTCGAGGAAAATGTCACCAAGGGCTGACGGTCAGCCCCCCGCGACGCCGCGCAGGGTGGTATCCAGCCAGCGGCGGCCCGCGTTGACGCTGGCGACATAGCTGGTGAGCGGCCTTTCAAGCGCAGGCACGGCGGTGGCGATGCGCGGCGCCTGAACATAGACCAGTGCGGCGGCGAGGGCGATAAGGACCACAAGGCCAAAGCCCATGCGGAACCCGCGTTTCGCCTTCTGCTGTTCAACCTCCTCCGCCGCGCCCGCCTCTTCGGCGGTGCGGCTCGGATCGGCGCTGGCGCGCAGGGTGGAGTTAATCTGCTCGATGTCGGGCAGCATCTCCTTGCGCTGCACCGACCGGCCCGAAAGCGCGGCAACGGCCACGACCGGGTTTTCACCACGGATCTTGGCCTTGTGGGTCTCCGAAGCCACCTGCCGCTCATCGGGCTGGGGTGCCGGGGCGGGCTCTGCCAGCGGGCGAGGCGCGGGCGCTTCTTGCGGCGGCTCCGCATCGGCCTGAGGCTGCGGCGGTGGTGGCGGCGTCGCTTCGGCAGCGCGAGCGGCCTTTTCGCGCTCTGCCTCTTCTCGCAGAACGTCCATCACGGCGGTGTCGAGCGCGCGGCGGCCGGTGCGCTCGGAGACCTCGGGCGCGCTTGCCTCCGGTGTAGCCGCGGCGGGCGTCGGCTCCGGGGTGCCGGTGGCGATTTTCGTGGTTTCCTTCCGGGGGCCGGGCTGGCTGGCGATCCGCGTCGCGGCACTGGCCCGCTCGCGCCCGCCATCGGGCTCCTGAAACCATCCGTGGCCACAGCTCGAGCACTGCACATCACGCCCGGCCTCGGGAATGGCGCTGTCATCCACGTTATATTGCGCACCGCAATTCGGGCATACCAGCCGCATAGACGCCCCCTCGATTTCAACCTTGACCGGTTGTGTGCCTCTTTTATTTGTCCTGCAAGCTATCACTCAAGTTGCGGGAAGCAAAGAAATAGCGCGAGCGGCCCCGTGGGTGCAATTGCATGTGAGGCCGCGCTGCGGCACAAGGAGCCGCGAGACAGGCAGGGGATGCGCGTGATCGAGCTGGAGAATGTGGCCTACAGCTACGGTGGGGGCGAGTTGCTGAGTGACATTTCGCTCCGCCTTGCGCCCGGATCCTTCCATTTTCTCACCGGCCCGTCGGGCGCAGGCAAGAGCACCCTGCTGAAGCTGTGCTACCTTGAGCTGGCCCCAACGGCGGGCCGGGTGCAGCTGTTCGAGCGGCCCTCCGAGGGCTACAGCCGTGACGAGGTGGCGCGCGCGCGCCAGAGGATCGGGGTGGTGCATCAGGATTGCCAGTTTCTCGATCACCTGCCGCTGGCCGAAAACATCGCGCTACCGCTCACCGTAGCGGGCCGTGACGTGGAGGCCGAGCGCGGCAATATCGCCGAGCTGCTGCGCTGGGTGGGTCTGGAAGCCCATGCCGATGCCCTTCCGCCCTCGCTGTCGGGCGGCGAGCGGCAGCGGGCGGCGTTGGCCCGGGCTGTGGTGATGTCACCCGATATCGTGCTGGCCGACGAACCCACCGGCAACGTCGATTGGGAGATGGGGCAGCGGCTGCTCCAGTTGCTGGTGGAGCTGAACAAGATGGGCAAGACCATCCTCGTCGCCACCCATGACCTGACCCTGATCCGAACCGCCAAGAGCAAGGTCGCCGCACGGGTGCTGCGCATTTCCAAGCGCCGCCTGCAACTGGCCGGGGCCGACTTGTGAGCCGCGCCGGGGCCATCGCCGCCGCGCTGCGCCAGAAGGTGGGCAAGGCGCTTGCGCTGTTGCAGGGCGATGGGCAGGCCGACCGCGTGGTGCCGCCCACCGGCTTCACCGCCAGGCTCACCCTCTTCACCGCAGGCGCGATGGCCTTTTTGGCCGTCTTCGCCCTTGCCCTGTCGCTGGCGACGGGCCGGGTGGCCAACCGCTGGAGCCAGGAGCTGGCCCGCTCGGCCACGCTGCGCATCTCCGCCCCCGCCGACCAGCGCGCGGCGCAGACGGCCAAGGCGCTGGAGGTGCTGGAGAGCACCCCCGGCATCGCCTCGGCCCGGGCGCTGAGTGACGAGGAGCAGAAGGCGCTGCTGGCCCCCTGGCTCGGCGTTGACTTGCCGCTGGAGAACCTGCCGGTGCCGGTGCTGATCGAGGTGGTCGAGAGCGGCGGGCTGGATGTGGAAGGGCTGAAGCAGCGGCTTGCGGGCGAGGTGCCCGGTGCTGTGTACGACGACCACTCGCGCTGGCGCGCGCCCCTGGTCCGCGCCGCCTCGCGGCTGCGGCTGATGGGGCTGGTGGCGCTGGGTCTCATCGCCCTGTCGATGGCCGCGATGATTACGCTGGCCGCAGGTTCGGCGCTGGCCGCCAACGCCCGCGTCATCGCCACGCTGCGGCTGGTCGGGGCGCGGGATGTCTACATTGCCCGCGCTTTCGTGCGGCGCTTCACCCAGCGCGCGCTTCTGGGTGCGGCGGTGGGCACCGCACTGGCAATGCTGGCCATCGCCCTGATGCCGCGGGCCGAAACCACCGGCGGTTTTCTCACCGGGCTGGGCTTTACCGGTGCGGGGTGGCTCCTTCCGCTTCTGGTGCCTATCCTTGCCGCCATCACGGCGTTCTGGGCCACCCGCGCCGCCGCCTTCCGCAGCCTGAGGCAAGTCACATGACCGCAATCCAATGGCTCCGAAGCCTTGTCTTCGTCGGGCAGATGTATCTGGCGATGGCCGTGCTGGCGCTGTTCTTTACCCCATGGATGCTGTTTGACCGGCGCGGCGCCTATGCAGGCGTGCACACCTATTGCCGCTGGGTCCGGTGGACGGCGGGCTGGATGGTGGGCCTGAAGACGGACGTGCGCGGCCCGGTGCCCCAGGGCGAGGTTCTGGTGGCCTCCAAGCACCAGAGCTTCCTCGATATCATCATGCTGGTCTCGGTGCTGCCGCGCCCGAAGTTCATCATGAAGCGCGAGTTGATGTGGGCGCCGATCCTGGGGCAATACGCGCTGCGCATCGGCTGTGTGCCGGTGAACCGGGGCAAACGGGCGCAGGCGATCCAGAAGATGGTGGCAGATGTGGCCTCGGGCGCCGCGCTGCCCGGGCAGCTGGTGATCTACCCGCAGGGCACCCGCGTCGCGCCCGGCGTCGATATGCCCTACAAGGTGGGCTCCTCGGTGCTCTACCGTGAACTGAAGCAACCCTGCGTCCCGGCAGCAACCAACGTGGGCGTGTTCTGGCCACGCCACGGCATCTATCGCAAACCGGGCGTTGCCGTGCTGGAGTTTCTGCCGGAGATCCCGCCGGGGCTGGAGCCCAAGGCCTTCATGGCCCGGCTCGAGGAAGTGGTTGAAGCCCGCTCGAACCAGTTGATGGCCGAAGCCGGGTTTCCGCTGGCCACCAAAGACATTCCGCTCGGGGAGTAGCGCTATGCAGGTGATCGAGAGCATCGAGGCGCTGGAAGAGATATACGGCGACGCGGTGAAGGCCTCGCTCACCAAAGTCGCGCGGCAGATCACCCCGCTCTATCGCCAGTGGATCGGCGCCTCGCGCTTCTGCGTGCTCTCCACCGTCGGCCCCGAAGGCACCGACGGCACACCGCGCGGAGATGACGGGCCGGTGGTGCTGGAGCTGGATGCCCAGACGCTGGCCCTGCCCGACTGGCGCGGCAACAACCGGATCGACAGCTTGCGCAACATCGTCCGCGACGGGCGGGTGAGCCTGATGTTCATGGTACCCGGCGCGGCCAATGTGGTGCGGGTGAACGGGCGGGCGGTGGTGGCGGTGGAGCCGGGCCTGCTGGCGCGCTTCGAGAAGGCGGGCAAGCAGCCGCGCTCGGTGGTGGTGGTTACCGTCGAAGAAGTTTACTTCCAATGCGCCAAGGCGATCATGCGCTCGGAGCTGTGGCGCGGCGAGGACGAGAGCGGCAAGGTGCCCAGCGCGGGCCAGATGATCCGCGAGGCCGATGCCGCGTTTGACGCCGAGAGCTATGACGACGGCTATGCGGAGTATGCCAAGCCGCGGATGTGGTGAGCGGGGCAGCTCTTCAGTGCCGGCCGGCCGCTCATCGCATCGGCGAAGAGGGCCACACGGGCCGATGAGCCACCCTGGGGCGATCCGTGTATCAGGCCGCCAGCCCTTTTGAGCCCATCTTCAGGAACTTCTCGCGCCGGTCGGCGCGCAGCTGCTTGCGGCCTTTGCCTTCAAGATCCTTCAAAAGCGATTGGACGGCGTTGCCGACGCTCTTGATCACCTCGGCGCGGTGGCGTTGCGCGCCGCCCAGCGGTTCCCTGATGATATGGTCGCAGATGCCCAGCTGCTTGAGATCCTGCGCGGTGAGCCGCAGCGCCTCGGCGGCTTCGCGCATCTTCTCGGCGTCCTTCCAAAGGATCGAGGCGCAGCCCTCCGGCGAGATCACCGAGTAGATCGAGTGCTCCAGCATCGCCAGCCGGTTTGAGGAAGCAAAGGCCACTGCCCCGCCAGAGCCACCTTCGCCGATCACCACAGACACCATCGGCACGCCGAGGCTCAGGCATTTCTCTGTGGAGCGGGCAATGGCCTCGGACTGGCCGCGCTCTTCCGCGCCCTTGCCGGGATAGGCGCCCGGCGTGTCCACCAGCGTGACCACAGGCAGGTTGAAGCGGTCGGCGAGATCCATCAGGCGGATCGCCTTGCGGTAGCCCTCGGGGCGGGCCATGCCGAAGTTGCGCTCGATCCGGGTTTTCGTGTCATGGCCCTTCTCATGGCCGATCACCACCACCGGGCGGCCCTCCAGGCGGGCCATGCCGCCCATCACCGCGTGGTCGTCGGCAAAGTTCCGGTCACCCGCCAGCGGCGTGTACTCGGAAAAGAGTGCCTCGATGTAATCCTTGCAATGCGGCCTGTCAGGGTGGCGCGCGACCTGGCATTTGCGCCAGGCGGAGAGGTCGCCGTAGAGGTCGGCCAGCAGCGCAGCGGCCTTGGCATCCAGCCCGCGCGCCTCGTCTTCCACCTTCATCTCCGGGTTGGCGCGCGCCATCGCGCGAAGCTCCTCGGCCTTGCCTTCGATCTCGGCAAGCGGTTTCTCGAATTCCAGGTAGTTGGTCATCTATCCTCGCAGGCTGGCCTCGCAGAGTGGCTGCCCCCCTCATATGGCGCAGCGGGGCGGGGCTTGCAACAAAGCAAGATTTGTCAGACGGCCGGATGCTATGCAGGTGAGGCAAAACGTGAGGCGTGGCAATGGATTACCGAAAGCGGATGGAACGGGTGGAACGCCATATCCTCGCCCATCTCGATGAGGATCTGAGCCTCGACGCCCTGGCCGATGTGGCCGCCTTCTCGCGGTTCCACTTTCATCGCGTCTACACAAGGATGATGGGCGAGACGGTGGCCGAAACGGTGCGGCGCACGCGGCTGAACCGGGCCGCCGTGCTGCTGGCCACCACAGGCCAGCCGCTGGAGAACGTGGCCACGATCTGCGGTTACCCAAATGGCCAGAGTTTTGCCCGCGCCTATCGCGCCGCCTTTGGTGAGACGCCATCCCACACACGCCGTAGCCGGGTGGCACCGGTGTTGTTACTTCCTGAAAATAATGGAGAAATTCCCATGTATGACGTCGATATGCGCCAGGAGCCGGGCTTTCGCGGAGCAGCAGTCGCCCATTCGGGCCCTTATCAGGAGATCGGGGGCGCCTATGAGGTGCTGATCAAGCGCTGCCTCGATGCGGGCCTTGGCGGCAGGCTGGGGTTGCTGGTGGCCTGGTTCTGGGATGATCCCACGGCGGTTCCGGCGGAAGAGTTGCGCTCACATGCGGGGGTGATCCTGCCCGATGGGGTGCCACTGCCCGACGGGTTGGACCCGGCAGAGGTGGAGCCCTGCGAGGTCCTTGTTGTCACCCACAAGGGCCCCTACACCGGGCTGCCCGAGGCCTGGGGCTTCATGTACGGCAAGGCCCTGCCGGACAGCGGGCGCGCGCCCGCAGAGGATGAGGCGCCTTTCGAGCGCTACCTGAACAGTCCGATGGACACCGCGCCCGAGCAGCTATTGACCGAGGTGGTGATGCCTTTGGCGCAGGAAAAATCTTCCTGAAGATTTTTCCTGCGGGGGGCGGGCAAAAATCTTCGAGAAGATTTTTGAGAGCAGGAAGAATTTTCGTGAAAATTCTTCGGGTCAGCCCGCGATGAGCTCGCTTTGGCGCACAATCACCTCGGCCTGTTTGATCGAGGCGATGTCCACCAGCCGGCCCTTGTAGACGGTCGCGCCCGCGCCCTCCTTCTTGGCCTGCTCCATCGCGGCGAGGATCTCGCGGGCTTCGGCCACGGCCTCTTCGGAGGGGGTAAACACCTCGTTCGCCAGCGCCACCTGCTTGGGGTGAATCGCCCATTTGCCGACCATCCCGAGCGTCGCCGAGCGCCGCGCCTGGGCGCGGTAGCCCTCGTCATCGGAGAAGTCGCCAAAGGGGCCGTCGACCGGCAGCACGCCGTGGGTGCGGCAGGCAGCCACGATGGCAGCTTGTGCCCAGTGCCATGGGTCTGAGTAATGCCGGGTTTCGCCGTGGAGCATGTAGTAATTCTCCTGCGTGCCGCCGATGCCGGTGGTTTGCATCCCCATGCTCGCGGCAAAGTCGGCCGCGCCCAGGCTCATCGCATCCATCCGGGGCGAGGCGGCGGCGATTTCCTCGACATGGGCGATGCCCGCGGCGCTTTCGATGATGACTTCGAAGCCGATGCGCTTACTGCGCCCCTCCGCGGCCTCAATCGCCGTCACCAGCGCATCAACGGCATATATATCGCCCGCGCAGCCGACCTTGGGGATCATGATCTGGTCGAGCCTTTCCGACGCGTTTTCAAGCAGATCCACCACGTCGCGATACCAGTAAGGCGTGTCGAGCCCATTGATGCGCACCGAGAGCAGCTTGTTGCCCCAGTCCACGTCACCGATGGCAGCGATGATGTTGCGGCGAGCCTCTGCCTTGTCGTCGGGGGCCACCGAATCCTCGAGATCGAGGTTGATCACATCGGCCTCGGAGGCGGCCATCTTCTCGAAGATCGCGGGGCGGGAGCC